>CAYWCR010000028.1:9813-37993 GCA_964456825.1 uncultured Bacteroidales bacterium
AGTTTTTCGATCAATCCGGTTTCTGACTTTTTTACGGCGACATAATTAGGACCCAGAAAATCCTCGTATTTGAATTCGTATTTTCTGAATTCCACCGTCTTTGGGAAAACTTTACCCACCGAATACCCAAGGGACTCAAAGAATTTATAAAAATCGATCAACAGTTTCCTTGTGGTAATATTGATGTATCCGAATTCAAACTGCACCATATTTATTTTGCCCTTTTTCAGCGCATTTTCAAATCCCGCCAGGGCATCATATTCAGCGCCTTCCAGATCAAGTTTCAGCAAGTCGACATGATCTATACCCTGCGCTCTCAGAAAACTATCCCCGGTAATCAGTTCAATGTCGATCGTATTGACCGGATGGTAGGATAAACCCTCTATATCATACAGGGAAGAGTGTGTATGGGAAGGGAACAAATTGATTTTACGGATACCATTCTCGCTGTAAAATCCTTTGTTGACCGGTATTATATTTTTCTGATCTTTCAGGTTTGATGTCATAAGGTCAAAGGTACTTTTCACCGGTTCAAAGGCATAGATCAGGCAGTTCTTAACAAGACGGGCGGCCCATTGGGAATAGTCTCCGATATTTGCACCGCCATCCATGATTACCTGAGGATTGAAAGCGGCAAGTTTTTTCAGTACCGTCAGCTCGCCGTTACTTTGGATATCATGATTCCGGTTCTCGTATAGCCGGTTCATTGCTCTCCCCGCACCTGCCATCATTTTAAAAACCGGATTATGGGCATTCCTTTTAAATGTTCTTTTTATCATCCTTTATAATATAGTTTCAACTAAATTACTGTCAATCCATAGTCTTGTCAAATAAACTGCTCCGCCGCAAGCAGCGGGGAATTGAACCGATCCCGACACGCTTCGCTATCGGGATAATTCGGCTTTCGGTTTTCAGATCGCTAGTAAACTCCTGAAAACCGAGCCTCATTAAAAGTATTGATAAACCTAAATATAATATAAGCTTTTATTTTTTCGTCTATTTTTGCAGGCAAATATACCAGCTTTTCAGATGATCTCTTTTAGCGGACTGAGTGTTATGTTTGGCGGGCAATACCTGTTCCGTGAAATCTCCTTTCTCGTGAATCCGAAGGATAAGATCGGCCTTGTTGGCCGCAATGGCGCCGGGAAGACCACTTTGTTAAAGATCGTCATGGGGCAGCAATCCTACGATGAAGGCCAGGTTGTCATACCAAAAGGGATCAGGCTCGGCTATCTGCCTCAGCAGATGATAGTGGCCGACAACAAAACGCTTATCGATGAGGCTTCGGGTGCGTTTGACGAGATCAACATCCTTGAAAGGGAAATTGAAGGGCTCACCCGCATCATCGAGTCGTCAGCCGACCCTGATACTGAGGAATACATGGATTATCTGGGCCAGTTGGCTGAGAAGAATGAACGTTTTCATATGCTGGATGATGGCAGCCGTGACCAGAAAATAGAGCAGGTATTGATGGGACTAGGGTTCAGGCGCGATGATTTTACCCGACCTACGCGGGAGTTCAGCGGCGGATGGCGAATGCGTATTGAGCTGGCAAAGATTTTGCTGAGATCTCCTGATGTCATTTTGCTGGACGAGCCGACCAACCACCTTGATATTGACTCCATCCAATGGCTGGAAGAATTCCTGAAGAATTATCACGGGGCCGTTGTTCTGATATCGCATGACCGTGCATTTCTTGATACAGTGACCACCCGCACCGTTGAAATATCCCTCGGACATTTGTATGATTACCGCGTACCTTACTCGCAATTTGTGACCCTCCGCAGGGAAAGAAGGGAACAGCAAATGGCGGCATACAGGAATCAGCAGAAAATGATCGGCGACACGCGCGAGTTCATTGAAAGGTTCCGGTATAAAAACACCAAGGCCGTGCAGGTGCAGTCGCGCATTAAAATGCTGGAGAAGATGGATATCATTGAAGTCGATGAAGAGGATACAGCTGCCATGCGTATCCAATTCCCGCCGGCTCCCAGGTCAGGGACCATCGTATTTGAAGCGATGAACCTGTCAAAAAGCTATGGGATGCATGAGGTCTTAAAAAATATCGATCTCAAACTGCACCGTGGCGACAGGGTTGCCTTCGTTGGCCGCAATGGTGAGGGAAAAACCACGCTATCCAAAATAATAGCCGGGGAGCTTGACTATGAAGGGGAGATCAGGACCGGACATAATGTGCATACGGGTTACTTTGCACAGAACCAGGATGAATTGCTTGACAATAACAAAACGGTGCTGGAAACCCTCGATGAGGTAGCGGTGGGAGATGTCCGGGCAAGACTGAGAGACCTCCTCGGAGCTTTTCTTTTCAGCGGGGAAGATAGTGATAAAAAGGTCAGGGTGCTTTCCGGAGGAGAGCGTTCACGTTTGGCCATGGCCCGTCTGTTGCTTGAAACCTATAATTTTCTGGTGCTGGATGAACCCACCAATCACCTTGACATGCGATCGAAAGACATTCTGAAGCAGGCCCTTTTAAAATATGATGGTACGCTGGTGATCGTATCGCATGACCGTGAATTCCTTGACGGACTGGTAACAAAAGTCTATGAATTCAGCAACCATCATATCAGGGAACATCTGGGAGGCATATATGATTTCCTGCAACGGAAAAAGATAGCATCACTGAAAGAACTGGAAAGGAAGAACCAGGAAAAACCAACCGGCCCGGTAAAGGAGGAATCAATCAGCAAGATCGCTTTCCTGGAAAAGAAAGAATATGAAAAAGAACTGCGAAAAATAACCAGCCAGATCGGGAAAACAGAAATAAGAATCGGAGAGGTTGAAAAGCATATTGCCAGGTTTGAATCGGTAGTTGCCAATCCATCCGGCTCGGAAGAACAGCTCAATGATCCGGATTTCTACCGGAAGTACCAGCAGTTTCAACATGAGCTGGAAGAATTGCTTTCCAGGTGGGAAAGACTGCATAGTGAGCTTGATACGCTTAAAAATAAAAGAAATTAAATAACTTTGGCCGTTTACTTAAGAGAGTCTCAAACCATGATCCGGAATTTATTCCTTAGCCTGATGACATTATTGGCATTGCTGGGTTGCTCAGCCCCAAAGACCAATATAGTAAGGCCGCAGACCGGATCAAAATCGGGTATGTATAATCCTGCCAGTACCAAGCTGCATCCATCCTATACCGTATACCATAATTCCGATAATTCATCCTTACTGATGGTCAAGGTCTTTCCGGTGGAACTGCTATACAGCGATGCCAATGCAGACCGGAACCTGATAGCAAGATTAAGGATCAATTTTCAGATGACCGACATTACCGATCCGTCATTTGCAGTTCTGGCTGATTCGGGAACCTATGATTATGTTATCAGAAAAGATAATGCAGACAAAAGATTCATCACGCAGATACCGCTTAAAGCCATAATGGATAAGGTCTATGAATTACGGATCAATGCCGTTGACCGGACCAGGAATGATGAAAACATTACCTTTGAGATGGTAGATAAAACCTCACGGTTTTCCCTGCCGAACTATCTGGTGACGGATTTTTCGCAAAACCTGCCTTATTTTGAACCCTTTGTTACAGGAGATGCTCCCTTCAGAATAGAGCACCGTATCGATACTTTCAGCCGGGTATTTGTTTCCTATTACGGACAGGAGAGCCCTTTGCCCCGGCCGTCATTTTCCCTCACCCGGGAGCGGGAATTTATGGAAACACCTGACAGCCTGTGGACCCTGAACTATCAAAAAAGTACTCCCTATGGTCTGGGTTATGAAGGCATATTTCATTTCCGTTTTGACACAACCCTCCGGGAGGGTTTGACCGTCCTGAATTTCGGTCCTGATTTTCCGCGCATCAGACAACCCCGTCAAATGATCGAGCCTCTGGCCTACCTGACCTCATCGGTGGAATATGATGAAATAAAAAAGGCAGATAATCCGAAACTGGCCGTTGACAATTTCTGGCTGGGGCTTACAGAAAATAACATGGACCGTGCCCGTGAACTCATCCGTGTCTATTATAACCGCGTGTATTTTGCCAACTATTATTTCACGACCTTCAAGCCAGGATGGAAGACCGACCGCGGCATGATCTACGTCATCTACGGGCCACCCCAGGCGGTTGCCCGGACACCCGGAGCAGAACAATGGATCTATTATAAAAACAGTTTTGCCAATACGCTGACCTTTACTTTTGAATACAAGTCTTCTCCCTATACGGAGGCCAATTTCATATTGCAGCGTTCGGAAAGTTATGACGGATACTGGCGGCAGGCAATTGATACCTGGCGCAAGGGCTCTGTATTTATGCTTGAATAAAATCAACCGCGTGAAATCAACGACAACAACCATTTTTGGTTTTCATCCTGTAATAGAGGCCTTACGGTCAGGTAAAGAGCTCGAAAAAGTGTTCCTGAGAAAAGGTCTTAAGAGCGAATCTATTCCGGGTCTGATCAATGAAATGAGGGAGAAGAGAATCCCATTCCAGTTTGTGCCGGTTGAAAAGATAAACCGTTTATGCCATAAAAACCATCAGGGAATCCTTGCACTGGTTGCCGAGATTGAATACAATGATATTGAAAAGATCGTGCCCGGGCTGTTTGAGGCCGGTAAATTACCGCTGATCCTGGTCCTCGACCGCATCACCGACGTGAGGAACATGGGGGCTATAGCGCGCACGGCTGAGGGTGCAGGAGTCCATGCCATAGTTATTCCCACTGCCGATTCAGCCCAGATCAATGCCGATGCAGTGAAAACCTCATCAGGGGCATTGCATTCCCTGCCGGTTTGCCGTACAGAAAACCTGTCAAAAACAGTCACCTTTTTAAAAAACAGCGGACTGCAGGTTATTGCCGCTACGGAAAAAGCTGATAAGCCCCTTTACGAGGCAGATTTCACAAGGCCAACGGCTATTATTGTCGGGGCTGAAGATACGGGAATTGAAAAAAACCTGCTGCAATTGTCGGAGGTCCATGTAAAAATACCATTGTACGGGACCATACAATCCCTGAACGTAAGCGTTGCGGCATCTGTCATCCTGTATGAAGCTGTCAGGCAGCGATTTTTTACTCCTTCAGCATAATTTTGCAATTCTCATTTAACTTTATACTTTTAGTGCCGGATTTTTTATATTAAAGTAAAACATAATCCCATGACCAAGTCGTTGATCATCCCGAAAAAGTACAAAAGCCTGCTTGATCTCAACCAGACGGAAAAGGCCATTAAACTGGTAAAGGATACCTTTCAGCAGCAGCTTTCAGCCGAACTCAACCTGAGAAGGGTCACGGCCCCGCTGGTGGTGCTGAAAGGAACCGGCATCAATGATGACCTTAACGGCACAGAGCATAAAGTGTCCTTTTCGATAAAAGATATGCACAACGCCACGGCTGAAGTTGTCAATTCGCTGGCCAAATGGAAACGCATGGCGCTGGCTGATTATAATATTTCAAAGGGGTACGGGATCTATACCGATATGAATGCCATCAGGCCTGATGAGGAACTGAGCAATATACATTCGCTGTATGTTGACCAGTGGGACTGGGAGCGGGTGATCAGCCGGAAGGAAAGGAACCTGGATTTTCTCAAATATATTGTCCGGAAGATATACGAAGTGCTTAAACGCACTGAATATATGGTACACGAAAATTACGGCAACCTCCGGCCGGTATTGCCGCATGATATTACTTTCCTGCATGCTGAAGAGCTCCAGAAGCAATATCCCAAACTGGATCCCCGGGAAAGGGAAGCGGAGGCTGCCAGGAAACACGGGGCTATTTTTGTCATCGGCATCGGAGGTATTCTGGCCGACGGGAAGCCGCATGACGGGAGAGCTCCCGACTATGATGACTGGACCACGCACACCACCAAAGGGTATAAGGGACTGAACGGAGATATTATTTTATGGAACCCGGTGCTGGAAAGTGTCTTTGAAGTATCCTCCATGGGCATTCGTGTTGATAAGGACTCTCTGTTGGAACAGCTTGAGATTACAGGCACCACCGACAGGAAAAAACTGCTGTTTCACAAACGGCTGATCAATAATGAACTGCCTTTATCCATCGGCGGGGGAATAGGGCAATCGAGGATCTGCATGTTCTTTCTTCAGAAAGCCCACATTGGTGAAGTACAGGCTTGCATATGGCCTAAGGCGTTGATTGAGCAATGCAGGAAGAATAATATCTTTTTATTGTGAAGGGAAGAAGTTAGAAGTTAGAAGTTAGAAGTTAGAAGCTAGAAGTTAGAAGTATCGTTCCTATCGATAAAATCGATTTTTTCCTTACCTTTGCACCCCATTAAAATAATACGATGCGGGAAATACGGAATGTGGCAATTATTGCCCATGTTGATCACGGGAAGACGACGCTGGTGGATAAAATATTGTTTCAGACAAAGCTTTTCAAGGATTATGAACGTCCGGGTGAGTTGATCATGGACAGCAACGAGCTGGAAAGGGAGAGAGGGATCACCATCCTGGCCAAGAATGTGTCTGTTGTATATAAAAATGTCAAAATTAACATCATCGATACACCGGGCCATGCCGATTTCGGCGGTGAGGTGGAGCGGGTGCTGAATATGGCCGACGGAGCGTTGCTGCTGGTGGATGCCTTTGAAGGGACTATGCCGCAGACGCGTTTTGTACTGGAAAAAGCATTGCGCATGGGATTAAAGCCCATTGTGGTGATCAATAAAGTGGATAAACCCAATTGCAGGCCTGAGGAGGTGCATGAACAGGTTTTCGACCTGATGTATAACCTCAGCGCCAGCGAGTATCAGCTTGATTTTCCTACCTTCTACGGATCGGCAAAGCAGGGATGGATGTCACCGGATCACCGGAAGCAGACAACGGATATTACTGCGCTGCTGGATGGCATCATCAAGTATATTCCGGCACCAAAAGTGCTGAAAGGGACTCCCCAGATGCTGATCTCGAACCTCGATTATTCCAGTTACGTTGGCAGGATCGCCCTCGGCCGTTTGCACAGGGGTGAGCTTATTGCCAATATGCCCGTTTCGCTGATGAAGCAGGACGGCACAGTGATCCGGACCCGCATCAAGGAATTATCAGTTTACGAAGGACTTTCGCGCAAAAATGTGGAGAAGGTCACCTGCGGAGATATATGCGCCCTGGTCGGTATCGAAGATTTTACCATCGGTGATACCATTGGCGATATTGAAAATCCCGAACCCCTCGAGGCCATTTCCGTGGACGAACCCACCATGAGCATGCTGTTTACCATCAATAATTCCCCATTCTATGGCAAAGAAGGTAAATACGTAACATCGAGACACCTAAAGGAAAGGCTCGACAGGGAGCTGGAAAAGAACCTGGCCTTGCGGGCAGAGCCTGCCGATTCCGCTGATTCCTTTATTGTTTATGGCAGGGGGGTGCTGCATCTGTCCATTCTGATCGAGACCATGCGCCGTGAAGGATATGAAATGCAGGTTGGGCAGCCTCATGTCATCATCAAGACCATAGCCGGTGAAAAATGTGAACCCATGGAAGTTCTTTTTGTTGATCTTCCGGAAGAGTTTTCAGGCAAAGCCATTGAGATGATATCAGCCCGGCGGGGGCAGATGCTGGTGATGGAGCGAAGGAGTGACCGGATCCATCTAGAGTTCGAAATACCCTCGCGGGGTATTATAGGATTGCGTACCAACCTGCTTACGGCAACGACAGGAGAGGCTGTTATGTCACACCGTTTTAAAGGTTTCGAGCCCATGAAAGGAAACATAGAAAAACGTACCAACGGTTCACTCATTGCCATGGAAACAGGTACTGTATTTGCCTATGCGTTGGATAAGCTCAAAGACCGCGGTGTCTTTTTCGTAAACCCCATGGAAGATGTATATGCCGGCCAGGTCGTCGGTGAGAACAGCCGTCCCGGAGACCTTGTACTGAATGTTACCCGTGCCAAAAAGCTTACCAATATGCGGGCATCGGGTTCGGATGAAAAGGTTAAGCTGGCTCCCCCCATACGATTCAGCCTTGAAGAGTCACTGGAGTACATCCAGGAAGATGAATATGTTGAAGTAACCCCTGCCAGTATTCGTTTGCGGAAAATATTACTGGATGAACATAAAAGAAAACAGGCGGGCAAGGGTTGAGGGTAATCAGTAACCGGTAAGTCGGTAATCAGTAATCGGTAACACTTTTCTGTATTCGGGGCGTGCCTGACAGGAGCGCCATAGCGAACCATGCTTCCGGTTGACGGGAAGCAAACCATCCTTTAAACATGCAGGTAAATCCAGGCAGTCATGGTAATCCTATTTCCACTATTTTATTTGTCGCGTTTCTAAATACATATATTTTGTATTTATACCCCATATATATAATGTTTATTTATATTTTTATATATTAATTATGTTATATACCCCATATTTTTATGTATTATAAATAATTTTTATACATTTTATTTTGTTTATACCCCCTTTTTTTATATTTTTGACCCGGAATTTAACAACTGATTAATCTGAATTAATAAAACCACGCGTATGAGAATTAAAAAAAGAATCTTACTGGTGACCGGTATTCTTGCTGCAATTTCGGCTATACCGGCATTTGGATCGGACGGGACTCCGGTTGACACAGGCATAACAGCCTGGATGCTGACTTCCACCACCCTGGTGCTGCTGATGGTCCCCGGACTGGCCATGTTTTATGGCGGACTCGTAAGAACCAAAAATGTTCTGGGAACCATGATGCATAGTTTTGTCGCTATGGGGATAATGGCCATACTCTGGGTTCTTGTCGGTTACGCCATGAGTTTCGGTAGCAACATCCTGGGGGGATGGTTTGGGTGGAACAAAGACTATTTTTTGCTCAGGGGCATTGATGAAACGATCACCCCTTCCGGAATTCCAGAATATGTCTTTTCTATGTTCCAGGGGAAGTTTGCCATCATCACCCCGGCGCTCATTGCAGGGGCGATAGCTGAAAGGGTTTCATTCAAAGGCTACATTGCATTCATTGCCCTCTGGGGTTTGCTTGTCTATAATCCACTCTGCCACTGGGTATGGGCAAGCGACGGATTTCTATTCAACATGGGAGCCATGGGAGCTATTGATTTTGCAGGAGGAACGGTGGTTCATATCGCTTCCGGTGTCAGCGGCCTGATTGCAGCTTTGTACCTGGGAGCCCGGAGAGGCCATCCAAAAACGGCCGTGGCGCCCAGTAACCTTGTGATGACTATGATCGGAGCCGGTTTGCTTTGGGTAGGATGGTTTGGCTTCAACGCCGGCAGCAGCGTCAGCAGTGGTTTGCTTACCGCGCAGGCATTAACGGCTACGCAGGTTGCAGCCGCTTCAGGAGCCCTCACGTGGATCATCATCGAAGCTATTCATCAGGGTAAGTCGACTGCACTGGGATTTGCCAGTGGTATTCTGGCAGGACTTGTTGCTGTAACTCCGGCTGCAGGTGTTGTTCAGCCCTGGGGTGCTATCCTGCTTGGCTTTGGCGCATCGCTGATATGTTACCTGGCCATTACCGCAAAAAATAAATTAGGATATGATGACAGTCTTGACGCTTTCGGGATACATGGTATCGGGGGCATCACCGGATCACTGCTACTGGTATTTTTCATCCGCAAAAGCTGGATGCAGGCAGCTGCTGAAGCAGCAGGCGGCTCATGGTCGATGTGGCAGCAGCTGGGTGTCCAGTTAACCGCGGTTGGCATAGCCATCGCGTATTCAGCCATTGTCACCCTTATTCTGGTATGGGTGGTCAACAAGGTTATCGGATTCAGGGCTTCCACAGCAGCTGAAATGCAGGGTCTGGACTACACCTATCACGGGGAACAAGGATACGGCATGTTGAATCCAAGGTAATACAGAGTTAAAACACTAAAATCCATATCTATGAAACTTATAACAGCCATCATACGCGAGAACAAGCTTGATCAGGTGCGTGAAGCCCTCATCGAAGCTGACATTACCCGCATCACGGTAAGCAGGGTATCAGGTCACGGGCAACAGATCGGAGAAGAAATATACAGGGGAAGCCGGGTCATTCCCAACCTGATCCCAAAGTCCCGTCTTGAAATAGCGGTCAACGACAGCTTTGTGGATATTACGGTAAATACCATCATCAAGTCAGCCCGCACCAATTCAAAAGGGGAGGTAGGCGACGGAAAGATCTTTATCACGCCGCTTGAAGATTGTATCCGGATCAGGACAGGGGAAAGAGGGGGGACGGCAATCTGAAGAAGTGACAAGTGACAAGCCTGCCGGCCGGCAGGCTTGTCACTTGTCACTTGATGAAGTCATCGCCTGTAGGCCGCTGGAATATTTTCAGCTCAAACTCATGGATCACTGCATAGAGGTGATCCAGTATTTCACCCTGCATATCAACATAAACTTTCCAGTCAATTTCACTGCAATAGGCAAGCAATTCGACAGGGATACCGAATTCCCCGGGTTGCTGCTGAAAGACGGCAATGGTCATATCCTTCCGGATAAGGGGATGATGCTGCAACAAAGCTTCCATGTATTTCCTGAAGAGCAGGATATTCGTAACTTTTAGCCCATCCTGTCCTTCTTTTTCTGCCTGCTGCTGCAGTCCTTCAATATAGGTATCCAGGTACGGGAATTTCCTGAGCCTGCCCATCAGTTCAGGATCACAGAACTTAACGGTGCGGACATCAATATTGATGTATTTGCTGAACCGGCGGCCACCTGATTCAACCATGGTGCGCCAGTTGATGAAGGTTTCAGAAATAAGTCTATAGGGGGGTATTGTGCTTACCGTGTTGTCAAAATTCATGACTTTCACCGTGGTGAGTGATATTTCAATCACATTCCCGTCGGTATTGCTTTCCGGGAGTGTTATCCGGTCCCCTATCCTGAGCATATCATTGGCAGAAAGCTGGATCCCGGCCACAAAACCTACTATGGAATCCCTGAATATCAGCATCAGTACAGCCGTCGCAGCTCCCAGTCCCGTCAGCAATGCTTTCGGTGACGAGCCGGTGATCACGGAAATGATCAGAATAACTGCAATGCTGTATACGATCAGGGTAATGATCTGGATATAACTCTTAATGGATTTTCCCGCTGAAACGGGGAATGTCTTATAGATATCGTCCAGCCCTTTGAGGAAGGAACTCACTACCATTGCCGAAACGATGATCATGCAGATGGTCAGTAATACCTGAATAAGGTTGCCTGTTTTTTCATAGCCTGCAAAAACATGTTCGGCTGAATACCATAATACGATGGCGGGCGCAAGATGTGACAAACGGCTGAATACTCTTTTTTCCAGCAGTATATCATCCCAAACAGTCCTGGTTCTGGCCACCACTCGTTTTATCATCATCATGATAATGCGTTTGGTGATGATATCCGAAAGGTATGCAAGGAGGAGGATGACCAAAATCCCGATGACCATATTCAACGTATTGGACAGCGGGACTGACAAACCCCAGTTGTGCAATACCTCCTTCAGATCAAAAAAGAACCTCAGCTTATGATTCATTGCAGGAAAGATTTTCTTTGTTTTTACAGCACAAAGATAGGCGATTTTATCTTTCTTTCCCTTCCCTGCCTTACCTTACCCTGGCTAAAGCCAGGGGCAATAGATAGGGTATCTATGTATTACCTTTGCCATTGGCTGGTTGCCGAATTTCTGAAAGGGCGATCACAAGGATCGCCCCTACCGGTTATTTATGCAATTTTCTGCCTACAAAATAGGAAGCAAACAATCCTGCTCCGCCAAAAAGAAAGATCATGGAGAAAAAGGCAACCTCTTCCTGCAGGACGGTGGTCGCTTCCAGGATGCTTCCCATCAGGATACCCAGGCCTATACCCATCAGTAACATCCCCAGTTTGATGGGAAAAAGCCTGAAACTGCCATTGGATTCTGATTTTAAAATAGAAGGATCGGCGTTCTTTTCAATGAGGGCCATCCTCTCGCGGTTGCGGGTTGTATAATATACATACAGCGTGCCAAAAATCACGGCACCGGTTACAATAAAAAATACTATACCTACAGTCTCTTCGCTCATGGTTTTGATTTTTTAGTTATACATTTGTTGACGAAATTTTGACGCCCGGTTTTAAGTACAGGTTACAAATCAGGCCTGATTTTTTTATGGTGATTTTGTAACCATATCTTTCATCAAGGCGTCATACCTTATATATGGACAAACTGGCCGATGCAGACATCATTGTTCAGGTAATAGCGGGAAACAAAATGCTTTTCGCACACCTGGTGGACCGGTACAAGACCATGGCTTTTACCCTGGCATTCCGTATCCTGGGCAACCGTGAAGATGCCGAAGAAACCGTTCAGGATGCTTTTGTCAAGGCTTATGAGCACCTTGCGGAATTCCGCCGGCAATCCAAATTCTCAACCTGGCTATACCGTATTGTATACAATACATCCATTACCCGCGGCCGGAAAAAGAAACCTGCCATGATGGAAGTGGATAGGCGAACATTGTTGCATGAAGATACCAGCCAGGCTGACAGTCTGTTATACGGTTTTACGGAAGAAGAAGCCGGGGACTTTATCCGGAAAATACTGGCATTATTACCGGATGAGGACAGGACCATTATTACCCTGCATTATCTGAACGAATCAGGGATTGATGAAATTCATGAAATCACGGGGCTGTCAAAAGCCAATATAAAAGTGAAACTCTTCCGGGCAAGGAAGAAATTACAGGAGTATGTCGATCAAATCTCAGACAGTGTTGCCCTTTATTCAATAAATGTCCAATAATATGAAATCCACAGCAGATTCAGCAGATAAACTGGGGAAGATCATCCGGTCCGCTGGTTTTGAGTTTCCGGATAAGGGTTTGACGGAAAGGATCATGAACAGGATCGAGGTGGCCACCATTAAAAGGCCCCTGGTTTTCAAACCTGTTATTGGCTTCAGGGGTTGGTTGCTCATTGCAGTTTCCGGGATACTGCTGCTGGTCTTATCCTATTTCCTGCTGGGTAATAGCGGCAATGACACCGGGACCGGCATAACTGATTCCACCGTTTTATTCCAAAGGCTTCATCAGATTGAACCAGGCTTTATCCAATCCATTCAGGTTCCGAAAATCCTGTTGCTGAGTCTGATCGGATTATTGTTCTGGATAGCCCTGGACTTCCTGATGGCTACACGAAAGTGGAAAAAGCATTCCTTCGGGCAAGCAAAATAAGGGTAGTGATAAAAAAGAAAACTGTCAGTCACCTCCAGGGGTGTCTGACAGTTTTTTTTATAGCTTGTTACAGGCTTATCAGATGCCCGGTTTAACGGACAGCAGTTCAACTTCAAAGATCAGCGTGGAATACGGTTTGATCCGTTGCGATCCCATTTCTCCGTAACCAATCTGATAGGGGATGAAGAATTTGTATTTGGAGCCGGTGCTCATCAGCTGAAGGCCTTCCGTCCAACCCTTAATGACACCCGAAACATTGAATTCGACAGGACTCCCCCTTCTGTAAGAATTGTCGAATTCCATTCCGTCGATCGTTTTACCAATATAATTGACCATAACCGTATCGGTGGCACCTGGTTTTGGACCGGTCCCTTCTGTCATTACTATATACTGCAAGCCGCTGGGCAAGGTCTGGACACTGTCATTTTTTGCATTATCTGCCAGAAACTTTTCATTTTCGACTTTGTAGTCCTTGAACATTCTCTTAACCGAGAAAAGCTGCAGGTAGCTTTGCATAACATAGCTGGGTGGCAGGGTAGTGTCCTTTTCCATGGCAGCCTGTAATCCTCTGGAGAGTGCCTCGTAATTGAGTTCGTCAAGGCCTCCGCTCTGGGCATTCCGCCCCCAGAAAATACCCAGGTAATAACTGGCTGTATCCAGCTCATTGGTAAGCTTTACTTTTGTATAGTCCTGCTTTTTATTACAGGATGTAAATAAAAGAGTACTGGTAATTACCAGCAATGAAATAGCGAAAGTTCTCATATAGATATGTTTATTTTTTTAATTGCGGAGCGAAGATAAATGTTTTATGCCATACTGTGCGTAAATATTGAAAAATCTTTTCATCATTTTACTATGGAATCACTAATTTGCGTGGCATATAAAAATAGTTACAATATGAATTTAAATGAACACCGGGGTACCCGATTGTTGTTGTGTTGTTTTTTTCTTTTTGTTTTTACTTCAGATAAAGCCCAGGATTCGGTGAAAGCTGCGCTGAAAAGTGAGGCCGCCGGCTATTTTCTTAAAAATGATTATGCGCACGCACTACCTCTTTACCGTGAGCTGGTGAATATTTACCCCAGTGATCCCTTTTATCAATACCATACCGCTTTATGTTTGCTGAATCTTAACCAGGATCTTGAAGAAGCAATGGATCTGATGCGGATGGCTTCAGCTGATGCAGATTATCCCCTGGCGACCTTCTATCTTGCCAGGGCCTGCCATTTGCGTTATGCTTTTGAGGATGCCATAAAACATTATTCCCGCTTTTTGGTTCTGGGAAAAAGGACCGATATCCGAAAGCTGGAAGTTCAGCGGTTGATTGAAATGGCTAAAAACGGGATCGATCTGACCCGTAAGGCAAAATCATGCACGGTAAAAAATGCTGTCATCTCACCGGCATACCAGCTCGAGAATGCGTATTTCATAAGCACCAACGGGAAAGTGATCCGAAAACCCGTTGAATTCAACTCCCAGGTTGATCAGAAAATGAATTTCTCTTCATTGATGTATTTGCCTGCCTACACTGAGATCAATGAGTTCATCTATGTTTCGGGTTACGATGTTACCGGAAAAAGGGGGACAGAGATATTCCGGATCAGGAATATAAATCATCAGACCTGGAGCATGCCGGAAGCGTTGGGTGAAATAATAAATACATCCTTTGATGAGGATTTTCCTTTTTTTGATACCCCTGCATCGGCACTCTATTATAGTTCAAAAGGCCATTCAAGTATGGGAGGTTATGATATTTTCAGGTCGGTATATGACTGGAATACCAAAACGTGGTCAAAGCCGGAGAATATGGGTTTCCCTATCAATTCGCCCTACGATGACTTTATGCTGGTGTCCAGTGATCTCGGCCAGACTGCTCAATTTGCTTCAAACCGCAGCACAGGCCCGGGAATGGTTATGCTATACCATATTGCACTGACAGAAAATGAAACCGAAGATAAGCTGCTGACGGTGGATGATCTGCGTGATCTGTCGGCCCTTGCTGTTTCATCAGCAACACAGGGGAAACCTGACACGCTGGCTGCCCATGAGGAAGATATCCCTTCCGGCCGGGAGGTTGGCTCAGAAGGTACAGCGGCAGCACCCTTCAATAAGAATGAATACAATCTGATTATTGCCGATGCCTTGTCTATTCAGGTAAAAGCTGACTCCCTCTCACGGATGGCCAGGGAATATCGTATCATGGCGAAGGAAATCCCTGACAAAGCGGCAAAAGAGCAACTTATTTCGGATATTTTAGAGCTGGAAAGGGAAGCAAAAAAGAACCAGCGCGAAGCAGATGAAAAATTTACAGCAGCCAGAAAAATGAAAAATCTGGCCGATACGTTGCCGGAGGGTGATACCAATCTTGTATTGCATAAGGAAATAAATGGAATTAAGGTGTATCAGTACAAGATACGGGACACCATGCCTGTAATCCCGCCTGAATACCAAACCAATACCAATGCCGAACCTGCTTATGATAAGAGCAAGGAAACACAAGGGTTCACTGAATTTAATATTCTTGAAAACACGCCTTACTCTGAGGGGAATCCAATACCGCCTCTGCCGGCCGGGATCGGCGGCCTTGTTTACCGCATCCAGCTGGGAGTATTCAGCAAACCAAAGGAGATAAACTCATTTGGAGGACTATACCCCCTGTATGTTGAGTGGCTGGCCGAAAAAAATATGTATAAATACTATGCAGGGACTTTTTCAAGTACGGCAGCGGTTACAACAGCGCTGGAAAAAGTGAGGAATACCGGATTCCCTGATGCCTTTGTAGTTGCCTTCTATGATGCCAGGCCTATTTCTACCGAAAAAGCAAGGGAGATTGAATTTGAGAAACTGAAATTATAACAATGAGCAATGAACAATGAGCAATGAACAATGAATAATGGACAATGGACAATTATGAGGAACGATCACAGGTATCATGAAGTTTGATTAATTTTATTTATTCATGCGTGATATGAAAGGAATAAGCAAAAATTTTTATAAATTTGAATCAAAACAAAGCATAAGGAATTGTACTTATAGAATGCAGCAGGATCAGCAATGAAAAGCAAAGAAAGTCATATAGTAAAGCCCGAGTTTAACGAATTAACCGACGAAAAATCGGAGGAAGGACGTTTTCTTATCCTGCACAATGACGATTTTCACTCCTTTGATTTCGTTATTGACTGCCTGATCGAGGTTTGCAACATGGATTCCGTTCAGGCCGAGCAATGCACCTTCCTGGTGCATTACAAAGGGAAATGCGACATTAAAAAAGGAACCTTTGAATTCCTGGAACCCTTTAAGGAAGGATTGACAGTAAAGGGATTAAGCGCTACCATTGATTAAAAAATCCATTTTCAGATGTCATTGATTGCTATTATCTTAATCATTCTCGGCGGCATTATATTATTATTGGTTGAATTTCTCGTTGTGCCGGGTGTGTCTGTATTTGGAATCGGTGGTTTTCTGTGTCTCGTCGGTGGTGTTATTGCTTCCTATGTGTTTCATGGGAATACGGTGGGACATATAACCCTGATCGCGGCCATCGTTGCGTCAGTACTTTCCATGGTATTCGCTTTCCGGCGCAAAACCTGGAGAAAAATGGGACTGAATGCAAGTATCGACAGCAAAATTGTGACCATTGAACCTGAAAAAATCAACGGCGGCGATACCGGTAGAACCATAACACGGCTGGCGCCCATGGGAAAGGTGAAGGTACATGACATGGTCTGCGAAGCAAAATCTGTATCCGGCTTTATTGATGAAAATACCGAGATTGAAGTAATAAAAGTATCCCGGAATCAACTGATTGTTAAACTAAAAACCTGAATATTATGAATGGAATGTTTTTATGGATTGTGATCGTTATTCTCATCATAGCTTTTGTCTGGTTGTTTTTTTATTTTATACCGCTGGGACTGTGGTTCAGTGCAGTTTTTGCACGTGTATATGTACCCATTGGTCAATTGATCGGAATGCGAATCAGGAAGGTACCTCCTTCCATTATTATCAACGCACTGGTTAGTGCCACAAAAGCCGGCTTAAGCCTGAAAGCCGATGATCTTGAAGCACATTTTCTTGCAGGAGGAAATGTAAGGTCGGTTGTCAATGCGCTTATTTCAGCCGATAAGGCCAATATTAATCTTGATTTTAAAGCCGCAACAGCGATCGACCTGGCAGGTCGCAATGTTTTGGAAGCTGTTCAGATGTCTGTAAATCCCAAGGTTATCAATACACCGGCAGTTTCAGCGGTGGCAAAAGACGGCATTCAGCTGATCTGCAAAGCACGCGTTACTGTCAGGGCCAACATACGCCAACTGGTCGGTGGTGCCGGTGAAGAAACAGTACTGGCACGTGTAGGTGAAGGCATTGTTTCATCCATTGGTTCGGCCAAATCGCATAAAGAAGTGCTGGAAAATCCTGACAATATTTCCAAAGTTGTGTTGGAAAAGGGCCTTGATGCCGGGACAGCTTTTGAGATCCTGTCCATAGATATAGCAGACATCGATATTGGAAAAAATATTGGTGCTGTATTGCAGATGGATCAGGCCAATGCCGATAAAAACATTGCCCAGGCGAGGGCTGAAGAAAGACGCGCCATGGCTGTTGCCCTCGAACAGGAAATGAAAGCAAAAGCACAGGAAGCCAGGGCCAAGGTTATCGAAGCGGAAGCACAGGTGCCCCTTGCCATGGCTGAAGCATTCCGGGCAGGCAACATGGGGATCATGGATTACTACCGTATGCAGAATATCAATGCAGATACCCAGATGAGGGATTCGATCTCAAAATCACCTGACACGGGGAAGAAGTAGACCGTAAACGGTAATCGGTAATAGGTAATCGGTAATCAGTTTAGCCGTTAGCTGTTGGCTCTTAGCTAACGGCTAATGGCTACAAGCTAAACACCTAAAAAGCTAAACTGCTAAATAGCTAAACTGCTATATAATCTTCCTTAATTCCTCTATTGACTGAATTTCATAAGTAACGCGAATCTCATGTTTTATTCCCAGCGGATTGAAGAAGACCTGATCAATCCCGGCCTCTCTTGCACCCATCATGTCGGCTTCCATATCATCGCCCACCATGAGGCTCCCGGACTTTTTTGCATTCACCGACGACAGTGCATGATAAAAGAAACGCTTGTCGGGTTTCTGAAAACCAGTAGCCTCGGCTATAAAGATCCTGCTGAAATAACGGCTCAATCCGGAACTCTCCAACTTATTGGTCTGTATCTCGACAAAGCCATTGGTAATGATATACAAGGCGTATTTTTCTTTCAGATAGGCCAGTGTTTCATGGACGCCCGGGAAGACATTGGCCTTTCGCGAAACCCTCTGTAGGTACAAATCCGCCATTTGCATTGCGGTGTCATCGTCATGCATTCCCAGGGATTCAAGGGTATCTGAAAACCGTTTGATGCGCAATACTTCCTTCTTTACAAGCCCTTTCCGGTATGCAATCCAGTATTGCTCATTGTTTTTGTCAAACAGGCTGACAAACTCATCGAAACGCCCGCGGATTGCTGAAAGGTCCAATTCCTGAAAGATCTCAGCAAAAGTTTCTTTCATATTGGTTCTGAAATCCCAGAGGGTATTATCGAGATCAAAGAAAATATGATGGTAATGCTTCACCGGTTCTCTGTTATTCATCAGGGTGCAAAATAAGTAATAAAATTGAGAAAAGGTTGTGAGGGTTGTGAGGGTTTAAGAGAATGTGCAGTCTGTATATCATTCCATCATTCCGTGTTTCCTGCATAGATTTTGTGTGATTCGAACTGCGATTTACGAATTTCGGATTACTTTCGTATAAAATCATGCCGATGGATAATGTTATTATGATGGGTCACGGCAGCGGGGGCAGAATGACATCAGAACTGATCCGCAATATCTTTACCAGGCATTTTTCCAATCCTGTTCTTGATGTGCTTGGTGATGCGGCAATATTTAAAAGTCCGGGCCCTCACCTGGCCTTTACTACGGATTCTTATGTCATCGATCCGATTTTTTTCCCGGGCGGAGATATTGGCAAGCTGGCTGTTTGCGGTACCGTCAATGATCTTGCCGTATCCGCATCCAAACCTTTATTTCTCAGTGCATCCTTTATACTCGAGGAGGGCTTTCCTGTTCTTCAGCTGGAACAAATTGCACGGTCGATGGCGGAAACTGCCTCACTGGTCAAGGCAAGCATTGTGACAGGCGATACGAAAGTGGTAAAGAGAGGGCAATGTGATAAGATTTACATTACCACCAGCGGAATCGGACTGGCAACGGAAAAAAGTGCGGACATTGCCGCAGGAAAAAATATCAAATCCGGGGATAAGATAATGGTAAGCGGATATCTGGGTGATCATGAAATCTGCATCCTGGCGGCAAGGGAAAAACTGCAGTTTGAAGTGCCCCTGCTATCCGATGTTGCTCTGTTGAGTCCCATGATCCTTGCCATGCTGGAATCAGGGGCAGCGATTAAATTCATGCGCGACATAACCCGGGGGGGACTGGCGACTATCTGCGCTGAAATTACGGAAAAGAAAGCTTATGGCATAAAGATTGAGGAACAATGCCTTCCGGTGCGGGAACAGGTGGCCGGTTTATGCGAACTCTACGGATTTGATCCGTTATACCTGGCCAATGAGGGGAAGATGCTGGCGGTGGTGGACAGGGAGTATGCAGATCAGGTGCTGGAGATCATGCGTAAAACAGACACAGGTGCTCATGCTGCCATCATTGGTGAGATAACAGACAGCCACCCCGGCAAGGTAGTGATGCAGTCAATCACCGGGGGGAACAGGATTGTAGACCGGCTTGCAGGGATACAGTTGCCCAGGATTTGTTAACGATCCGGCAAAAAAAAACTGACATGCATGAATTTTCAATTGCCGTCAATATCGTCGAAATAGCTGAATCAACGGCTTTACAGCATAATGCCACCGGCGTATCCGAGGTCGAACTGGACGTAGGGGATGCTTCCGGGATCAATATTGAAGCGCTGGAATTTGCCTGGGAATCAGCGGCAGCTTCATCCACCCTGCTGAAAAAATCGAGTCTGAAAATAAATCCTGTGCCCTTGCTGCTGAAATGCAACCATTGCCAGCATCAGTTTTCGCCGGCTGATTTGATTGAGAGCTGTCCTTCATGCGGAGATAACAGCACCACCATCCTGCAGGGCAGGGAGTTGAAGGTGAAGTCAATCATGCTTGCCGGGCCGTAAAAAAATCATCAGCAAAAAGCATAAAAACATCCCCGATAAAATGCTTAACTTTATCGCGGATTAGCCTGAAAGAAAAATGTGCGACACTTGTGGCTGCGGATCTTCTGAACCAAGATTCACCATCATGAAACCGGGACAGAAGGAACATACTCACCCTCATCATGATCATGATCATGGACATGTCCATACGCATGAACATGAACACGGGCATGAGCATGAGTATGAACATACCCATCATGAGGGAAGGATCATCACGGTTGAAACCGATGTATTGCAGAAGAACAACATGCTGGCCCAGCGTAACCGTGGTTACTTGGAAGCAAAAAGCACTCTTGCGTTAAACCTGGTCAGCTCCCCTGGTTCAGGTAAGACCACCATTCTTGAGAGAACCCTGAAAACACTGAAAGATCAATTCAGTATTTGCGTAATCGAAGGAGACCAGCAGACAACCCTGGATGCAAGCCGTATCAGCGCCACCGGGATACCGGTAGTGCAGATCAACACCGGAAGCGGATGCCATCTGGATGCTGAAATGGTAAACAAAGCCGTCAAAGAACTTGATCCTCCCCATCATTCCATACTGATGATTGAAAATGTCGGGAACCTTGTTTGTCCTGCCCTCTTCGATCTGGGCGAAAACTTCAGGGTGGTTATTGTAAGCGTAACAGAAGGAGAAGATAAACCGCTTAAATATCCCCAGATGTTCCTGAGTTCGCAGGTTTGCTTAATTAACAAAACAGACCTCCTGCCTTATGTTGACTTTTCTGTTGACAAGCTTAAAGAATATATCAACCACATCAATCCTGATCTCCATTGCATTGAACTTTCAGCCCGCACCGGTGATGGGTTTGATGCGTGGATTGCGTGGTTAAGGGGGAAGGTGAACGGTGATCAGTAAGCGGTAAGCGGTAATCAGTAGTCTTATCCGATAAATTTCTGAAAGGCAACCACATCCAGTATCCTGCCGAATTTTTCTCCAACTTCTTTAAAATGAGCGCATTTTTCATATCCTTCACCCATAAACAGGTGAATGCTCCGGATATTATCAGCGGTGATGATTCCCATTAACACCTTTATAAAGGTTAGCCTGGCATCCTTCTCCAGCTGCTGCAAAGCCAGTCTCCCAATTCCCCTGCCCGTAAATTCCTTTTTCAGATAAACCGTGATCTCCGCTGTGCGGTCATAAGCCTGTCTTTTTTTGTAAGGTGACAGGTAACAATACCCGCAGATCACTCTGTCTGAATGCATTAAATATGATTTATATACCGGATGGCCAAGGGGAATGAATTCCCTGATCTCAGACAGGGTAATGCTCCCGGTGTGAAAAGTGGCTGTGGAGTTTTCTATATAGTATTCATATATTTCTTTTACAATCTGAAGCTTTTCTTCAGTCAGTTCTTCAAATGTTATCTCCATAACTTTAATTATTATCAATAATTCACCCGGAACCAAAAATAAACTATTCTTCAATGATCACAACTATCCTACCCTCTCCCGGCTTCTGACTACTAACTACCAGCGACTAACTTCCGGCTGCCAACTCCTCTGTTATTTTTCATGGATAATTTTTAATATTATATAATCAACATAGTAAACTATTCCCCCATTTTTATGTAATCGATTTCAAAACTTTCTGTTAAATTTATTGCCTTAAAAATCAAATTATTCAAAACATGACTGACCATCAATGGAATCAATTGTTGAAAGTGTTGAAAGGGGAAGTTCTAACCCCTATGCCGGTTGGCTTTATCATCGACAGTCCCTGGCTGCCTAACTGGGCCGGCATTAAAATACTGGACTATTTCAGCAATGATGATCTTTGGTTCAATGCCAATAAAAAGGCCATTGATACTTTTCCGACCTGTATGTTTCTGCCGGGATTCTGGTCAGAGTTAGGCATGTGCACTGAGCCCTCGGCTTTTGGTGCTCCCTGCAGGTTCCCGGAAAATGAGTTTCCGCATGCTTTCCCCTGCATACCCAACGTGGAAATGATCGATTCGCTTCAGAAGCCCCGTACTGAATCAGATGGTTTATTGTCTTTTGTACTGAACCGTTTAAGGCTGAACCGGCCGAGAATTGAAGCCATGGGGCACAGCATCCGCTTTTCTGTTTCGCGTGGGCCCTTGAATATTGCAGCACATCTGATGGGTACGACGGAATTTCTCATGGCCATGATGACCGATCCCGACAGGATCCACAAGTTACTGGACATTATCACTGATTTTCTGATCGATTGGCATGACCTGCAAATGAAAACCATCAACACCATTGACGGCATTCTCATTCTGGATGATTTAATTGGTTTTATTGGCACTGATCAGTTCATGGAATTTGGGATGCCATACCTGAAAGCCCTGTATGACAGGAATGTTGCTGTCAAATTTCTGCATAATGATGCCCAGTGGCAATCGTCGGTTGAATTTCTTCCGGAAATAGGCGTCAATTTGTTCAACATGGCTTTTGATGCTTCGCTTAATGAACTGAAACAATTAACCAAAAACAAGGTTGCCATGCTGGGCAACATTCCACCCCGTGATGTTATGGCTAAAGGGACAACCGACCATATTAAGGACGCGGTCACCGGTCTCGTTACCTCTCTCAGCGACCGTTCCAATGTTATCCTTTCCTGTGGCGGAGGCATGCCACCTGAGGTAACCACACAGCAGATCCAGGCCTTTGTTGAAGCGGCAGGGAGTATTTGATGACCTGCCTGCCGGAAGGCAGGTTTAGTGATTTGGTGACCTGCCTGCCGGCAGGCAGGTTTATTGATTTATCTCTTAGTCTCTTTGTCTCTTAGTCTATTAGTCTATTAGTCTCCCCCTCACTCCCTCTTGTATTTTACCGGTACCGGTACAACTTCACCCGCTGAATGCTGAACCGGTCATTCGGCAGCCGCATATGTCTGCCCTGGTGACTCTGATCCCCGTTGAGCCGCATACCCGGGATCCATTTCCCGTTTTCAAAGCGGCCTTCATCGATGCTGCCGATACCCACCAGCATATTATCCTGAAGGGCAGATTCGAAGGTGACAATGAGCCCGCTTCCGGCTATGATGTATTCGTCGGGGGCCACGGAAAGAATAATTCCGCCGGTATGGAATCCTGAATCCTTCAGATTTCCCTTATAAGCATATCGGTCTGCAGGCTCAAAGGAAAAATTGAACCGGTAATTATCCAGTACCCTTGTCTCAGCACCGTTATTGTTGTCAAGCATCACCCCCGCCATCGTGCCTTTGCCCTGATGATCAAGGATCATAGGGGCCAATTGTTCCAGCAGGTCATAAGCCTGCGTCAGCCTTTCTGTTTCAGGATTTTCAGCCGATTCAATTGAAAAAGGGGATAATCCCAGGGCATCATGCTGCCCGACAATATAAAAAGCCTGAGCCGCATTGTTTGGGCTGCGCATGATTTCAGGTATGAACAGCAGATTTCCCGGACGGTGATACTGTTTGATCCAGTGGTCGACATTCGGAAAATATATATCGGGCGATAAAAAATCAATAGCGGGAGCACCGGCCTTCCATATATCCATCAGGTGCGGCAAAGGTCCGCCTGCAGGGTACTCACCGGGGTTTTTATGGGGCCGGTTAAGGGCGGCATTGACAAACATGGGCAAAGGATATTCATGTTTTCCGGCCTCAGCTATACGGTTTGCATAAACAGCATAATGCCAGGCCATAAAAATTTCGTCCGTGGCATGACTTATGCCAAAAATATCTTCCCATGAGCCCGAGGATTTGTAACCTGACTGTGCCCAGCGTTCTTTAATGGCCGAATCCAGGCTGTCCTTTTTTTGCTGCAGGTACGACATCAATTCCATGGGGACGGGGGAAGTAAAAGCAGCATTCGCAGCCTTATGAAAGTCGCTTGCCACCGGGATCATGCCAATTTCATTTTCCACCTGCACCATAATGACCGTTTGCTTTTTGTCGACTTCACGGATATGTTTCATGAGTGCCGTGAAAGCGCGCAAATCTGCCTGAAGGTTTTCCTCACTGAATGCGGTGAGCATTTCCAGTCCCCTGTCCTGATTATCCCGTGCCCTGGGAAAGCGGTTGAAATCCTTTTTAACCCAAAGGGGAACGTAGCATGACATGCTGTTTTTCCAGGTGCCGAACCATAGCAATACCAGCCGCATCTGATGTTGTTCTGCTCCAGCAATGAGACTGTCAACCAGGGCGAAGTCAAATATTCCTTCTTCCGGCTCTACCAGTTCCCAATATACGGGAGCCAGAACGGTATTCAGGTGCATGGATTGAAGGACAGGCCACGCCGACCGCAGATAAGCCGGATCAGAAGCCGTTGAGTTCCCCAGTTCACCACCCAGGACGAGATACGGTTTCCCCTTCACAACAAGTTGCGTGGCATTGCCATGTTGTCTCAGATACGGGATGTCATTACCGGTTGAAAACACTGACTGTGCGACTGAAGGGCAGCAGAGCAGGGATAGAACGATAGCCGTGAGCCATAGTTTGATTTTCATTATGGGATATTTTAATTGTTTTTTTTCAAAGGGGACAGGCAGACTCATCCTGTGTGGCCTGAACAAGGCATGCCTGTTCCTACCTTATTTTGTAAATCGCATAATGCTGCCCCGGCATGTGGACCTTTAACCGGTTACCTTCCCTGCTGATCTTTAATTCCTTCCCCGCCAGCAGCTGCAGTTCCCGGTAGTCAGCAGGGAATGCAAATTCGGCGTCGCAGGCTGCGGCAGCCGGATTCAGCATGATCAGCACCACATCCTTGTCCTTTGCCCTGGCATAAACAAAAGGATAGGAATTTTCCTTTGCAAAGAGCGGTACAAATTCAGCATAAGCCTCCAGTGCAGGTTCCGAATGCCTGAGGGCAATAAGTTTTCGTGTCCGGTTAAGCAGGGAAGCCGGATCACTTTCCTGTTCAGACACGGTTGGGGCGTCGCCTGCCGGATCAACCGGAAGATATAAATTCTCCGGTGCCGCCCCGGAAAAGCCGAGGTTTTTTCCGGGAGCCCATTGCATGGGAGTGCGCGCTCCATTGCGAGGCCTGTAAGCACCTTCCACCTGTGGCCAATCGGTTCCCAACTGCCGCATGCCGATTTCGTTGCCGTAATATATAAAAGGTATGCCCGGCATGGTCAATGCAAAGGCATAAATGATTTCCAGATCGTCATCCGAGCGATTATTTCCCAGCCTTGCGTTATCATGGTTTCCCAGGGGCAGCGTAATATATCCTTTCCCTTTCGTTGCTTCATACTGGTCAAGGTAGCTCTTCAGGAAATGGGCGATATTACCCTTCCCTTCCTTGTCAAAGAAGCTGTTCCCTTCAGAATATCCATTCAGGATGCGCCAGCTTTCTTTCTGAAACAGGTCATTATAACCCTCAAACCAATGGAAAAAGTCAGCATGGAACAGGCTGTCAAGGGCATCTTTTGGGAATGACCATTCTGCTATCATAAAAGCATCAGGGTATTCCTTCATTAACAAATGCCGGATCTCACGCCAGAATTCTTTGGTTGCCTCATCCCGCACATTAAAAAACTGATCATTCCCCTTAATGTTGGCATTTTTGACCAGGGCGCCGGCCATATCAGCCCGGAATCCGTCGGCTCCCATATCCATCCAGAAACGCAACACATTTTTTAACTCCTCCCGCATCGCCAGTATATCCGGATGATGGGTGGGTAACATCCAGGGCTGTTCAGGTTTTGCAAATCCAAAATTCAGCGCAGGCTGACACCAGTAAAAATTCCGCATAAACTGACCATTGCGCCTGCCATAACCTTTCACAAAGGCATCTTTATAATCCTCAGGCGGATTCATCCAGGTATTGTCATTCCATATGTACCAGTTGGTATACCGGTTGGTATCCTGTCTCGCTGATGCCTTAAACCAGGGATGCTCAATGGAAGTATAACTGATCACATAATCAATAATGATTTTCAATCCCCGTTTGTGGGCTTCATCAAAAAGCATCCGGGCATCATCATTGGTTCCATACCGCGGAGCTACCTTGTAATAGTCCGACACATCATAGCCCGCATCGCAGAATGGCGATTCGAAAAACGGATTGAGCCATACAGCATCTACTCCCAGGCTTTTAATATAGTCCAGTTTACGGATGATCCCATTCAGATCACCGATACCATCTCCGTCGGTATCATAAAAAGTCTGGGGATAGATCTGATAAAAGACGGCATCATGAACCCAGGCCGGAAAATTCTCCGGTACAGCGTATGTCCCGGATATTTTTACTTCCGGATTCTCAACAGGCGTTTTGCAATGAAGCAATAATACCATTGCCGCCAATAAGGCCAGGCTTATGTTAAGGTTTTTGTGCATAGGTTTTTAATGATCCTGGTTTATAGTTTAAAAATAACCATAATTTTTTATGATTCCGAATATTCGGATTTACTTTTCTGCTGTTTATTAACAGTTCCGAATCACCGGAAACCTGGGCCGTCACAAAGGATGTTTTCGTCAGCCATAATCTGAAGCTAATCCTTTTCATTATCTGATCATTAAAATCACAGAAAAACCAGCTTCTGAACTTTTTTTCCACCCTTTTGACAATTTTATCCACGCGATAATTATATTACTCCTTTCCGCTTTTTTTGTACGCTAATTAACACATGTTTATACTTATTTTTATTTTTAATTATCTTTATGGTTTATGAGGCATTATAAATATCTGGGTATTGAAATATTTCTGATTGTTGTCATTACGGCTGTTATCTTATTTTTACTGAATATGTTGAATGTATTTTAAAAAACCATACTATGCAAACGGAACCACAAAAACTGTCGATAAAAGAAAAAGTCGGCTTTAGCCTGGGTGATGGAGCAGCCAATCTTATCTTTCAAACCATGATGCTGTTGCAGCTCAGTTTTTACACTGACACTTTCGGCCTTGCTGCAGGTGCGGCAACCACAGCTTCGGGTTCCTTGCCACAGATTTGCTCAACAATAAGTGCTGCGCCAATATAAAAATCGTTTTGGAAGACTTCTTACAAAACAGGCTGACCGGTTATATCCGGTCTTTTCAGGAATGTTTTTCTTTCAGTCGTTTGTTGACATCATCAAGTGTTCCACTAAATGGGCCGGGTGTTTCCATTTTGATTGATACAAGAGCAGCAGCAAACTTCAACGACTCCGGAACTTCGTGATCCAACCTGTGTGAGAGGTATGCAGCAAATGTTGTATCGCCCCTGCCGGTTCTGCCAGCTACACTATTGTTGGAGAATTTTTCATAATATGTTTTCCCTTTAACTCTCGCAAGCACTCCCTCGGAATGTGTAATTAAAATTTCGGAACAACCCCATGATTCGACGATTATTGCAGCCTTTTCAAGATCATCCGTACCAGTAAGAAGTTTGGCTTCTACAACATCCAATTTAAGTTTGTTCATCATAGCAGCAATTTCCTTTTTATCTGCCACGTCGCTGAACTCGTGGTTTTTTGTTACGGGATTGATATGGCGCACAAAGCTCTGCATATCAACCGACAGGCTCGGGTAGTTTCTGGCTTTCAATCCCTTCATGAGTGGCATATCAAATTCGGTATCCGAAATTCCGGCCAGGTGAACACATGTAGAATCCAATTCAGGAACATCTTTGATGTCGATTATTCCGGCCGATTTGATAAGGGTCATTTCACGTTCATCGACATTTGCGGAAAAGTGTACCACCCTGTTATACGAGGTTTCTGCGCTGGGAATAAGATAACAATCAATGCCCAGATCTTTCATGGGCTGAAGGATCTCCTCGTCCTTTTTGGCCATTTTAGCAACGACAGCAACCTTCTTGCCAACCCTTGCGGCCACCATGGCTCCGCATAAAACAGCACTTCCCGGAGCTACACGTGGTTTTCCTCCGAA
>CAYWCR010000028.1:38093-42627 GCA_964456825.1 uncultured Bacteroidales bacterium
GTTTTGGTCTTGTTTTTCGCCTGCAGATCCTTGATGTGATTCATCACCAGGTGTGACCATACTGCGCCGGGTCGGGGATATGCCGCCACAATATAATGCGGACCGGGTTCTTTTTCACCAGCTTCCAGTTCCAGCTCAGCCCGAAGATTATCCGGAGTTGTCAGGGTATTTGCATAGTTAAATACTACGCGATCCATATGTTTGTATACCTCTTTACTTTCGTCGACCATACCGTAATAATCCAGCAACTGGGCGAAAACATAATTCGTAGTGGTATACACATCCTGCCCCTGTTCCGATTCAACAGGCTCTCCATCCTTCGTTTTGCACATGGCCCAGCCCATAAACGAGTGATTGGTGCTATAGACAGCTTTCAAGATCTTTTTGACCCGTTCTTCCGGAATTGCAGGAGGCTCGCCAATGGCTGTCAGATACCATAAAGCGTCAAGCTGATTGGTCCAGACATCTGTATTTGTATTTCCTGATTCAGGATCAAAGCAGGTAACATAGTATTCGAGTTTCTCTCCCTTTTTATTCACATCTTCCCGCCATAATTTCTCAAAACTATTCCAGGCTTTATCGTACACTTTTTTGATGTGTTCCTCATCAGCCTTTTCACCAAGCATCTGTGCCATTTTGATCAATGCCTGGCAGCCTCCCAGGAATTGGGTTGCATCATAGGCATCGGCGCCGAAAAGTACCAGGTTATCAAAGGTGTTCTTTACATCGTCCGGATGCCCTTCAGGAATACCATCGTTATCAAAATCGAGTTTCAGCAACGATTCCAGTCCGAACTTCATCGTTTCCCAGTTCGATTTAAGAAATTCCATATCCCCTGTGAATTTTACATTGCGTAATACACGCATCATCAGTTTGGGATACAGATCAACCCAGTAATTATTATTATACCATGCGTAATCACTCACGTTACGCAGCGGATGGCCCTTAGGCATGGCACCGACATCATGGGCGACACTGCCTTTGGTCTTGAAATCATCACGGATCTGCGTAAGGGATACACCTTCATATTCCTCGCGATGTTCATTAAAATGCATCTGTGCCTGCACAAAAGAAGCATGATGATGATACCATCTGGGCGTAGGATCCACAGCCTGTATGGAATTGATAAACGCCTGGCACAGGTCTTTTTCCACCTTTGGGAAAAGCATCAACAATACCATCGAATACCAATCCACATCCGAAGGATCGATATAGGCATAGTCAAAACATTCCAGGAAACGGGCCCGTTCACCGTTTTCATCATCGACCCAGACGATAGCGTTGGACAATGGAAAATGAAGTTCATTCAGCATTAACCTTGTCAGACGCAATGCTCCTTCGCGGTCATCCTTGTAGGAAGATGTAGAAGAGATCAGATCAAAGATCCGTTTTTGAATTGTAAGGGTGCGTTTCCACCATTGCGGGTAACTGGTCAACGCAATTTTTACCAGGTCCAGGATTCGGGTATCCTTCTTCGTAAAGTTTTTTATATATTTCCGCTCAAACGTCTTCCCGTCAATATAATCCTGTACGGGAAAATCAAGAGCCACAGCAAAAGGAACAGTCTTTGATTCAAATGGTCCCAACGCAAACGTCAGACTGACAGCTGCTCCATAATCACTGCGGATGACCGGTTGCCGTTTTTCATAAAAGCTGCCATCGCTGCTTAACAGAAGATCACCGGAGTATTTATTGAGACAGAAATAGGGTTGGGTATCCACGGCAACACCCGGAACGTCTGCGACGGCTATTGCCATTCTGTTCTGACTTTCCTTGCTGCCCATAATTACACCACGGATACCGTCCAGACGGAATTCTTCATGCTTCTGTCCTTTTACTGCCGCAGTGGCTACGAAAACACTGTCCTGATCGGTGGGTTTAAGCTCTTTTTCCTGGAGATTGACCAATGATGGTCTTGGTATTACGAGTGTGACCTGTTGATCGTATCCGGTAACATTTTCAACTAAATATTCTTCAACGCCGAGCGGCATCAACGTCTGTTCTCCACCGGATAGTAAAGGAGAAATCAGTCTTCTGGTGACCTTTACCTTTTCAAATTTATAAGCAATCTCCAGTGAGGGAGTTGCAATGGTCATCGCAATGTTCTCTTTTTCAATCGGAGCAGGATAATAATTTTTAACTGCGGGGATATCATCGGGAAGTTCTGTTTCACCCGGAAGTTTCTGCGTTAGCATTGTGCAGGTATCGTCAATACGAATATATGGCGCTGAACCAAACTGAACCGCTTTCTGATTCAACATAATAAGACGACCAGCGTCGTTCAGCCGATTATAAAGACCGTATGGCGAAATTCCGATTGAACAGGTAGGTGCGCCTTGCAGCGCCACAGTATGCGGAAACTGAAGACATTTGGACATGCCCTGAAAATGAACCGACATAAAGTTCTCTTCATAGATCTTTGCTATCTCAGGACCTGCAATTGTATAAATATCCTGAATGTTAAAGGATGTTGATTTTGTCATTTTATTCTCGCTTAGTGTTCATTATAATAAATATAAAAGGAGGGCAACTTGCAGACGCTATCACCCTTTAGATTAATCTGAACGCCAGTGTGGGATTTATAATCTTCACCGGCGCTCAGCATGTTAATTTAATCTTTCCGTTTTACAAGTCTTAGCACTTTCCTCCCCAAACATTGCCTGGTTTCTTCTCTTGCGACTTTTTGGGAGCTGGTGTTTCTTCTTCCGGCAGATTCTTTTCAGCGCTCAGATCAATCGGCATCTTTGTCGTAGGATAAGGTTTGATAGCTCCGAAAAGGAGATCAACTGAAGCCCTGATTGAATCAGGAGTGCCAGAGAAGTTGCAAACAACAGCATCGGCTACCGTTGTGGTTCCCTTCCTGTAGGGGAAGTTGGTAACGACAACCACAGTATGACCTGCGGCCTTCAGCGCCTTAACCAGATGTGTATTATTACCCCGCTTTTCAATACGTGCGTAGTAGTTGGTCATGACAACAAGATCAGCCTCTTTGGCTAGTCGCAGTGCTTCTTCAACATCTTCTTCCTCAGCATGGAATCCAGCATCGTCGAGAATGAGGTTAGTGGAATACTTCACCATTTGCTCGCTGAACATGTGAGCATGGCTATAAAGATCCTTTCCAAGAAACTCATAGGGGATGGTTTGCTCAATCACCAGAATTTTCTTGTCTTTGCTTAGAGGCAGCAGCTTTTTATCATCGCGGACTACAAGAAGTGCTTTGCGAGCTACTTCCATAGAGAAGTCCCTGTTTTCTTTACTTCTTACAATCTTGGTGGTTTCCTTCGGATCCATTTTGCCGGCTTTTTTAAACAGACCCTGATCATACTTCCGAGAAAGTAAACGGCGAACTGCATCGTCTACGCGCTCTTCAGACAAGCTACCATCTTCAACAGCACTCTTGATACCAAACAAACACTGAGCACGAGATTCATCGTCAGCCTTGAGCAGGATGGTATCTACACCGGCTTTGATTGCCATGGCACATGCGAGTGGGAGTGGCCATTTTTTCAGAATAGCAGCCATACCGATGGCATCGGAAACAATAATACCTTTAAATCCCATTTCTCCTCTCAGAAGATCAGTTAGGATCTTTTTTGAAAGAGTAGCAGGGTATTCTTCATCGTAGGCAGGGTAAATAGTATGGGCAGTCATAAGAGCCGATGCACCGGCATCCACACCAGCCTGGAAGGCAGCCAGTTCGACTTTCTGCATACGTTTTTTATCGCCGCGACACACATCGAGTACATCATGCGCGTCGGTCGCCGAATCACCACGGCCGGCAAAGTGTTTAATAGTTGCAGTGATGCCTGCATCCTCATATCCCCGGACAGTAGCATCGATGAATTTTGAGATAACGCTTACATTATCACCGAATGAACGAACACCAATCTCGGGATTCAGCGGATTGATATTTACGTCGCAAACCGGATGATAGAACTGGGTTACACCTATAGCAGCCATTTGACGACCCATCAGGTTGGCCAGTTTGTATGCAAGATCCACATCGCCGATAGCGGTTATACCCATGGGAGGGGGAAATTGCAAAATACCACCTGCAGTGTAATCGTTCTTAAAATCACCTTCCATATCAATCGTTACGTGCAGAGGAATTCCCGAAGCCCGGTTCATAGCAATTTTCTGCAGATTGTTGAGTGCTTCGGTAAGCTCTTCAGGCATTACGCTCACGCCAAAGGCGCGGGAATTGAACCATGTGTGTGCAATGTCGAAATAATCCTTGGGCTTCTTGAAATTTGGATCAACCTGTGAGCGTCCCCAATATAGATTTTTACATGTTTCAAGTGCATACGGTTCCAGACAAATGCCGCCTGCATGCAGTTTAGTAATTTGTTCGATCCCCGATGGTGTAGGGATAGCACCTCTCCAGGTGAAGGTTAGCAGCTGGCCACATTTTTCCAGCAGACTCATTTTCGCGATTTTCGCGGCAACAAAAACATCTCTTTCTTTTGACATTGTGTTTCTCCTTATAATTTATAGTTTTCTGTAATAATTACGGTTGTCAGATGCGATTCGGATT
>CAYWCR010000028.1:42727-44386 GCA_964456825.1 uncultured Bacteroidales bacterium
TTTAACCATGATAAGGCGTCGTTCAATCCCCAAACTGTGACGCGATCCACTACATCATTGTATTTTAGAAAGAGTTTGAACATAGCAAGTACACGTTTGTTCCATTCTTGTTGAACTGAGTCGGGTACAGCTTCACGATAGGGATCCATTTCCTTTGAATAAGTGAAACGAGTAGAAATGTTTGCCCCGGAATACGGACTTGGAAGAATAGAAATATCCCATTCAGTAATAAGTATTTTCACACCTGCAGCTTTAAGTTTCTTAAAGCTGGCTTCTGTAGCATCAAGCGTAGGGCTATCCATTTGCATGTGTGCTTGAGATCCAACCGCATCAATTCTGCATCCTGCCGCCTTGAGTTCTTTTACAAGTTCCACAATTGCATCGCATTTTGCCGGAGTTTCTACATTATAATCGTTGTAGTACAATTCTGCATTTGGGTCGGCTTCATGAGCAAACTGAAAAGCATATTTGATGAAATCCTTGCCCAGTATTTGGTAGAACTTGCTGTTACGGTATGTGCCGTTGTCTTCAAAAGCTTCGTTGACAACGTCCCAGCCTTTTACACGACCTTTATAACGACCTACAATTGTAATGATGTGCTGACGCATCCGTTCTTTCAGAACTTCAGGAGTGACATCTTTCCCACTGTCATCAACAAAGAACCACCTTCCTATTTGAGAATGCCAGATAAGACAATGCCCTGTTACAACCTGCTTGTTTTTTTCTCCAAATGCCACAAATTTGTCTGCATCTGTCCATTGGTATTCGTTTTCTTGCGGATGAATAGGTTGAGGCTTCATGCAGTTTTCGGCAACAATGGTATTGAATTCTTTAGCAATCAATTCTGATTCTTTGGGGTCAACGCCATTAACTTGTTGCATATTAACAGCTACTCCAAAAAGAAATTTGCCTTTGGTAACCTCAGCTAACGTCTTTTGCGCCATAGTGCATATGTTTGACAGAATAATAATGGCAATTACTGCAGAAATAGTCTTGATTTTCATTTTATTCTATTTGCTTAATCAAAATCGGTTATGCACCCACTTTTTCTCTTCGGGCCTTCAGGTCTGCCTCAATTTTTACCTCCATTTTTTTATCAATTACATAGAAAAACAATAACCCGGCACCTATAAGAAAAGGGATGGAAGGATAAACACTGACAAGCATTTTTGCTCCTGCAGCGACAGTTTCAGGTTGAACAATTTCTTGCCCGGCCACCGCACTTTCTATAGAGATATATCCGTATAAACTTAAGATCCATGTAACCAGAGCGCCTCCGATTGAAAGCCCGGCTTTAAGACCTACCATCATAGCAGAAAAGATAATTGCAGTTGCCCTGTGATTTGTTTTCCATTCAGAATAATCGGCAACATCAGCAATCATAGCCCAGAGAATGGGTATGGTAATCCCGTACGAAAATCCATGCAGAATTTGCGAAACGAACATCAGGATTACATTATCGGGTTTGAAAAGGATAAAGATCAGAACAAAAAGGGTAGCAGTGAGTAAGCCATACTTATAAACATCGCGTTTACCATATTTATCTGCAAGTTTTTTTGATAATGAAATCCCAACAATCATAAAGATTATGCCTCCTGCATTGAATAAACCAAAGCCGGCAGAAACCGGGTCTGACCCAAAGAAATTAATGCCAATGCC
>CAYWCR010000028.1:44486-46390 GCA_964456825.1 uncultured Bacteroidales bacterium
GCGGCTTTATCTCCGTGGCCGGCATATTCAATAATTGGCAGCATAAATACCTGTACAAAAAACTGTGCAAACATCACTGCAACAAAACGATACGATGAAATACTATTTCTTTCTCCCATATCACCGGTTAATACACCGCTCAAAGCTGCATACGGAAGATTGCTGGAAGCATACATCAACAACAATAGAGTATACGTTGCAGCAGCATAAATTAATTTTCCCTTGTATGAAAAATGGGGTGTTGAAAAGGCCAGTAAAGCAACAACGCCAAGAGGAATCGCGGTGTATAATATCCAGGGCCGGAATTTGCCCCATCTTGAATTGGTTCTGTCAGCCAGTAATCCAATTAGTGGATTAAACACAAATGCGGCAACTAAGCCGACAGTTAACATCACTATTGAGGCATCGGTGTTTTTCAGCCCGTAAATATCTGTATAGAAATAAGCTAAATAAGTAATTAATGTTTGGAAAACCAGGTTTGCGGCAAGGTCCCCCAGACTATACCCTACTTTTTCGAATACCGTGACTTTTTGAGAAGTTAGTCTCATACTTTTTTATTATTAATTGATTATTTACATACACCTGTTAATCTGACCCTATTCCGCGGAGCCAATTGATCCCATTGAAGTTGGTCAAATAAAAAAAGCTTTTTCACGGAAAAATGGTTTTACAAATCTATAATTTTAATTCATAATTTCAATTTCTTTAAAATTATCCTTGCCTTTAATTCATAATTTTCCTATAATGGCCATGAAATTCACCGTGTAACCCGGTATTATTGATTTTAATTAAAAACTCCCCATCATGAAAACCTCCTCCTTCCTTCGGCACATTATCACCGGCTATTTTGTTCTTTCTGTTTTCTCTGCCAATGTCATCACCGCGACAACCGGTTCAACCCTCATCGTATCGTCAGCCGGAGATGGTTTTACCCTCTCGGTGGCAGGTAAATCCGCCCCGTTGATAGTGAGCGATAAAGACTACCTGGGTGTGATCAGGGCATGCAAAGACCTGCAGACCGATATAGGAAAAGTAACAAACGCAATACCTGAACTATTCACTACCAGGTATCCCAGGTCGAAAGCTATTGTTATTGCCGGTACGCTGGGTAAGTCTCCCATTATTGACAAACTGGTCAGCGAAGGAAAAATATCAACCAAAAATATTGCCGGAAAATGGGAAACCTTCGTGATTCAGGTTGTAAAAAAGCCACTGCCCGGCGTCAGAGAGGCACTGGTTATTACAGGCAGCGATAAACGGGGAACTATTTATGGTATCTATGAACTTTCATCCGGGATAGGGGTTTCTCCCTGGTATTGGTGGGCTGATGTACCTGTTGAGCACAGGGAAGCTCTGTACATCGAATGTGATCAGAAGTACAGGGGCCGCCTGCAGTGAAATACCGGGGCATTTTTCTGAATGATGAATACCCTGCTCTGACCAGGTGGGTAGTTGAAAAATTCGGTACGGTCACACCCCGTGAAGATCCGCCTGTTCCGTTGGGAGTTGCCAATTATAACCATGAGTTTTATGAGAAACTCTTTGAGCTGATCCTCCGGCTTAAAGGCAATTATCTTTGGCCGGCCATGTGGAACAATGCCTTCAACGAAGATGACCCTGAAAATCCCAGGCTGGCTGATGAATATGGTATTGTGATGGGCACCACGCACCAGGAGCCTATGCTTCGGGCACAGAAAGAATGGGACAGGCGTTACAAGGCAGAGCTTGGAAGCTGGAACTATGCGAAGCATTCCGATGTATTGCAGGAATTCTGGCGAACAGGCATTCGTCGCAATAAAAACTATGAGAGCATTATCACAATTGGGCTCCGCGGGGCCGACGACACGGAAATGGCGCCCGGCGGACCTGAGGCTAACAAGACTATGCTTGAAGGAATTGTTGAC
>CAYWCR010000029.1:0-45433 GCA_964456825.1 uncultured Bacteroidales bacterium
TACTAATGGATCCAACCAGTATACTTTCAAATATAATACCAAACTATATTACCGGTTGAAGAATATATCATTCAAACCATCAAATCTTCAAACCCTTATGATACCAGAGCCTGCAGGCTACAGGCTACAGGCTACAGGCTAAAGACTAAAGACTAAAGACTACAGTCTACAGCCCACAGCCCATAGCCTGTAGTCTACAGCCTACAGCCTAAATCCCTAAACACCTAAACCGCTAAACTGCTCCACATTCAAAGCTTAGAATTGCTGTCCCATAATAAAGTGAAATTCGCTTCCATGACGCTTGTCCTCGCCGGGTTGCGGATCAAGACCGTATCCCCAGTCAACGCCAAGCATACCAAACATAGGCAGAAATGCCCGTATGCCCACACCCAATGACCGTTTCACAAGGAAGGGATTGAACTCCTTAAAGGTCTGCCAGCAATTGCCTCCGTCAAAAAATACCAGCCCGTAAATGGTAGCTGACTGGTTCAGGGAAAAGGGATACCGCAATTCCAGCGAAAACTTGGAATATACATTTCCATTGTCGATGCCCTTGGAATTTTTCGGGGTAATTTCTCCCTCTTTATAACCTCTCAGGGAAATAATATCGGCACCATAAAGGTTGTAACTGTACATACCGCTGCCGCCCACCCGGAATTTCTCAAACGGAGAAGACCCGATGTCCCTGTTGAAGAAACCCAGGTAACCGAATTCAGCCTTGGCAGCGAGAACAAGGTTCCCGACAAGGCTAGTATACCAGGCTCCGCTGAAGGACCATTTATGATATTCGATCCATTTGTATTTTTCTGTTTCATTACGCGACTCAATTTCTGCTTCAATTGCAGACTCTGTCGCTTCCGGGTTGCTGGTCAGCACATCATTGCGAACAGCATTTTCTTCAGCATCGGTAAGCAGCCAGAAGTTGTCTTTCTTAAAGGCGGAGAAGGGAGGCGTCACCTGAATACCCAGGGTAAAGACCGATCCTTTCCTGGGGTAGATCATCTGGTCCTGAGAACTGCGCGTGAGGGTTGACTTAAAACTTAATATGTTTGAGAAACCACTGCTGATAAAGAAATAAGGCCAGTCATTCAGATGATAGCGTTGATATCCGAGCTCGGTGTACAGCATGAAATAATCATCAGGCCATTTTAAGCGCTTTCCCAGTCCAATAGAAGCTCCATATATCTTAAAAAAGTCATCGTTGGTTTCAATGGATTGCGTAGTATAATAGTTTTTTGTTACGGTATGGTAAAAAGAAACCGAGAAATTATTGGGCTTCTTGCCTCCAAACCATGGTTCCATAAAAGAAAGGTTATAAGCCTGGTAGTATTTTCCGTTCGACTGAGCCCGTATGGAAAGGGACTGTCCGTCTCCTGTGGGCACGGGACGCCAGGCTTCAGGCTCCAGGATATTCCGTATGGAGAAATTGGAAAAGCGTATGCCGACCGTACCGACAAATCCGTAACCACCCCAGCCGCCGGATACTTCAAGCTGATCGTTAGCCCGTTCCTCCAGGTTATATTCAATATCAACGGTTCCGTCAGCGATATTGGGCAGCGGGTTGGGACTGATGTTTTCGGGATTGAAATGTCCCAGTGTGGCGAGCTCCCTCACAGAACGGATAATATCTGATTTGCTGAACAGCTCGCCCGGCCTTGTTCGCAATTCACGCCGAACAACATGTTCATTGGTCTTGGTATTTCCCTTGATGATCACCCTGTTAATGGTTGCAGGAGAACCTTCTGTTATCCTCATCTCCAGGTCAATCGAGTCACCCGGACAACCGGGAAGAGCCTTGACAAGCTTAAACTTTTCGGCTTGTTCCCGGAAAAAGTTCTTTTGTTTTTCAGGGCAATTAGCCGTATTTGCCGGATTCTGATCTTCAATGATGTTGAGTTCCACCGGATCAACAGAAAAGAACAAATAACCTTCATCCATATATTGGGAGGTGACAGCATCTTCATCAGAAAAGAGCCGTTCTTCAATTCTTTTCTTGTCGTAAATATCTCCCTTTTTCATATTCAGCACGCGGTCGAGTATTTCGGCCGGGTATTTTGTATTGCCTACCCACTGTATATTACGTACATAATATTTTTTCCCTTCTTCAAGCCTGATCTCAAGGGCTATCCTCTTTTCCGATGCAGGAACCTGTGATTCCTCCAGAATCTTTGCATCGCGGTATCCCCGTTCATTGTAAAAGTCAATCAATTTGACCTTGTCTTCGCTGTAATCCTTTTCGATGAACTTTGACGGCTTGAAGAAGTTAATGCTAACCTGCCTGGTTTTCTTCAGCACACGCCTGAGTCTTTTATCATCGAATGCCGTATTTCCCGCAAACTGAATTTCAGCAATCCTGATCTTGTCTTTTTTATTGACATAGATATCCAGGAAAACCTTGTTGATGGCTCCGGTGTCGGCTTTCTGAACCACTTTGATATCGCAGCTGTAAAAGCCTTTTTCAACATAATGCTTACGGATGGCAGTCTTGACATTATTAATGACGTTATCGGTAACCTGACTGCCGGGTTTAAGTTTAATCAATTCCTCGAGGTCTGTGGTTTCCGATTTGTTCACACCATGAATACGTGCTTTTGTGAGCCTTGCCTGTTCGGTTAGCTGAATCTCGATATAAGCATTGATCCCATCCGTTTTTTTCAGCAGCACTTTGACATCGGAAAAAAGGCCGAACTCCCAGAATTTGTCAATGGCATTGGTAATAGCCTCACCCGGGATTGAAATCTCCTGTCCAATGGATAAACCGGAAATATTTACCAGGTAAGACGGTTGGAGGTATCTGACTCCGGTAATGCTGACATCGGCCAGAATATAGTTTTTGGGGCTGCTGTAATCGATGAAGCTTATATCGGTGCTGTCAATCGTTTGCGGAAAGGATGCCAGGAAAGGAACAAACGCAAGGGATAAGGCGATAATTTTCTTCATCGGGATTTAGCTGTTGGTTTTCTCAGTTTTCTGTAATTGTTCGGTCGTCTTTCCAAATCGTCTTTCCCTGCGCTGATAATCAAGCAAGGCTTCATACAGATCTTCCCTTCTGAAGTCAGGCCAGAGTGTTTTGGTAAAATATAGTTCAGTATAGGCAATCTGCCATAATAAAAAGTTGCTTAACCGGTATTCTCCGCTTGTCCTGATCAGCAGCTCAGGTTCGGGCATTCCCGCTGTACTGAGGTATTGCTCAAACAAGCGGGTTTCAATATCATTCGGATGGATTTTCCCTTCTTCGATATGCTTAGCTATGTTCTGAACGGCTCTTATTATTTCCCAACGGGAACTGTAGCTCAGGGCCAGCACCAGATTAAGTCCCGTATTCTGCCGTGTAAAATCGACGGTCCTCAGCAGCTGATTCTGCACATTCTCAGGCAGCGCTGAAATATTACCAATGGATAACAGGCGTACATTATTATCCATTAATGTCTTTGTCTCTGCGCTCATGGTTGAAACAAGCAGGGACATCAATGCGTCAACCTCTGACCTTGGACGCTTCCAGTTCTCGGTTGAAAATGCATACAGGGTCAGGAAATGAATGCCGAGTTCCGCAGCTGCCTCCACGGTATCCCTTACAGCGGCTACTGCATTACGGTGTCCGTACATCCTCTTATTGCCTCTTTTTTGAGCCCAACGCCCATTGCCATCCATGATAATGGCAACATGTTGCGGAAGCTTTTCCGTATTGATAAGTTCCTTCGCAATCCTGGCTGAATCTTTATTCATATGCTGGACAATCTGCGGCAAAATTAAGAAACTTAACCGTAATAAAAATCCCCAGATAGGAATACCAGTCATTATTGTGGATCGGCGACTGAACGCCGGTTGGATTCTCCTGCCCGTCAATCAGGTCAGAGAATGCTTTTCTGAAACTCCATTCGAACCCCGTGCTGATTCTTTTTGAGATATTCAGCTTGGCTCCTATACCAAAGGGAAAGGTGAGATGATGATTGGCGCCGGTACCGCTTGACAAGGCCATGGTGAAACCGAGACCGGCGCTTACATAGGGAGTATATTTGAGGCTGCCGACATTGGGGGTAAAGGGCAGAAAATTAAACTCTGTCTGAAGGTTCAGATCGAGCAATGATGTGCTGAAGGTGACGGGTTCATAGGGACGGTCGGGATGCAACAGTTCGGGAAAATCATGGTCGCTTCCGCTTACCGTGGTATAGTATGCATTTCCGCGGACCGCGAAGCGGGGATTGATGTTCACCCGGTATATTACACCTACGGCCGGTGAAGGATTATAAAAGTGCCTGCTGGGGTTGATGTCCCCCATGTAATAGGAAATGCCACCGATGATGCCAAAGTTTGCATTGCGTTGTGCAAAAACACAGGTGCCCGGGAGGAGAATTACCAGGATGAATAGTTTGCGCATGGTTAAGGCTGATGTTGATATGACATTCTAACGCAAAATAACTGTTTTTTAGCGCGTAAAATTAAAAAAAAGTAATAAAAAATGTTAAAACACAGAAGAGTAAAAAACCGTCAGAATCTTGCCTTGCGCCATTGCTTGTCCAGAAATATCGGGATGCCCCTGCGGGAGGTGGGAATGCGGTAACTCAGGTTAAGCGTACTGAGCCAGTATACATCATTGTTGTTGGACCAGGGAGTTTGAATCCCGTCGACAAAATCCGACAGTGTGTGACGGTAGCCTAATTCCCAGCCCAGCATCCATTGATCGCTCAGGACGTATTTGAGGCCGACACCTATCGGGAGGGCCAGTGTAATTCCGGTTTCGGGCTTGTAAATGTCGATAGGCCGGCGCTCGACATCGAGCTCTGACCAGTATACCACGCCGCCAACACCGGCAAATACATAGGCTCCGATGGTGGAATAATTGTTGACCATGCCCCTGCGGTTAAACATAGCCGCTGATTTCAGCCTGCGCTCTTCCTGCAGAAAATAAAACTCATACTGCACGGAGGCCTCTATTAAATTGGTGATCGAAATAAATTGCCGTTGCTCGTTCCGTGAGTTGTTAAAATCTTCATTCCGGCTATATCCGTAATCAAGATTGAACTTCAGGGCCATTTTCGGATCCAGCTTATACCGTAAGGCCGTATAAATGGTTGGCCTTGTATTTCTAAATGTTATGTCCCTAATAAAGAGAAGGTTAGTGGCATTAGGGGCTCCGCCCAGGTCCCCGTATACATTCGTGGTCCCTATACCCAGCGCAGCTTCATATCGCAGCATTTTCCACTGCTGTGAGAAGGAAGGCAAAGCCATAAGCCCTAAAAAAACCGGCAGGAATAAACGCTTAAGCATCTGTTTTATAACATTCCTAACAAAGATAACAAAATTACCAAGAAAACATTATTGCTTCATTAAAATAACATCAACACCTATTTCTCTTCGTCAACAATATCCTTGTCAACCAGTATCCTTCCGCAATATTCACATACAATGATCTTTTTGCGTGAACGGATATCCAGCTGACGCTGGGGAGGGATCTGGTTAAAACAGCCACCGCAGGCATCACGCTCAACGGATACAACCGCCAGTCCGTTCCGGGCATTTTTCCGGATCTTCTTGTATGCCGTGAGCAGTCTTTCTTCTATCATCTTCTCGTATTCAAGCCGGCTGCTCACCAATACCTCTTCCTCTTTCTGGGTATCTGACGTAATTTCTTCCAGCTCTCCTTTTTTGGATTCCAGGTCGTTTTTGCGCTCTTCCAGCTTCTTTTTTGATTCTTCAATCAGATCGGCCTTTTCTTTCACCAGCACATGGAATTCCTTGATCCTTTTTTCGCATAACTCAATTTCAAGTGTCTGATATTCAATCTCTTTTGACAAGGAATCAAATTCCCGGTTATTGCGCACATTGTTCTGCTGTTCTTTGTATTTTTTAATATGATCCTTGGCCGCGCTGATCTCACTCTTCTTAGCTCCTGCAGAAGTTTCCAGGCTCTTTACCTCTTCCTGAAACTTATCGATGCGGGTTTGCAATCCGGCAATTTCATCTTCCAGGTCCTGCACTTCAAGCGGAAGTTCTCCCCTGAGCGTTCTGATCTTGTCAATCTCTGAATTGATTCGCTGGAGTTTGTATAAGGCCCTCAATTTTTCCTCAACAGGAAGTTCAATAACATCGGGTACTGATTTTTTTGATTCTGCCATATTTAAAAGTACTTTATCGGATTTGTGTTCACTTTTGAAAATCGGATGGCAAAGGTAGGGAATTTTTTTGTAAGAAATTCATAAAATATTTCATTCGTATATTGCTCGGTTTCAAAATGACCGGCATCAATTAACAGGAGTTCATCAGCTGCATCACTGAATTGGTGGTACTTTATATCACCGGTTATAAAGGCATTGGCTCCTGAAGCAATAGCCTGCCGGATAAGAAAAGATCCACTTCCCCCGCAGCAGGCAACGGTTTTTATAAGTTCTTTGGCTGTCCCTGAATAGCGGATAACGGGACATGCAAGGCGTTTTTTGACGTGTGAGAGAAAATCAGGCAAATCCAGGCCGGTATCCAGTTCCCCTATCATCCCGGCTCCAGCCATCGGGTATAGCTGTTCCAATGGATAGATATCATAGGCTACCTCCTCATAGGGATGGGCGGCCAGCATGGCGGAGACAACAGCTGTTTGCATTGCTTTTGAGAATATCGTTTCAATGCGTACCTCTTTTTCAAAATGCAGTTTCCCCTTTTCCCCGGCAAAGGGATTGGTGTCTGCCGAGCCACGGAAACTGCCCATGCCTTCCAGGTTATAGCTGCACTGGTCATAGTTGCCGATATGTCCTGCCCCGGCACCGAAAAGAGCCGACCTTACCTTATCGGCATGATCAACAGGAACAAAAGTCACCAGCTTTCGCAGTTCTCCGGCAACCGGAGCCAGGATACGGGGATTCATGATCCCCAGCTTCTCTGCCAGTTTCCGGCTTACCCCTGCAGATACATTGTCCAGGTTGGTATGGGCAGAAAAAACAGCTATCTTATGACGGATCGCCCTGAGAAGAACCCTTTCTGTCCGGTCCTTTCCGGTGATGCTCCTGAGTGGCGAAAAAATCAGCGGATGATGCGAAATAATGAGGTTAATTTGGTTAGCTATAGCTTCCTCCAGCACTTCCTCGGTAACATCCACCGAAAGAAGAGCTGCCCGGATCTCGTCCTGCGGACTTCCGACAGCCAAACCGGTGTTGTCATAGGATTCCTGATAGGATGCCGGCGCAAGTTCCTCAAGCGCTGCAATAATTTCCGATAATCTCATGTAACAGATTGCTAAAGCGATTCCTTGATTTCCAGCAGTACGTTTTTTATTTCAGTCAGGGTTCTGACGACTTCGAAATTATTAACGGTGTCCTCGCGGTTTTCCTTGAGCTTTTTCCTGGCCCCGGCGAGTGTCATACCCCTTTCTTTCACCAGGTGAAAGATGAGGTTGAAATTTTCAATGTCCTGCTTGGTAAAAAACCGGTTCCCCTTTTTGTTCTTTTTGGGCTTGATGATGTCAAATTCCTTCTCCCAGAAGCGGATTAGCGAAGCATTTACCTGGAACATACGGGCTACCTCACCGATGGAATAGTAAAGCTTCTCCACTTTCTTTTCTTTGTATGGCATGGGTTAATGAAACTTAAATAAAATTCTAATTTAATAAATAAATTAAAATACGCCAATAAATTATGGTTATTTACCTAAACAATAAAAATAACCATCACGGCAGGCAACATATAGTTTTTTATTGTGCACAACCGGCGTTGCTTCAAAAGGGCCTGAAAAACTGTCTATTTTGTTGAAATTGAATTCTTTGTCATAGCTGTAAAGCTTCAGGCCGTCATAGCCGGCCGCTATAATTCTGTCGCCGGTAATCAGCGGCGTGGAGATGGACGGGCCGATACTATCCTTGAAACGGATCACGGGTGTGGGGTATTTTTTTATTCCGTCAGGTCCGCTGACATTGTATTTTTTCCTTACAGCCGTATGTTCAACAACATACAAATATCCGTCAAGGGCCATAAAAGCAGACAGATAGGGGAGCGTGCCATCATGATATGCATCGTTAACCCCTGCGGATCCGATAATACCTCCTTCCCAGTTATTGTAGTCCTTGTTACCGGTCGGCAGATACCAGACCACGGACGATTTTGGCGGTTTCTGCGGATTAAGCTTAAAGGCCCCTCCCTTGCCTTTAATATATTGTTTTTCAACGGTAACGATCAGGCAGCTGTCATCGGTGACCACAGCAGAGCCATCGATATCCGAACCGATGAAGAAATCCCATGTAAGTACTTGTTTTGTAAGATCATATCCATAAATGTGGCCCGATCCGGAAGCAATGTAAACTACCCCGTTCAGCAGGCATGGCGATGATTCTGTTACAATGTTTTTATTGTGCGCTATAACATCGTTTTGGGTATACAGGGGTATTTCCTGCCGGATATGCGGTTGCAGCATTCCATCCAGGGAGTCGGCCTGACCTGGATCCGGACTTAAAACGGTAAACAGGGAGTTTTCAAGGCCGATGTAAGCCGTATCGCCGATCATCAGGGCTGAACCATCCACATCACGGCTGTAGCTGTCCGTCCATTTTACATCCAAACGCCAGAGTTCCCTGCCCGTTCCATAAGATACCGCCCGGTAACTGGGTATGTGTTTTGTGTCAAGATAATTGCCGACGCCCAGCCGGCTTCCCTGTAAAATAACCAGCCGGTCATCCGGCTGATCCGCTTTCCGGTTTTCCCAAAGGGTGCCTGTCCCTTTGATTACATCATCGAAAGTGTATTCCCACAGAATCTCTCCGGTGCGGGCATTGATCTTTTTCAGCTTATGGTCAAAGGATCCCTGGATCAGGATGAGACTTGTGTCTTCCCTTATCAGCAAGGGCTGACCGGTCCACCCCGCCCCTTCCCATTTACGGGAACCCAGTTTACGGGAAATGACAGTCTCGCCTTCTCCAAGGTATAGCTTCCAGTTGAGGGAGAGATCAGCGGGCGCTTCATTGCCGTAATAATTTCTTTTCTCATTGCCCAGGAAGGTTGGAATGATCAGCTCGATCTGATGACCTGACCCCAGGGTGTCCTGCAGGGTAGGGCGGTATAATACCGTATCTGTTTCCTTTGAAACGGACAACGGGAACGAGAAAGCACAGGTTAAAGCAAGGGCAGGAATTGTATACCGGCTGATCTTTGACATCACTTACTGCGACAATCGGCAGATGGATTAATCAAAAGTCTGGCCCATACTCATGGAGATCTCGATCATCTTGTCGTATTCTTCAGCCGTGAGGTCGTTGAAGAAGTAATTAATAGGATTTACCTTGTCGCCGTTCCTGAGCACTTCATAATGCAGATGAGGTGCGGTTGAAAGGCCTGTATTACCCACTATGGCAATAACATCACCCCGTTTCACTTTTTGTCCCTGTTTGATATTGAAACCGTTCAGATGCGCGTACAGGGTTTTCATGCCGTATCCGTGATCAATGATCGCGCAATTACCGTAACCCCGTTGTGACGATTCAATTCTTTCAACCGTGCCGTCACCGGTAGCATAAACTTCGGTTCCCGTCGGAGCGGTGAAATCAATGCCGTAATGGAATTTTCTGATCTTGTATATCGGATGGATCCTGAATCCCCAGCCTGAGGCTGTTCTTGTCAGGTCTTTATTGGCAATAGGCTGAATGGCGGGGATGGAGGCCAGCATTTTTTCCTTGCTCATCGCCATGTCAATCAGCTCATCATAGGATTTCGATTGAACGACGATCTTCCGGGTTATCTTATCAAGTCTTTTGGAGGTTTGTGTTACAAGTTTCGGATCGGCCATCTTCTGCAGCTCATCGTACCGGTCAGAACCGCCGATACCGGCTTCACGCACCGAGGAATTAATGGGTTCGGCTTCAAATATGGTGCGGTATAAATTATCATCGCGCTGCTGCATATCCTGCAATGCGAGGGTTATCTTATCCAGTTGCTTATTGAATAACTCAATATTAACAAGAAGTTCGCTGTTCTGCCTTTTTAAGCCCTTGACCTCCGGTGTGTCGAACAAAAAAGAGTAAACTATTACACCAATAATGCTGATGACAAAAAATATGAGAGAGTATCCAAGTACTTTGAGGATCTTCTGCCGGAAGGTTGTTTCAATCCTTGAATAACTTAAGGACTCAGGATTGAATTTGTACTTTGCCTTTGCCATTGCTGAGAGAATTTATGTTATAATCGGTTATGTTAATTAGTTTTCTCTGTCAATAAATGAAATTCGTCATCGGTCAGATCGTCGGAATAATAGAAAACCGGATTTACGGGTTTACCTTCATAAAGGACTTCGTAATGCAGATGAGGACCGGTTGACCTGCCTGAATTACCCACCAGGCCTATCACTTCTCCCCTTTTTACCAGCTCGCCTTCAGCAACAAAGAACTTTTCAAGATGTCCATATCGGGTGCTATACCCGAACGAGTGATTGATAACTAACTCATTTCCATAACCTGTACGTGAATATTTTAATAAGGTTACAGTTCCGTCACCGGTAGCATATATTTTTGTTCCCGGTGCAGCAACGAAATCCAAACCATAATGATCTGCTTCTTCGTGACAGAAAGGATCAGAACGCTTTCCGAAAAATGAACTGATCAGCATCATATTCTCTCGCGCAATGGGTTGAATGGCAGGGATTGTAGTATGTTTCTTTTCTTTCTCAAGGGCAGTTTCTTCCAGTGTCTCGAACGAGTTTAACTGAATATTCAACTGACCGTCCAGTTGATGTATTTTGGTTTTTACACTGCGGGAAAGGGATCTCTCCGGCAAAAAAGCTTTGGCTTGCGCTGAACCTCCCGAACCGGCCGTACGCATTGTTAGCGGCATCGTATCAACACCCAGGATAATGCGGTACATATTGTCACGCGGGAAATAATGCTCCGCCAGGATCAGCCCGACACTATCACAGGCCATGGCCAGACGGTTCATTTCAGATTCAAGAAAAGTGATTTTCTTTGTTAAAGCGTATTTTTCAGGTGCATAGGCAAAATGATACAGCATGGTTCCTGCTATTCCTGAAATGACAATAGCCAGCAATGATACAGATATAAAATTAATGACCCTTCTCCTGCCGGATTTATGAATCTCCTCAAAAGCCAGTGTATGATCGTTATAATAATATAGTTTCTTCCGCCGGATCAATGAAAAGCAATCAGTTAATTATTAAAAACTTAGGGAAACCAACAAATCTATGAGAAAAAATTTAATTTTGCAAAGCTTTTAGGTTCAGATATCGAATGAAAAAGTAATTATTTTATCCATTCTCCAAAAATGTTTCCATGAATTCTGCATCCGTTCGACAAAAATTCCTTGAATTCTTCAGATCAAAAGGGCATGAAATAGGTTCGTCATCTCCCATGGTGATTAAAAACGACCCGACGCTGATGTTTACCAACGCAGGCATGAACCAGTTCAAGGATATTTTTCTGGGGACGGCTCCTGTCCATTCTCCGCGTGTTGCCAACTCCCAGAAATGCCTCCGGGTGTCGGGAAAACATAATGACCTGGAAGAAGTCGGGCATGACTGCTACCATCATACCATGTTTGAGATGCTCGGCAACTGGTCATTCGGAGACTACTTCAAAAAAGAGGCCATTGACTGGGCCTGGGAATTGCTGGTGCAGGAATTCAGGATACCGGCGGAAAGAATTTATGCAACCATATTTGAGGGCAGTGAGGGAGAGAGAATTGACATGGACAGGGAAGCGCTGAGTTACTGGAAACAATACCTGAGTGAAGACCATATACTGACCGGCTCAAAAAAAGACAATTTCTGGGAAATGGGTGAATCCGGACCTTGCGGGCCATGTTCGGAGATCCATATCGACCTGCGCCAGGATATGGAACGCAAACAGATCAGTGGAAGGGATCTGGTGAACAAGGGCAATCCGCTGGTCATTGAGATCTGGAACCTGGTATTTATCCAGTATAACCGCCGCGCTTCCGGTGAACTTGAACGGTTGCCCAAAAGACATGTAGATACCGGGATGGGCTTTGAGCGTTTGTGCATGGTGCTTCAGCAGAAGACTTCAAATTATGATACGGATATATTCCAACCTTTGATCCAGCGTGTTTCTGCACTTTGCGAAAAAAAGTACGGCGCGGAAGAAAAAGCCGACACCGCTATGCGGGTGATATCTGACCACCTCAGGGCCATTGCATTTTCCATAGCGGATGGACAGATACCTTCCAATACCAAGGCAGGATATGTGATCCGAAGGATATTACGAAGGGCAGTGCGGTATTATTATACCTACCTGGGCCAGAAAAAACCGCTGATCTATCAGCTTGTTCCTGCCCTTGTTTCCTCTATGGGGCCTGCATATCCCGAACTTCAGGCACAACAGCAATTCATTGAAAAAGTGATCCGCGAAGAAGAACTCTCCTTTCTGCGAACCCTTGAAAGCGGCATTAAACGCCTTGATCAGATAATTGAAGAGATTAAGAGCAAAGGATCATCAGCTGTCGGTGGCAAACAGGCTTTTGAACTGTATGATACCTATGGATTCCCGCTTGACCTCACCGAACTTATCCTGAAGGAGAATAACCTTACGGTAATAAGCGCTGAATTTGATACGGAGATGAAGAAGCAGCGTGAACGGTCGAAATCGGCGGCCGCTGTTGATACCGAAGACTGGATCATTTTACGGGATGATGCCGGAGGTCAGCCATTCATAGGGTATGACCAAACAGCCGGAGAGGTCAGCATCACCCGCTACCGGAAAGTGAAATCCAAAGACGGCGAAGTCTATCATCTTGTATTCAACCAGACTCCGTTCTATGCAGAAAGTGGAGGACAGGTGGGTGATACAGGTTATATTGCCCAGGGCACCCATAAAATTACGGTTATCAATACAGTGAAGGAACACAACCTGAACATTCACCTGACCCAAAAGCTTCCGGCCGATGTCACCGCTACCCTTCACGCACAGGTTGACGTGGAAGCCAGGTCTGATACGGCGAAAAACCATACAGCCACACACCTGCTGCATTACGCCCTGCGCACCTTGCTGGGGCAGCATGTTGAACAAAAGGGATCACTCGTTCATCCTGATTATCTGAGATTTGACTTTTCCCATTTTCAAAAATTGACCGAGGCGGAAATGCTAAAGGTCGAGACCATGGTTAATGAGATGATACGGAATAACCACCCTGCCCATATCCGCGAGGAAAGCTTTGAAGATGCTAAGAAGGCAGGAGCTATGGCGCTGTTTGGAGAAAAATACGGAGACCGGGTCAGGATGGTCCGGTTTGGAAACTCAATCGAATTATGCGGTGGCACACATACCGACAATACCTGCCGGATTGGTTCGTTTAAGATCGTTTCAGAAAGCTCCATTGCTGCCGGAATCCGGCGCATTGAAGCTATCACCGGCAGAAAGGTTGATGAATATGTTGAAAAACAGGAATCAGCCCTAAGGGAAATGAGTTCATTGCTGGGAAATCCTCCGGACCTGGTAAAGGCTGTTAAGAACCTGCTGGATGAAAAGGCGGAAATCCAGAAAAAGATGGAATCCTTTAACCGCCAACAGATCGATGCAACCAAAAGCACCCTCCTGAACCAGGTTAGAAAAATCGGAGACATTAACCTGATTTACGGGGAGACAACCCTGCTGGATTCGGCTGAAGCAGTGAAGGATACTGCATATCAGCTCAGATCACAGGTGGAAAATCTGTTCCTGGTTTTGGGATCACTGATTGGCGGTAAACCTCTGCTTACGGTAATGTTATCGGATAATCTGGTGAAGGAAAAGGGCCTGAATGCTGCTGAAATCGTCAGGATGGCCGCCAGGGAAATACAGGGCGGGGGAGGAGGACAACCCTTTTATGCCACAGCCGGTGGTAAAAATCCCGCAGGAATGTCAAAGGCGATCGAAAAGGCGGTGGAATATATAAAAAACAAATAGACCTGCAATCATCATAAATCTTTTGGTTAGACCTGTTTTGTGGTTTTATGCCGCCAGAAAGGCTCAATACCGGTTGATGTTATCAATTCCTTCACTTTCTGTATGTCAATGGCAATCCCGATCCCGTTTCCCGATGATTTATAGATCTCGTTGGAAAGCTGTTTGATCTGCTTTTGCCAGGCGATCAGCACCTGAATAGGATCGACTCCTTTTATGTCAATCTCTCCCTGGGCATGCTCCAGCATTTTAACATTCGATTTGATGATCTCGATCATCTGCTCATAAGCTTTGTTCTTAAGATCGAGCTTATAACCGATAATCCCCAGGACTTCCTGGGTCTCGAGGTCAATGAGCGGACTGCCGGAATTCCCCCAGATGATCGATCCGTCAAATTGCAGATACCGTATTTCATTATGAAAAACAAAGGTTGAGAGAATCCCTGATTTTATGGTCAGGTTTGGATTATCGTATTGAAAACCCATAACGGCAACTGACTGGCCGATCCCTATGGATCCGCTGTTTGCCAGGGGCAGGGATGGGATATTCTCAAACTCCATGTCCGTTGTGCTGATCATGGCAAACCCGGTTATCTCTTCATCGTAAGAGGTTATCAGTACATCGGAGAAATCATGCTGGGTGAGGCGGGCGGATGCCGCAGGTGTGAATCCGTCGTCAGCAACAAACTGGATCTCTGCTATTTCATAGCTGTGAGGCTTATTGACAAGATCACTGGTAAAAATATAATTCCCGGATTTAAATCCTGTTACGGCCAGCACTTCTATATCGTTACTGTTGATAAAACGTATCGAGCATACTGATTTACAGCACTTTCGCCAGATACTTTTGTAAAGTTTCAACATAGGCTTGATTACACTGGATTCTTGTGCAAAAGAACAAAAAAATCGGGTTATTTGGTTATTTGCCGGTAAGATTTTCACTTCAAGCCTGATCAGATAAAACAATATTTTGTTAATATGCTTTTAATCAATAAGTTGAAAAATAACTAATACATAAAAAAACCAGGAACCTGATGATTCCTGGTACCAAAAACCCTAAAAATTAAACCTAAAAATTAGAAAACCCTGAGAAATTAATTGTTAACCCTAACTAAACCTAAAATCTATGAAACTAACCTGATTAATAAACGGGTAAAAAAAACGTTTGTTACATTTTAACCCCATTTTTTTATAAATAACTTCAAAATATATGCCAATTAACAATTAACAATTAACAATTAACAATTAACAATTAAACAACCGATTACCAATTACCGATTACCTCCTCACCCCCTGTCCCCTCTCCACCCTGGAGAGGGGCGATACCTTGTGCTTTGGTTCTTAGTCATCTCTAAAGAACTAATAATAAATGCACCATCTTCACCCGAGAAACAATTTGCCCCCTCTCCAGGATGGAGAGGGGGCGGCTCGAAGAGCCGGGGGTGAGGAAATTACCACTTTCCGCTTACCATTTCCCTTCCCGGTCCCTCACCACCTGCACGATATCCCTGCCTGAAAATTTATGCCCGCCTGGGGATAAAAATAGGGGTTGCCATCGTATACATAACCGTTCGATTCGTAAAGCTGGTTGAACAGGTTGTTAATGCTGAGGATTAGCTCCAGTTCACGGATCACGGGTAAATGGGCCTTGTATCCTAACCTCAGATCGCTGATTAAATAATCATCCAGCGCCAGTTCCGGATCCTGTGTATTGTCAAGGTATTGTTTTGAAACGTACTTGCCGCTTAAAGCAATTTCCGCCTGCTTTACCGGAATATAGCTGATCTGCAGGTAAGTGATCAGCCAGGGCGAAAAGGAAATATCCGAACGGTCAAAGGATTCCATTATGCCTTCTGTATTCAGCTGTTTGTGACTGGTTTTGTTCCTGCTGACAGAAAGATTGCCATTCAGCACAATATGAGTTCCCAGGCTGCCTGCTCCGGATAACTCCACTCCTGTCCGGTAGCTTTTGCCTGTGTTCTTGCGGATGAAGGCCCCGACATCGTTTATCTCACCGGTGAGGACCAGCTGATTACTGTAATACATCATGTAAATATTGCCGGCAAACCTGTAATGGCCTGCCTTTTTTCGAATCCCTGTTTCGAGGTTATGGAGCGTCTCGTGTTCAGGCTTTTCACCTTCCGGCGCGTCGATATAATCATCACGGATCGGTTCCCGGTTGGCAATGCTGTATGATGCATAAAGCGTTCCGATGGACGGGATGTCATACGTGATTCCGGCTTTGGGATTGAAGAAATGAAAGGCCTCATCAATCCCGACCGGTTGTGCATAGAGTTCTTCCCCTGAAGCATGGTAGGTAATGTTCCTGTATTGCACGTCACCATATAGGCTTAGACGGTCACCAGGTGTGTAAATTACTTTTAAAAAAACATTCCTGTCGGCCTTATCAGCTGCATTGTCATAAAAGACATGGTCAATTTCTGCCTGGCTGGCAAACTCGGCCCATATCATTTCACCGAAATGCCTTGCATTTCCATATTTGTTAACAGCACCTCCCAGGGTAAAGTCGGTTTTATTATGCTTATAATGAACTGAATAGGTTAATCCATAAAAATGGTTGTCAAGCCACCGCCTGCGGATGAGGTCGGTTATATTTACCGTATCACGATAGAAATAGTTCCACGTATCTCCGGTCAATATACTGTCAGCACCAAAATACAGGGCGGACAGGCCATAATCGGCAAAGGACTGATGCTGCATATATTCTTCATAATATCCCCTTCCGTATGTATAATGTCCTGCCAAGTTAAAACTAAAGTCAGCATTAAGCTGCCGTGAAAAATGGATCTGATAATAATCCTGCTGATACTGATCCACCTGGTTATCATAATATCTCAATATGCCGTCATCAGAAAAAACCGCACCTGCCCAGTTAAAGGTACGCGCCGAGTCAAGAGTTTGATCATCTACCCCGTACCAGGCCTGATACGTCTTTTCCATACCGGTGAACACGATTGCTTTTACCCTGGTTTTTTCTCCATAATAACCTCCCTGCAAAAAAAATGATTTCAGGCCGGCTTTTGCCCTGTCAACATAACCATCTGAAGCGATAAACGAGGCTCTGCCGTCAATGTACCAATGATCATGCATCAAACCGGTGCCGAATTTCATCGAATTTTTCCAGGTATTGAACGATCCGTAGCAAGCGCTGAGCTCTCCGTACGGATTGCGTTTGACAGCATTGGTCTCGATGTTTATGGATGCTCCGAAAGCTCCTGCCCCATTGGTCGACGAGCCTACTCCACGCTGGATCTGCAGGCTGTTGACAGACCCGGCCAGATCCGGCAGGTCAACCCAAAAAACATAATGTGACTCCGGGTCGTTGACAGGGATGCCGTTGATCGTTACATTGATCCGGGTCATATCGCTTCCCCTTATCCATATTCCCGTATAACCAATGCCCGTTCCTGCATCGGATGTTGTTACAACGGAAGGTTCATGGGCAATTAGGTACGGGAGGTCCCGGCCGAGGTTTTCACGGGTAAGCTCTTCTTCTGTGACAAGGCTGAACGTGGTGGGCGTGTTCTGTGTTGCCCGCACCGCGGAAACAACTACTTCCTCTCCCATAACGGTGGAGCGCTGTAAAATAAATTCCAGTTGACGGTGCCCATCCAGCCTTACCCTCTCTTCTGCCGGCTGAAATCCAACATAGGTAACCTGAATTGTATATTCACCGGCTTTCAAACCGGAGAGGCTGAAAAATCCTTCCGGGTCGGTAGTGGTCCCCAAGTACGTGTTTTTAATGATCACATTGGCTCCTGTCAGGACCTTGCCGTCCCCGTCCCTGACCGTACCGGTTATTGAAAATTGCGCATCCGCCCGCCATGCCATGAAGACGAATGCAAGAATAATTATAACTTGCTTCATTTCATTCAATATTTTATTTCTTATTAGCCGGGGACAGCGCATTGCGTTGCCACCAATTCCCTTCGCCGGCATTACCCGGATCAGGTTCTAAGGGTATAATCTCAGCCTGTTATTTAAGGCACCCCCTTAGCGAAAGATGATGCAAAAATATAAAATTGCCGGGAAAGAAAAAATAGGGGAGGAAAGAAATTTAGTGAAATAGTGAAACAGTGGAAAGGTGGAACAGTGAAAAACAAAATGCATAGAGACGCAATGAATTGCGTCTCTATCTGTCATTTACCGTTTACTGGTTACTGGATATCTGTATTTTTCTCCACCTTGAAAACATCCTTGAACGCCTTTGCAAAAGCATCCTTCGGCAGGGCTCCCATGGCCATCTGAGGCTGTCCGTTCAACGGCACAAACAACAATGAAGGTATGCTCTGAATACCGAACATGGAAGCGAGCTCCCGCTCTTCTTCGGTGTTCACCTTATATATGTCGACCTTGTCCTTGTATTCTTTTGAAAGATCCTCCAGAATAGGAGCTACCATCTTGCAGGGGCCACACCAGTCAGCATAAAAATCGATCAGGCAGGGCCGGCTTCCTTCAAATTTCCATTCCTTGTTCTGCTCGAAATTGAATACCTTGGTTCTGAATGTTTCTTTGGTCAAATGCTCTAACATAGTTTTACTTTTATGATGATTACTGTTTTTAATCCCGTCGGACAATTTATGTCAAATACCATTCCATTATATAAAATAACCCTATCGGGATACCAAAAGTTCAAATAATTGTAATTTTGTCAGAGAAAATAACATATTGTCATATATAAATATGAATATATATCTAAATAACAAAATATTTTCAATGGTTTCGGACATTATTACCGAAAAACAACTGCCATGTTTTGTTATCGGGGGCTATGTTCGTGACCTGTTACTGAAAAGGGAATCCAGGGATATCGATATTGTGGTGGTGGGAAGCGGAATTGACCTGGCGAAAGAAGTTGCAGAGCGCATAGGACGGGGCACAAGAGTAAATATATTTAAGAATTTCGGCACCGCCATGTTGCGCTATAAGAATCTCGAGATCGAATTTGTCGGGGCACGCAAAGAATCTTATCGCACCGATTCCCGAAAACCGGCAGTGGAAGACGGAACCCTGCAAGATGATCAGCAACGGCGTGATTTTACCATTAATGCACTGGCCATATCCCTCAACCGGGAGACCTATGGAGAGCTCATTGATCCGTTCAATGGTCTGCATGACCTTGAACATAAAATAATACGCACGCCGCTGGATCCCGATGTGACCTACTCAGATGATCCGCTGCGGATGATGCGGGCCGTGAGGTTTGCAACCCAGCTTAATTTCACCATTGATGACCTGTCAATAAAATCCATTGCACGGAACTGCAACCGGATTTCCATCATTTCGCGGGAAAGGGTTACGGATGAGCTGAATAAGATCATGGAGGCTCCGGTGCCCTCCATAGGATTCAGGCTGCTGGATAAGACGGGACTCCTGCCCCTGATCCTGCCTGAACTTGACGCTATGAAAGGAGTGGAGGAAAAAGAGGGGAAGGGTCATAAAGACAATTTTCATCACAGCCTTAAAGTGCTGGACAACCTGGCTGGCAGGAGTGATAATCTTTGGCTGCGCTGGGCAGCCTTGCTGCATGATATCGGAAAACCTGCCACGAAAAAGTATTCGGATGAAAGCGGCTGGACTTTCCACGGGCATGACTATCTGGGATCAAAAATGATCCCGGCTGTCTTCAGCCGGCTCAGATTACCACTGGGCAATCCCATGAAATATGTCCGGAAACTGGTCATGCTGCACCTGCGGCCTATTGCGCTTGCCCAGGAGGAAGTAACCGATTCGGCCGTGCGAAGGCTGCTTTTTGAGGCCGGGGACGACATCGACGACCTGATGGACCTTTGCGAATCGGATATCACCTCCAAAAATGACGGGAAGGTAAGGAAATACCTGGGCAATTTTCAACTGGTCAGAGAAAAGCTGGTTGAAATAGAAGAGAAAGACCGCATCCGGAATTTTCAGCCTCCCATTGACGGCGAATTTATTATGAAAACATTTGACCTGCAGCCATGCAGGGAGGTTGGTATCATCAAGAATGCCATCAAGGACGCCATACTCGACGGCGTTATCGGAAACAATTATGACCAGGCCTATGACCTTATGCTGAAAAAGGCTTCAGAACTTGGACTTAAATTAAAATAACCACAAAAGGTTTTTCAGCCCAGCAGCTCCAGTATCTGCTCTGCAGTGATGTCTTTTAACGAACTGCTGCTGCCGGTAAAAACCTCGGCCAGCTGCGATTTCTTTTCCTGCAGTTTCAGGATCTTTTCCTCAATGGTATCTTTGGAGATGAAGCGGTAAATGAATACATTCTTTTCCTGGCCGATGCGGTGCGCGCGACTTACGGCTTGTTCCTCCACGGCAGGGTTCCACCACGGGTCAAGCAGGAATACATAATCGGCGGCGGTGAGGTTAAGCCCGAAACCTCCGGCTTTTATGGAGATAAAGAATAAACGGGTTTTCTGGTCGCGCTGAAAATCATCCACGATATCCTGACGATTTTTTGTTTCCCCGGTAAGCAGCTTGTAGGGAATATGCCGGGCATCACAATAAGTGGTGAACAGGTTCAGGTGTTTTACAAAGGAGGAGAAGATCAGTGCTTTATGCCCCTCAGCCAGCACATTTTCCAGGTTATCCAGGATGACCTCGAATTTTCCGGAGCTTGCTTCATAGTGTTGATCCACCAAAAGGGGATGGCTGGCGATCTGTCTGAGCCGGGTTAGGGATTGCAGGATAAGGATAGCCGATTTTTCAATGCCCAGGGTTTTGATATTATCCAGGATAAGATTGCGCACTTTAGACTTTTCAGATTCATAGAAATGGTTCTGGTCCTCCGACATGTCGCACCATACCATTTGTTCCATGATCTCAGGAAGCTCGGGAGCAACTTCTTTTTTTGTACGTCGCAGGATAAAAGGCTTGATAATGGTCTGGAGCGTAAGCCGCTGATGCTGGTCTGCCTCTTTTTCAATAGGGGTAACGAATTCATTCCTGAAAAATTCAAAAGTCCCCAGCAGTCCGGGATTCAGGAAATTCATCTGGGCCCAAAGGTCGGTCAGGGAGTTTTCGATCGGTGTTCCGGTTAACACCAAACGGTGTGCAGCCTGCAGACGGCTGACCGCTTTGTAGGTTTTTGAATGCGGATTCTTTATCACCTGACTCTCATCCAGGATAATATATAAAAAGGAAAATTGCTCCAGCTTTTCGCAGTCATTGCGGACGATGCCATAGGAGGCAACGATCAGGTCATAGGAATTATAATAGTGCCTGAAATTTCGCCGGTTCGATCCGCCGTAGTTAGCTACACGGATTCCGGGCGCGAAACGCCTGACTTCCTTCAGCCAGTTGTGCACCAGCGAGGTGGGTACAATAACCAGTGAAGGCTTTATCTTTCCGGGCTGTGATGGCATGACATCAAAGATCGTCAGCTGCCGGGCATACTTCGATGCCGCCGGCCCGTATGCTTTCTCCTGTTCCTGCCTGATCACCTGTTGCATCAGGGTAATGGTCTGCAGGGTCTTCCCCAGACCCATATCGTCTGAAAGACAACCACCAAAGGCATGCCGGTAAAGGTGTAGCATCCAATGGTATCCTTTTTTCTGGTAATCCCTCAGGTTAGCCTTGATACCAGCCGGCAATTCATTATCATTGCTGTCGTCCGGTTCAAACATTTTTCTGAGTTTCCCGGCATAAGACCTGGCAAAGTCTTTCAGGCCATTCTCCAGCAAGGGGAAATGCTGTTTGCTGAGCCTGAGAAAATCATTTTCAGGGACCGAAAAAGAAACCAGATCCCTGAACCGTGCAAACCATTCCTCGGGCAGGATGACTACCCGGCCGTCCGGCAATGCATAATCGCGCCGGCATTCCAGGATATGATGACGGAACCTGGCAAAAGGTATCTCATATTTATCCAGCTTTACAATGGCTTTCAGGTCAAACCAGTCGGCCTGCTGCGCATTAAAATCGATGTGAATTTGTATGTCATTCAGATAATAGGGACTGTTGACCGCATCCTGCCGTACCTCAAATCCCTGCTGCTGCAATTCATGGCTGTTGAAATTCAGCCAGTTGATCATCTCATACAGCATGCCGTAATCATCAGCATGCTGCAGCTCAAGGGGAACAAACCACGACTCCTGACGGTTTATTAAACCCAGCTTCAGCAGGGTTGAGATGTAGTGATTTTCCACGCTGTGATTTCTCAGCAGCCGGTTGAAAACAACTTCGCCGTTCGTTTCCGTAAAGGTCACTTTTTGTTCTGTCTTTTTGCTGGCCGGGTATATGGTTTTGTCATCATACCTGAAACCAAGCGAAAGAACAGGTTTGCCGTCCAGGGTTTTGTCCAGCGAAAGGATGGGCAGCGGGGATTGAAGGGTGTCCCGGATCTCGAATCCCCTGGCATGGACCGCATAATGCCGGATACTGTTACTGACAAAGCTCTCAAAATACTTGCGTTCCGAGTTTTTTTGGATGAGTATATATGGCTTCTCAAAGAAAGGGACCAGTTTCTTGCCGTCGATATCATCAAACCGGTAAATCCTGTTCTTAAGGACTATGGTGCAGGGATCATTGGTGAGTATGATAGCTCCTTTGCCCGTGAGTTTGATCTCTTCATTTCCATATCGGAGGGTCAGAAAATACTTCAGCCCTTCGGCTGTTTTATCGAAATTAAATACCACGGTGGCTTTTTCATCGCTGATGGTGATAAGGTCAGTGTCATACACATTATGCAGCTGCTTCTTATGATAAACCGTGATATCCCCTCCTGCCAGTATTTCAATGCAGCGGATAATTCTTTTTTCCAGATAAGGCCTGAGCTGATGGGAAAAGAATTCCTTGGTGACCGAAGCAAGGAAGTCCTGTGCGCTGATCTTCTTTTTCGAAAAGACTTTCAGCAGCTGATTGTCACTATACTCGTCAATGATACGGACAATTTCCATCCGGTCTTTATCCAGCAATGATTCGTACTGCCCCAGGTTAGCTTTTGAGATTCGATCGATGACCGTATAGAATTCCTTACCCGGAACACGGGCCAGCATAACAGGCTGGAACACATTCCCCAATACCCGGTGATGCATGAGTGTTATGGCAAACTTGCCGTCCATACTGCAAATATGGCAAAAAATATGAAGGTGAGACGTTGCATGAAAAGTCTTTACTAATACAAATCGATCATCACCGGCAAATGATCGCTAAAACCACCGACATAAACGGGCCCTTTATAAGTCCTGAAGGGTTCAGATCCTGAGTAGTTTTTATCCTCGGTCAAAAGAAAGGGAGCAGCAAAAACAGAAAAGCATGCGGGACTTGTAGCAATGCCTTTTTTAGTTACCAGCATTTCGCCGGAGACAATGATCTGATCGAGCATATTCCATTGTCCCTGATATTTGTGTGAGCCTACTTTATTTCTTTTTTCGTATCCGGCTGCCAGATTAACCAGCATCCCCGGCCACGGGGAATCTGTGTCCGTCTGAGCCTGTAATCCCCGGACAAGGCTTTTATCATAAGGACCGTCATTGAAATCTCCCATGATAATGATCTTTTGATGGGGGCCGGTTTGGAGAACCGAGTCGATCTTCATTTTAAGAATCCTGGCATTGCTGAGCCTTAACGGCTCCGTTTCGAGTATTCCGCCACTCCTGGATGGCCAGTGATTAACAACGACATGAATGATTTCCTGATGGCGCACGGACATCTTACAGTAGAGTATATCCCTTGTGGGTCTCTCAGCCGGATTATCAGTATTTCCCGGAATAAATGCTGTCTCTATGATCCTTATGGTGGCTGGATTATACAACAGGGCTACATCAATCCCCCTTATGTCAGGGGAGTTCTTATGTACATAACGGTATTCATATTTCAACAGGGCAGTATGGCCAATAAGGTCTTGCAACACCCGGCTGTTTTCAATTTCAGCCAGACCAATGATATCAGGTGGCTCCCATTCTCCTGCTGCCACAATGACTTTGCATATCTTCTCGAGTTTTGTCTTATATCTGCTGTAGGTCCAGTGAAGCGATCCGTTCGGTAAAAAATCCTCATCGGCGGTGGTGGAATCATCAACGGTATCAAAACAATTCTCGGTATTATAGAAAATAATCCTGACCCTGTCCTGCGTTTCAACAGTCATTGGCGGACATTGTGCCGCCCGATCCCCGCCGGTTTTTGAGAAGACCCGGCATGAGGTCAGGTATACCGTAATAAAGGGGATGAGGACAATAGCAACGAGAACGAATGGGCTATGGCCGGATTTCAACGATCAATCCTCCTTTCTTTCAAAAGCCCCCATATCAGGTAATTCGTCAACACTTAAGCGTGAGTTCCCGTCATAATCGAATTCGAAGGAAGGATTTGCATTAATAATTTCAACGCTTCCACTGTCCTTTGCCGGCGAAAGGGTATCAAGCCTGTAATTCAGTTCAAAACGGTCGGTGTCATTAACAAACCGGGGATCTTTATTCAGTTTGACAGCATTGAAATGCAGGGGATCATCAAAATCAAGAGAATCCTGGTGATGTTTAATCAGACAGTGATCGAAGTAAAAATTAAAAGCATTTTCCTTATTGTCCACCAGCATCAATTCGTTCTCAAGACTGCCATAGATGATGGTATTCGTGAATGCAGCCTGTTCCAGGTCCTTTGTTCTTGTCACGTTAACCACCTGTCCCTTTGACTCGTCAAATTCCGGGTATATAAAATAGTTCATGAGAACCAGGGAAGGATTTGAACGACTGCCCCCCTGCTGTCCGCCGAAAGGCGATACACCGGCATTGGCGAAGGTACAATGCGTGAAACTGTAGTTCCCTCCTTTCAGCAGGGCAACAAGGTATTCGCCGGCATTGGCAACAACCGTGTTATAACAGTTGATCAAGGCTCCGAAAGCATAAATGCCGACGTAGGAATTATTCCGGATGATGGTATTTTTTAGTTCCAGCGTGGGTTGCAGGTCGCTGGTATAGTGTCCGATCTGGATTCCGGCAATGGCATTTTTGATAATGGCATAATTGATCACATTATCGGTGCTGATGGGATCGATATAAATAGTGCCCCATTGTCCGGCATATATGCGGTAATCTTCTTCCAGCCTGTCACCCTCAAAAATGACAGGATTGTCTTTTGTCCCGTTGACGATGATTTTGCCCCATACGATCATACTGGACCGGTCATGCAGGTAAACATGCACCCCGGCATCCAGGGTCAGCGTATGGCCGGTATCCACCGCCATACTGTTATATATAAGGTATGGCTTATCAGCGTTCCAGGTTGAAGTACGGATGATCTGGCCCCTGATCAGGTGGACATCCTGCCCGTAGGCCATTAATTTAACATCCTGGGAAGTTCCGTTGGTAATAAAAATTATGGAATCTTTAACGATCAGCGGGTTGTTGACGCCAAGCGGATCGATGGTTACTTCAATGAACACAAACAGGCTGTCCTTAGGGGGAATTTCGACATTGCTGACTTTGCGCAACGGTTCCCCGTCGAAATTCATGCGGTAAAAAGAATTTTCTCCTCCTCCGAGGTAAACAGCGGAAATCATCACCGGCTTGTTATGCGGATTGTAGACTTTGAATCCAAGGGTAGCTGAACCGATGGAGGAGAATACCGTATCAAATGAAATCGTATCAGCAGAAAAGCTTAGTACGCCTCCTGATTCAGTATAAAAAGATTCCTCCCTGCATTGCCAGCAAGAGATTAATAGCATAATACCGGTTACAGCTGCAATGATTTTTTTCATTCTTGTTTTTATGCGGGGACTGATGATTAAACGAACAATTCTATAAAATCGTACGTCGGCCATATCCTCCCCTGATACATTGACAAACAAAGGTAAAAATAACAGAAATATGAAAGAGATGCTTCATTCGATATTTTCATTTTATATTTTTATTATATTTGATAACGAGTAAATTCAGCATGACCAATATATCATAACCTATCTCCGACAAAGCAGTACCCCATGGAAATAATGCAGGCAAAGGAATCGGATCTTATAGAAATTCTTTATTTATTAAGGGTTTGCATCCTGGATATGAACCAAAAAGGTATGAAACACTGGAACAGTGTATACCCAAGTGCGGATATGATTTGGAATGATCTTGAAAGATCATCTGTGTACCTTATTAAAGAGATGGGTATCTGCAAAGGGATGGTTACGCTTGACAGTATTGAACCCGAGGAGTATAAAGGCATTCAATGGACAACTCCGGCCCGGAAACCGTTATTTCTGCATCGGCTGGCCGTGCATCCTATTTGGCAGGGACAGGGCATTGCAGGGATGCTGTTGAAGTTTGCGGAAGAATATGCTAAAAAGAACGGATATGATGCGCTGCGGATTGATGTCAACAGCACCAGCACCAATGCCAGGAATTTATGCAGAAAGCAGTTGTTCAATGAAGCCGGAAATTTTTTCAGCGCTTTTCAACAGCAGCCTTTTATATGCTACGATAAGAAAATAGGATGAAATGTTTCAACAGGGTGGAGGGGCAAAACTTGTTTGCAGTCATGTAGATATTTGATATATAATATATTGCGTTTTAGGGAAAAATTCTCGCTCAAATATTTTTGAACAATTCTCCCGGAGTCTTCATTTTTTGTTAAATACGTATTAATCTTGTAACGCATTTTAATTATTAACCACATTATACCATAATGTCAAAGTAAGATGAAAAATAATGGTAATCAGGCCGGTAAATCCCGCAAAAACGGCCATTCCCTTACCCCGAAATTCGGTCCCGTTGATAACCTTGAAAGTTATTTGCAGCCCGACTGGTGGAGAAGAATTTTCAACTCCATGTATTTAAAAACAGATGCAGACGTAGTAGAAGATATACAAATCACCAATAGGGAAATTGACCTTTTCACGGAATTTCTCGGATTGGACAAGAATATGGTGATCCTTGACCTTGCCTGCGGGCAGGGTCGCCATACCCTGGAACTGGCACGGCGAGGTTTCAGAAATGTGAACGGGCTCGACCGTTCTCATTATCTTATCCGGAAAGCCAAAAATACCTGCGCAGCGGAAGGTCTCAGCGCAAGTTTTAAGGAAGGAGACGCAAGAAAACTGCCCTATCCTACCGATACGTTTGATCTGGTGATGATCCTGGGCAACAGCTTTGGCTATTTTGAAAGCACGGAAGACGATATGAAAATTCTTAAGGAGGTCTTCCGGATCCTGAAACCCAATGGCCGTTTTTTAATTGATGTTGCCGACGGAAATTACCTGAGGGATAATTATAGTCCCAGAAGCTGGGAATGGATAGACAACAAACATTTCGTATGCCGTGAACGTTCGCTGGCGTCCGATAACCAGCGTCTTATTTCACGGGAAGTTATTTCCAATATCGATAAGGGTGTTATCGTAGACCAGTTTTATGCTGAACGGCTTTATTCCCAGGAATCGCTGCAGGATATACTCGCCAGAAGCGGTTATAAAGAGATCAATTTCATGGGCAATTATACCACTGATTCCAAACGGAACCAGGACCTGGGGATGATGGAAAGGAGGATTATCGTAACGGCAACCGCCCGGAAGGAGTGGACTCCTGTTAAGGTGAAAAACTCCGAACAAAAAACAGTTGCCGTGGTCATGGGTGATCCTGGCAGGCCTGATATTATAAAACCGGCGGCCGTTTTTGACAGTGATGATATGGATACGATTATGAACCTTAAGATTGCTTTAGGAGAGCTGAAGGATTACCGGTTCATATACCAGTCAAACCATACAACCCTTTTCAACGATCTTCAAAAACTCAGGGGCAAGATTGACTTTGTGCTGAATTTATGCGACGAGGGATTCGACAACGATCCGCGTAAGGAATTACATGTGCCGGCCATGCTGGAAGTTTTGAAAATGCCTTACACCGGTTCCAATCCTCAATGTCTGACCTATTGCTATGACAAATCCCTGATCCGGGGCATAGCCAAGGAAATGGGAGTACCTGTGGCAGATGGTCTTTATATAAAACCAGAGGACAACGTTTTCGAGATGAACATCGATTTTCCGGTTATCGTCAAGCCCAATTTTGGTGACAGCAGTTTTGCCATAACGCAGGATAGCGTGGCCAATAGCCTGGAAGAACTTAATGATGCCATCATCCGGATTCGCGAAAAGGTCGGATACGAAAATCCCGTGTTGCTGGAAGAATTTCTTACCGGAAAAGATCTCACCATAGGCATCATCGGTAATCCGCCGGATCCATACACATTTCTGCCGATCGTCGAAGAGGATTATTCTGATTTACCTGCTGACCTTCCCCGGATTTGCGGGTATGAAGCCAAGTGGATCTCGGATTCGCCCTATTTCAAATTGCTGAAGTCGGTGCCGGCCAACCTTCCGGAAGAAACCGAGAAGGTTATTATGGAGCATTGCCTGAGGCTTTTTGAAAGACTTGACTGCAAAGATTATGTACGGTTTGACTGGAGGCTTGATCAGCATGGCGTGCCCAAACTGCTGGAAGTAAACCCTAATCCCGGCTGGTGCTGGGATGGACATTTGGCAAAAATGGCTGCCATCAAAGGTATCGGTTATCCGGAAATGCTGTTGAGTATCCTGCAGACAGCCGAACAACGCATCAATAATGAAATGCAGGGGGTGAAGGTCGATGAAAAAAAGATATTGGTGAATTAATCTTGCAAGTCGACTTTTGTGGTCGCCCTATAGTTAAAAAGCCCTGTATTATTAATAAAAGACGTTGCACACAACGTCTCTGCCGAAACTATTTACTGAATAATTTACTCCATTCCCGTTTTGCCCTTTTTTCCCATGCCCTGCTGTGATAAGCATAGCTGGCAATAAGGGGCAATACCGTGGTTGCTTCCGCATATACCATCTGTTCATATTTTGTATCCACTTTGCCCCACGAAGAAGCTTCCTGCAGTGTTGATGATGAACACGCGCCATCCCTGACATCAGCGACGGTGATCTGTACGGCATATTTATGAACCGGTACGGGTTTACCAAGAATTTCAGCGCAAACAACCACATCCTGGGCAAAATTCTTGGGCACTCCGCCACCGATCATGAATAATCCGGTAACGTTGGCAGCGACCTTAACCATGGTAAGTTCCCGGAAATCCCTGACGGAATCAATGGTGATATGCTTCTTTGGCCTTTCCCACTGATGCTTTACCAGACCGAAACCGGCACTGCTGTCAGAAAAAGCCGGACAGAAAACAGGAACATTTTGTTCATATGCTGCCTGCACCAGGGAATCCTTTTTTACCGAGTTTTTAACCAGATATTTTCCAAGCTCCTGTATGAACTCACGTGAACTGTATGGGCGAGGCTCCAAAGAATCAGCTACCAGCTTTATGGTTCCGTCGCATACCTGCAGATCATCTTCATCTATATAGGTGTCATAGATCCTATCGACATAGTATTCCCTCAACTTTTTATCCGGCACTTCCTGGCTGCCGCGGTAATGCTTGAATCCCAGCGCCTCAAAAAAATCCATATCAATAATGGAAGCACCGGTGGCAACGATAACGTCAATCATACGGTTTTTAACCATTTCCACATATAGCTGCATGCACCCTCCTGCACTTGTACTACCCGCCAGGGTAAGGATATTGGTGCATTCCTTGTCATTGATCATCCGCATCAGTATATCAGCAGCATTGGCTGTATCCCGAGAAGAAAATGACATCTTCCGCATAGCATCAATCACGGGTGTCGAATCGAACGCCTTGATATCAATGTGTTCTATAGTTTCTTTTAATAATTCACGTTTTGCTTTCATCCCCATTAAATTTTTGTAAACTTATAATATAACCCGGATAATTCACAATAAGAATTTAAAAATGTTTGACTATGTTTAGAATCTTATTACCTTTGCGCTTCAAAATGTAGTTCTTTTAATACCTCACCTAAACAGATCCTTATGGATAAATGCAAGTGTATTAAACAGTTTAATGACCCTATGGTGTCATTTTCGGAGAATTACTTTTATGATTACGATTATATTCCAACCGTTGCTAATTACTCCGCAACATACCGGGTGTATAATGACATGAAATCCTTCCGGAAGTTTTCACTGATTGAATTTAAGATGTATTTTAAGAGGTACTAGCCAGCTTTTTTGTTTTACCTTTCAGATCAAAAATAAATTCTCTTTTGTATACCCGGGCCCTCCCTCTTGCCTTTGGTGTATCATAAAGGAATAGTGGGCATCAAAGGCAGAGGAACCGGACGTTCAGGCCGAACAACTGACGGATGGATTTTTCCTGACTTGGATCAACTTAATAAATGCACCTGCTTCACCATATTTTTTTCAGAATGGAATCTGTATTTCACATGGTTGGATTCCAGGGTAACATTAGCCTTGTCAACAATCAGATTTAAATCATTTTGCTTCATTTCGTTGTAAAGATAATTGGCCAGCAAAAAAGCTTTTTCCACACCATCACCACGTCCGAAATTCCAGACTTCATCGGGCTGTGCAAGACGCTGATTGTTGTAGATTGAATCATCAGGCAAACCGGATATCAAATGATATGCGGCATCTGTCGTTTTGCCCTTCAGGCCTGCCAGCGAAACGGTGTTTCTCTCCAATGCTGCTTTCACAAATGGTTTCCAGTCAATTTTATCCATTTGCCTATAGGTATATAACGACAACAGAGCCACTTCATGATCACCGGCTTTCTCCGCTATTAACTGTATAATTTCCTGACGGGATTGATTCACATTTATGTTTAATATTCCGGTCTGTATAAATTGCTTATTTGTTCCGGGAAGTAGTGGCTGAACATTTAAAAAATGAGCAAGATCGTTGCAAAGTAATTTAATATTCTCCTCAGTACTACAATGGGTTGCCTTTGCATGATCAATGAAATAGTCCCTCATACCCACGCCAGCATCTTTGTTTTTCTTAAGAAAGTCTTCAACATCCTGAATAATGATGCGATTCTCAAGCGGGGCGGAACTGAATTCCTCATCATCAATCTCATTTATTAATATTTCACGCGTGGTTTCCGAAAAACTTTGTTTGGAGAAATGTTCATATTCAAATATTGTTTCAAGAGCAATATAATAATAACCGGAATTGATATAGTGCCTGTATTGAAAGCACTTTTTAAAATTCATATGATAGCGCAGGAAGTTTATAAAAATTTCCGGAGAAAGCTCTGTGGTAAGAAATTTTTTAAGTTTTTCTGAAAAGTGCTGGTATGCGGTAACATTGATGGTTGCCTTTTCATACATATTATGAATGTATCCGGTAATATGTGAAACGATTGTTACTTTTTCATGTTCAAGGGCTCTGCGCGCCCTTGTGGACAACGATGTGCCGTTAAACCACATTTTTTTAGTGACAATTCTTCTGTTATTGGTGAGCAATCCCTTATGGATATCGATAAAATTCTGTGAGTGCAAGGGGGTGCTGATAAGAAAAATGTTTTCCAATGGAATGTGCCCCACAATAAAAAGCGCAGCGGCATACAATACCGAAAATGAAACACATTCTCCGGCACCGTTGTTAAAGGATTCCTTAAAACGAAATGCCGTCATGGACTCCACCGTTTCGGTCTTCCAATAGGGGATAATGTCGCTGGTGTATTTATCCAATCCAAAATGCCGCCTGATATCCATATTAAAATAGTATTGATCACCCTCGTAACCAAATAAAGCATTCGACTGCTTCACAATGTCCATATCAATAAAGTCTTTAAACCGGTCTGTTTCGGTATCCTTTTTAGTGAGTCCCCAGGTATCCAGATCAAGGTTAAATGCATAATGATCCATAATGTATTGTTTGATCCGGTTTACTTTATAATTAAATGATTTTTTGTGAATATCCTTAAACCACGGATCATCGCGCCATGTCCAGATAATAGGGCTCATGATGTTGGCGATAACCAGTGGAAAAAGCAATTCAGGGAAAACAAATATCTCCATGTCTGACAGCGTATAGACTGAAGAGTATTTTTCCAATGTTTTTTTGTCAGAAAAATCAGGCATTAAAGGCATTGCTTGTTTTAACTTTTCCGGTTTCCAAGATGCATAAATTTAGCTGAAAATTTTTAATCTTTTACGCTCACTGCAAATCAATAAGCATGTTTTTTCAGGAATGAGCGAAGGGAAAAGATTATGTCGGTTTGATCAAGATAGTGAAATGTATCTCGATTGGACTAATTCCCTGCCGCGGTTGTTTGGTTTTAATACCCCGGCTGGTTTGGTTGGCGTAGTCTGCTTCCCGCATAATGAAAGCAATCCTCCTGTAAATGTGGGAATGATGTAACTAATATTCAAAATTATGTAATGGATCACGGAATATAGAGACATACCTTTACAGGTGTAATAATTAACAAATTAACTTTATTTGAATTCTAATGAAAAATTCAAAAAACACAATCATCGCGTGTCTATCTGCTGCCGCATTATTATTTGTAGGCACATTAAAGGCAGAGGCACAAAAAGCTGAATTAGGCTTTCGGTTCATGCCCACCTTCTCTTCTTTCGAGATGAAAACTTCTGCCGGGGGCACGGTAAAAGGGGAAGTAACGCTCGGTTATGGAGCCGGAGCATTGCTGGGATTCAATTTAACTGATAATATTGGAGTGCAGGGAGAGGTTATCTACAATTCCATTTCACAGCGATATAAAGAAACGGATGTTGAACGGAAAGTCAATTTGAGATACGTAAACATTCCATTGATGCTTTCGCTCAATACGGGTAAAACCGAGCCCGTAAATGCAAATATTGTAGCAGGTCTGCAGATAGGGGTTAGTGTAGGAAGCAGTGTTTCTACATCGGGTGGTGATGGCACGAATAATATCCAGCCCTTGCTTTCGGTAAAGAAAGGGGACCTTGGTTTTGCCTACGGTGCCGGTGTTGACTTTGGCCTCACACCGTCACGCACTTTTCGCCTGGGCATTGGATTCCGTGGTGTTTATGGCTTGTTAGACATAAGCGACGATAATACAAGTAACACAACTGATTCCTATTATATTCTCGGCAAGACTCATATAAAAACGTATTCAGGTTACGTCGGATTTTCACTTTTATTCTGATAAATCATTAAGCGGAAATGTGTGAATAATGTAATTTATAAACAAAATTTTGTAACGGTTCCCGGAGCATTGAGACATACCTTTGATAAGATAATAATTTGCTCCTGTATTAAAAGTTGATATCAAAAAAAGGAAAACATTTCAAATTTATTTTAAATAATAATTAAAACTAAAATCATGGGAAATTTTCTTTATGTCCTGGCAGTAATTCTGCTTATCGCATGGGCGATCGGATTCTTTGGCTTCAGTGCCGGAGGCATTATACACGTTCTTCTTGTTGTGGCAATTATTGCCGTATTAATCAGGGTCATTCAGGGAAGAAGAGTCCTTTAAAATCATCACTTTAATTCTTCTTTGGCAGATTACCTGAAAGCCTGAATGCATGTCTGGCCAGACGTAATTTCAGGCTTTTTTAAATCTGTTTCAGAAGAATCAGTAACCATTAAAAAACAATATTATGAGCTCAGGAAAAGTATTTTTGGGCCTGTTGGCCGGTGTCGCCGCAGGAACATTGTTAGGGATCTTATTTGCCCCGGGCAAAGGGTCTGATACCCGGAAAAAGTATTCCAAAAAGGGAGAGGACTTTGTGGATACATTAAAAGAAAAATTCAATGAATTTCTTGACAACGTCATGGAAAATTTTGAAGAAGCAAAGGAAGAAGTTTCCGGCAATGCGGAAGAGGGGAAGGCCAGGTCAGGAGAAACTGAGAAAAAGGTGAAAACTGCTCCCGGTTGAAACGCTTTCAATTGATTCTGCCATTACAAATGCAAATGAGATAAAAGCAGTACATGGAAAAAGAAATGCTAATATCAACTCCCCCCGTCGCCGGAAATAGCAGGTCTCATAATGTTTCATTGCTAACTTTCGATTTACCGGCATTAATAGAAATGATGAAAAACAGTCATGACTGGACAAACGGGGAACTTAATGCCATGATTCTTTTGAAACGTCCCGATAAGCAGATAGTACTTACCGCATTGCATGAGGGAACAGAAATTAAGTCTTTTCAGTCAAATGATTCAGTTACCTTTCAAATAATTGAGGGGAAATTAAAGCTTCATACCCGAAAAGAATCTGTAATCCTTGATAAAGGTCAATTGCTGACACTTCAGGAAAAAATAAAGTACAGCCTGACGACCCGGGAAGAAACGGTATTCCTTTTGACCATAGCAAACGGAACCTTGCAGCCGGCAGAAAATTAAATGACCTGGAAAATTTAAGAACCAGGAACCAAGAGCCCTGCCTACCGGCAGGCAGGCAAGAATCAAGAAAAAAACCTGCAAAGGGGAAAGTTATTTACCATTAATCAGTATTTAAAAATCGTTGTATTTTATAAAAACCCGAGCCATGGAAGACAATGTGAAATCAATAGAATTGCTGCTGGACAGGGCTGTTGAATATGGCAAAACAAGCTATGAGTTAATAAAGCTCAAGGCACTGGAAAAAACTTCGGATGTCGTTTCATCCTTAATACCGGGTATCGCCATCTTTATTTTCATTGCGTCATTCGTGGTTTTTGTCAATTTGGGTCTGGCTTTCTGGCTGGGTGACCTCTTGGGCAAAACATATTACGGATTTTTTGTGATAGCGGCTTTTTATGTTATTGTAGGGATTGTTTTGCGTTTATTTATGCACAAATGGATTAAAAGGCTTGTTACCAATTATTTTCTTAATCAGATACTTAAATAAAATCACATGCAACATAAAACTTCCATTGCCGGGCTTAAAGATGCAATTCAATTGTTGGAAGCTGAACAGGATGCTAACGGACAGTTGTTGAAAGAACAATTTTATATTATAGTCAGGGGTCTCAGGCCTGCCAACTTTCTCATGAAAACATTGGGTAAGTTGACTTCATCGCCCTATTTAATCGAAAACATCCTGGGTACTTCAATAGGTTTGGCCTCTGGTTTTCTGACAAAAAGGATTGTTGTAAGTACATCAGGTAATATTTTAAGAAAGCTTCTTGGTTCTGTTTTGCAGTTTGGCGTTACCAACATTGTCGCCCGACACCCTGGCACTATTAAATTATTCGGAAAGCTTATATTACGTAGTATTTTCCGTAAAAAGAACGTAAATCCTCCCGGCAGGACGAAAAAATGAAACCTTCATAACACCTAAACGAATATTTTCACTTTGCTGCCACTAAGAAATAGATCACGCATCAGCCATTCTTAAAAGAATGAAATTAATGATGCGGTTTCTGCACTATAAACAAAAAAATATATGAAAACAAAATTTACTTTTCTGGCAATTCTGTTGCTGACTTTTTTAATATTGGGCACCATTGCGCAAACCAATGTGAGTGGTTTTATATCAGCCAACACAAATTGGACGCTCGCCGGAAGTCCGTACATTATCACAGGCAATACTGTTCTGGACAGTGGAATTGTGCTTACAATTAACCCGGGTGTGATAGTGAAGTTTGATAGTGCAAAATCTTTACAGATAAATGGTAATTTGCGGGCAACCGGAAACAGTTCAAATAAGATTATTTTTACCAGTAACGCAATTACACCAGCTCCCGGAGACTGGGCTTATATTTTGTTTTCAGATAAAAGCCAGGATTATGACCACGGCCTTTATTCAGGAAGTGTAATGGAATATTGCATCGTTGAATATGCAGGTGAAAGCTCAGCTGGTCTAACCGTGGCCGGTACCATCCGTATAAGCGCTTCGTTCCCTGTTATCCGTAATTGCGAATTGAGATATAATTCCACAACGGGTATTATCTTTTATAATGACCCGAATAGCACTGGCCCAACAACGGATGTATTAAAAATATCCAGATGCTACATACACGACAACAATTCTATCTTAAATCTCAATTCGGATGCCGGAGGAATTGATATTACAATGAATTTGTCAAAAGTAATTCTGGACAGCAACATTATTAGTAACAATAAAGCCAGGTATGGAGGTGGTATCACATGCAACATTGCCAATGCCAAAACAAGTAAAATAATAAAAAACTCAATTATTGGAAACTTTGCTCAGTTTTCCGGAGGTGGAATAATGATGAATGCTGCTTTAGAGGATTTTTCGTACAATCTTATATATGGGAATTCTGCACATGATGGTGCAGGCATATACGAGAATGCTGTAATGCAATTAAGAACCATTTACAACAATGTGGTTGTTAACAACACTTCTGTCAATGATGCTGTTTTTGTTAAGACAAGTTGTGACTTTACCAAAAACACCATTGTTGACAATACGGCATCATCAAGCATTATTGCTATATGGGGTGGCAATACAAACAGTACTACCAGCTACAACACAATTACGCGCAATACATTAACCGGCTCATCCTCTGAAAGAGCAGTTAGTATTACTTCGCCTACTGTTTTCAAAAATAATAATGTTTACGGCAATGATGCAGGGTACGAGGTTTATACCAGCGTTCTTCAATCAACGCCTTCCCTCAATATTGAAAACTGTTGGTGGAACACCATTGCCTCTGCGGAAATTGATGCCAGGATTTATGATTTTCTTGATAACAGCTCGCTCACCATTGCAGATTATTCTCCTTTTGCAGCTTCACCTGATACTTTAGCGCCTGTAACTCCTCCAACCAATGTCATTAAAACCGATTTGGGCGGTGGAAAAATAAAGATTACCTGGAACGCGAATATGGAAGCTGATCTTGCGGGATATAAAATATACTGGGGTTCTCCCACGGGTTATTCTTTTGCCAGTTCTTCAGATGCGGGCAATGTTACTACTGACACGCTCACCGGAATTTTAATTACCGACACCGTTGCAGTTTCGGCTTATGATAACCTAATGAATGGTATTGATGACCAATTTGATGGGAATGAAAGTTGGTATACATATGCCGTTGGCAAACCCATTGTGAAATTCTCAGCTATTTCAGCTTCAGTTTGTTCCGGTGAAACTGTCTATTTTGAAGATAATACAGCAGATGCAACCTCCTGGTCATGGAGTTTTCCTGAAGGTATTCCTGCATTTTCGGTCGTTAAAAATCCAAAGATTGTTTATAACAATACAGGCAAACACAATGTAAAACTGAAAGTAACCAATATTGCAGGAACCGATTCGATAACCTATAATAACTTTATTACGGTGAAAAGTCCGAGTTATACTACCCTTTCGCCTAACGTATGCAACACCGGTTATTATACTTCGCCCAGCGGCATCTCTACCTGGTATGTCAGCGGAATATATCAGGATACGATTCCGAACCATGCAGGTTGCGATAGCATCCTTACCATTAACCTTACACTGAGTTATGACTCCTATGCTTCAATTTCTCCCGCAGTCTGCAACAGTTATGTTTCTCCGGGTGGCAACCATACATGGACGAGCAATGGAACTTATTATGATACAATACCAAATTACCATGGCTGCGACAGCATTATAAGCATAAATCTGACCGTTTATACAATTGACACTAGTGTAACGTTTAATGGAAACATGTTAACATCAAATGCCAATGGTGTTAATTACCGGTGGTTAGATTGCAGCAATGGGTTTTCAGCTGTTCCCGGAGCAAACTTAAAATCCTTTACACCTTCAATCAGTGGCAATTTTGCTGTTGAAATAACGCAAAGTACGTGTATTGACACCTCTTCCTGTTATCAGGTAACATTAGTCGGAATAGACATCTTAGATCTGGATAAAGCGGCTTATATATATCCCAATCCAGCTTCCGACATCGTAATATTAAGTATTAGCAGCAACAGCAATTCAGATATAACAATGAATATTTACAATGTTATGGGAGCATTAGTAAAATCAGAAATGTTGAAACAGAATCATCAGCAAATTAATATTGGTGATTTATGCAACGGGATATATATGGTTGAAATTATATCTAACGTATTCATAGAAAAACAAAAACTAATAATCCAAAGATAATATCTAAATTGTGGGTATAGTTAACGAAATAAAATTACCATTTTACGCAAAGGCAATTTTATTTTTCATCGGCCTGTTTGCCTTACTATCGGTGTTGTACATAGCCCGTGGCATTATAGTTCCTCTCGTATTTGCAGTCATTATTGCCATCGTTCTCCACCCGGTTGTAAATTTTTTTGTGCGTTTGAGGATAAACAGGGTAGTGGCAATTATCCTTACTTTATTCCTGACCTTTTTAGTCATTGCCGCGTTTGGCGCTCTTTTATTTTCGCAGGCAAGCCGGTTTAGTGAATCATGGCCGTTACTGGTCGATAAATTCACCGTATTACTAAACCAAACCATCACCTGGGCTTCGGGTTATTTCGACATAAATGCACATAAGATCCATGAATGGATTATTACAACCAAAGAAGAATTCATCAATACCAGCAGCGCCGGAATTGGGCAAACCCTTCTCACCGTCGGCAGTGCGGTAGTGGTATTGTTTCTGGTTCCCGTTTACGTCTTTTTATTATTGTTTTACCAACCCCTTCTGCTTGAATTTATTCGCCGGTTCTTTGGCACGAGCAACCAAAGCCAGGTGCGCGAAATAGTTACACAGACCAAAACGGTTATTCAGCGTTATCTTATAGGACTGATTATCGAAACTGCCATTGTAGCAGCACTTGAAACCGCTACACTGCTGATACTTGGCATTGAGTATGCCATACTGCTTGGTATTATTGGTGCATTGCTAAACCTCATTCCTTATATCGGAGGACTCGTGGCAGTGGCTTTGCCCATGATGGTGGCATTGGTCACCAAAACATCGGGATGGTATGCCTTTTATATTCTTATAATCTATTATATAATCCAAATAATAGACAATAACTATATCGTTCCTAAAATTGTCGCTTCCAAAGTAAAAATCAATGCGCTTTTCTCCATCATAGTGGTAATTGTCGGAAATGTTTTATGGGGCATACCCGGTATGTTCCTTTCCATACCGCTCCTGGCCATTGTAAAGCTCATTTTCGATCATATCGAACCCTTAAAACCCTGGGGATTTTTATTGGGCGACACCATGCCCCCGTTATTAATAATTAAGCCGATTTTTAAAAAATTAAAGAATAAATCTGCTCAGAGCTGAATTGTAAAATCGGGTCAGCGTGCATACAATGCATTTGGATGCGTATATTCAATTCATGTGTGAATAATGTAACTTCTGGCTTGAATTGTGTAATGCTTTCTGCGGCCAATTGAACTACTTTTATTCAAATACTTAAATGCTGAAATAGCAGAAAACAAAAAAATATGATAAAATTCCTAAGGGTCATGGTTTCTCTACTTCTTATAATCTGGGCTGTTATGTTTTTCTTCTTAATGCCGGTGATGTTGCTCAAAATATACGTGCAATAACAGGTATGATCATCCTCTTACGTCATAATCTGCGGCAAACCTGGTATTAGTTTATATTTCCCCTTATTTGTTATCCGCAATTTCTGCACTATTATGGGATGTGTGAATGATGTAACTAATAGTAAAAGTTGTGTAACACTTATTAAAATCAAAGTATTCATCTTTGTTGTGTAATTCTCTATGGACATTTATTTAAAATCAAATAATATGGCAAACGTAACTGAATTAAAAGGAAACTGGAATGAGCAGAAGGGCAAACTTAAAAAAGCCTTTGCCCTGCTTACAGACAATGATTTGATGTATGAGGAAGGCCAAAAAGACGAAATGTTTGGAAAACTTCAAATCAAACTGGGTAAAACAAAAGAAGAGCTGCACGCAATAATTACAGCGCTTTAAAAACAGATTTAACCTGAAAAGTCATCGTATTTCGGCTATTGCTGAACGGTGATTTTTTAGGTTTAATGGCTGGTCATCCGATCGGATTATATCAAAATGCAAGGATGAATTTAACGATTTATCATGAAAAAAATTTCTCCTGTTATCAAAGTAATCCCCAAACTTCGGGATGCAGCATTGAAGAATGTCATCAGGATCAGTGAAAAAACTATTGAAAAAACTGAAAAGGCAAACAATTTTATAACAGAGATAGCTGCTGTTTTCTTATTCATATCACGCACAGCTAAAGAAACTTTTTCACGTGATTTTGAATTCAATGAATTTTTACGACAATGTTTTCAAATTGGGTATAAAACTTTACCGCTTATTTCGGTAACCGGAATTATTATGGGTTTGGTGCTTACCATTCAATCGCGTCCGGTACTGGTTGATTTCGGGGCAGTTTCCATGCTTCCGGGAATGGTAGCCGTGTCGCTCATCAGAGAAATGGGACCGGTAATAACAGCACTGATATGCGCTGGAAAAATTGGTTCGGGCATGGGAGCAGAATTAGGTTCAATGAAGGTAACCGAACAAATTGATGCCATGGAAGTATCTTCTACCAATCCTATACGATTTCTGGTTGTGACAAGAGTTCTGGCAGCGACCCTTATGATACCTTTATTGATTTTATATGCTGATGCACTGGGCATATTGGGAAGCTGGGCAGGCGCAAATATTAAAGGCCATGTAACTTTTATCCTGTTTTTCTCACAGGCTTTTAGCCCTATTGATTTTATTGATTTTTTACCTGCTTTTATTAAATCATTCTTTTTCGGCGCGGTGATCGGTATTGTCGGATGTTATAAAGGATATACGGCAGGGCGCGGAACTGAGAGCGTAGGCATTGCTGCTAATTCAGCTGTGGTGCTGTCCTCATTGCTGGTAATAATTGTAGACCTGATTGCTGTGCAGATTACCGATATGCTATAATATGATTTGAAAATGAGACGATTTGAAAATTTGAAAATTAAAATAGGGCAATGTTATGCTAAAACATTGATATTGAATGAGATTTTTATTTTTACAATAAGCAGCAAATTGATTTTTATGTCATTTTCAAATTATCACATTTTCAAATCATCAAATTAATAATGATGAATACTACCAACAAAATATCGCCCGTTAATCCGGCTGAATCAAAAAGCTCCAAAAAGGTTATTGAAGTGAATAACCTCAGGAAAGGATTTGGCAACCAGGAAGTATTAAAAAATGTGTCACTGCAGCTTTTTGACGGCGAAAACCTGGTGGTGATAGGAAAATCGGGATCAGGAAAGTCCGTCCTGATAAAATGTATTATTCGTTTATTAAATCCCGACAACGGAACAATTAATGTACTGGGAGAAAATGTAAGTAACATGGACCGTAATGGTTTAAGCGAGTTGAGAAAGAAGATCGGTTTTCTTTTTCAGGGGGGTGCACTGTATGATTCCATGACGGTAAAACAAAACCTGGAATTTCCATTGTTAAGGATAAAAAAGAATCTTACCCAAAAAGAAGCAGACAATAAAGTAAAAGAAGTTCTGGAACATGTCGGTTTATCAGATGCCATTGATAAAATGCCATCACAACTATCCGGCGGAATGCGCAAGAGAATCAGCCTGGCGCGAACCATTGTTGTTGATCCCCTGATAATGTTGTATGACGAACCCACCACCGGCCTCGATCCGGCAACATCTGATGAAATAAGTTCACTTATCAATGAGGTCCAAAAAAAATATAAAACCTCTTCCCTCATCATCACGCATGATATTGAATGTGCCCGGGCTACTGCAGACCGCGTTATTATGATACAGGATGGTGAAGTTTATTCAGAAGGAAAAATAGAAGCGTTTGAAAAGTCAACAGATGTGCTAATTAAGTCATTCTTTAAATAATTTGCTCTTTATGATGCTTAAGAACCAACATAAGCAGGGGGACCGGAGACCGGAGCCTGGATAATCTCAGACTTCTGACTTCTTTTAACCATGAATTAATACCATGAAATTATGGATACGCACACATCAAAATTCAAATTTCGGTTAGGACTGTTTATTACAGTAGGACTGGCACTTTTTATAGTGGCCATTTTCATAATCGGAAAGCAGCAAAATTTATTTAATCCTGTTTTTAAGCTGACTACAACTTTTTATAATGTAAGCGGATTACAGGTTGGCAGTAATATTCGCTTTTCGGGAATCGATGTGGGCACGGTAGATAATATCAAATTAATTAATGATTCCACTGTGCAGGTTGACATGCTCATTAAAAAAGATATTCAGCAATTTATTAAAACTGATTGTGCTGCAGGTATAGGTTCCTCAGGAATTATTGGCGACCGCATTTTAATCATTACGCAAGGCAGTGATGAAGCCCCTGTAGTAAAAGACAAGCAACAAATTGTGTCAATTGAACCGGTTGAAACAGATGCCATCATTGCAAGCCTTCAGATAACAGCAGTTAATGCAGAAATTATTTCGCAACAACTGGCAGAGATTATGTTTAATATAAACAGCGGAAACGGAACCCTTGGCAGATTAATTCAGGATTCAACCATGGCAAAAAATTTTGATGCGACCATGTTGAATCTTAGAAAAAGCTCCAAGGGATTGGATGAAAACATGAATGCAGCCAAGGAGAATTTTCTGTTGAAAGGCTATTTTAACAGGAAAGAAAAAGCAGCTGAAAAAATAAAGGAGGATGTTCAGGAAGAAAAAGCAGAACAGGAGAAACAAGCCGAAGAAGAAAAAGCAGATGATGAGAAGAAATAGTGCTGCTTTGACCGATTTGATATTTATATTATTTACAGTATAAATCAAGAAGTTAGAATATAGAAGTTAATAGTTGGCAGAAGGAAAAAAAATACAATCTGTTTTGAAAGCTGAACATGAAAGGGAATTCACAAAGTTACGGCAACAGCGTAGTTCTTTAAAGTCATCAAATCTGATAAGAATGGTGAGGATAAACTTATACTAACTTATAACTACTTACTAGTAATGTGGTTAAACAGAACTTTCATACTATTCTTTTTTATTTCACTTTTAACAGGTGATATTGCATTAGCACAGCAAACACCTGCCAAAAAAGATTCCGCCAAGCTTTATAAAAATATCGAATCCTTTTCTAAAAAAAGCAAGTTTACCATGTTTATGTACCGAATGGTTTTTAAACCGGTTGCAGCCATCTCACCAAAAAAGAAAGTTACGAAGAAAGGATATAAAAAACTGATACAAAATCCATACAGTGCCTTTGAAGGAAAAACGATCCGGCACATCAGCATTGAAACGCTAGACCCGTTTGGTTATTCAATTGCTGACACCCATACGATATCGCAAAACTTTTTTCTGAAAACCGGCAATAAACTGCATATAAAATCTCAGCAAATTGCCATTAGAAACCTTTTACTTATCCGGCAAAACAAACCATTCGATTCATTGCTTGTCAAAGAATCTGAACGATTGGTGCGCGCCAGAGGATATGTACACGATGTTTCATTTTTTGTCAAAGCCACTTCAAGAAACTCCGACTCTGTTGATATTTTTATTCGCGTATTGGACAATTGGAGCCTTGTTCCCAATGGTTCTTTTTCCAATTCACATGTTTCATTTCAATTGAATGACAATAACTTTCTGGGATTCGGGCACGAATCTGAGAATAGTTTTGCATGGTATCATACCACCAACGACTTTGCTTATAATGTAAACTATTTCGTTCCCAACATCCGTAATACGTACATTAACTCAACCATGCATTTTAGCGAGGATCAATTCAGAAACGCTATCAAAAGTTTTGCCGTCGACCGTCCGTTCTTTTCGCCTTTTGCAAGGTGGGCGGCCGGTGTTAATTTTACGCAATTTCGCAAAGATTCCCTTTATATAGACGAATCACCTTTTGCGATGCAGCGATATAGATATAACGCACAGGATTTCTGGGCAGGTAATGCCATACAGATATTCAAAGGTAATACAGAAAACAGACGCACTACCAATTTTATTACTGCCCTGCGTTATATACGAATCCGCTATCTTGAAAAACCACTGGAAATGTTTGATACACAGCATTTTTTTTCCAATGAAGATTTTTACTTGGCGAGCATTGGGATTTCAACACGAAAATATGTGCAGGATAAATTTATTTTCAGGTATGGTGTCAGGGAAGATGTACCCATTGGCAGAGTTTACAGCCTGACAGGCGGTTATCAGGTAAAAAACAGTTCCGGACGGTTCTATTTTGGCCTGCGGTTTTCTTCCGGTTACTATCACGAATGGGGTTACCTGAGTTCCAACTTCGAATACGGAACCTTTATCCATGGATCACGAGCTGAACAGGGTGTTTTTACCGGAGGTTTAAATTATTTTACAGGTTTGTTTGAAATCGGGAAATATAAGTTCAGGCAATTTATAAAACCGCAGGTTACTATTGGTATAAACAGGTTAACCAATGATAGTCTGACCCTCAATGAAGGCTATGGCATGGATGGATTTAACAGCACTGCATTGTCAGGTACCAGCCGCATATTGATTACGCTGCAGACACAATCATACACACCGTGGAAATTTATCGGATTTCATTTTGGCCCCTATCTTGTTTTTTCATTTGGCATGCTTGGTGAGGAAATAACAGGATTTAAAAACAGCAAAGTATACTCGCAAATTGGGCTGGGGGTTTTAATTAAAAATGAGAACCTGGTTTTTAGCACATTTCAATTATCCGTTGCATTTTATCCTTCAATTCCGGGCAAAGGACAAAATATTTTTAAAATGAACTCATTAAAAACAACTGATTTCGGCCTCCGGGATTTTGAAATCGGAAAACCTGCAACAAAAGTATTTCAATGAAATAAAACTATGAAAATCGCAGACACCAAAATAAAAAGAACATTCATTATGGCAACCAGTTGCATCATCATTGCCTTAATGATTGTTATTATATTGATTTCACCCGTCGCAAAATATCTGATTGAAAAGTATGATGAGCAATATACCGGAAGACAAATTACCATGGGCGGAATTTATGTAAATCCTTTTACTGGTTATGTTCATATCAGCCATCTCAAAATTTATGAATCAAAAGGCCTGTCTGCATTACAGGATGCTGACAGCATTTTCTTTTCAGCAACAGGACTGAGTGCAAATTTTGCCATGATAAAAATGTTTTCGAAAAATATCGAAATAACAAAACTCACATTATATCAGCCAAGGGGCATAATTATTCAAAACAAAAAGAATATAAATTTTATTGATCTGATAAAGAAGTATAAACGTGAAAAACCTCGTTCAGCTTCATCAAAGGTTCATTTTAGTATGCTGAATATAAAAATAAGAAACGGAGAGTTCTATTACAGGGAAAAGGTAATTCCGGTAGCGTATTTCATCAAAGATGTAAATTTTGAAAGCACCGGCAAACATTGGGATGCAGACACCATAGCAGTAAAATTTTCTATCCTGTCAGGAACCGGAAGCGGAAGCGCAGAAGGTAATATTACTATCAATTTTAAAACCCTGGATTTTCGCCTTGCCACTGTCGTTCATAAATTCGATTTAAAGTTTATGGAACAATACCTCAAAGATATAGTCAACTACGGAACCTTCAGTGCCAGCATTGATGCAGATATAAAAGCCACAGGAAATTTAAGGGATCGGGAGAATTTGAATGCCAAAGGACTACTGGTAATGAATGATTTTCATGTAGGTAAAAATCCGGATGATGATTATGCATCATTCAATAAACTGGTTGTAAAAATAGATGAGTTGAGCCCGAAGAACCATAAATATCTGTTCGATTCAATATCACTCAGCCATCCTTTTTTGAAATATGAGCGTTATGACTATTTGGATAACCTTCAAAGGATGTTTGGAAAAAAAGGGGCCAACATTTCAGCAGCCA
>CAYWCR010000030.1:0-34762 GCA_964456825.1 uncultured Bacteroidales bacterium
CGTGATCCTGTATTTTACCAGTTTGCTTTCGGGATCCGAAAAGTTTTTTTCCTTTACCGGGTCAATCGCGATGACAGCCACTCCTTTTGTCTGTGTTCCGCTGGAAGCCAGCGTAAATGATTCGAGATGCGGTGTGACGGATACAACCCTGTCAATCTCCGAAATTGCAGCAGTGATCGAATCGTTATAGTCGAATGAGTTATCAATTAACGGGTTATCCTGATATTTTACCTGTTGCACCTGGATATAGCCCGTAAACGATTCGAGAAGATTGTTAATCATATGATCATAAGAGCCGAGCTGATAGGATCTCATAATGACGGCAAAAAAAACAGCGAAGAAAATAGACGCTGCGGTAATTATGGTACGGCGCCTGTTCCTCCAGAGATTTCTCCACGCCATTTTGAATTCATCTTTCATAACCATTATTTTCAGTTGTCAGCGTACCCTTTTCATATTCTGCTGAGAAAAAAAACTTTCCTCAACAGGTGCATTGAATTTTATCTCCAGGATCCCGATAAGGGTTTTATTTTCGGGCTCTTCTTCCGGGACAAGCTCAATTTTTGAAGTGACCATCCTTCCATCCATAATCCTGATATCTGACCCGGTTTCAGTCCTCACCAAATAACCATCCTCATCATACAATTCAGCCTTTAACACCAGGAAATCTTTCTTGTCAATCCATTGGATCTGTCTGCCCCAGACAATGGAGGCATCTTCTTTGGCTGTCATCCTGATTTTATAACATAACCGGCCCGCTATGTTCTCTTCTCCGGCGATTTCATGGGTATAGTCATTTACCACCGAGGATTCCTTCAGGATATCGTCGTTGGTGTAATCCGATCCCATCCAGCCCTGGGACATCATGGAAGGAGGCAGTTTTATGAGCCTGCTGATAGAAGGATTCCAGCTCCACATTTCCGAACCTCTCTTCAGAAAAGTCTGTCCTGCCTCTTTGGGTGGCGCGGTAATCACTGCCAGTGCATAATCCTTTCCAAGGGTCCAGCTCTTGAATTCAATGGTCCTTTGCCACCCGGGCCTGACGATAGTCATTGACATTACACTGTAACTGCTTTTCTCCCCGTTGAATTTTTCATCGGCCTTTCTGACGATATCCGTTACACTAATTTGCTGCGCGAAAAGAGCATTCATCGCGGATAACTGAACCAGAAGAAATAATATAATGGCGCAACCTGTTTTCATACATACGCTATTTAAATTGTTCTATTATCCTGTTTATTGCCCTTTCATTAAATCCTTTATCATTACGACCTGAATAAAGGGTTTTTATGGCATATCCTAAAAAAGTATTTAAGAACATTTCAAAATCACAATCCGGATCAAATAATTCACCCTTTTTCTTCCTTTTTGTATAAAAATAATCCGTAAACATTTTCATAATACGGAAAGGGTATAAATTATCTCCGGGCACATGTCCGGGGTGTATCATGGAATCCGATTCCGGAAATGCTTTCATAAACTGTTCCCTGACATCATTTTGCATCAGGAGCTGCATCAATAACCGCCAGAAATCCCTTTTTTCCTTTAACAGCACATCCATTTTCCGTATTGAAAATTCAAATTCCTCCTCAGAAAGGAATCCATCCCTGTCAATATCCAGATATTGATATACTTCATTCACGGATCTGTGAATAATGGCTTTCAGCAACGCTTCTTTACTTTCAAAATAATTGTACATAAGGCCTTTTGACATTCCGGCATGCCGGGCAATATGTCTTATGGTTGTTCTATAGTAACCTTCATTGGCAAATTGCTCAAGGGCAACATCCATGATAAGGGCCATTTTCTCTTCCCTTATCTCCTTAAACTGCTCGGGTGTCCGGGGTGACATCTATGCTGGTTATAAGTGCATTCAACAAACAATTTATTAGCAACCCATTTTATGATTGAACGGTTAGTCAAAGATAAAATGAATATTTTAAAAAAGCAAATTTTTAGCGATTCTTAATAAAAAATCAGCACTCACCCGATGCTGAAAGGTGATCGTTGGAAGCAATAATTTGCATACCATACTGACCGGCATATGCCGCAAATCCGATTCATGTATTGAGAATAACTGGGAAGCTGATCTTGGTGTTCCGGGGATATAACAATTTTTAAAATTTTTCGTTACAATGTTTACACAACAAGACCTGACCCGACAAAAAATAAATCACTAAAAAAGCCAGCTTATGTTAAGATCTTACTTTATTGCAGTAATCGTCCTGGCCGGAGCCCTTAGCAGTTACTGTCAGAACGCTGCTCCCGATGTACTGGAGCAGGGGACTATTCCCGAACAATTTAAATTCCTGGAGGAACGCACCCGGATATATGAGAACTACAGGGCCATAAGGGAGGATATGTACCAGAAAATCAGCAGAAATGCAATTGACACGCTGAAAAAGGCAAAAGACAGGATTAATGAGCTGGCATTGCATACGGCCACCCTCAACAACCGCATCGACTCACTGAACAGGAGCCTGGAATCCACCAATAATAATCTGGTAAAAGCAACCCGGACAAAAGACAGCATAAACGTATTGGGCATGGAGGTCAATAAAGTAACCTATAATACTCTTATGTGGATCCTGCTGGCATCAGCCGTTTTTCTTCTGATTGCCGGCTACCTTTCATTCAGGCGGAACAGGGTTATCACCCTCAGGACAAAAAAGGACCTGGAAGACCTGAAGGAAGAATTTGAAGCTTACCGGCAAAAGATAAGGGTAGAACGGGAGAAGACCAACCTGGAGCACTTCAACGAGATCAAGAAGCTCAAAGGAGCGGGGTCAGGAAGGACGTAGAAATCACATCCAGCCTGCCGTCATGCGTTTTCCGCCATCATAAAACACCGGCATAAAAGAATTTGTTTCCCCCTGAAAGGAACTGAAAGGATTTTCGCACCCCGATGGCATTCACGCCATCCAAATCCTGATCTTCACGGACAAAAACGGATAAATACTGGTCCGCTGTCGGAGTCATTTTCCGAAATTTTCCGATTGTCTCACCGGATAAATATTTATTTGATATAACCCATTATTTTTGCAGGGAAATTTTTCATTTTGTTTTAACCTTTGCATTAATTAATACAACCTATCCTATGGAACTTTTTTATAACCAGGAGATCAGCGAAATACTCACCCGGCTAAAAACCAGCGAAACCATGGGCCTGGCGGCAGAAGAGGTCATGCAAAGGCTGGCAGAATATGGCTACAACCAGTTGGATGCAAAACGCAAGAAAAGCTTCTTCCTGATGTTCATGGCCCAGTTTAAGAGCTTTATGATACTGATCCTGCTGATCGCGGCTGTCGTTTCAGGCGTTGTAGGCGTTATGGAAGGTGAGGGATTGTTCGATACCTTCGTGATCCTTGGAATATTGATCCTGAATGCATTCATCGGGGCATTTCAGGAAAAGAAGGCTGAATCGTCACTGGAGGCACTTAAGAGTCTGGCTGCTCCCATCACAAAGGTGCTGAGGGACGGCACGGTGTCTGAAATCCCCACCCGTGAACTCGTTCCCGGGGACATCGTGATACTGGAAACCGGGGCTATAATACCGGCTGATCTGAGGTTGACAGAGGCTGTGAATCTGAAAGTACAGGAGTCCTCCCTTACCGGAGAGTCGGTGCCTGTGGAAAAGAAATCGGAAGCGCTTTCATCGGATGATGTTTCGCTGGGTGACAGGATCAATATGGCCTTTTCCAGTGGCATGGTCACCTATGGACGCGGACGGGGTGTGGTTGTTGCAACCGGCATGCAGACCGAGGTTGGCAAGATTGCCGATATGATCCAGCAGGTTGACGATACCGAAACGCCCATGAGCCGGCGCCTCGAACAACTGGGCAAGGTGTTGGGCATAGCTGCGCTTATCATTTGCGCTGTCATTTTTGTCGTAGGAGTTCTGTATGGCAACTCCGTATTAAGCATGTTCATGACCGCCGTCAGCCTTGCCGTTGCTGCAATTCCTGAAGGGCTTCCGGCTGTCTCAACCATTGTTCTTGCCATTGGTGTTCAACGTCTGGTAAAGCGGAATGCCATTATCCGCACCTTGCCTTCGGTGGAGACCCTGGGCAGTGCCACGGTGATCTGCTCGGATAAGACCGGAACCCTTACCCAGAACAAAATGACGGTCGTTGAAGCCTATGTCAACCATAAGCACGACCAGATCAACAGGACATCTCCGGCCACCGTGCTAAACGATGAAGAGAACAGGCTGCTATCCATTTCCATACTGTGCGCCGATGCCAAAATGAAGAAAAACGATGACGGCAAGGTGGAGTATTTGGGAGATCCCACCGAAACTGCCCTGCTTGATTTTGGTTTTTTATACGGTGTCGATAAAGACAGTCTTGAAAAAGCATATCCCCGCGTTGCCGAGATCCCTTTTGATTCCGAAAGAAAGCGCATGACTACCGTTAACCGTATATCGGAGAAGGTCACCCGTGCGAATGTAAAGGGAGGCCTCGAGGAAGTGATGAGCGTTTGCAACAGGATCATTATCAAGGGAAATATTGTAAATATCACCCATGAAGACAAAGCGTTGATCAGAGAGGCCAATGAGACCATGGCCGGCTCGGCGTTACGCGTACTGGCAATGGCTTACAAGGACCTGCCCGAATCACCCCACCATGTAGAGATAGGCGATCTGGAAAATGATCTCATATTCATCGGAATGCTTGGCATGATAGACCCGGCAAGACCGGAAGTCGTTGATGCCGTTGCGAAATGCGGCACTGCCGGTATTCGCCCGGTGATGATTACAGGCGACCATAAGAGTACTGCCCTGGCTATTGCCCGGGAGATCGGGATTTACCATGACGGGGACCTGGTTATAACCGGTACAGAACTCGAAAAAATAGGGGATGAGGAATTTGCCGGTAATGTAGGCCGTTATACCGTATATGCCAGGGTTGCTCCCGAACACAAGGTTCGCATTGTAAAAGCATGGCAAAGTCATGATGAGGTGGTGGCCATGACCGGTGACGGGGTGAACGATGCTCCGGCCCTCAAGCAGGCTGATATCGGAGCGGCCATGGGAATCGTCGGGACTGATGTTGCCAAAGGAGCCGCTGACATGGTGCTCACGGATGATAATTTTGCAACCATTGTATCGGCCGTTGAGGAAGGCAGAAGAATATACGACAATATCCTGAAGGCCATTCAATTTCTTTTGTCAACCAACGTGGGTGAGATATTCCTCCTGCTGGTAACCTCCATATTCAATCTTGGGAATCCGTTACTCCCCATCCATATCCTTTGGGTCAACCTGGTTACCGATAGCCTTCCGGCACTGGCCCTCAGCGTTGATCCGGCTGAAAAAGGCATTATGAACCGTAAACCACGCAACTCGAAAAAAGGCTTCATGACCAGAGGCATGATATGGAGGGTTATGTATCAGGGTATTATGATAGGGGCCATTCCTCTTTCAGCTTTCATTATCGGACTTAAGGACGGAGGTCTGGTGCTGGGCCAGACGATGGCTTTTGCCACATTGATGTTTGCCCAGCTGGTTCATGTGCGCAACCTGCATTCAAACACGCGGTCTTCTTTTTCTATAAGCCCGCTTAAAAACAAGCCGCTCATCGGGGCTATTGCGGCCTCTGCCGGGCTGGCTTTGCTGGTGCTGCTGGTACCCCCTGTGCGCCATGCATTCAGTCTGACCGTTATGGACGGGAAACACTGGCTTACAGTTGTATTGATGTCACTCATTCCCATCGTGGTGGTTGAGATTTTTAAATTATTCAAAATCAACAGCACCCGGGAAGAGAGGATGGGATCATAAGACCCTCCCAGGTCCTCCGGACCCTGGAAGGTCTTTATTCTTGAATCTTATGTCTTTTTTTATATCTTTGACCCCTCAAAAATCAGTTTTCTTGAGAAAAAATAATTTTTACTTTGCAGTTTCTGCCAGAAGGCAATTTATAGGGGACGCAGCATGACAAACAAGCACAAACGAAAATATGTCCTGCCAACGCATGGCGTTTCATTTCATGAACAGCTTATCGATTGCGTCAATCAGATCGACGGGATAAAACAGGAAAACAACATCCTCCAGCTTACCTTTTTTATACGCGCCGGCAATAACAACGATTACGCTGATAGGAAAAAGGCTGTTCTTAAAGCGCTTCATGAGCACCTGGGGAGGGATATTCCTTCCGCCAGCATTGTTGGACAGATCCCCGACAATACGGAACTCAGCATCGAACTGGTATACCTGTCCAAGAAGATCGATTATTTAAAGATACAGCATAAAGTAGTTGACCACGTTACCTATACCCTGGTTGAATCGGATGCCGAAAAGGCCATCTTTGCCGGGGGCATTGCTTCGGATGAGTTTTTATTTCAGCCGCGGTCGGTTCAGGCAGAAGCATCATTCGGTATCATGGACAAAATCCTGAAAAAGGAATCCATGAGTTTTGCCAATGTTATCAGGCAATGGAATTACGTTGAGGATATTGTCGGATATAACCCGGTTTCGGAGAACAGGATGCAAAATTACCAGGCACTGAATGATGTGCGGGCAAAATATTATGCAACCGCGCAGTTTGTTCACGGATATCCTGCCGCAACCGGCATAGGGATGAATTCGGGAGGCATTATCCTTGAATTCTATGCCAATAAGCCCAATGTCAGGGAAGATATTATGCCTATCCGGAATCCGCAGCAGAAAGATGCCTATGACTATTCCCAGGATGTACTCATAGGAAATGCCCTGAATAGCCAGCCGAAAAAATCATCACCAAAATTTGAAAGGGCCAAATATATATCGGCTGAAAATGACAAGATCATTTTTGTTTCAGGTACAGCCTCTATTAAAGGAGAAATAACGATCGGTATCGGAGACGTCGCGACACAAACGAAAACGACCATTGAGAATATCCGGAACCTTATCGCGCATGAAAATCTGGAAGCCAACCGGATACTGAATCATTACAGCCAACTGTTATTTTCATCCATCCGGGTTTATGTGAAGATTCCGTCGGATATGGAAACCGTCAGGAAGATCTGTGACGCTTCTTTCCCTGAAGTACAGATCAATTACCTGGTCGCTGATATCTGCAGGGACGCCTTGCTGGTTGAGATAGAAGGGATTGCCGAACTGATCGGCTAATTGGTATGCTCCCTGGTGACATCGCGCTCGATCCTGGTCGCCCCGGATAAAGCATCAACATCCACCTCCGGATCAAAAGCAACATCTTTCTTCCCCGCATAAGCAGCTTTTGTTAACTTATCCGCACTGACGCTGACCTTGTCCTTTATAAAAACAGGACGGTTGAAATTATAAACATGCGCATCATAGTAATCCGGGTCTTTCTGGGGCAGCAGGAAAGGCTTTGAAGCCACCCCCGTGCTGTCAAGATAACTGAAGAATACCCTCGAATACAGGCCATCAATACGTTTGCTGATAAACAGGAACCATTTGCTGTTGGAGGACCAGGAATGAAAACTTTCCACGGTCTCACTGTTTACAGGCAGTTTGGTATATTTCATATCCTCAAGGTCCATCAGGTACAAATCGCTTGTGGGTGAATAAACCGTGAAATATCCGTAATCTGACATACAGAAAATCAGATATTTACCATCAGGCGACAACTCCGGAAAAGAAATGCTCTTTCCCGTTTCCTGTGAACTGATCAGGGTATCGGTCCTGCCCCATGTGCCCTTTGTATGATCATAGGCAATCCGCAAAAGGTCATATTTAACCGCGGTATCCGGGGTGAGTTTATCAACGCCGGAACAGCTGATATAATAAAGATACCGGCCATCATGCGACCATACCGGAAGGGTCTCAAGACTTTTTGTGCAGAGGTCGGGACAGGTGGTCAGCATATTCTTCGCAATGTCATATACGACGATATCGGAGGCTGCATCGTTGACGGAATTAATGAATTTACCGGCCGCGTGGAATTTCTGGTGAATGATGTTCACCGAAAAAGCAATCAGGTTCTCATCGGGATGCCACGACGGATAAACGCAGGCTGACATGGTATACTTTGTGGCGGTATTGAGGAACTGTACCTCCCCGTTATTGTATAAAAGCGTTCCGCTGGGCGGACGGCGCATATGCAACAGCATCTTCTCAGGGTTGCGGTCGCTGAAGGTATGACAATGCATGCAATTCCTGTCCGTGCGGTCGTTTAACAGGATAGGCGTCTGACGATAATTCTCCAGGTTCCGCTGGTAGATCCCCATTTTTTCCCAGAGAATATAACCTGCATTGATCTGCCTGAAGGCTATATACGGGTCAATTCTATCATCCACAACATGGTTTGACCAGGATTTATATTTAAGCCAATGCCAAGGTTGATCCCTGGTCCAGGTTTCCACCTTATAATCATTATTTACCGTGGCCTTCAGAAACTTTCTCCACTTTCCCCGCGGAATGGAGATTTTTCCATGGTCAGACCTGAGTACAATCTTTTTCCCTGCTTCATTGGAAAAAACAACACGGTAACTTCTTGCCGTTTCATTTACTTTGAAATTGAGCGGAGCAATATTAACGGGGACTACAATTTCTTTATAATCCGGGAAGATGTCAGGATATTCGTCCTTTGGCTCCGCACGGGAAGGAATATGATACCCGGCAAGCCTTCCGGCAAGGATTACCATCAGCAGAAGCAGCACTAACCCCAGCATTAAATCGTTTTTTTTCTTCTCCATCTAATTTGTTTTTTCATATATTTTCCGCTTCGTCGTGATCGGGCTGACATAGTATATATAATACCAATACGTATTGCCGTAATCCTGAAATAAATCTGCCTGAGCTGCCACCCTGTCGCTTTTATTGGCGATCAGTATTTTTGAATATCCCATAAACCTTTCCTTTGTCTTTTCACTGATCTTATATTTTCCCAGGTCAATCGGAAAGTCGGGATTTAATGTCATAACCAGTAAAAGAGCCTCCTCAATATGGGTGGGAATTTTTTTATAGTTCAATTTTCCGAGCAGGTTAATATTTACGGCAACGGTTGACAGATCATGCGTGAATAGGGAATACAGCATGAAATACTCAAGGGCCATCCGGTTTTCCGGATACTGCGACAATAGGTTAACCAGGTCGGATTGCGGTTGCTGGGTGCTGACATAAAAATCCTTGTCCGGCATCATTCTTCTTTTCTCATTCATAAGCGCATCCTGTCGAATCAGCGTTTCATTATGCAGGTAAGGTAAATAATGTTTTGCCCATTTTTTATGAAGGACGGATTTTGATAATATCTTCAGGAATTTTTCAGCCACCGCATAATCGCCCAGAATGATGTTATCGGTCACGATGCGCTTCAGAACATCCGGGGCCTGATCAGATTTGGTCTCTGCCTCATAAGCCCAGTGCAGTGATTCTTTAATGTGCCCCATATCGTAATAGAGATCGCTGCAGTACATCAATACATCATGGCTGTAATGGGAAGTAAGTATCAGCCCGTTTTCACCCCAGTACTGGGCATAGCTGAAAGCATTATCCGGCAGCGTGCCAAGGTGATACAACGCCCTGTTGATCTCGAATAAAACGGTGCGGTCGGTGGTGGACAGAGCATTGGATGTTTTCAAAACCGACTTCCATTTGCCATGGGCAGCATAATAATGGATCAATACCGAATCCTTGGCGGTCTGGCTGAATGATAACCGTATAATCAGGATCAGCAATCCGGTCATTACAATTGGAATGGCCGGCAGCAGGAATTTTTTGACCTGGTCAGAAATGCTGAATGTGAACCGTCCCGCCAAACCGGTTGCTTCCCAGGCGTATTTTATGATGACGCGGATCAGCAACAGAACAGGAATACTTATATATAAGGTATACAAAAATTTCAACGGTTTATAGTACATACCCGGACATAAAATCCCAAGGTATGCCATTTTGAAGTTGATATAAGGGGATGTCAGGGGAACGATCCTGATCAGGATCAGGCACATCAATAGCTGAAATATCGCGGTTATCCGGAATAACCTGCGGCTGCCGTTATAAATCTCAGTAAAAACGATAATGGCCGTAAAAAGCAACAGCGATGTCCCCCCGAAGAAGAAAAACAGGATAAAGTCTGAAAGCAGCAGGAACAGAAGCCGGAAATAGAGCATATGGTTAATTGTCCGGCAATAGGCCAGGGCAAAGATCAGGGGGACCATAAAGATAAAGTCACCCCGTAAGTCATATTCATAATGGCTGTGAAGGTAGACCAATATCAGTCCCGGAATGAACTGCAACAAAAAAGCGGCTTGCTTTGAAAAAAAGTGCTGCAGCAGCCGGTTCGTTAAGGCTACGGCAATAAAAATGATCCCGGTTATCAACAGGCTCCCGGCAAATTTTGAATAGAAAAACTGGGATATGAAAAGGGACAGATATTCGGCGATCCCGCCGGGAAATAGCAGGAATTTATTCAGGAAATACTTGTCAAACAGGAATATAGGTTGTTGTTTAAAATAGATAAGGGCCGGATTAATATAATACCAGCAATACAGAAAGACCAGTATAAAAAAAACCGCACTGGTAATAATCCGGAAAGCTTTTGATAATTTACCTGGCATGGTATATTGTGTTAAAAGAATATGGCTAAAATAAATATTTATTCGTTACCCGGTCTGTTCGTCAGGTTAAATTCACCACCTGATGCAATCGGCTGCAATAATAATCAGGTTTTTAGGAATAAAATGGCCAAATTTATCCCCCCGAAATAATTTTTTCTTTCAGATTAAGGGATAGCGAAAGATCAATTGTATTTAAAATAATTGATAATTTGGTGTTGTATTTTAAATTTTTTTTCTGATATTTGAACTTATTGAAAGCGTTCCTTGAATGCCGATATTTTTTTTTAACTGTATTAAGTGGTTTGAAGTACCATATACTTAATGTATTAACTATTATTAACTAAAATTTTTAAAACTATGAGAAAAATTTACACTTCCATTTTTTGCCTGGTTGCTGCGTTGATTTTTGCAGCAAATGTTTCAGGGCAGTATGTTGAGCCCGTCAGAACAGTGGATGTTCCTGCAGTTACTGGAGCTATGGTCATTGACGGTGTTGCCGATGAGGCCTTTTACACTGCCAATCAGGACATGCAGATTGCAAAAAGAGCCGGTGCTGCTAATCCCGCTGGTCTGGAAGACGGCGACGCAGTTGATTTTGACGCATTCGTCAAAGCAGCATGGGATCTTGATTATCTTTACCTGTATGTTGAAATCATCGATGATGTTGAGGAATCCTATTCAACCGGTAAATCTGATTCATGGACATGGGATAACTTCGAGGTTTTCATCGATCTCGACACCAACAGTACCACGAATACCTATGACGTTGCCAGCACCATTCAGCTGCGTTATTGCCGCTCCTATGGTGTAGAATCACCTGGCCGTGCACTGGCTGCCGATTACCTGGTTGAAGAGGTTAACGATGCTTCCATGTGGGCTGTTGAAATTGGTATACCCTGGACTTCTGCAGCAGCAACAGGCGTAGCTCCTGATATGTTAGCAGAACAGGCTGAAGGTGTTATCGGATTTGACTTTGCCGTTGCTGATGCTGACGGTGATGGTACAGGTGCCAGCGGCGGAAGGAATGTTGAAGGTGGGGCACAGTGTTTCTGGGATCAGGATGATCCTATTGACAATGCCGATAACGCATATCAGAACAGGAGAGTATTTGGCCATGTTACATTGACAGGGACCCCCGGTCCTGGCCCTCTTGTAAAGGATCCAACATTGGTTGATTCCTACAAGGTATATCCGAATCCGTCCAATGGCATTGTTACCTTTGCAAATCTCAAGGGAATTGAATCATTTGATATTTTCAACCTTGTAGGTGCAAAAGTAATCACCGTTGACGTAAAAGGAAGCCTCGTAAGAGTTCCCAACCTGAAGAGCGGTATTTATTTTGCCAGAATTGGTGAAGACACCCTTAAATTCGTTGTTAAATAACATACGGATGTAAATAACATAAAAGGCGCTCGCAAGGGCGCCTTTTTTATTTGTTACAGTATAGACGCGATTAATCGCGTCTATACTCCCCTCCCTCAATCGCCTTCTCATACCTTATAATATTCGGATTATCCGGCGATAATTGCTTCAGTTCCGGCAGGATCTTTTTGGCCGACGGATAATCTTTAAAGAATATGCAGGCATAACATAGGGTATTCAGGTAATTAGGATCCGTATTATATTCACTGTATACCTTATTAAGATAGTATAATGCCTTCCGGTCCTTTTTCTGCAGCAGGATATCCCCCAGGAACCGGTTGGCGATGCTTGTTTCATGTATTTCATTGGCCCTGATAAGCAAAGCATATGCCTTGTCAACTTCGTTTGCCTGTAAATGCCTTGTAGCTTCATCGATGATCTTTCTGACATCAGCGGGTATATGCAGGACTACTTCCTTTTTGCCCTCACCTGCAGTCTGCCGGGATAAAATATCAGGGTTCTCACGATACAGTTTTTCAGCCTGCCGGGTTTCTCCGGTCTGGTTATAGGTTTTATAAAGCAAACTCAACAGGGTTTCTTTCCGGAATTCCGGATCTGTTTTTCTGGCCTCTTCAAGAAAGGGAACTGCCTTTTTAAAGTCCCCGTTTAATGCCCAGATTTCCCCGATCCTGCTTACCACATATATATCCCTGGTAATATCCAGGGATTTCCCATATACCGCCATAGCTTTTTCCGGCATTCCGGCCTGAAACAACAAATCCCCCGCCTCCATATAATTTTTCAGGTTATACGGTTCAATATTCAGGATAGCAGCATATTCACGATAAGCTTTTTCCGCTTCATTACGGGCCAGATAATACTGTGCCATCTTTTTATGGGCCGAAACCAGGTTGATTTCTTCGTATCTCACCGACTGGTAGGCCAGTGAGTCAATGATATTTTGCGGCTTATAATCATTCATAAAGGTGTTGACAACGGTATCAGGTCTGAATGGCCAGCCAGCTTTCAGTTTTTGCAGCAATATGTCGGCACGCATGCTGTCAATCGCGGTAAAACCCCAGTTCTTTCTGTACCAGGAGGAAGGTCTGAATTTTCCGGAATCCAGCCTTCCGATGATCCGGCTTTGAATGATGGCTGAGTAGAAGGCGTCGGCCATCAGAAAGTATCCCTCAATATTCGGATGCACATGTTCCGTCAGCAAGCCGTTGCCGATCAACCCATGGGGAGAGTTATCCTCAAATACATGGTTCATCGGAATCAGATGTGCGCCGTACTCACCCGACAAATCATGTACGATATCATTCATCTCCGACGGAGCCCTGAAACGGATGCAATCCAGGTCTTTGGCGAAATAATAGGATTTTTTGGCTTTTTCGAATTCACCATTCCTTTCAAAATCAAGCGCTTCTTCAAATACCCTGATGGATGACGGGTACTTGCCCGCAACCGATGATCCAAATGGGGGCACATCCTTAACGTTGCTCACCAGTTCACTGAAAAATACCGGGACTCCCTTCTTCCGTGCCTTTTTAAGAACCACTTTCATGTTTTTCCGGAAGTGCTCAAGGGCCAGATCATATAGTTTGCTTTTGTATGCTATATTTTTATCGGCCACGATAATTTCCATCAGCGTCGTGGTAGAAGCATCGGCCGGGCCTACCGCTGCTTTGTCTGCAAGAAGCCGCTGGATCCCGGAGATCAGATTGCGAACCAATTGGTATGTCTTAAATTCCAGCAATTTAAGATGAAGGACCTTGATCCACCTTATGCTGCCCAAAGCCTCTTTTGATCCTATGCCCAGCGCACCATAAAATTCATTCTGCCCTCCGTAAATAAGCAGGGCATCGGGTTCTTCTGCCAGTATCTCGCTGATCTTATCCTGGAAGGTATAGCTGTTGATGGCTGTCATGGCGGTATTAATGACCTCGATATGGCGGTCAGGATAGCTGTCCTGAAGCCTTTCCCGGAGTATCCTGGGAAACATAACACCTGAACCATAGGGAAATCCCACGGCAGTGGAACTACCGATGACAAAAATCCTGAAGCCGTTTTCAGGTTTATCTTTCAGGAATAGTTCATTGCCGGGGGTTGTGTATACAACATGGTTAAAATACTTTTTCCCAAAATCATGGTGGCATCTGCGGTAGGTTTTGTCATACAAACTGTAATCCTCAAAAAGGTTATAGTTGTCGCCATAATCTGCCAGGTTCAGCGATAATTCGAGCAGCATGATCACGATAAAGGGAAACAGGATCAGTATAACAGAGAAAAGCCATTTCCTTTTCAGGCTGATGTTTTTAGGGGTATTGTTTTCTTCCTGAACTGGGGTCATTTATTTTGTTTATTAATATTATGGCTGTAAATTTAGCTTTACTTTGACATATTGAATGTTATACCCGTTATATTTTTTAAGGAAGTCTTCAGGTTCCGGAGCCTGACAAACCGGTTAAGGAAACAAAAAAATGCTGCAGATTAAGGGGAAAAGCCCTGATAATTGTAATTAAATCAGATATCAGCATTATAATGAAAGGAAACAAATTGACAAAAAGGTTATTGCAGGAATTGATTCTAGGGGAAGAGGATTCAAAAACATTTGCAGAGATACTGGAATCGGATGAGATCAGTTCCATGATGGTTCATCAATGGAATGCTTCAGGCAAGACTGAAGTCCGGGTTGAATCAGTAAGGGATATGGATTACAGACGGATGTGGGAAAAGATCCGTCAGATCGTTGATGCTGATAAAAATGAGAAGCCGGCAACTATATTAACCTGGTCCCGGGAAATTGAAAAGCTCAGAAAAATAAACATGGTGATCCGGAGGCGTTACCGTGTGGCGCTGGGCATCGCAGCCAGTCTGCTCCTCCTCCTTGCGTTGGCCACCGTCAGGACAATAAGCACCAACCATTTATTCAGGAAAACCATTACGGAAAGCATTGCGCCCCTTGGGCAGAAATCACAACTGGTTCTGGCCGACGGTACCAGGGCATTCCTTAATTCCGGCACGGTCCTGCGCTATGATAACCATTTTGGAAAGAGGAACAGAAAAATCGAGCTGGTGGGGGAAGCCTATTTTGAAGTTACGAAGAACAGAAAAATACCTTTTATTATCCATACCTCCGATATTGAAATAAAGGTGCTGGGCACAAAATTCAATGTTACGGCTTATCCGAATGATCCGGTCATTGAAACCTACGTTACCGAAGGCAAAGTTAATGTCAGGGATATGAACAGCGAAAAATCGCTCATTCTCGTGGCCCATCAGAAAGCATCCTTTTTAAAGGAGAAAAAGTTACTGACCCTCAGTGAGGTCCATGCTGATAATCTGACAAGCTGGAAGGAGAACATCCTTTATTTTGATAATGAAAATTTCCGGAACATCATCAAAAAACTGGAACGCTGGTATGATGTCTCCATCAGTCTTGAGGGCAAGGACTCGATAGACGACCGGTTTACCCTGACCATTAAGGATGAGAGCCTCAGGGAAGTGCTTGATCTGATAAGACTTACCACACCCATGCATTACAAATTTGAGGAGGGTAAAGTGACCATTGTTTATTCAGAACGCTAAGCGGAAATCCGCCTGAATTCGTCATAACGCTGTATTAACTATACTTATTAAACGACTAACCGATATGAAAAAACAATTAACCAATCTGCAACGAAAAATCAGGAAACTTTTGCTGAAAAGCTTCATCGCGGTACTGATGTTTTTTGCCCTGGCCCCTGTGGGTTTTTCGGCAAATATCAATCCTGATGAAGAGATCCGTTTGAAGATTCAAAACGGAAATATTAAGGAAGCCCTTAAAGAAATTGAAAGTCAGTGCAATTTTACTTTCATTTACAATGATGCTTATGTTAATGTAAACCAGCCTATTTCAATTGATTGCGCCGATAAGCCGCTGAATGAGTTATTGGATGAAATCCTGACCGTTCGCGGGATCAAATTCACCTTTATCGACAATCATATTGTTCTTACGGATGCCTCCGGCAGGCAGGAGATCATAAAGGTCAGCGGAAATATCCGTGACGCTGAAACGAACGAAGTACTGCCCGGGGTAACCATCGTTGAAAAGGGCACGTCAAACGGAACCATAACGGATATGGATGGTAACTTTACCATCTCGGTGCCCGAAACCAGTACCCTGCTGATATCCTATGTTGGTTATGGTACCCAGGAGATTAGCGTCGCAGGTGTCAGCGGCATTATTTCAGTCTCGATGAAACCTGAGATGGTAAGCCTGTCAGAGATCGTCGTTATCGGTTACGGATCCGTTAAGAAAAGTGACCTTACGGGTGCCGTATCCTCCGTTTCGGCGGATGACCTCAGGCAAAACATCGGATCGGGAATTGATCAGGCCTTACAGGGTAGAACTGCCGGCGTATCGGTAACCACCAACAGCGGCACCCCGGGAGCATCTCCTTCGGTGAGGATCAGGGGCATGGGGACCATCACCAATCCCAATCCGTTCTATGTGGTTGATGGAATGCCGGTCTCGGCCGAAACGGTGGGAGGATTAAATCCGGGCGATATTGAATCACTGGAAATACTCAAGGATGCTTCATCCGCTGCCATATACGGAGCAAGGGCTGCCAACGGTGTTGTGCTGATCACCACCAAAAAAGCCAAAGCAGGCCAGTCGAGCGTAACTTTCGATGCCTATACCGGCGTGCAAAGCATAGCAAAAAAATATGAGCTCATGAACGGCACGGAGTGGGTTACCATGCACAATGCCATCGGTGATCCATGGCAGGACAGTTCAACCGTGGTCAACACCGACTGGCAGGATGAGATTTTCCGCAAGGCCAATGTTTCCAATATTCAGCTTTCCTTTTTAAACGGATCTGAAAAAACAAATTATGCCATTGTAGGGAATTATTTCAAACAGGACGGCATCGTGAAAGGATCCTCCTATGACCGTTACAGCCTCAGGATCAACTCCTCTTCCGAAATTAAAAAATGGCTGACCATCGGCGAGAATATCAGTTTTGCGCATGCCAATCAGAACCTGATACCCGAGCAGGATGAATATACTTCGGTGATCATTCAGGCACTGACCATTGACCCGATAACACCGGTTTATACCCCTGAAGGAAATCCGTCCGCGGCGGTATTTAATAACATAGGTAACCCGGTCGGGGCCATTGAGCGGAATCATAATGAACTGAGAACCGATCAGTTGCTGGGGAATGCATACGTTGAGATCAGGCCATTATCATGGCTGTCATTCAAGTCAAGCGTTGGCCTGGAATTAGCCAGGTATCAGAATGAACAATTCATTCCTGAATTCGTGGAATCTGCAACGATACAATCAAGCCAGACCATACTTTCCAATGGCCAATATGATATCAGTAATTTACTGTTTGAAGAATTGGTTACCTTTCAAAAGGTATTCCGCGATAAGCACGACGTGCAGTTTCTGGTCGGATATACAAGGCAGCATTCCCAATACAGGATGGCACTCAGCACCACTGCCAGCGTACCCGAAAATTCTGATCTGTGGTTTATTTCCAACGGAAATTATGATCCCCAGGTATACCGGTATGAAGATATTGCAGGGCAGTTAAGTCCACTGTCATTCCCTTATAATTTCAGAAGAGTGCCGACAGATGCAGCCATGGTATCCTACCTTGGCCGGTTAATCTATTCCTTCAACGGAAAATATGACCTTACAGCCTCTGTCAGAAGGGACGGATCGAGCAAGTTCGGGCCCAACAACCGTTGGGGTAACTTCCCGTCCTTTGCCGCAGGATGGAAGATCAGTGAAGAGTCCTTCTTTCCGAAAACCGATGTGCTGAACTTCTTAAAATTACGCGTCGGCTGGGGCATGCTGGGCAATCAGGAAATCGGGGATTATGCATCCTTTACCACGGTCAGCTCCGGCATGGAATATACATTGGGACCGGGTGGTGCACAGGTAATGTACGAGGGTGGTGCGCCCAGAAGCTTTGCCAATCAGGATATCAAATGGGAATCCACGGAGCAGTTGAATATCGGACTGGATGGAAACCTGCTGAGGTATAAACTGACTTTCAATTTTGACTATTTTATCCGGAAAACCAAAGATATGCTGGCCCAGGTTCCGGTTCCCGGCGTGGCTGGTATCATGGATCCGCCTTATGCCAATGTCGGTTCCGTCTCCAATAAAGGATTTGAAATCAACCTTTCCTATCGTAACATGGAAGGGGCGTTGAAATATGGTATCGGAGGTAACCTGGGAGCCTTTAAAAATGAAGTGATCAGCCTGGGTGAGGGACAACCCATTAATTCTGCCAATTTCAGGTCAGGCTATTTGCTTGCCCGCACCGAAGTAGGACATCCGATTGCTTCTTTTTACGGCTATAAAACCGACGGCTATTTTCAATCACAGGCTGAAATCGATTCACTGAATGTAATAGCAAGAGCGGCCACAGGCTATACCTTTGACGGAGCACGCGTAAGACCGGGAGATGTTAAGATGGTAGACCTGAATGGTGACCATATCATAACCGATGCTGACAGGACATTCATCGGCAGTCCGCATCCAAAATTCAGCTACGGTGTTAATGTCGATCTTGAATTCAGGTATTTTGACCTGAGTATATTCGGACAGGGTGTTTACGGCAATGATGTATTCATGGCTACGATCTATTACCTTGAGAGTGGCGGAGGTTACTGGAACACATTGACCACCATGAAGGATTACTGGCAAAAGGAGGGCGATCAGAGCGCTGTGCCGAGGCTCGGACTTTCGCCACAGGATAAGAACCTGCGTATGTCTGACCGGTACGTGAAAGACGGCAGCTTTTTCAGGATAAAAAATGTCCAGCTGGGCTACACCCTGCCAACGGCATTGACTAACCGTATCGGAATTGAAAAATTCAGGGTTTATGTCAATGGCCAGAATCTTCTTTCCTTTCATAAGTATAATGGATTTGATCCTGAGATTGGAATCGGGAGAAGCGGAGATACCGCCGATCAGCGCGATGTACTTGACATCGGCATAGACAGGGGTATGTATCCGTTGTCGAAAACCATTACGGCCGGTGTAAATTTAACCTTTTAATCCTTCATAACTGACAACTATTAAAAACCTGAATATGAAAAAAACAATTAATATATTGATGCTCGCTTCCTTATTCTTCACGGCCTGTAACGATGAAGAATTTCTGGACAGGAAGCCGCACGGCAAATCTGATTATTCCTCTTATACATCAGAAGATGGTGCACTGCAAGGCCTTAATGCAGCCTATGATGTGCTGCAGCAGGGTGAGAAAGTTGAACGTTGTGAATTTGCCGGGACTGTTTGTTCGGGCGATGCACTGACAGGCGGGGAACGCGGAGGAGGGGATCAACCTCCCCTGCAGGAAATGATGAAATTCAACACCAGTCCTGCCAATAACTATTGTTTTGACTACTGGAATGCGAATTATATCGGCATTTACCGATGCAATCTTTTGCTGGACTACCTTAAGGATCCCATCAGCACTTTTAATGATGAATTAAGGAACCGCATCAGAGGTGAGGCTTTTTTCCTGAGAGGGCTTTACCATTTTCAGCTGCAGATCCGCTATGGCGGATTTCCTCAAATGCAAACCACTTTTGGCGGACAGTTGAAAGGCGTTCCCTTTATTGATCATGTGTTGCTCATTGATGAATGGAAACAGGAAAGGCCTCCGCTGGATACCACATGGAACAGGATTGAACGCGACTTCATCCAGGCAGCCGCATTGTTACCCTTGAAAAGCGTGATGAATGCGGTCCCCGAAAATGTGGGCCGGGCTACCAAAGGAGCAGCCCTGGCCATGCTGGCGAAAACCTACCTCTATCAGGAAAAATGGCCGCAGGCTTATGAAGCCGCCAGGGAAGTTATCCAGTCCAATGAGTATTATCTTGAAGGAGAAACCGGCCATACCGGGCCTTATTTCATTACCCGGTTATCGAAGGATGTTGAAGTAAGCGTTCAGGTGCCGGGCTTTAAATATATATGGCAGCCGGAAGCCAATAACTGCAATGAATCTATTTTTGACCATCAGCACCAGCAGACAGGTTCAGGCCGTTATCCTGAAGGACAGGAGGGCAACCTCATCCCGCAGTATTACAATCCGAGGCGTGTTATAGCTTACACGGTTGTTGCTGCCACCGGGGATACTGTCCTGGGTGTTTCCGTGGATGTCGGCTGGGGATTCATCATGCCCACCCATTACTTTGTTGAGACAGCCTTTAAAGATATCGGCTGTGAAGATGGGGAAGGAAACATTCTCGATCCGAGGTTTAAATTATCGGTAATAACATCGGAAGACAAAGTTCCTTTTTATTATGAAGATGAAGACCTTCGTGCCAAATATCCTGATTCTGTGAATATTGCTCCATACTTTAATAATCCTGCAACCGGTTATGTGACCTGGAAATATTTTACTGATCCCATCTATCGCAATGTGCTTGGAACCCTTGGAGACCATCCGCAGAATACAAAATACCTCAGGTTTGCAGATCTTTTGCTGATCGGGGCCGAAGCTGCGGTGAACAGCGGACATCAGGATGATGCCATCACCTGGGTCAACAGGGTAAGAGACAGGGCAAGAAACGCGGGGAATACAGGGTATCCGCTTGCGCTGACTTCGGTCACCAAAGAACAGATATGGGCAGAACGCAGGGTTGAGCTGGCATTTGAAGGGCATCAGTTTTTTGATATCATCCGCACCGGACGTACTGAGAAGATCCTAAAACAGGATGCCATGCAATATCCGACCTCTACCAATCCGGAATCTGAAACTCCGATACAGGAACAGTTTGGCGACAACTTTACCATCGGAAGAAATGAGCTCTGGCCTGTTCCGCAAAATGAGATTGATAAGACAAACGGGAAAATCACCCAGAACCCGAATTATAACTAAGTTAGACTCAGTTTTACAGGTAAAGCCTGAGCATGGGTGACCGGCTCAGGCTTTTTTTTATGAATACATTACAGCATCAGGACATTCCATGTTTTGAGGATATTTGATTGATTAATTCTTAAAATACGCTATTTTTACCCGGTAACCTGAAATTAGTTTAAGCCTTATGAAAAAATTGCTGACAGTATGGATTACAGTGACCCTGTTGTTAAATCTCTCCAGGGCCCAGGTTCAGCTTGAAAATGCCGGATTCGAGGAATGGGATGATGTGTTGATTGGTGCCACGGATACAATTCGTGAACCTGTTAACTGGAGTTCCCTTAAGACCTCCGATGATGAAACTTTAAATCCATTGGCGCCTGTGGTATGCAAAAGAAGTACCAAGGCCCATAGTGGCAACTATGCTGTTGAACTTACCAATGTATTATCGCTCCTCGTTGCCAATGGGACTGTCACCACCGGTCGTGTGCATCCCAGCCTGTTCACCAGTCTGGCCTATATGTTCACCGACACGGCTGATGCACGATGGAATACTCCCCTTACCCACAGGCCCGACAGTATCACCGGATGGTTCAGATATTCACCCCAGCCAAACGATACACTGGAAGTGACGATAGTCCTGCACCGGGGTTACGGGAAACAGCCCGATAATAATTACCTGAGCAACTGGATCGGACAGGCGGTTTTCCGGTCAGGCGTCAGCACGGGAAGTCAATGGATCCGTTTCTCTAAACCTTTCGTATATTTCAGCGATCAAACCCCGCAATATGCCCTGGTCATATTAAATTCAGGGAACGGGTTTAATCCTGTTGCCGGAAGCATCGCCTGGTTTGATGATCTAAACCTGGTCTATAATTCAACCCGGACGCCCATCGTCAATTCGCCCCCATCTTCCGAATACATTGATGCAACATCCGATCATTACCTTGTGTTACGGAGCCATCAGCAGGAGCGCTATACGGCGGCAAAAATCCTGGACTTAACCGGAAGAGTGATATGGAGCGGAACCGTTATGAATGGTCGTGTCGATATCGCAAAGGCTGATCTTAAAAATGGTATTTACCTTGTTGTGCTTACCGGCAAAAACATAAATCTCACCCGTAAAATTGTGGTGCATTGAAACATGAAATGTTGAATTTTTTTTACAACCGATAAATGCAGTTCTTTTTAATTTCACTTCCGCTGAAAGTTATTCGAAAAAAATATCTCATCATAGGTGGCTTGAGCCTGGTTTTTTTTTGTTATTCCTTAGCTGGTTTAAAAGCTCAGACAAAGGCTGTATTCCAGGGAACAATCATCGATGCTGAAGACGGCAGTCCGCTGGTAGGGGCGAACATCAAACTCCGGAAAGACTTCTCAACCGGCACTGTTTCGGATCAGGAAGGTCGCTTTTCTATCAGGCTGGATCCCGGGAACTATATTTTCGTCCTTTCCTTTATTGGCATGGAGACAGACTCCGTAAGCATTTCCCTGAAACCAGGCGAGGTATTTGAAAAGCAGTTTTTTCTGTTTCCTGTATGGAAGGAACTGGCCGAAGTAGAGATAAAAGTAGGCAAATTTGACAAACGGATTGAAGATATAACGGTATCACTGGAGATAATAAGGCCCAGGCTGATCGAGAATAAGAATGCAAGAAGCATTGAGACTGTGCTGGATTATACACCCGGTCTTAATATCCTGGATAATGAACCCCAGATACGCGGTGGCAGTGGCTTCACTTTTGGTGTCGGTAGTAAGGTAGCTATACTAATAGATGATATGCCTATGATTTCGGGTGATGCCGGACGACCCTTCTGGGATCTTATACCCGTAGAGAATGTTGAACATATAGAAGTTATCAAGGGGGCTTCAAGCATACTGTCAGGCACATCAGCCCTGAGCGGGGCCATCCATATCATGACTGCTTCACCCAAAAAGGAACCGGTCACCAGGTTCACTACCTATACAGGCTTCTATTCATCACCCGGCGATAAGGCAATGCAATGGTGGGATGATTATCCCTATATCACCGGAGCCAGCTTACTGCATTCCAGGCAATACGGATCGGTAGACCTTGTGCTGGGAGCTAACGTGGATTTCGATCACGGATATCTGGGAGCTCCGATGCCCGGACCGCTGGTGAATGACACTATCTCTGATTTCACCGACAGGCAGATGCAAAGCCAAAAATACAGGATCAATTTCAATATTAAAAAACACTCGAAAAAGCACCAGGGCTTGAATTTCGGTGTAAACGGCAATTTTATGGCACATTCAACTCCGCTTGTGCTGGCTTGGCTCGATGATTCCTCAGGATTTTACCGGGCATATCCGGGAGCCGTTTATCTGCAGGATCAGTTTATCTTTTATCTTGATCCATTTGTCAACATTTTTGCAGGCGAAGGCATGAAACACAGCATAAAGGCAAGGATCCTGCATAATAATTCGGCGATGACCAATAACCAGTCCGTCAGAAACACACTGCTTTTCGGTGATTATCAGTTCAAGCGCACTTATGACTTTATTAAGGATTTTGAGCTTGTCGGGGGAATTTCACTGACCCAGTCCTATGTTACCGCCGATATGTACAAAGCATCGGGATCATCCTTTAACCGACAGTTCAACGTATCAGCATATGCCCAGATGGAAAATAAATTCAAAGGCATCATCAGCACTTCTGTAGGGGTGCGGGGTGAATACTATCAGCTAAACGATTCCATCACTGCCTTAAAGCCCATAATCCGGGCAGGAATCAATTTTAAACTATATCCGGGGACTTACATGCGGTTATCCTATGGCCAGGGATTCCGTTTCCCCACCATTACCGAGAGGTTCATAAAAACGACAGCCGGTAGCTTTGCCGTTTTTGACAATCCCGGTCTTAAGCCTGAAAACAGCTGGAATACAGAAATCGGGCTGAAGCAAGTCTTTAAGTTCAAAAACTACTTCGGATACTTCGATATTGCTGGTTTCATTCAGGAGTATAACAACACCATCGAATACCTGTTTGGATTCTGGGATTCAACCTATACTTTTGCCTATGCAGGTTTTAAATTCTTAAACACAGGGCATACCAGGATAACAGGACTTGATATTTCCCAGACAGGATCTTCGAAGTTGGGTAATAAGTCCGGGATCCGTTTGATGGCAGGCTATAGTTACATTATGCCCAGAACCCTGGATCCTGATGTCGTGTTCGCCAAGGACTATAACCCATACCAGCGGACTGATTACAGTTTCCGCAGCACCAGCGTTAATCCCAACAGGAATATACTAAAATACAGATTCCTGCATACACTGAAAGCCGATATCGAATTATACACACAGGGACTATCCCTGGGATACAGCATCAAATATTACAGCAAAACGGTAAATCTCGATAAAGCCATTGCGGATTTTGAAAGGGTAACCCTGAGCACTGGAGGAACCCTTCAGCCCATTTTATATATGGATTATTTTGCCGAGCACAATAATGGGAATACCGTAATGGATGGAAGGATAAGCTATGAATTCAGCAAAAAGCACAAGGTTTCATTGATCTGCAACAATTTCCTCAACCGTACTTATTCCTTACGCCCGTTAAAAGCTGAGGAGGTCCGCAGCTTTATGTTGCAGTATGTACTGAATATTTAAGCTCGCTGAATCCTCCGGAGGGTCATTTATTCCATTACACCCCTGTCCCTTGTTCCTTGCCTTTATACATATTCTTCATAACGAAACCGTAGAACCTGAATACACCAAATCCGATCAGGGTGCCCAGTATGGCGCCCCCCAATACGTCTCCCGGAAAATGAACACCCAGGTATATCCGGCTGTAAGAAATGACGGAAGCCCAGATCAATATAAAAATAGTATAGTATCGGTTTTTAAGCAACAGGGAAGTGAAAACAGCCCATGCAAAAGAATTGGCAGCATGGCTCGATATGAATCCGAATTTGCCGCCGCAATAGCCGTTCACGATATGCACCCAGGACCGTATATCAGGATCCTTGCAGGGCCGCAACCGGTCAACGGCGAGCTTGATCTGGACTGAGATCTGGTCACTCAGTGTGATCATCAATGCCAGGGCTATAATTATCCATACGGATTTCCAGCGGAACCTGTATATGATCCATCCCAGGACCAGCAGATATAAGGGAATCCATTGGGGTTTCCCGCTGACAAAAAACATGACCTTGTCGAAAAACGGAGAATGAATACCGTTCAACAATGCAAATAACCGGGTATCTATGGTGTCAAGATATTCAACCATGAATTCATGCGTTTAGTTCCTTCCAGAGCATGTCATTTAACTTAGGCAAATGATACCGGCTATGAGAAGAAATGAATACCCAGGGGATCCCGGGCAGGTCTGCTTCCATCTCCTGCATGAGCTCCTGGTCGATCAGGTCACTTTTTGTAATGGCCAGCACCCGTTTTTTATCGAGCAGTTCGGGACTATAAAGCTTAAGTTCGTTGAGCAGAATGGCATATTCCTCCGGTATACTGTTGCTGTCAGCAGGAATGGTGAAAAGGAGGATTGAATTGCGCTCAATATGGCGCAGGAATCTTAAACCCAGTCCCCTGCCCTCATGCGCCCCTTCTATAATTCCGGGGATATCCGCCATTACAAAGGATTTGTTGTCACGGTATCGAATGATCCCTATACTGGGGGTTAGTGTCGTAAATGGATAGTCGGCAATTTTCGGTCTGGCTGCCGATAGCACAGATAGCAGGGTTGATTTGCCCGCATTTGGAAATCCAACCAGTCCGACATCAGCAAGAATTTTGAGTTCCAGTATGTACCAGCCTTCAATAGCCGGCTCACCGGGTTGGGCATACCTTGGTGTCTGATTGGTCGATGATTTGAAATGGGTATTGCCAAGCCCTCCCCTGCCTCCCTGCACCAGTATATGCTCCTCCTGGTCCTGCGTTATTTCGAAGAGAACCTGGTTGGTTTCTGCTTCACGGGCAACGGTGCCAAGGGGGACTTCCACCACAATATCCTCGCCGCTGGCTCCGGTTCTGTTAGCTCTTTGTCCATCCTCTCCGTGACCGGCGAAAATATGTTTGCGGTAGCGTATGTGCAATAAAGTCCATAGCTGATTGTTGCCGCGGAGGATAATATTCCCTCCCCGGCCTCCATCACCGCCATCAGGTCCGCCCTTGGGGATATACTTTTCCCTCCGGAGATGGGCTGATCCTTTGCCTCCGCGGCCCGACCGGCAAAAAACCCTGATATAGTCAACGAAATTCGATTCCGCCATAGTATCCGATAAAATCAAATGCATTGGGAATAACCCCCGGGAATCCGTCGGGATTCAGGGCCATCCAATTTTCTATTGCAATAGTTCAATGGCCCTGCAAAGACGGTCGAATATGGCCTCAATGCTTCCCATCCCCTGAATAGCTTTAAATTTACCTTTTGCGCTATAATAGTCAATAACCGGGGCTGTCTCCCGGTTGTACACATTGATCCGGTTTTCAATGATGGCGATGTCCTGATCGTCGGCCCTGCCGGAGACCTTTCCCCGGCCCTGAAGCCTGTTGATAAGCTCTTCCTTTTCGACTTCCAGGGCAAGCATTCCGGAAATAGCGGTTTTTTTCTTTGACAGCAATTCATCCAGTGCCTTAGCCTGGGCAGTGGTGCGGGGGAATCCGTCAAAAATAAAACCTTTGGCAGCAGCATGCTGATCAATCTTTGATTCGATCATGCCGATAACCACAGCATCGGGCACCAGCTCACCCTTATCCATATATTTTTTTGCTTCAAGGCCCAGCCTGCTTTTCGCCGCAAGCTCTCCCCTCAAAATATCACCGGTGGATAAATGAACCAACCCGTATTGCTCAATTATTTTGGCAGCCTGTGTGCCTTTTCCTGCGCCCGGAGGACCGAATAACACAATATTCAACATAAGTATTTGATGATTTATTGATTTATTGATTTATTGATTTAATATCAAATAAAATTCAGGGATTCGGTATCAATAACCACAACCTGCCTAGCCGGCAGGCAGGCAACCACAACCTTCTCAACCCTCACAACCTTCCTGCCGGCAGGCAGGCCGCTAACTCTTCTCCCCCTCCATCACATATATATTCCTCAGATTCCTGCCATAGCCATTATAATCCAGGCCATATCCCACCACAAACCGGTCGGGTATTTCAAAACCAACATAGTCAATTTTTACCTCGCTTTTATATGAATCAATCTTCAGTAACAGGGTAACGATCCTGATTTCTGAGGGTCTGAAACCCTTGATCTGAAAAAGAATATCCTCAATGGTCTTGCCCGTGTCAACAATATCTTCCAGGATGATTACGGTCTTTCCCTTCAGTTCTTCATTCAGGCCAATCAGCCTTTTAACATTCAGGCCGCTGGTAGTTCCGCGGTAGGATGCAACCTTCATAAAGGATACCTGGGCATTTATCTGGATCCGCTTCAGCAGGTCAGCTGCAAACATAAAAGCCCCGTTCAGCACCCCGATGAAAATCAGGTCATGGCCTTTCAGTTCGGTATTCAAAAGATCCGCCATGACCTCTATGCGTTGCTGAATTTTCTCAGCCGGTAAAAACAGGCTAAACTCTTTATCGGCAATAGCAATATTAGGCATGGAAAGTTTATGATTAAAGGCGCAAGATACAAATAATTACACTATTTTAGTTGAATAAAAAGCAGAATGAACATGATGAAACCCCTGGTCAGTATAATAATGGGCAGCACTTCCGATCTGCCGATAATGGAAGCTGCCGCAAAAGTGCTGGATGACATTGAAATTCCTTTTGAAATCAATGCCCTTTCGGCGCACCGTACACCTGAAGAAGTGGAGTTATTTGCAAAGCATGCCGCGTCACGGGGAATCAAGGTCATTATTGCAGCTGCCGGCATGGCAGCCCATCTCCCAGGTGTGATAGCCTCCATGACCTGCCTGCCCGTTATCGGGGTTCCGGTCAAATCATCCATGGAAGGCCTTGATGCTTTATTATCGATCGTACAAATGCCTCCCGGAATACCTGTCGCCACGGTCGGTATCAACGCGGCTCAGAACGCCGGTATCCTGGCAGCACAAATCATTGCGCTGGGTGACAAAAAGGTAGCTGATGCCGTGAAAAAAAACAAAGAAGGGCTGAAGAAAAAAATCGTGCAGGCCAACAAGGAACTGGCGAAGGTGAAGTTCAGGTTTAAAACAAATTAGAAGAAGGTAGAAGATAGAAGTTAGTAGTTAGCACGGATATTTGGTCTGGTGAAAACCGTTATGTTAACCCTTATCTGCAATGTATATGTTACGCTTAAACCCGGTCACGCTATGTTGTTTTACCATCCTGCATTTTTTGCCCCGGTCTTCGGCCCTGTCCTCCAATAATCCTGTCAGTGCCCGCCATGCGGGCATGGCCGGAACGGTGACCGTCATTCCTGATGCCTGGTCAGGATTTCACAATCAGGCGGCGCTGGCATTTATGTCCGGCCCATCCCTGAGCATTCATTATGAGAATCACTTTCTGATCCCTGAAAACAGCATTAAAGCTGTAGCAGCCGGATTTCCTGTACCGAAAGGTACACTGGGGCTGAATTATTCTCTATCCGGTTATGCAAAATATTTTGAAAGCCGGGCAGGACTGGCCTTCGGAAAAGCCTTTGGGGATCACTTTTCGGCCGGGATACAAATCAACCATCTGATGATCCATCAACCTGCAGGTTTCGGTGAACTGCACGCGGTCGTACCGGAAGGAGGCATGCTGGCCCAGCCAATGGAAGGGCTTTTTATTGGATTTCACATTTTCAATCCGGTACAGCAGCATTTCCCCCAATGCCACGATCAAATAATCCCTTCTGTCATGCAGGTTGGCATTGGCTATCGCCTGATTGAAAATGTCTTCCTGAGTATTGAAGCGGAGAAGGAAATGAAAGAGAAGCAGGTGATCAGGGCGGGTTTTGAATATGAGATGGTCCGGAATTTTTTCCTCCGGCTGGGCGTATCAACGGCTGAGATTTCAAGGTATGCCGTTGGACTGGGCTACAAGGCTAAACGGATCATTTTCGACTTTGCTATCTCGGATCACCGCTGGCTGGGACTTACACCTTATGTGACGGTGACGTATTGCGGAGACGGGGAATAGTAGAGACGCGATTAATCGCGTCTCCAGGATGCATCTAAATCATGACTGGTTTACCATGAAGGTCAGTAAGCGCTGTTATATTCATCTTTCTTTTCAATAAATACCTGGAAATCATCTATATAAACGGCAGGGTTTAACCCGCTGTTCCAGCAATAGACAAGTAACTCATCACCGGCCTCAAGGATTTTTCCGGGAATATGCATTAACGCAATTCCTTTGTTCCACCCGTTCTTGTTTATACAGAAATCATCCAGATTAACAGCATGGTAAAGCAGGGCTTTATCTTTCCGGTTCACCGTAATTACCAGATGAAAAGGCTGGCCGCCATCCCTTAAAAAATGAAGGGTTGACCAAACGATAACCTCTTCAGCAGAGGAGGGGCCGATTGCTTCCCGGAAAGTGAAGCCAAATTCACGCAGCGGCGTCAATCTGTCAGCATACCTGCCGGAATAAACGTGGTTGGTGTCAAGCGACGGCTCTCCATTTATCCCGTCCTGATATGGCGGTTCGAAATTGTTCAGCAACCTCCTCTCAGCGTTTTCCGAATCGGCCGATCCTTTTGAATATACGGTTACGGCATACCGGTCCCCGGTTACTTTTTCAGCCACCACCGGAAAGTATAACCTGATAATCTCTTGAATTTCAGGAAGTTCAATTACATTCGACCAGGCATAGATTACCTGATCAGCCCGGATGGTGTCAAATGTATTCCATACCGGCACCAGATCGGCATATGTCCTGAATCGTTGATAGAGGGTTCGGTCGGGTGGACTAATCCCGGAAAAAGGATCGGGGGATTCTGTGTTCAGAATCAGCCATGTATTGCTTTCCTGCCGGTCTGTCATCAGGCTGTCCAGCACCCGGCTTACCTCAAGGTTGACGGATTGCTGCTCTTCAGCATAAGAAGACCGGGGACCCAGAAAAAAGAAAAACAACAGCCCGGAGATCAGAGCCGGCAGAACCCATGCGATTAAAGTTCGTTTGTAGTTCCTTCCTGATCCGGAGAGGGTTAAAGCCGTCGCGAGGTACAAGAGGATCAGAAACAGCGAAAATGAAAGCAAGGTGGCCCTAACATAGGCTGGATTGCTGAACTCATACCGGATAGTATGGTTCCCGGATGATACTTTAACACCGATCAGGGTATGGTTCACGCTGAAATGTTCTGATTCGCGATCATCAACAAACACCTTCCAGCCTGGATTGTTGTTTTGCAGCAGTATGAACAGCCTTTCTCCGGCAAGCTGAACCCCGACTTCCATGCAAGAGGGGGTCACCTTCAGTGGAATGACTGTATCGCCTGGAACCGGAGAAATGCTGTCTTCGGCAAATCCGGTATTATAAATGCTATCAGGAATAAAAACGATTCCTTTGTCTGCGGCCGGATCGTATGGGAAGGTTTTGCGACTGCTTAACGGGAGGACCTTTTCGGCCAGGTAAAATAACGGATGATCCAGGCTCCCGGCGAGTAAAGCGATATCTTCCTGAAGCCGGATGATCCCGTCCGACACAAATGGATAAAAGAAATCCAGGGATACGGTCTTGGCATACGTGTTTGTGTTCACCCATAATTCTCTGAAGGCAACGCTTTTGTCTGTATTTTCAGCCACCTTGTGATGATCCGGAAGAGGAAATCCCCTGGGCCTGCCGTTCAGAAAATTCCGGAGGCCGGCCGGATCACTGTCCTTGTAATATACTGTATAGCTAGCGTTCAGCTGAGTAAAGAGAATCATTTCCGAGGCTGTCAGGAAAATAAGAATCGGTATCCTTGCCTTTCCGGCATGAATGGACAAAAACAGCAACCCGATAAACAATAAAGCCAGTGCAGACTGCACAATCAAGGGGACGGTAAACCCGTATGCATTCACCAGGGAAGGGATATTCCAATCAGGTCTGTCAGCAGGACTGGGCAAATAAATAATCCAGGATGCCGATCCTATCATGACCAGCATCAAAAAGACCAGCATGATCAGTATTATTCTTTTAAATCTTATTAAATTCCCGGCCTCTGTTATAGGATGCCGGGTAATCTGTAATCCGGTGACAAGCAGAAATGATAAAATGGCGAATAACCTGATGTTGCTGGGATGCCTGAATGTTTTGAACAGGGGCAGGAATTCAACAGCCATTCTGTGAAGAAAGAAATGGGGTCCCATGGCCAGCAGCAGGGTAATGATCCCCGTGATCAAAAACAGCCAGGACTTTTTGGTCAATGGACGGATTATACCATATAATAACATCGCCAGCACGATCACACCGAAATACAGATTATTCATCGAGAGATCGGTTTTAAACAATTGGGGGCAGGCGGCAGGGGTCAGCGGCGATATCAGGGAAATCAGGCATTGCGGCGTAAAGGAATTCAGGATAGTCTTCTCATAGTCCATTCCCTGGTAGCGGGATATCTCGCCGGTAGACTGCCTGATGCTGAGAAATATGCCAAAGCACATAATTCCAAGCACAAACAGTGCGGCTACGTTGGCTCCCAGGTAAGAACGGATTTTTACAAGGTCCCTTTGCCGTGCCAGTTGAAACAGTCTCCCCAGAAAAAGTAAGGCCAGCAGGTAAGCCAGCATTATTGTATGCGCCGGATAGCCTCCCGATGCCTGCAGGTAGGTGAAAAGGATGAATTTCAGCAGTACCGGGAATTTCCAGCCGGAGCCAAGCTGAAAGAAATACTTCAGGACAAAAGGAATCCACGCTGCACTGATGATGTATTGAATATGCTGGGCATTCCCGACGATGAAACCGGATAAGGCATAGGCTATGGCAGTGATCAGGGAAATCCATGGCATGATCTCAAGGGAACGCGATAGCTGATGCATGCCGATGGCGGCCAGAACGATGTAGCCCATGAAAACAAGCTGAAATACAATGTTATCATATACCATAAGCCTCCCCAGAAAAAATGCTTCAGGATAGTTGGTGCTTATAAGATCGCCGAATATCGGGCAGCCCAGGCCCTGATAAGGGAGCCAGAGCGGAAAGATATTATTTCGCAAACATTCGCTGACAAAATAACGCATGGGCAAATAGGAGTCAAGGTTGTCCCATTTAATGCTTTCGAGCAGGAAGGCAACCTGATAAAATGCCAGCAGGCAAACAACAATGATGATGAGGGTATGGGAAAAATTTCTTTTCATATCCTGAACCAGGGCAAATCCCTTATCCTATGACATAATTAATTAAAATAATCGTTTTTTCAATGGAATCAGGAGGATAAAGATGTTGTGGTGATTGTGATGGTTATGATGGTTATGGTTGTTATGGTTGTTTTGGTTGTTGTGATTGTTGGTAATACAGGACTGCCGCTGCTTACTGCCACTTCTTCCCTCCTTCTCCCTTTCTCCCCCTCTCTTAGTCCCTTAGTCTCCCCCTCCCCATCAAGCCGGATCCACATCAACAGAAATCACCACCGCTTTGAAATCATCGTTTAAACGCAGATCTCTTATGCATGTCCTTATGACATCTTTTACCCGTGCAACGGATTTTTCCTTATCTGTTTTCAGCAGGATCCTCTTTAAATGAAGATTCCGTATTCTGCTGATCAACGGATATTCCGGGCCCATGATGCGGCTGTCTGCCTGTTTTTTCAATGCTGTTGCGAGCGCTTCAGCGGCATGATCGAGTGTGTCTTTTTCCCTGCATTTCAACATGATCTCGATCAGCCGTGCATAAGGGGGATAATGAAAGCTCTTCCGTTCGGAAAGCTGGATCCGGGCAAAGGACCTGAAATCATTACGGATCAGCAGGTCGTACAAAGGATGGCTGCTGTCGTAGGTCTGGATTATCACGGATCCCTGTTTGTTCCTTCGTCCCGCCCGGCCACTCACCTGAAGCATCAGCTGGAAGCTTCTTTCATAAGCCCTGAAATCAGGGTAATTGAGCATATTGTCAGCATTGAGTATGCCCACCAGGCTCACGTTCTCAAAATCAAGACCTTTTGAGATCATCTGGGTGCCGACCATAATGTCAATTTCACCTCTTTCAAAGCCAGCTATGATTCTTTCCAGGGATCTTCTCGACCGGGCAGCATCCAGGTCAATCCGGGTGATGCGTGCTGCGGGGAAAAAAATGGCAATTTCATCTTCAATTTTCTCCGTGCCAAAGCCTTTCATTTGCAGTTGCGCACTGCCGCAATCCTCACAGACAGCGGCAGTGGAAACCGAATACCCGCAATAATGACATACCATGCTTTTTTCCTTCTTGTGATAGGTAAGGCTTACATCACAGTGTTTGCACTTAGGCACCCAGCCGCATGCGCTGCACTCCAGGTATAATGAAAATCCCCGCCGGTTCTGGAAGAGTATTACCTGCTGATGCTGTTGCAGGGACCTCCCGACAGCATCAAGCAAGGGAATTGAGAAATGGGATTTCATTTGTTTTCTGTGGTATGCATCACGGATATTGACAATTTTAATTTCAGGGGGCTGAAGGTCAAGATAGCGGTTTGAGAGTTCGGCATGTCCGTATTTACCGGCCAGGCAATTATAATAGGATTCAAGCGAAGGGGTTGCAGATCCTAACAAAACCTTGGCATGGTGAAGCCTGGCCAGTATAATGGCCGTGTCCCTGGCGTGATAACGGGGAGCCGGGTCAAATTGCTTATAGGTGTTTTCATGCTCTTCATCAACGATAATCAATCCCAGGTCTGTAAAGGGAAGGAACAACGAAGACCTTACCCCGAGGATGATCTGATAGGGCTCATTCAAATCCGGATGCTGCCGGTTAAGGTTACCCCATATCTCAACCCGCTCGTTATCGGAAAACCTGGAATGATAAACCCCCACCTTATTGCCAAAAACCTTTCTGAGCCGTATAATGATCTGCGTTGTGAGGGCTATCTCCGGCAGCAGGTAAAGCACTTGTTTGCCTTTTTCCAGTTCTTCCCGGATAAGGTGGATATAAATCTCTGTTTTTCCGCTGGAGGTAATGCCATGCAACAATACCACCTCTTTGTCGCCAAAGCTTTGTTTTATTTCGTTTAAGGCTTTTTCCTGATTCCCGTTCAATGATGCCGGCTCCTGCAATTCGATGTCCTGCGAGGTAAGCCTGGAGACCGTCTGCTGAGAGATTTCAAATACTTCCTTTTTAACAAGACTCTTTAGGATGCTGTCTCCGGATGATATACCCTTCATCAGGGCCGATTTTTCTATCCATTTCAGCTTTTTCTTTTCCGGGTATGCAAAAGATCCCAGGTAAAGCATCAGCAGTTTCTGCTGCTGAGGAGCTCTTACCAGGGTATCGAGCAATGTATTCAGTTTCTTTTCATCTTTCCAGCGCTTGTTAAGCCTTACATAACTGGCTGTTTTTGGTTTGTATGCTTTCTTTTCAACCTTAAAACCCGATGGCATGGCAGCCCGGAATATTTCTCCCATACTGCACATGTAATATTCCGACATCCATTCCCAGAGTTTCAGCTGAAGATCATTAATGACAGGGGTCCGATCCGTTATGGAATGGACTGCTCTGACCTCATATCCTGAAGGTTTTTGCTGATGGACATGCTGGATCAGTGCTGTATACAGCTTTTTTTTTCCGACAGGAACGATAACCCTGACGCCGGGACCGGCATAATTAACCTGATCTTCCGTGATCTGATAGGTATATAATCCCGGCAGGGGAAGGGGCAGGATGACATCAACATACCACGGGCCAATATTGATTGATTGATTGATTGGTTGATTGATTGAATTCATAAATCTGGTCTAGCGGTCTTGCAGTCAGGGAATAGCTATTAGCTATTAGCTGTTAGCTTTAAACCAAAAGCCAATAGCCGATTACCAGATACTGCATACTCATGCAAAAATTTTATAATTAAATCATCAAACCTGCCTGCCGGCAGGCAGGTCAACAAATACTTATATGAGCATATCCGCTATGTCAAGTAATTCACGATTGACGTCTTTGTC
>CAYWCR010000030.1:34862-45226 GCA_964456825.1 uncultured Bacteroidales bacterium
ATACTTATATGAGCATATCCGCTATGTCAAGTAATTCACGATTGACGTCTTTGTCAAGCTTGGTGGTCTTGTTCAGCGGCACATGAACGATATCATTATTGACAATTCCGACCATTATGCTTTTCTGATCATCCAGCAATGCTTCGATGGCAGCTATACCCATGCGGCTGGCATTGATCCTGTCAACAGCCGAAGGTGTTCCTCCCCGCTGAATATGACCGAGGATCGTGGTGCGAATATCGAATTCCGGGAACTCTTCCTTAATTTTTTTGGCAATAGGAATGGCGCCTCCTTCTTCTTCTCCCTCGGCCACCAGGATGATGCTTGATTTTTTCTGTCTCGCCCTGACAGCCAGATAATTTCTCAGCTTTTCGATCTGTCCCTTTTCTTCCGGTATGAGGATTCCTTCCGCCCCGCAGGCAATTCCGCTCTGCAAAGCTACAAATCCGGCCTCCTTGCCCATCACTTCCACGAAAAATATCCTGCCATGCGAAGTGGCTGTATCCCTGATCTTATCAACAGCATTTACAACGGTATTCAGGGCTGTGTCAAAGCCTATGGTATAATCAGTACCGTACAGGTCGTTGTCAATCGTGCCGGGGATGCCGATAAACGGAATGTCATATTCCTTTGACATAAGGCCCGCACCCGTGAAAGATCCGTCTCCTCCAATTACGATAACAGCCTCAATGCCAAATGCACGAAGCTGATCATATGCCTTCCTGCGCCCTTCCTGGGTCATGAATTCCAGGCAGCGGGCTGTCTGCAACACAGTGCCTCCCTTTTGTATGATGCCGCTGACAGAGGTAGATTCCAGTTTTACCATGTCTCCTTCTATCATTCCCTGGTAACCCCTGCGGATACCATACACTTCCAGATTATGGTGGGTCCCTGCCCGGACTACAGCTCGAATGGCAGCATTCATACCCGGAGCGTCGCCCCCTGAAGTCAAAACACCAACTCTTTTAATGCTGATCTCTTCCATATTTCAACCAATAATGATAATACAAAGATTTAACTTTTTTTGATGAGATTCGATTAAGTTAATTATAAATAAAATACGAGTCCCCTCCGAATCATATTAAGATTCTAAAATTGCTAAAAAAACTTCTGGCATACGAATCTTTCAAAGAAAAGTTAATCACAGGTGACATTAACTTGTTGTTATCTCCTTGATCAGTTGTGCCACCTTTTCCATAAGCCATACAGGAGTTGACGTTGCCCCTGTGATGCCCACCGATGAAACTGGTTTGAACCAGTCTTTTTGAATTTCTTCAGGCTTGTCGACAAAATAGGTATTTTCATTAACACCCCTGCATTCTTCAAATAAGACTTTGCCGTTTGAGCTTTTCGGGCTGCTTACAAAGAGGATGCAATCAAACCGTTGGCAGAATTCCCGAAGCAGGGGGACACGGCCCGATACCTGCTGGCAGATCGACCTGGTGCAGCGAAACCTGTCCATGCCAGCCTTGGCTATATCAATGCGATTCTTGATTTCATTCGTTATCGTTTCGTACTCCTGCCGGTTCATGGTGGTTTGCGCATACAGGTGAATGGCTTTTGTGTAGTCAAGTTTGTCAAGGTCTTCCTTTTTTTCTATTACGATAGCTTTGTATCCCGTTTGCCCTGCCAGTCCCCGAACCTCAGCATGGCTTTTCTTCCCGAAAATGACCAGCTGGCCTCCGGAATCCCTGATCTCTTCGAACGATTTCTCAATCTTGTTCTGCAGTTTCAGCACAACAGGACAGGTGGCATCGATCAGTTCAATATTGTTCCGGCGGGCTGTCTCGTATGTTTCCGGTGGTTCACCATGAGCCCTGATCAGCACTTTACAGTTCTTCAGGGCTTTATATTCATCGTGGTTAACGGTCTTTAATCCCAGGGAAGTCAGCCGCTGAAGTTCCTCTTCATTATGCACCAGGTCACCCAGGCAATACAGGCTGCCCTCGGAAGCCAGTATTTCCTCGGCTGCCTTTACAGCCTTCCTTACGCCGAAACAAAATCCAGCTTGCGGATCAATTTCCACCCTCATGTTTCAACTGAATAGTTTTCCAATTTTTGCTGAACCATTCCATTTGTTCAGCAACGTTTATATAGCTGTTGTCGAGCACCAGGGCATCATCTGCCTTCCGGAGCGGACTCTCCTTCCGTGACTCATCCTGATGATCCCGCTTTATGACATTTTCCCGGACTTCATTGTAGTCCACCCTCATTCCCTTTGCCACCAGTTCGTCATATCGCCGCTTTGCCCTGATATCCACATCGGCTGTCATGAATATTTTCATGTCGGCCTCAGGAAAAACCACCGTGCCGATATCGCGGCCATCCATGACCACTCCTGCTGAACTTTCAGGCCGGACTTCCGGGCTGCTCATGCTCCGCTGAAGGCTTACAAGGCGTTCCCGGACTTCTCTGATCTTGCTCAGTGTGGATGCCGCTTCAGAAACGCTTACACTTCTTATCTCTTTTTCCACGTTCCGGTTATTCAGATAAGTATCCTGGTTACCGTCAGCATCATTTTTACGGAATTCAATGATCAGGGAAGGCAGCACTTTTTTAAGTCTTTCAATATCCGTTTCCCCGTTCTGATAAATCCTGTTTTCCAGGCAGTAAAGCGCCACCGCACGATACATTGCCCCGCTGTCGATATAGATTAAATTCAGCTCCCGGGCGATTTTCTTGGCAAAGGTGCTTTTACCGCAGGATGAATAACCGTCGACAGCGATGGTATAGGATTTTTGCTTATGCATTATTAGAAAATTCGGGTGCAAAGGTAATAAAAAACGGGGTATCTTTAATGTTATGATATGAAAGACCGGGTATTGACTAATAAGGTTATTCATAATGGTATTTTTTTTATTTTTAACGAAAATTAAACCATAGTCATAATGTATATTGATTATTATAAAATATTGGGGATTGATAAAAATGCCACGCAGGAAGATATCAAAAAAGCCTATCGCAGGTTAGCCCGGAAACATCATCCCGATTTAAACCCGAACGATAAAAATGCCAAAGCAAATTTCCAGCAGATCAATGAAGCAAATGAAGTGCTGAGCGATCCGGAGAAACGTAAAAAATATGACCATTATGGAAAGGACTGGCAGCAGGCTGAACAATTTGAACAGGCACAACAAAACCGGAAAAAATCATCAGGTCAACGTAGGACGGGGTTTACAGAAACTTCATTTGACGGCGATTTTTCAGACTTTTTTGAGTCCATGTTCGGCGGAGCAGCAAGATCCGGCAGAGGCAGGCAAGTAAAATACAGGGGGGAAGATTATCATGCTGAAATGCATCTCAGTCTTACCGATGCTTATGAAACGCACAGGCAAACCTTGACGGTAAACGGTAAAAATATAAGAATTACCGTCCCTGCCGGGATTGAAAACGGGCAAACCATTAAAATACCGGGGCATGGGGGACCTGGAATAAATGGCGGGCCAAACGGCGATTTATATATTGCCTTTATTATCGAAAACCACCCGGGATTCAAGCGTTTGGGAAATAATCTGTACACTTCGGCTAATCTGGATTTATATACCGCTGTGCTGGGCGGAGAAATCACTATTGATACGTTGAATGGAAAGGTAAAGCTGAAAGTCAGGCCCGAAACACAAAACGGAAGCAGAATAAAACTAAAGGGGAAGGGATTCCCGGTCTATAAAAAAGAGGGACAATTCGGAGACCTTTATGTAACCTATACCATTGTAATCCCGACGAATTTAACCAGGAAACAAAAAGAGCTGTTCACGGAATTGTCAAAATCGTAATTGTTTAACAGGACTGAAGAATATGAAAGATTTAATACCTGCAAATGAATTCTGTGCTAACCACAACATTGAGGTTTCATTTATCCGCACCCTGCAGGAAAACGGATTGATAGAAATCACGACCGTTGAAGAAACAGGATATATTCGTAAAAGCCAGTTGCAGGAACTGGAGAGAATCGTTCGCTTATACTTTGAAATGGACATAAACCTTGAAGGCATCGAAACCATCAATCATTTATTGGAGCAAATAAATCAAATGCAGGACGAGATTACCGCTCTGAGGAACCGGCTTCGCCTTTATGAGACAGATGAATAAAAAATTATAACTCCGAACCAGTCGCCCGGCTTCGCCGACTGACTGAAGGTTAAGGCGACGAATTCTTCCATCCATATTGTCGCATAAAAATTATTTCGTAACTTTCAACTTTGCAACCTGTTATCGTTATTCCTGCCAAACCACAACCTGTTCCAAAGACTATGATAAATCCGATCGTCCGCCGGATCCTGCAAAAACTGAACCTGCCCGGTCTGGATGAATCTCTTATTAATAAACTTAAATTCAGCGAGCTTCAGTCCCTGTTGTTGTATGTTTTTAGCCGGAAGGTTGCCAAACTGGATACAGCCGGCCTTTTTAACGATTACCGGAATAACCGCCTGGTGCAGCCTTCCATACTCGATCCCCGGAAGTTTATGGAACTGGAATTAAGCATGTTTTCCCTTTTACCCGACGGTTTTGTACCAATTGAACTCTCACCAGTCACCTCGCTTGGCACATCAAGCCTGATGGGGCCCGTTAACCAGAATATTATTATTTCCACCATCCGCAACTGCGAAGTCGTTTCGGATGTCACCAACGTGATGGCGCTGGAATGTTCCAGGAGGAGGATGGAATTGCTTCAGCAGGATAAGAAATCAACTACCCTGGTAAAGTTGGCAACGGTGCAGCGGCAGATGCGGACGCAACCCGTGCAGGATAAAAACCATACGGCACATTTTAAGATCTTTGCCCTTTGCACGGCCGGAAGGGACGAGGGCTCAGACCGCTTTGAACAGGAAGCCCTGCTCGAACATGTCAGCTTTTACTTCAGGGTAATTGAAGAAATACTGAAGCCTGACCGGATCAAAAAGAAAACATTAAAGATCTTTAATTACGACGAAAGCAGAAATGCAACCCTGATGGAAACAGTTAATACAATCATCAGGTTAGGAGAAAATGTTGAGCTGGTTGTTGAAAAAAACAGTGATTACGGCAGGAATTATTATCGCCGGCTCAGGTTTATGATAGACCTCACCAATGCTGACAACAAGAGTTATAATGTAATTGACGGCGGTTTTACGGACTGGACCTCAGTATTAATGAAAAACAACAAAGAACGGTTAATGACAAGCGGAATCGGGACAGAGCTATTGCTTAAGATAAATAATTTTTTTTATTTTTGATATTTCAAACCTCTAGGCTACAACCAGCCGGGTAGTAATTATTCCCTATTGTTAAGCAAAATGAAAAACCCTCACGAAAACAACCAGGATCAACTGATCGAAGGGTATATCAAGGGTGAAGCGAGGGAATTCTTTATTATTACCGGGTGGATTGAGAAGGTGGTCAATAATTATAACTGGGGATTGCAGGACTTCAGCGAGGATATCATTCAGGATGTCCGGTTAAAGATTTACCTGAATCTAAAGCAAAACAGGTTTCGAAAAGCTTCGCAATTAAAAACATATGTATATCGTATTGCAAAATATACCTGCATTGATTTCCTGAGAAAATCGTACCATCAAGGCACAGATTATGATGCTGATTTAACCCTCATTGCTGAGGATGGAGATGCTCCTGACGGAATGATTCAAAGAGAAAAAGAAGCCATCGCAAAAATTATTCTTGAAGAACTGGCGGCTATGTGCCGGGAAACCTTGCAACTGGTATTTATTGAGCAATTATCCTATAATGAAATAGGAGCTATACTCAACATAGCGGAGGGCACCGTCAAATCGAGGGTATCACGATGTATCGAAAAAGCCATGCAACTAAAGGAAAAATATTGGAACGATTTAAAAAAAGAACCGACAGTTAGATTAAAATAATCGTGTAATGGAGTTAGAACCAACATGCAGCAGAAAGGAAATTGCTGCTTTGCTGCCGTGGTATGCTGCTAAAAGCCTTTCTGAAAAAGAAGCGGCTGAAGTTGAACAGCATTTAACAACGTGCGCTTCCTGTAAGAAAGAATTGGATCATATCAAATGGATATCGGAGGGACTATTCCCAATGACCTGTGAAACTTTTCCGGGACACATTAATTCAAGGATACTGACTATTTATTCCGAGTCAAAAAAGGAACTGAATAACGAAGTTATTAAACGCATTGAGGATCATCTTTCCTTATGCCGGCAATGCCAACACGAATTGGAAATGCTGAATAAAGTTAATGAATCCCTCGATAAATCAGAGGAGGTATCGCTTCTTCAGGGAATAATTGATAAAATCGGGGCTTTATTTGTTAAACCGATAGTAAAACCTGTATATGTCTATGTTCTGATTCTGTCTTTGTTATACCCTGCATGGCTGGGTTTATTCAGAAAGGACACCGGGCAAAAACGGCTTGATGAGCCCGTTAACATCCGCCATCTATATATGCTGGAGCAATCCGGTCAACGTGCTTTGGGTGAGCAGGCAAATGAAATTGTACTCGCAGATCGCTCCGGTGTATTTGCTTTTTCTTTTGTTCTCCCTGTTAAGAGCCAGGAGGATAATGTTTATCAGGCCACCATCAGCAATGATCAGAACGAAATAGTCTGGGATAATGAAAACCTGGGATTTATTGATTCTTACGGCACCATTATCATAGTCTGTCCTCAAATGTATTTCGATGAAGGAAATTATTTTCTGATTGTTACTGAAAAACCGATGCAAACAAAGGAGGTAAATAACAAATATATTTTTAATTTTAAGGTCATTACCAAATGACCATTAACCCTTGAAAAATAGGATTTTTCAGATCCGTTACTTTTGGGTCTTCTTCATCCTTCTCATCCTGGTCGGTTTGTATTTGCGGCACCAGGAAATAGTTCCCTTCCAAAGCCGTTATATCAGAGCTCTCAGATTGGTGTCCGATGAAAAATATGATAAATCCATCCATCTGCTGACTGAAATTATTGAATCGGATCGTGCAGATCCGAATGTTTACCGGAAACTCGCAGAAGCATTTTATCAAAAAAATGATAGTAAATCAGGTATTATTTACTTTGACCGTCTTGAAAATACAAATCCCGAAGATATTTACAGCATTTATGGCCGGGGATATTTGTACCAGCGGTTTAAAAACAATGAAAAAGCGGCCCTTGAATACCGGAAAATAGCAAATTATATTCCGCCTTGCACCTTTTTTTACAAAGATTTCATTGATAATTTAGAACAGATAAATGCGCTTGATACAGCTGAAAGCATTTTAAACAACCTGGCCGCAAAAGATTCCCATAATCCTTATATCTGCTTTGGTCTTGCCTATATTTTTCTGAAGCAATATGACTGGGATAATACAATGTCCTTGCTCGATAAAGTCCTTGCACTTCAGCAGGATATGCTGGATGCATACCTGCTTAAGTCCTCTGTTTACTGGAGCAAAGGCCGGTACGATTTATGTCTTGAAGCGGGTAAAACCGGACTGGCTAAAGCGAAAGCACTAAACGATAAGCAATTCGAGTGCATCTTTGCCACCAACATAGGAATTGCATATTATTACTCCGGCCAATTAAAAGAGGCTGCAGTTTATTCAAAAAAGGCTTCGAAACTTTCTAAAAAATACGGCCACAAGCTTCAGGAGATCAGAAACACAGCTATCCTGGGCGTAATTTCGAGAGAAACCGGAGACTATGATAAATCGATACAATATTATGAAAAAGCATTGAAAGGAGCCCGGCAAATTAAGGAACGGAGTCTTGAAGGACAGTATTACCAGAGTATCGGGACAAATTATCAATACCTGGGGAAATTTTCGACAGCACTGGATTATAATAACAAATCATTTCAGATTGCCCATGAAACCGGCAACAAATACAATCAAATACTGGCACTGCTTAATCTTGGGCTCATTCATTGGGATCTCGGACAATATGATAAAGCACTCAAAACCTATAACCAGATGCTTGATCTGTCCCTGGAAACACATAATAAATGGGCTGAAGGAAGGTCCTGTTGCGGTATCGCATTGATTCATTTTTGCTATGGTAATTATGCAAAAGCACTTGATTTTAATGAAAAGAGCCTGGAAATAGCTTCAGCAATCAATGATACCGAAGGTGAATCATTGAATCTGGGAAATATTGCGATCATCTATCATGAAATGGGTAATGATGCGAAAGCACTGGAGTATTATAGCAGGGCTTTGGAGGTAAGTGAGAAGACCGGCAATAAAAATGAAATTGCCCGGCATTTAGGCAATATAGGTTGTACCTATCAGACCCTGCAAAATTATCCGGCAGCGTTGGACTATTATCAACAATCCCTTAGGCTAAACAAGGAGATTGGCGATCCGAAAGAAATAGCCACGGCCTATGGGAACCTGGGCAATTTAATGACAGCAATGAAGGATTACCAAAAAGCAAGGGAATATTTAAGTCAATCCCTAAAAACCGGAAAGGAAATAGGCCTGCAAGGGGTTGTCGCCAATCAGTTAATAAATTCGGGATTCCTGGAATATACCCTGGAGCATTATCAATCTGCCTTTGAATTTTTTACCGAGGCACTGAAATATTCCACATCATCGGGCGATCCGGCTGTATATTGGAAAACCTATACCGGCCTGGCCATGGTGCTTGAAAAACAAAACAGACAGGCAAAGGCGCTTGAGTATTATAGTCTTGCCATAGATAAAATAGAAGAAGTGCAGCGTAAATTACCGGTTGAAGAATATAAATCCGGGTTTTTTGATGCCAATGTTAATGTCTATGAAAGGGTGATCGACCTGCTCGTTACCATGCATGAACAATACCCGCAGAAAGGCTATGATAAACTTGCATTTCATTTTGCCGAGCGGGCAAAGGCAAGGGCTTTCCTGGAAAATATGGTGGCATCAAAAGCAGATGTGCAAAACGGAATTAACCCGGAATTGAAACAAAAAGAAAATGAGGCTTTACGAAAAATATCGGTGAATCAGAAACAGCTTCTGAATAACAGCAACCTCACTAAAAAAGACCGGAAGAAGCTGGAATCAGAACTGAATGAATATGAACACACCTTTGAGGGGCTATTAAGAGAAATCAAGGCTGAGAATACAAAATATACCCACTTGTTATTTCCGGAATCCTATAATGCAGAAAGAATACAACATGAAATCCTGAATGACGGTGAAGCTATACTGGAATTCTCATTGGGGAGTAACCGTTCGTTCCTGTGGCTTATTTCAAAAGACAATTTTAAGCTGTATACTTTGCCCGGAAAAGAAACCATTGAAAAAGCCGTGCTGGAATACATACATTCCATTGATAAGCCTGCGAGTGTGTCAAATCCTTTTGCTAAACATGTATCGAAAGGGCAGGATGTTTTTCAGATCCTGCTGGAAGAGTGCGTGCCTGAGATCGACAAAGACCATCATCTCATTATTGTTGCCGATGGTATGCTGCATTATTTGCCTTTTGAGTCGCTGATAATCCCAAAAGGCAAACCCCATGAATCACCTCATTATCTTATCGAGGATTTCACCTTCTCGTATAGCCCCTCATCCACATCCATGGCTTTTGTTGGCACGAAGAGATTGAATGGCCTGCCACAAAAGGATTTGCTTGCCTTCGGCAATCCCGTTTTCAACAAAACATCAGGCACCTCCTCATCAAGAGGGAGGGGTGAACATGTTGAAAAATTAAAAATCCTGCAAGAAAGAGATGAAGGCGAAAAGCTAAAAAACCTGTATGAAAATGATGGATTTCTATTCACTGCACTTCCCTATTCAGAGCATGAAGTATCTGCCATATCAGGGTTATTTCCCAAAGGGAAAAGTGTAACCTATCTGAAATCGGATGCCAGCGAAGCATCCTTTAAGCATGAGGTGCCCGATAATTATAAATACATCCATTTTGCCACGCATGGCTTCATCGAAGAAAAGCTTCCTTTCCGTTCTGGAATTGTTTTGAGTATGAATGAAGCGTCAACGGAAGATGGTATATTACAGGTAAATGAAATACTGAACCTGAAACTGAATGCCGAAATGGTTGTGCTGTCTGCCTGCCAAACCGCACGGGGTAGGTTATACAGGGGGGAGGGCATAGTCGGATTAACCCGTTCATTTCTTTATGCCGGCGCTGCCAGCATTACCGTATGCCTTTGGAACATCAATGACCGCACTACAGCTGCATTTATGAAGGATTTCTATTCCGGTTTGGTAAATGGCAAAGGAAAAAAGGATGCCCTCCGTGAGGCAAAACTTGCTATGATCCGCTCTGAAATCAGAGCCTATCGCCATCCATATTACTGGGCACCGTATATCGTTATCGGGAATTATAGATAATTACAATCGGTTTATTCGTGAGACTCAAATTTCAGGAGTGAGCGAACCTGTCTGCCGGACAGGCAGGCTGAAATTTGTAAGTCGAACAATC
>CAYWCR010000031.1:0-23923 GCA_964456825.1 uncultured Bacteroidales bacterium
CCGGCAAGAACTTTCCGGATGGCCTGATAGAGTTCATCATTATCCGCATTTTTGAGCACAAATCCTTTGACACCCATGTCGATCATGGAGTTATAATATTCTGATTCGCTGAACATGGATAACACGAGGATCTTCAGGTTGGGGTGCTTTTCAAGGGCAAGCCGGGTGGCTTCGATGCCATTCATGACCGGCATTCCGATATCCATCAGCACCACATCGGGATTGACAAAACCGAGCAGGTCAAGGAATTCTTTGCCATTGGATGCTTCGCCGGCAACTTCCATATCATCCCTTTCATTGAGAATGAATTTCAATCCATTCCGGAAGAGTTGATGATCATCCACAATAAAAAGGCGAGATTTCCGCATTGGTTTCAGGTGTATACCGGGTTTAAAAATAAACAGAATTATCCTGCAAAAGTTGAATTTATCCGTGCATATTATTTATTCTTATCAACAGTAACCTTGCATTCAAATCCCATTCCGCCCCCGGGAACATTAAAGAAATTATACGCGGCGTTGAGAGACCGTGCGCGGCTGACAATATTAGAAATGCCCATGCCAAGAGGTTCTTTTTTCTTAAAGTGTTCAGTCGGCAGTCCTTTACCGTTATCGGTATACAGCAGGTCAAGTGCTCCCCTGCTGTATTTAAGGTTGATATTGACGGAGGTCCCCTGCGAATGTTTCAGGGTATTATTGACGAGCTCTTTGATGATACGGTAAACAGAAGTTTCAACCAGTTCGTGGAACCGTTTGTTGCCGAGGTTGGTCTCATACTCAAATGTATAGACATGAGATATGCGGTTGATGAAAGAGTCTATCGCTGCATTCAGTCCGTAATTTGACAGGATATGCGGGCTCAGGTCATTGGAGACTTCCTTGGTGATCTGAATGGCTTCTTTCATTATATCCTTAAGCTGGCTGATGATGAAGTCCTGTTTTTCCCTGGTCCGGGTCGATTCGAGCGAGTTGATATACATTTTGATGCTGGAAAGCAGGGGGCCGATCTCGTCATGAAGGTTTTTGGCAAAATTTTCCCTTTCCTTTTCTTCGGTCATAATGACGGCATCCAGGATCTTTTTGTCAAATTGTTTTCTTTCCGTTATATCCCTGATGATGGATAATATGGCTTTGGATCCTTCATAGTTGATCACCCTGCTGTTAACTTCAACGGGTATTATTGTGTTATGCTTGGTGACGAATTCAATTTCATTCGACGATAGTTCTTTTCCCTCAAATATCATTTTTACCCGCTCAATGGTATTTTTGACATAATTCTCGGGCAAAAAGTCGGCCACCGTCCTGGAGGTTAATTCCTCCATCGTATACCCTGACTTTTTGAGCAATATTTCATTCGCAACGCGGATACGCATATCTTCTCCCAGGATCAGAATGGCATCACTGCTGCTGTTAAAGATATTGCGGAATTTTGCCTCGCTTTCCTTAATGGCTTTTTCGGCAACTTTCCGGCTGGTTATATTCCTTACAATAGCCTGCAGGTAAGTCACTCCTCCGAGTTCGATACGGATTAGGGAAACCTCAGTCTCAAACTGCAGTCCATCAGGCCGCAGATGCATCCATTCGAAGAACTGCGGAAAGCCGTCATAAGCTTGAGCGATTTTTTCCAATGCTTTCTCTTTTGAATTCCTTCCGTCAGGCTGCGTTTCAGGTGAAAAAAGATAGGGCTGCCTGCCCAGGAGCTGTTCGCGCGTGCATCCGAACATTGTAAGGGTAGCAGAATTGCAGTCAATAAAACGATCCTCGAGCATCATAAAGATGCCATCCAGGGCTGTTTCGAAAATAACCCTGAATTTTTCCTCGCTTTCCTTGATTTCTCTTTCGGCTTTCCGGCGCTCGGTGACATCGCGGCAGGTGATAACGATGCCGTTGATCGCTTTATGGTCGAGCAGATTATTGGCAATGGCTTCGAGGCGGATATAATGGCCATTGGCATGCCGGGCACCAAATTCAGTTGGAATATAATCATTCTTATTCTCTATCACCGGGGAAAAGTCCCGCAACACCACAGGCAGATCATCGGGATGGATAAAATCAGTTCCTTTCTTACCCAACAGGTAGCCCGGTTTGTATCCCATCACCCGTGAAGAAGAGGGAGATTCATAAGAGATGACAAGATCTTTATCCACAATCCAGATGATATCGGTGAGGAACTGCAGGATGCTGCGAAATCTTTCCTCGCTTTTCACCAGTGCTTCCTGTGCTTCTTTCCGGTCGGTGATCTCGCGTATCACAGCCAGCACCCTTTTTTCACTGCCCAGTTCCGCGATTTTCACGGACAGTTCGGTCCAGAATCTTTCACCGTTTTTTCTTTTAGCACACCATTCAACCAGTTGGGATCCTTTTGTATGGGCGTTCCGTATCAGTCCGATGATGCGTTTCCGGCTGAATTCAGAGCCAACTGAACTCAGCGATTCGAGAGGACATTGCAATGCTTCGTCATAGGAATAACCGAATAAATCAATAAATGCCCGGTTGACATCGGTTATCTGTCCCGTTTCGGGATTGAATATCAAAATGGCCTCAAAGGTGGCTTTGAATATCTCCCTGTAGTTCTGCTCACTTTGCATGAGCTCCTTTTCTGCATTTTTCCGCTGGATGGCATTGATAAAGATCTCACTGATGACCTTCAGCATAGGAACATCATCTTCTTTCCACGCAAATTCGGGAACAGAAGAGATAAGTCCCATCATCCCCACCAGATTCTCCTGGTAAACTATTGATTTAATAATAATACTCTCAACCCCCCGGGCATTGTTCACCCATCTTTTGCTTTCTTCGGTAAGCAAATGCTTTTTTGAAGGTACGATCAGCAGCCCGTTTTTTTCCAGTTCATCCAGTATCCATCTGACTTCAGAAATGGGCAGATCAATATAGTCAAACCGGTTGATTTGCACATTCTGGTTATGCCAGAAATGGGTGAGGCTGAAAGTTTCATTTGAACCCGAGAACAGGTATAAAAAGCCTGCGTCGGAGGCCGTTATGTTGCAGATTTCACCGAAAGCCGTTTCTATGTTTTTGTCAATACTTTCGGGAGGCAGATTAATAAACCGGGTTGAGATATTTGATATCAGCTGGTCGAGCCGTGTCCTGTAATTCAGTTTATGCTCGGCTATTTTCTGCCCTGAAATATTCCGCATGGTCATCCAGAAACCATACAATTTGTTTTCATGCTGCACTCCGATTAACGAATTCTCATAATACCGGAGCCATTCGTCTTCTTCCTCATATGCCGTTTCCATGTTGATGATCCGGTATCCCGATTCAATAAACCGATGCCCGAACATCAGCGGCCTGGTATCTTTGAAATCAGGGTTGTATATATGATATAAAGGTTTGCCGATCAAATCGTGAAAATCCAGGTCGCTTCTGAGTTTCCTGAAGGCATCATTGATCTCGCCGCAAAAGGTATGGCCTACCATGTATTTCAGCTGATCTTCCTGGGAAAGAGACGTATCCATCGGAGGATCTATGGTCACATACATAATCACGTCGGTGGTGAGGTCAACGAAATTCCTGAACCGGTTCTCGCTCAGCTTCAGCTTTTCCTCCAACGTCCTGTGTGGTGTGTTGTCCAGGTTAACGGACAGGGCCATGGGCTCTCCGCCGGGGTTTTCACGGATCAATACCTGTATCAGCTCTTCTTCGGCGTTTATGATATGGAAAAACAGGGTTGCTGCAACAGGGTTTTTTTGCGGCCGGCTGATGTTGACTGAGAAGCTCTGTTCTTCACCTTTCATGGCCTTGTGCAGGGCATTGATCAGCTCAGGCTGCTGCTGGTTTCCGGCTGCTAAGGATTGCAGCAGGCTGCTCAGTAAAAGCTTCTTTGCAGGATTGCTGTCAATGCCCAGCAGGGCATCGGCTTTTGCATTATGATCAAGGACAAGATCGTGTTTTACCAGCAATACACCCAGGTTGGCTGTCGTCAGCAGATGGGTCATCCTGACATTGAGATTTTCAGCCTGTTTTTCGAGCAGGCTGATCTGCTTTTCCAATTTAGTTGAATTCATAACGTTGGTTCTTCTTCATAAAACCGGATTGGGCAATGGCGCAATCCGTTGGCATAACTAAAGGTATTAAAAAATGGGATTTTTACTCAGTTTTGGTTTGAATTTTGGCTTAAAGATGACCCGTAAAAACGGTATTTTTACAGCAGTCTATTATTAATAATTCAAATCACACCATGGCCGGGATATATATCCACATACCTTTTTGCCGCAGGATATGCCATTACTGTGATTTTTACAGGATCGCACCGGCGTTCGGTGAGGGGCTTTATGCGGATGCGCTGAAAAGGGAACTGGAACTCCGTGCGGATTACCTGGGCGGAGAATCCGTCAGCACCATCTATTTCGGAGGCGGCACACCGTCGGTACTGGATGCCCGGTGGCTGAACCGGATGATCGAAGAAATATCGCGATACTACCGCATTGAAGACCCTTGCGAGATTACCCTTGAGGCCAATCCCGATGACCTTTCCGGCCCCTGGCTGAAATCCATCCGTGAGAAGACATCCATCAACCGGTTAAGCATAGGGATACAATCGTTCGTTGACCGTGACCTTCAGCTTATGAACCGACGGCATACGGCAGATGAAGCATTTCAGTCTGTTAGCCGGGCCCGGAGGGTTGGCTTTGCCAACATCAGCGCAGACCTGATCTACGGGATCCCCGGTTCATCCCTGCAGGATCTGGCCTATAGCATGGACCGTATGGCTGCCCTTGACATTCAGCATCTGTCGGCCTATCATCTGACGATAGAGCCCGGGACCCTGTTTTACTGGAAAATGGAAAAGGGATTGATAAGGCCGGTGGATGAAGAAGAAAGCCTGAAACAGTTCAGGTACCTCATCAGCCGTGCCAGGAGCGAGGGATTCAAACACTATGAAATATCCAACTGGGCAAAGGCCGGCTTCATTTCAAACCATAACACCAACTACTGGAAGGGCATACCCTATCTTGGCCTCGGCCCTTCGGCCCATTCCTATGACAGGGTCTCGCGGCAGTGGAATGTACCGGACCTCAGGCAGTATCTGCAGGGAATAGAAAAGGGGAATCCGGTAGTTGAGAAGGAAGTCCTCACCCCGGCGATGCGTTTGAACGAATACCTGCTGACCTCGCTGAGAACCATGTGGGGCATTGACATGAAGGAAGTTCAGTCGGCTTTTGGCATGGCCTCATGCATAAGGCTGGAAAAGGGCTGTGAAAAGTATATCCGGTCGGGCCACATGAAAAAAGACGGGAATGTTTATACGCTGACAGAAGAAGGGTATTTTATTTCGGATGCCATCATACGCAATTTGATGCTGTAGAGACGCGATTTATCGCGTCTCCTTAAACCAAACACCCAATCGCCCCTCCTATGCCATCACCTCCGCTAAAGCTTCGGTGATTGAAAAAGGCTTCGGAGGGCAAAGCAGGTCAACAAAAAAAGGGTTGCGGCTTAAAGCAGCAACCCTTTCGATACAGAGAGGGGATTATTATTTCAATATAAAGGAAGCGGAGCCGATCTCATATCCCTCGGCATAAAGGACGGCGGTATAGTTGCCGGGCACAAGTTCTTCCGTCTTATCCCAGTAAATTTTAATATCGATATCCTTGTTTTCAAACTCCATATCCCTTTTGGCCGAATAGACAACATTCTCGCCGTTGTAGGTAAACATATCACCGGTGGGATTCGCCAGCGCCACATTATCCGGATTCAGCAGCCTCAGGTAGATCACCTTCTTGCCGGGATCGGATACGGCATTTTCGCGAATGGTAAATCCAACGGCAATTTTGGCGATCTTCTTCACTTTGTTGTTTACGTTGTCACCCTTGGTCATGGGTTCAACCACAATGCTCTTGGCCGAGAGGACCTTGGCAAGCTGAACCTGGGTTCCGAGCATTTCTTTCTCCTTGGAAAGTTCGACATTCTGTGTTTCAGCAACGGTAAGTTGTTGGCGGACCTGTATATTTTCTTCGGTCAGCAAGCGATTGCGGGTGTTCAGTGAATCGATCTGTACGATATAACTCCTCATTACCTTTCTCAGGGTTTCAAGCTCTTCCCTGAACCTCTTTATTTTTTCAGCATCAGAAGCCTGAAATCTCAGCAGTTTCTTGATTTTATCCTGTTCACCGGTGAGCAGGGTGTTGATGCTGTCATTTTCCGTTTTAAGGGAATCATATTCAACGACCATATCGCGCAGTTGTTTTTCAAGATCACTTTTAACGTCTTCCAGGATTTCCTTTTCGGCAGCAGTGTCCTCAAGTTTCTGCGATTCCGTATAGTATTTATATCCCAATACGGCAACGGCAATAGCCAACAGGATCACCAGCAAGACCAACACAACAGGTGTCTTTTTTTCAGGTCTCTGATAGGAGTTTGTTGTAGTTTCCATAATTGTTTAAAATTTCATTAGTTATGAGTGCAAATATATAATATATCCCCTGAATGAAAATGAAATGCCGGGGAAATTGTTTTTTAAGGTAATGTAATTTATTGGGGGAGAAGGTTATGATGGTTGTGAAGGTTGTGATTGACTGCCTGCCGGTGAGGCAGGTTATGGTTGTTGGTCATTCCAGGCGGCGTTAAGGTAATAGGCACCGTTCAGAACAAGACTTGAATCGGATAATCCCGGCGGGTAATCAACGATTTCCACCCGGTCATTGTTACTTATCCCTGTTTTTACGGTAACACGCTTAAAACCTCCCGTTGTCTTTACAAACACCACCTGTTCGTTATTATCTTCAACGATAGCTGTAGCGGGAAGGGAAAGACAGCTATGTTGTGCAATGCTGATGTAGGCTTTCACATACATCCCCGGGTTGATAAAGGGCTGAGCCTGCAAGATGCCGGCATTAATGCTGAATGCGTTGCTGGCAGGGTCAATCTTAGGCGAAAGTGTTCTCACAACAGCTTTATACCTGTTTCCGGGATCGCTGATGAGTGAAAATTCAATAGGCTGGCCCTTGCTGATCCGGTGGATATCCTTTTCATAGATGAACAGCTGCAGGTAAAGGTTGGCCTTGCTGAGGATCTCGCACACCATCTGTTCCGGCCCGACATATTTTCCGATGTTTACAAATATCCGGGTTATGATGCCTGAGATCGGGGCCGCGATGTTCACCGTGGAGGAAATATTCTCAATATTCAGGCTGTCGGCATTGATACCGATCAGTTTCAACTGGTTTCTAAGCGCGAACATTTTAACCTCAATGGATCTGAAGCTGGCCTGTGCCTGCTGCATGGTCTTCAACGATGTTGCATTTTCCACGGTCAGTTCGCCCTGCCGTTTAAAGTCTTCCTTAAAATATTCCCACTGGCTTCTGGTTTCCAGGAATTCCTGCTGCATTTTGATATAGTCGGGATGTTCCAGTACGGCTATCAGTTGTCCTGCCGTCACATAATCACCGGGATGACGGGGGCAGCTTTTCACCAATCCCCCTACCGGCACTGTTACGTCGGCAATGCTTTCAGGGGGTACTTCGATCCTGCCGCTGCACTCGAGGGTGCTGCCCATTTCATGGGTTTCCATTTTGCCGGTCTCAATGCCGGCCATTTCAACCTGATCAGGCGTCAGCATGAGTAAAGGGTCCGCTATTGCAGTCTGCCTGGGAGATGAAGCATCTCCCTTGTCTTTTTTATGATGGCAAGCCGGTTGCGTTAAAAGAACCAGCATGATGGCAGAGAAAGCCGTAAGATAATTTTTAATATGCATAGAATTCAAGTTGAATAGCCGTTTGATTATAGTTATTTAAGGTTTCAAGGTATCCGGTTTTGACGGAAACTGCCTGCGAAAGGCTTTGTACATATTCGAGGTATCCTATATTTTCCTTTTCAAACTGAAGCCGGGCATTGCGAATGATCTCGTCGGCCTGCCTCAGGCCAAATTCGTTATAGTACTGCAGCTGCCTGAAATGTTTGGTCAGTTCGGTTACGAGGTTCTCAATGGTTATATCGGCAGAGAAGGTTATTTGTTCAAGCCGGTTGAAAGCGATCTCTTCTTCTATTTTCGCCTGCCTGATTTTAGCGGCATGGCCAAAGGCCATAAGGGGAAATGAAAGTCCAATCTGCCATCCCGACAATCCTTTTACGGGTTCTATATCCTGGTAAAAATAGCCTGCATAAATTTCCGGGAAGAACCTGGCGCGTTCTGTTTTCAGGGCTGCTGACCGTACCTCGGCATTTTTTTGGTACAGCGTCCTGAGGATGGTATTTCGGTATGTTGTGGTATCAGAAGCTTTATCAACCTGGTATATTGTCAGGGGATCTGCCGGCGGTATCAGGGGATCTATGGTAACCAACAGTTCTTTCAGCTTGTTCTCGGCGATCATGATATCATCGGAGAGCATGTTGAGATGGTTCCGTACTTCGGCAGCCCGGGCGGAAGCCATTGTTTTTTCCAGTTCGCTGAAATCTCCCAGCTGATAGCGCAATCCTGCAATACGCTGCATATCGTCGAACAACAGGGCTTCTTCATGGCCCACCCGCCTTTTTTCATTCATATACCACCAGCAGTAATAGGCGGATTTAACCTGTGCGGCAAGTGACCTTTTGCTGATCTCCAGTTCAGAAAGGCTTGCTTCTTCCTGTTTTCTGGCCATGCCATACTGCCGTATACGGGCAAGCAAGGAACCAAAATTCTGGTTGATCTCCAGGTAGCGGTCGTTTACAGGCGCGTTGATCTGGCCATACTGATAGGTAAATACAAGGGGCTCAAATTCCCATGCCTCCATTTTCATGGCTTTGGATTTCAGTGCCAGCAATCCGGCGTTTTTGATTTCAGGATTATTGTTGAGGGCTATGGATACCGCCTCATCGGGGGTGAGAGCCATGCCGGCCGGTTCCTGCGCAACGGCCAGGGCAGGCATCAGCAACATCAGTAGGATGGCAAAGGGAAGTTTTTTTGGTTTTCTCCTGAAGATGGCTTTTCGTTCCGCAGGGTCATTCATGAGGGTATACAAGATTGGCAGGATGATCAGGGTCAGCATGGTTGAGGTTATGATGCCGCCGATAACGACGGTAGCAAGGGGGCGTTGTACCTCCGCGCCGGCCGATGATGAGATGGCCATGGGCAGAAAACCCAGGATATCCACGGTGGCCGTCATCATAACAGGACGCAGCCTGGTGCAGGCTCCTTTTACCACGATATACTGAATGTGGGTGATGCCTTCGCCGGCCATTTCATTATAGTAAGAAATAAGGACAATACCGTTGAGCACGGCAACACCGAACAGGGCAATGAACCCGACACCGGCAGAGATGCTGAATGGCAGTCCTCTTATCCATAGTGCCGCAATACCTCCCACGGTTGAAAGGGGCACAGCGGTGAAGATCAGCAGTGCATATCGGATGGAGTTAAAAGTAAAGAACAGGAGGATCAGTATAAGCAGCAATGCGATGGGCACCGCAACTAGCAGTCGCCCCTGTGCTTTTTTCAGGTTCTCGAACTGGCCTCCGTAGGTGAGGTAATAACCAGGTTTCAGCCTGAGTTTTTTATCGAGTGTAATGCTGATTTCATTAACAAGGCTTTGTATATCGCGATTCCTGACATTGATGCCGATGGTTATTCTTCGCCGGGTGCCATCGCGGGCGATCTGAACCGGCCCTTTCCTGAATTCGGTTTGTGTAAGCTCACTGAGCGGTATAAGCCCGCCGCCGGGAATCCGGGCTGTGAGGCTCGACAGATCAAGGGATTTGCGATAGGATGAATCCAGCCTTATAACAAGGTCGAAATTTCGTTCGCCTTCAAAGATGACCCCGGCCTGTTCACCGGCATAGGCTGTGCGAATGATGGCATTCAGGTCGGTTATCTGCAGTCCGTATTGTGCAATTTTTTCCCGGTTATAGGTTATATACACCTGCGGTAATCCTGTTATCTGCTCCACCTTAACGTCAGCAGCACCCGGCAGGGTCTTTATGATGGAGGCAGCTTCGTTGGCCCGGGTATAAAGCTCGTCGAGGTCCTCCCCGTAGATCTTCACGGCAACGTCGGTCTTCACACCGGTCATCAGTTCATTGAACCGCAGCTGGATGGGCTGGGTGAATTCAAATGACGCCGCTGTGATCACGCTGAGCTTTTCCTTCATCTTATCAATCAGGTCTTCACGGTTTTTTGCGCTCACCCATTCCTTCTTGTCTTTCAGTACGATCATGATATCGGCATCTTCAATCGCCATCGGATCGGTGGGCACTTCTGCCGTTCCTATCTTGGAGACTACCTGTTCCACCTCGGGGAAATTGTCCATCAGTATTTTTTCAGCGCGGGTCGATGTAGTAATGCTCTGCGAAAGGGAACTGCCGGTTGGGATGGTCATCTGCATGGCCAGGTCGCCTTCCTCGAGGGTGGGAATAAACTCCCCGCCCAGTTTGGTAAAGGACCAGACAGAGATAAAAAAGACGATGATTGTGACCAGTAAGATGGTGTATTTATTGGCCAGGGAATAACGGAGAACCGGGTGGTAGCTTAGTTTCAGGAATTTAATGAACCTGTCGGAGAGCGTCTTCCTGCTTTGCACTTTCTTTTCCATAAAAAGGGCTGTCATCATGGGCACATAGGTCATGGAAAGTAAAAGGGCTCCCAGCACTACGAACATGAAGGTCTGGGCCATTGGTCTGAACGTTTTGCCTTCAATGCCGGTAAGGGAGAGGATGGGGATAAAAACGATCAGTATGATGATCACACCGAAGGAGGCTGACTGGTATATGCCGGCAGTGGATCTGCGGACTTCTGTATCCACCTCGGAGGCGGTAAGCAATTTCCCCGCATGGTTTTTGTGGAGGTGGAACAAAATGTTTTCAACGATGATGACCGCTCCGTCAAGTACAATTCCGAAATCTATGGCTCCCAATGACATAAGATTGGCAGAGACCCCGAAAATATGCATCATAATAAAACCAAACAGCATGGACAGGGGGATCACCGACGCCACAATCAGGCCGGAACGAAAATGACCCAGCAGCAAAACCAGGACAAGGATCACGATCATTCCGCCTTCGATCAGATTTTTGGCAATGGTGGAAGTGGTTTTTTTCACCAGCTCGGAGCGGTCGAGATAGGGTTCAATAAATACCCCTTCCGGCAGGGAATGCTGGATTTTATCCACCCGTTCCTTCACTTCGCTGATGACCCTGGAAGAGTTTGCGCCTTTGAGCATCATGGTGATGCCTCCGACGGCTTCTCCCTTGCCGTTTTTAGTGAGGGCCCCGAAGCGGGGCGCAGTTCCGAATATGACGCGTCCAATATGCTTCACCAAAACGGGACTGCCATTATTATTGGTAATAACAATGTTTTCAATGTCCCCAACGGATTCCAGCAATCCGATCGCCCTAATATAAAAAGCATAGGGTGTTTTCTCAATATAGCTGCCGCCGGTATTTTCATTGCTTCCTGTGACGGCGTCAAAGATATCGGTAATAGAAAGATTTAGACTTTGCAACTTTTCAGGATCAACGGCAATTTCGTATTGCTTGAGAAAGCCCCCGAAACTGCTGATCTCGACGATACCCGGTATCCCGGACAACTGCCTTTTCACGATCCAGTCCTGTATCTCTCTCAGTTCCGAATTACTGTATTTCCCTTCATATCCTTTCTTAACACCCAGTGTATATTGATATACTTCGCCAAGGCCTGTGGTTATCGGGAGCATTTCGGGTGAGCCAAGTCCTTCTTCAATATCGGCACGGACAAGACGGATCTGTTCATCCACCAGCTGCCGAGCATCGAGAATGGGGATTCTTTCCCTGAACACGATGGTAACCACTGAAAGTCCGTACCGTGAAATACTGCGGATTTCGATGACATCGGTTATATTGGCCATGGTAATTTCGAGGGGATATGTGATGAATCGCTCAACCTCCTGTGGGGAAAGAGAGGGAGTTATGGTAACCACCTGCACCTGGTTGTTGGTGATATCGGGAACAGCATCAATGGGTATATGCTGCATGGAATAGATACCGAATCCGATCAGCACAACAACAAGAAAGCCAACGATGGCCTTGTTATTGACCGAGAAATCAATGATTCGCTGAAACATAGTTTCCCTCTTTTAATTCATTGTATTTAATGTGAGTGTTAAATTAATTTCACCTAACCTAATTTTGTCGTCAATAAAAATAGGAAAAAAAAGAAAGATAACAGAGATTTCCTGATATAAAAGACGCAGAGGCGTGATTTATCGCGTCTCTTCACGACCACCGTACATCCGAAAAAGAGCCGTGATAAATCGCGTCTTTACAGGGACATCCTGAACGGGTTATAATTGATGCCTGTATCATAAACATCTTCGTTTTCCTTTTTCTTAAGAAAACTGACCATGGCATAGGTGAGCGGGGTGAAAAGGATCTCCACGGAGCATTTGAAGATATAGTTGGAGACGATGACAGCAATCAGGACTACAGATGGAAGGGTTCCGTAAAAAGCAATGAGGCAGAAGATGATGGTATCCAGGGCCTGTCCAATGAGGGTTGAGCTGATGGTCCTCACCCACAGGAATCTTCCCCGGGTGAAGATCTTCAGTTTCGACAGGGTGAAGGAGTTAGAGAATTCCCCGGCGAAATAGGCGACCAGGCTGGCGAGGACGATGCGGGGAACAAAGCCGAGTATGGAGGTGAAGGCATTCTGATGGGGCCAGTCAGAGGCAGGAGGGAGAAGCTGGACGATATAAAAAACAAGGGACATGAGGATGGCTGACGCAAAACCCAGCCATATGACCCTTCGGGAGCGTCTGTAACCGTATACTTCCGTGAGGATATCCCCGAAGATATAGCTGAGCGGAAAAAGGATGGTGCCGCCGTCGAAGGTGAATTTCCAGAGGCTGAGGATCTTGGTTGAGGCAATGTTGGATATCAGCAGAACGGCAACAAAGAAGGCGACAAGGATGTCGAGGTAGCGGTAGGTTTTGGATGGGGGATTTTCTGCAGGCATTTCAGGTTTTTTTGAACTGCAAAAATACATTTAAAATTGAAGATCGGATCTGTATATGAAAAAACCTGGCATACTTGTTATCCCTGGAGCCTGACCAATGATTAAGCCGGCATGAATAATTGTGCGGAGAGCAGGGATCTACTACAAAGAGAACCAATAATAGCAAGGCAAAGAATAAAAAAAGAATTATTGTTGTCAAATAATGTACTGCTTGTGCGGGGAGGTTTCGGATCGTCGCACTAACATACTGAAAAACTTATTTATTCAGGTAGCTCCGTCCGGAATGACAGCGCTGGGGGATGTAGCGATCAACCGTACATACTGAGATTGAACCAGTTTTAAAACAATTCATTTATATTCTCTCCGGGTCCAGCGAAAAAGGTTCCCAGAGGTGGTACTGGTAAAGGTTTTCGAAAAATGAAGGGAGCAGGTCGTTGTTGAAGTGCGTGTTGCTGTTGAAGAGCATCACGATCCCCACCTGATCTTCGGGACAGAAGCCTATTTCAGCGAGGAATCCCTGCACATGGCCGAGGTGGAAAACAATGGTCTTGTCGCCGATCCTTATAACGCGCCAGCCCAGTGCATAGGAAAACTCATCTGCATTTCCCCAGGCTTTTTTAATGCTTCTTTTAATGGGAATATCAACGACGGGTTCAAAAACTTCCTCTAAGACATCAGGAGCAATAACATCAGGTTTTGCGCCTGTGAGGGCCAACAGCCATTGGGCCATATCGGCAATGCTGGCATTGATGCCCGAAGCGGGTATGGTGGCATAATAACGGGGGTTATTTTCGATGGGCAACCAGGAATCCCTTGTGCGCAGGTGAGGTGATGCATAATTGCCTGACATGATCAGGGAAACATATTCAGAGGAAGCGTCTTTCATCTGCAGGGGATAGAGGATCTTTTCCCGCAGCAGATAAGCGTAATCCTTTCCGGATGTATTTTTCAGGACCTCATCCACCAGGCTGAAGACAACATTCTGATAACTGTATACCTGTCCGGGTTTTGCGCAGAAGGGAACGCTTTTGAGCTGCTCGAGGATCTGGCAATACGGAATATTATCATCCAGCAGGTCAGTGAAGGTATGCGTCGGAAAACCGGAAGACTGGCTGAGGATATTTTTAAGCGTAAGCTTGTTGAAGGTTGCAGCATCGTAATGGTGAAAGTCCGGCAGATAGGCTGCGACTTTATCATCCCAGCTGACCATATTTTCCCGGGCCATGATGCCGGTGAGCACCCCTGCAAATCCTTTTGAAACCGAGCCTATACGGAATGCAGTATGAATATCAACCGGATCAGCACTGCCCTCTTTTTTCACGCCATAACCTTTCAGGAGCCGGATCTCACCGTTATAAGCGATGGCAACGGCGGCACCCGGACTTGCATTTTCGGCAACGGAGCTCCCAATATAGTCATCATAATGCCGGATCAGACCTTCAAGCGACTGGCCCAGAAAGTCAACCGGCATAGCCTCTGTTACCCTGTCAGAAAGGGTTACCGGGATATAACCGATATTTTTATCCGTTGTAAAAGTAGTGAATATGAAAAGGGTGAGCAGAACGATCAGATTTTTTGCAAAACACATTGACCGGGGATATTTTTTTTTCATTGCAGATATCATCACAGACAGGGAAAATTAACTGTTTAAATATAAAGTATTAAGATAAACTGTTTGCATATACGGAAAAAAGTTATTAACGGTTTCAATTATTTCAAATCTATCAATTTGATAATCAAAATGAATAATTTAAAATGAAATTAAATATGCTAATATAGTCATTCAGGAATGGCATAATTATTCAGGGATAGGATTTTTGTAATAACTTTATGATAGAGGAAGAAAGGCAGAAGGGATAAGGCAGAAGGCAAAAGGGATAAGGCAGAAGGCATAAGGAGAAAGAACAAAGACGGGGAGACGGAGAGAAGGGGAGAAAAAGAGAGGGAAAGAAAGTGCTTATGGACCATAAACTATTTATAATATAAAAGCTGATATCTATGAAAAAGAAAAGTGATTTCAACCGCCGCGACTTTATCAGGATCTCGGCGACAGGTACTGCCGGTGCCTTTTTTACGGCGCCGGTATGGAAGGCAAAAGCTGCTGCCCGGAAGGAAGCGCCTGTTGTGGTAAAGCGAAAGCTTGGCAAGACCGGCCTTGAGGTGCCTGTGGTAAGTATGGGGGTTATGCGGTCAGACAGCCCCGCCCTTGTAAAGGCAGCATTGGAAATGGGCATACAGCATTTTGATACGGCCCATGGATACCAGGGGGGGAAGAATGAAACCATGCTCGGTGAGGTTTTTAAGGGAATTCCGCGGGATACTTTTACCGTCGCCACCAAAGTCCACCTGGAGGGTGTCGACAGGCAGACCGGCGCAATAGGTCCCGGAGCCACGAAAGAGTCCATGCTGGAAAAGCTGGAGATCAGCCTTCAGCGGCTGCAGATGGATTATGTTGACATGCTGTACCTGCATGGAGTTGACAGCCGTGAAGTTGCTCTTCATCCTGAATTTCTGGAAGCCCTGAGCCTGCTTAAGCAACAAGGCAAGATCAGATTTGCCGGGGTTTCCACGCACCGGAATGAACCTGATGTGGTTGCGGCGATCACCGAGAGCGATGTTTACGATATTGTGCTGACGGCTTATAATTTCACCATGGAACACAGGGACAGGCTGAAGGAAAAAATAGCGCTGGCTGCAGAAAAGGGGATTGGCATAATCGCCATGAAAACCATGGCAGGAGGATTCCTGGATAAGGAAAGGACGAAGCCTGTCGATTGCAGGGCGGCTTTGAAATGGGTACTTCAGGATCCGAACGTGCATACGACGATTCCGGGCATCATAACCTTTGACCAACTGACCCAAAACTTCAGTGTCATGGAAAATCTTGAGATGACGGAGGAGGAGAAAGCCCATATTGAAGAAGGCAGGCTGATCTCGGGCCTGTATTGTGACCAGTGCGGGCAATGCATAGCCTCATGCAAACGCCATCTGCCGGTGAATGATATGATGCGGGCCTACATGTATGCATACGGCTACCGGCAATATGAGGATGCCCTGTCGCTGATGGAAATCCATGGCCATGACGCGGAAGCCTGCCGGGATTGCGGCCAGTGCAGTGTCACTTGTCCCAAGGGATTCAATGTTTCAGAACGCATTGCGGATATTGCAAGGATCTCGGCAATTCCAAAAGATTTTTTGGCATGATCCGGTAACCTGATAAAAATCCTGTGATGCCATGATAAAAAAGACCGGTTTAACCCTGGTAATCCTTGTTTCCGGATCCCTGCTCCTGGCGGCTGAGGATTTGTTCCCTGAGATCAGGGGATGGAAGCTGAGCGTGGACAATGTGATTTATACCTCCGATAATTTGTGGGAGCTTATCGACGGCGCGGCGGAACTTTACCTGGCCTATGATTTTCAGGACCTTCACCTGGCGACCTATTCCGGCCCTAAGGGCCGGGAGGTAAGGGTAGAACTGTATCGCCACAGCACTCCGAAGGACACCTATGGCATTTATACCGCGGAAAGGATGCCGGATTACTCCTTCATCGAAATGGGGGTGCAGGGATATACCGGTCCCGGCATCCTGCATTTTTTCACCGGGCATTATTATATCAAAGTACTATCTGCAGGCAGCGCCGATGTTGATGAAGCGACCCTTAAGGACATTGCCGGCAGGGTTTCATCAGGTCTCGGCCAGCCCGGTTCATGGCCGGCGGAGGTCGGCCTTTTTCCTTCTGCAGGAAAGGCTTTTATGTCGGATGCTTATTTTGCCTCCAATTTCATGGGCTACAGCTTTTTCCATTCAGCCTATACGGCGCGTTACGAGGCAGGTGGCGGCTTCACCCTTTTTATCATGCATGGCAAGGCAGGCGAGGCAGAAAACATGCTAGCAAAATACAGGGAGCAGGTGAAGGAGAACAATGTGGAGCAGAAGGACGGCATGTTGGTTGTTAAGGATCCCTTTAACGGCACGGTGTATTTGTCGGTAAAAGGGGATTATCTGATGGGTGCGATGAATGCGGGGAATGAGGAGGTGGCGGTGGAGTATGTGAGGAAGACGATGGAGGGAGTGGACTAAGGTAATCGGTTGCCTTTCATGCTCACCGTTCAATCTCCATCATCACCTGGTCCTTGGTGACGGTATCGCCGGGCCTTACATGGATCTTTTTCACTTTTCCTCCCACATGGGTGGTGATCTCATTCTGCATTTTCATGGCCTCCAGGATGAGGATGGCTTCTCCTTCCTTTACGGTGATATTTTCCTCCACCAGCAGTTCAATGATCTTGCCGGGCATGGGAGCCGTGATATTCTCGGATTTTGAAACCTCTTTATATTTTTCAAGGAATTTTCTCCTGCTGTATGAAATGGGTGATTCGATGGTGAAAGAATAACTGACGCCGTTCAGCAGCACTGTATATTTGTTCTGGTTTTTCTCGATGATCTCAGCGAGGTATTTTTTCTTTTTATATTCCAGGTAGGTGAATCCGTCGTCATCTTCAAAGATCTTGATTTCTTCCTTATGGCCGTTGATCTTTAGTTCTTCGCTGAAAGGATCGAGGATGGTGTATTTTTTTCCGCGGGGTGTAACCGCAAAATACGGGCTATCGGCTTTTTTCTTCCTGGGCATTAATTTCATGTGGTATCAGGCTTTAGGTTATAATGATTTTAACCGTTTATTCAGCACCCATGGGCTGATATTCTTTCCGCGTTCAAAGTCGACGAAGGTGATCCGGTCGGTTTCAAGCTGAGCGGCGAAATCGAATGCCGCAACATAGGCGGCCAGCATTTCGTCTTCCGGTTCACGGTAATAAAGGTTATCGAGTTCTTTCTCGATAAAGGAAGTATTGAAATCGGCTTTCCGGAATTTCTTATTGTTCATCACCTGAAGGCAGAAGGGGATGGTGGTTTTTATGCCTTTGATCAGGCATTTCTTCAACGCTGCAATGGATGCCTGGATGGCTTTATCACGGGTTTCAGCATGGATGATCAGTTTGGCTAGCATAGAATCAAAATAGGGAGTAACGACAGCATAGTCACATACGCCACTGTCGACCCGGATATTTTTTCCTTTCGGGAAAGATATTTTCTCGATGATGCCCAGGTTGGGTGAAAAGCCGGCCTGCACATCCTCTGCGTTTATCCGGCATTCAATGGCCCATCCGTTAAGTTTGACGTCCTGCTGCCGGAAGGGAAGTTTCTCACCCTGTGCAATCCTTATCTGGAGTTCGATGAGGTCCACGCCGGAAACCATTTCAGTGACAGGATGCTCGACCTGGATGCGGGTATTCATTTCCATAAAGAAGTAATTCTTATCGTCATCCAGCAAAAACTCAACAGTACCTGCCGAATAATAGCCGACGGCTTTGGCGATCGTAACGGCGGCTTCTCCCATTTCAGCACGCAATGCTTCATTGAGTGCGGCAGAGGGTGATTCTTCGATAAGCTTCTGGTGTTTGCGCTGGATGGAGCATTCGCGTTCTCCCAGGTGAACAAAATTCCCCTGCTTGTCGGCTATGATCTGAAATTCGATATGCCGGGGGTTCCTGACATATTTCTCAATAAATACGGAGGCATCGTTAAATGCTTTTTCGGCCTCGGTGGTGGCCATTTTAAACATTTTCTCCACCTCGGTGGCTTTTTCAATGATGCGCATTCCTCTTCCGCCGCCTCCTGCCGCTGCCTTTAATATGACAGGATACCCGATCTTGCCGGCAATATCTGCCGCTTCCCTGACATTCTTCACATTTCCCTGGCTGCCCTGCAGCAGCGGGATCTTATTTTTCATGGCGATCTGCTTGGCAATGGTTTTGTTGCCCATTTTATAGATAGCGGTATCGGAAGGCCCGATGAATATGATCTTTTCTTCCTGGCATCGTCTGGCGAAATAGGGATTTTCAGCCAGGAAACCGTATCCGGGGTGGATTGAGTCAATTTTAAAGGTTTTGGCGGCTTCGATGATCCTTTCAATGTCGAGAAATTCCGGAATTTCTTCCGCGGATTCCGAAAAATCAATTACATCGTCCACCAGGCGAAGGTATAATGCATTGGGTTCCTTGGATGTTTTGATGCCATAGGTTTTGATCCCCATTTTTTTGGCTGTTTCGTTAATCCTCACAGCGATTTCGCCACGATTGGCAATGAGTATACTGGTGATTTTCATCCGCGGGTGGTTTGTTGTTTAAAAACAAATATAATGCATGTTCGCTACAAAGGAATATTCCCGTGTTTGCGCGAAGGTACGGATACATGTTTGCTTTCCAGTGCATTGAATGCGGCAATCAGTTTTTTCCGTGTCTCAGCCGGGTCGATGACCTCATCGACAAAACCTTTTTCATCGGCGACGTAGGGATTGGCTATTTCATCCCTGTATTTGGTGGCCAGTTCTTTTTTTAGTTTTGCCGGGTCATCGGATTCCAGCAATTCTTTCCGGTACAGGATGGATACTGCGCCTTCGGGGCCCATTACCGCTATTTCGGCGGTAGGCCAGGCGAAGTTAAAATCACCGCCCAGGTTCTTGCTGTTCATAACGCAATAGGCGCCGCCGTATGATTTGCGGAGGATGACCGTGATCTTGGGTACGGTAGCTTCCGAGTAGGCATATAATAATTTGGCCCCGTGGCGGATGATGCCGCTATGTTCCTGGTCGACACCGGGAAGGAATCCGGGAACGTCTTCGAGTGTAAGGATGGGGATGTTGAATGCATCGCAAAACCTGATAAACCGGGCCCCCTTGACAGATGAATTGATATCCAGTGTGCCGGCCAGTACCTTGGGCTGATTGGCAAGTATGCCGATGGTTTTGCCGCAAAGCCTTCCGAATCCGATCACCACATTCTGGGCAAAGTATTCCGAAATTTCAAAAAAGCTGTTTTTGTCGATGATCAGGCTGATGACATCTTTTATGTCGTAGGGTTTATTGGGATCATCGGGTACGATCTCGCGCAGTCTTTCATCGGTTCTGCTATTGTTGTCAAAGCATTCTACATAGGGAGGATTTTCGAGGTTATTGGAAGGCAGGTAGGAGAGCAGTTTTTTCACTCCGCGCAGGGTATTTTCCTCATCTTCATAGACAAAATGTGCCACGCCGCTTTTCTTCATATGGATCATGGCGCCGCCCAGGTCATCAAACGATACGTCCTCATTCAGCACTTCTTTCACCACATTGGGTCCGGTGACAAACATATGGCTGGTTTTGTTGGTCATGAACACAAAATCGGTAAGCGAAGGGGAATACACGGCACCGCCGGCAGCCGGGCCCATGATCACGGACAGCTGCGGGATCACGCCGGATGATTTGACATTGCGGTTAAAAATGGCAGCATATCCGGCCAGACTGGACACTCCTTCCTGTATCCTGGCGCCGCCCGAATCAATGAGTCCGATCAACGGTGCCCCCATTTTAAGGGCCATATCCTGTATTTTTGCTATTTTGGCGGCGTGGACCGAACCCAGGGATCCGCCCATTACCGTAAAATCCTGTGCATAGGCAAAAGCCAGCCTTCCGCTGATTTTACCATAACCGGTAATAACGCCGTCACCCAGCGCCTTCACCATGCGGCCAAAATCTCCGCCGGCGGGCGCTGCGACCGAATTGGCATTAATTTCCTCGAAGGTCATTTCATCAAACAGCAATTCGATCCTTTCGCGGGCCGTAAGTTTTCCTTTCGAATGCTGCTTTTTTATGGAATCAACACCCTGCTGAAGCGCATAAGCTTTTCTCCTTTCCTGAAACCGGGTAAATAACTTTCCTTTTACATCCATGCGATGATAGTTTTATATGGTTATTTAAAAGGGGATACAAAAAATGGATTGTGAGAGACCATGAAGGAAAGAAACCAGACAATATTCAATAGTACGCACAACTGTCAATCTTAAAGTTACGCAATTTGTTTTCCCTGTAATTCAGGCTGATCAGCACGGATCAAACCCAAAAGGCCAAACGTACAATCACATCAGACTGCAAAAATTGCAGTGCAAAGTTAATAATATTTCAATTCGATATACAAGACCATGAAAGTGGGGGTCATCGGTCTGGAAAACAGAGGTTTGCAGTCAGTCGACTATCTCCGCGTATTTATGGAAGGTAAACTTAAATCGTTTCAGCATTTCGGCATAAATTTCACCTGATTCCAGCATTTCATCATCCCCGTCCTCATACATCCATTTCATTTTAATGGTCTTGTTGCCGGGATTGTTTTCAATGATCTTGAACATATCCAGGATTTGTTTGGAAACACTGGTATTGAAATAATCGAGGTTAAATTCAATATTGACTTCCTCAGCCGTGAAATTGCGCAGCCAATCCAGCACGGGCCTGAAAAAAGTAATGGCATCCTCAGGCAGTGCCCTGCCGGTGATTTTTAATTCCCCGTTGGTTTTAAACGATATGTTGGGGAGAGAATCTGTACCTTGCACAAAAAGATCTTCCATATTCAATGTATAGATTTAGGATATAACATCAGGAACAAAAATACGAGTACATTATTAAATAGTTTATAAAGAATTGACAAAAAAATGATTTTATTTGATGAATAAAAAATTCATATCAGCTTTTTCACCTCCACGGCCTTAATAATGATCTTAACGATTTCATCAACAGAAAGGGTCATACAATTTAAGGTAACATCATAACGGGTATAATCCGTATTTTTTCCCTGAAAATATTCACGGAATTGCTGTCGTTTCTTATCAATGTCGATACATTCTTTCCGGGCTTCTTCCTGTTTCATGGTATATTTCTCGCTGATACGAAGGGACCTCCATTCCAGCGGGGCTTCCAGCATGATATGAAGGGACCGGGGAATATCGTGGACGATGGAAACACCTCCCCTGCCAACAATAACCACGTTGCCTTCACAGGCAATATTGCGGATCACCTGAGCAATGGTACTGCGGATCTTCCGGTCGCTCTTGTAATATTTTGTAAACTGTGCTGAAAGGATCTCATCCATCATACCTTTCTGTTCATACTGGAAAACATACCGGATCTTGGCAGGGTCGAGTTGCAGTGCACGTGCTGATTCGGCCATGATCTCCTTGGTAATATACCTCCAGGGACCCTCCATACCTTTCACCTGCATCTTCCTTGAAAGCTCTTCCGTAAGCTGCCTGGCAACAATTTTAGCCGGACAGCCATATTCCCTGGCCATGGTGATAACCGGGCCCGGGTCTTTCTTTTTGCAGTATTCGGCCTGCATCCGCTCGGATAAATATTTTCCAAGGTCTATATTCATGGGCTTCCGCGAACAGTATTTTATAAAGTTAATATATTAAATTAAATAAATCAAGTATCTTTGAAATTCATGAATAGGTTTTAACTGCAAAGCTTTCAAATCGTTATGATTTCAGCTGAAGACCTGAAAAAATCCATACGCAACGTACCCGATTTTCCAAAACAGGGAATTCAGTTCAAGGATATTACTACCCTGCTGAAAAGGCCCGAACTGTTCCGGCATGTTGTGGAAAGCACTGCCCTCTATTATGAGGGCAAAGGTATTACCAGGACAGTGGGTATCGAATCGCGGGGATTTATTACCGGGGGGGCGATTGCGGCAAGGCTGGGGACCGGATTTGTTCCCATCCGGAAACCCGGCAGGTTGCCGGCTGATGTATATTCAATATCCTATTCCCTGGAATACGGCGAGGGGGCTATTGAAATTCACCGGGATGCACTGGTTGCGGATGATGTGGTGCTCCTGCACGATGATCTGCTGGCGACAGGTGGTACGGCCATGGCTGCCATTGAACTGATCAGAAAATTCAATGTAAGGCAGATCTATGTCTGTTTTATCGTTGAACTTGACTTTCTGAAAGGAAGGGAAAAGCTGGCTGGCCAGTGCGATGTTTTTTCGCTGGTACATTTTTAAAAGTGGAACAGTGGAACAGTGGAACAGTGAAACAGTGGAAAGGTGGAAAACAAGCACTGTTCCACCTTTTCACCTTTCCACTTTTCATTTCTCATTGCTGCTCCCGGCTTTTTTGTTTTCTGCATAGGCATTGAAAGCCTTTTCCCCTTCTTCCTTCCAGAAATCATCGTACAACTCCCATTTTTCAGACCATTTCTGTTTGGAGTGATTGTAGCAGCGGTTGGGCCGGCGATGATGATTATGACTGGCGGACTTGTGACAAATGCCGCCGAATATGATCCTTGACAGTATCACGATTCCAACGCCCTGCCAGAAAGTGATGACCTTAAAGCCAAACAATCCCGGCATCAGCCAGTTCCATAACCACATTACGACATAGCCGAATATTATGGCCAGTGCTCCGAAACCTATGATGCCCAGGAGCACAACACCGGTTATTTTCAATGCAAACAGCCAGCGCGGCTCATCTTGTTTTCTGATAAAAAATGGTGACATATTAAATTGTTTTAATGGTTAAACATGGTAAAGTCTTCCTGCAGCATTTTCCGGAGTTTCCCCAGGGCGCGGTGCTTTCTGGCCAGTAAGGTCCCGATGGGGATATTCCACTCCGCTGCAAGTTCCTGAAACGTATAATCTTCATAATCCGTTTTGCGGATGATTTCCTGTTCCGCAGGATTCAGCTTTTCTATGGCCTGCAGCAACTTTTGCTGCAGTTTCTCATCATGGTAGATGAGGGGTTCTTCCTCTTCTGCTGCCTTGACCGTATTCAGCAGCACATTTTCATCTTTGTGGCTGGCAAAGCTTTCTATGGAAACCGTATTATTTTTCCTGCGGTACAGGTCAATTATCTTATTGCGGACCGCACGGTAAATATAGGCAGCAATGTTTCCCACCTGGCCTGAGATATCGGCTCTTGCGTACAGGTTAAGCGCCACTTCCTGCAGGACATCCTCGGCTTCTATATCGGCAAGACGGTCATCCAGATAGTTGTTGATGTAACCGATCAGCTTCCTGTTTTCCTTGTTCAGGAAGAGGACAAAGGGATGATTTTGTCGTTCTTCAGGGTTCATGACATAAAAGACGAAGAAATGAAATTTTATTGCAGGTCAGGACGGTGAAAAGTGAAACC
>CAYWCR010000031.1:24023-37454 GCA_964456825.1 uncultured Bacteroidales bacterium
AAACTCAGTTTTTCTTTCAGGCTTTTGAGGCCGCTGCGGCTGACCTTGATGGTTGCGCCGTTTTTAAGTTTCAGGATATAGTTGTCTTTCGAATAAGGTTCGAGCTGCACTACCTGATCGACGCGCACGATATAAGACCGGTGGACCCTGATGAACATGGAAGGATCAAGGCAATCCTCAAAATGTTTCATGGTCGCCTGTTTCAGGTGTTTCCCTTCTTCGGTATAGATCATAACATAATCATCCTCCGCTTCGAGGTAAATGATTTTTTCAACCGGGATAACCCTGATCCGGGTGCCGGATTTCACCACGAGCCTTTCCATTTTCTCCGTAATAGGCGTCTGGATAAGGTTATGGATCTTTTTAGCAGAAGGCTGCTGCGTTCTTATCCGTTCAGCCGCTTTGCTGATGGCTGTCAGCAGGCGGTCTTTGGAATAAGGTTTCAGCAAATAATCGACGGCATTCATATCAAATGCTTTAATGGCAAATTCGTTATGGGCTGTAATGAAAATGATCTCAGGCGGATCGTCGACCAGTTCAAGCATTTCAAAACCATTGAGCTTGGGCATTTGTATGTCCAGGAAAACCAGGTCAGGCTTTAAGTCAGCTATGGCTTTCAGCCCGTCAAATCCGTTATCGCATTCGTGAATGATCTCGATAAGGTCGGTCCCTTTCAGGTAGTTCTTGATCAGTTCCCGGGCCAGTTCTTCATCTTCAATAATGAGGGCTTTAATAGCTTCCATCGGTTTTCAGTTTTGGGGGAATATTATGGTTACTTCAAAGATATTACCGGACTTGACAATAGAAAAAAGATCATCGCGTCCGTACATGATTCTCAGGCGGCTGCGTATATTCTGGATACCGATGCCGGCGCCTTTTTTATAATGAAAATCAGAATCGAACTGGTTCCTGATGGTAACGCGAAGATTTCGTTCGGAACAAGTGCATATCAGTTCGATATCGGTTTGATCAAGGCTTTCATAGACACCGTATTTGATGGCATTTTCAATGAGGGGTTGCAGAATGAGTCCCGGCAATTTCATTTCATAACATTTTTCATCCAGGTTATTCTTCACATTAAGCCTTTTGCCAAAGCGGACTTTTTCGATATCCAGATACCTTGTTATATTAACGATTTCATCCCTGAGGGAGGTCAGGTGCTCGTCCTTATTGGAAAGTGAATAGCGCAGGAATTCCGACAATTTGATGATCATGTCCTGGGCTTTTTCAGGACTGATCATGGTGAGGGAGCTGATGGAATTGAGGCTGTTAAAAAGAAAATGAGGATTTATCTGCGATTTCAGGGAATTCAGTTCAGATTCCCTTACCAGCGCTTTTAATTCGGTCTCCCTTAACGTTTTTTCCCTGAAATTCTGGTAATTGATGATCAGGTAATAGACCAGGATGATGGCACCATAGAGCAATGCACCGATACCTCCTCTCCAGGGCAGGGAACTGACCAGAAACTGTTTATATTCAAAATGCTTGTCAAACAGGGCGTTCAGTATGGCATAGGAGACTATAACCCAGAGGCCTATTGACAAGGCACAAGCAAAGAGATGCTTAAAAATGAAATTGAGAACATTTTCTTTTTCAAGCCGGCTGAAAAATACCGGAAACCATAAGGCCAGCCCGATCATGGCCAGCAACACATTGGAAATAAGGCTTTCGGTAAAAGCCAGGCCCAGTGAAAATCCCTGAAACAGGGTAAGAATAAGAATATGGATGATAGCGATGAGAGCCCATACTCCTATATAGGCAATCAGATAGGGTCGAACTTTTAAAAGGGGATTAAGCATGGGTAATCACGCTATGCTGTTAATCCATAAAGCTTGCAATTTCTCCGCCGCCGAACATCGCAATCCCTGTTATGACCAATTGTGTTTCAGGATTTAAGGGCTTTTCAGGGGTAGTAAGGTGGCGTTTGTCACTGAATCCACCAAAAATGGATGTCACCCTTATTTTGATGTTCCAGTCATCGGGGATGGCAAATTTCATACCTCCAAAAAGGCAGAATACATCAATTACATTTTGCCCCGGTTGCAATTTAGCTTTCAGCATATCATAATTCAGGCCTCCGAAAACGGCAGTGACCTTGCCGCCTTTAAAAGTCTGTGACCTGACGACACGGTCGCCTCCGCCAAATAATGCTGTTTCATCGATGTGACTTTCATCATCCGCGAAAACGGTTTTTCCCCAGGGGGCGTTTATTTTATCCCTGAAAATGATCATAACGCCGGCCAAAATCAATAAAGCGGGCAGAAACAATTGCCAGAAATTAATGTGCAGGTTCCAGATGTCATTCAAATAAAAGGCTCCGCCGATGAATAATAAAATAATGCCGGTGGTCCGGTTGGAGCGGTTGGTTATAAATACCAACCCCAGCGCGATAAGGATCACCTCCCACCTGAAAATATAGTGCTGAAGGCCATGGCCAATGACGCCGAAATTTTTCGCCAGTACCAAAAGGCCCGCTAAAACAATGACGATGCCCAGCACCATCCGCTTGTCAACTCTTTCTTTTTCCATGATATTTCCTTTATTGTGTACAAATTTACCTTAAAGATACAGGTGATTAAACGAATATAATAAGATTAATCGGTAAATGAACGGGGATTACCGGTGAACAGCGCAGAGAAGGCTATAGGTGGATTAAAAGTCGTGCACCCTGCCGGCAGGCAGGCCCTGTCCCCTCTCCAGGGTGGAGAGGGGTGACTCGAAGAGCCGGGGTGAGGATCAGGAAATTACCTTTTACCGGTTACCCGTTACTTTTCCCAAATGCTTCCCGCCAACTACATTTTACATTCCTCATCCTATTATGAAACATCCTGATGCCGTGATTTGAAAATTCTGTCATACATTTGATAAACCTGAATTAAAAATCAATTATGAAAAAATTCGGAATTATTGGATTGCTGATGATGGCTGTGATATCATGCCGTCCTTACAGCAAAGATGAAAATGGCGTAACGGTTTATCCCGCGAAGGCTGAACCCAACGCGGCCAGAATGGTGCGTGTTGACGTTGTTGCTGACGATATTATTCATGTAAGGTCATTCCCGTCGAAAAAGGCTGATTCGCTGAAAAGCCTGGTCGTTGACCCGTCAGCGGTTTTTCCGGCCGCCAAATGGACGCTGGAAGACAACAAGGATCAGCTGCTGCTGGAGACAGCGGCATTATCAGTAACCATATCCAAAAAGACCGGTAAAATTGATATTTACGACAAGGAAGGCAACAAAAAGCTGGGTGAGGTCACGGACAGGCAGAGTGCTTATTTCACTCCCAACATGCTGGAGGATAAGGAATACTATACCATCCGGCAGGTTTTTGACTCCCCGGATGATGAAGCTTTTTATGGACTGGGTGCGCATCAGAACGGCCAGGTCAATTACAAAGGTGAAGATGTAGAACTGATGCAGCATAATATAGTGGACGTTGTACCTTTCCTGGTGTCGAACAAAAATTACGGCATCCTGTGGGATAATTATTCCATATCAAGATTTGGTGATCCGCGGGAACTTATGCCCTTGTCCGTACTGAAGCTTTATAATGAAAACGGTGAACAGGAAGGCCTGACAGCTACCTATTATAAGACAAAGGATAAAAAAGAGATTTTCACAAGCCGGGCGGAAAAGGAAATCAGATATAAATTTCTGGATGATCTGCAAAAGTTTCCTGAAGGATTCCGCATGCAGGAAGGACTGGTGGAATGGAAGGGATCCCTGGAAGCGGATCAGTCCGGTTTGTATAAGTTCGTTGCCCATGCTGCGGGTTATTTAAAGATCTGGATAGCGGGCAACATGGTCGTCGATTGCTGGCGTCAGGCCTGGAATCCCTGGACTAAAAAATTCACGGTTGCCATGGAAACAGGCAAAAAGGTTCTGATACAGATTCAATGGATACCCGACGGAGGTTCTTCCTATATGGCACTTGAATGTCTGACCCCTTATGACCCTGAGGAGCAGAAGGACCTATCACTTTATTCGGAGGCAGGGAAGCATATCGATTATTATTTTGTCAACGGCCATAGTCTCGATGAGGTGATTTCCGGCTATCGCCGGCTTACCGGCAAGGCTCCCATCATGCCGGCCTGGGCCATGGGTTTATGGCAAAGCCGGGAGCGATACACGACCCAGGAGGAATTGCTGGGTGTTGTCAGGGAATACCGCCGGAGGGGGATACCGCTGGACAACATTGTACTGGACTGGCATTACTGGGAAGAAGATAAATGGGGCGATCACAGTTTTGACCGTCAGCGTTTCCCCGATCCGGAGGGCATGACAAAAGAACTCCATGATAGCCTGCACGCGCGGATCATGATTTCTGTATGGCCGAAGTATTATGAAAATACGCACCATTATGAGATCATGAAAAAGAACGGCTGGCTTTACATGGAAAACGTCAATAATCGACAAAAAGACTGGGTAGGGCCGGGATATGTATCCACTTTTTATGATGCCTTCAATGCCGATGCCCGGAAGGAATACTGGAGACAGCTTCATGACAGCCTTTACGTGAAAGGGATAGATGCCTGGTGGATGGATGCAACGGAACCGGATATATTATCCAATACCTCACCCGAAGCCCGGAAGAAACTCATGTCGCGGCCGGCCCTGGGACCTGCCGAAGTTTATTTCAATGCGTATTCCCTGCCGCAGACTGAGGGTGTATATAAAGGACAGCGGGCTGCCGATCCCGATAAACGCGTGTTCATCCTTACCCGTTCAGCCTTTGCAGGACAGCAGAGAAATGCAGCTGCCGTCTGGAGCGGAGATGTGGCATCACGGTGGAGTGACCTGCAGGATCAGATAGCGGGAGGGATCAATATGGGAGCATCAGGGATACCTTACTGGACAACCGATATCGGAGGCTTTTCGCTGGAAGGCCGTTACTATCGTCCCGTGGGAGACGATCTGGATGAATGGCGCGAACTGAATTTAAGATGGTATCAGTTTGGGGCATTCTGTCCCCTTTTCCGGATCCACGGCCAGTATCCTTTCCGGGAAATATACAATATATCGCCGGAAGGCCATCCTGTATATAAGGCCATGGTTTATTATGACAAACTGCGATACCGGCTTATACCTTATATTTATACCCTGGCAGGCATGACTTATCACCATGACTATACCATCATGCGTGCCCTGGCGATGGATCATCCCGCTGATGCCAGGGTGCTTGATGTGGCGGACCAGTATATGTTTGGACCTGACTTGCTGGTCGCACCCGTATATACTTACAAGGCACGGACGCGCGAAGTATATCTCCCCGCAACATACGGATGGTATGACCTGCTTTCAGGACAATACTTTGAAGGTGGAAAGTCCTATACCATCGGGGCTCCCCCTGACAGGATACCCGTGTTTGCAAAAGAAGGAGCCATCATACCCCTGGGGCCGGAGCTGCAATACACCGGAGAAAAACCGGCTGATCCGCTTACCCTGTATGTTTTTGACGGAAAGGACGGAAAGTTCGTGCTGTATGAGGACGAAGGGACCACCTACGGTTATGAAAAAGGTGCTTTTGCCACGCTTGAATTCACGTATGACAATGCCGGAAAGAGATTATCCATCGGCAAATGGCAGGGTGAGTTTCCGGGCATGCTGAAAGAACGGACCATTGAGGTAAAGCTGATAACCCGGGATAGAAAAGGAGGGATCGATTTCAAGGGTCTTCCGGCTAAAAAAATCGCCTATACAGGAGAACCGGTGGAAATTGAATTTAAATAATGCTTTAAACCGAAACATCAGGAATTAACCTGAGACTGCACCGAAAATTTTTAAACAGGCCACCAAAACACAGAAACACCAAAAATGATTAACTCATGCTATTGTGAAATGATGTTATTCATTTTTGGTGCTTTGGTATTTTGTGGCAAAAAAAATAAAATCGATGAGAATAAATAATTTTTCCTTGTTATTGCTTGTGTTGCTGATCAGTATTTTATCATGCAAGGATCAGCAGAAGGAAGTAAGAATTTCTGAGAATTTCAACGAAGGCTGGTATTTCCGCCTGGGTGATGATGCAAAAGCATCAGGCCTTGACTTTGATGATAGCGGCTGGAGAATGCTCAATCTGCCCCATGACTGGAGCATAGAAGGCAGTTTCAGCGAAAAGAACCCCGCTACGGCCGGAGGCGGAGCTTTGCCGGGGGGCATTGGATGGTACCGCAAGACCTTTTTCCTTCCCGGAAAAGACTCGCTGAAAAATGTATTCATCGAATTTGACGGAATATACCGTTGCAGTGAGGTATACATCAATGGACATCTGCTGGGAATGCGGCCCAACGGTTATATTTCTTTTCGGTATGAATTGACGCCTTATCTGCACTATGGAGACAGCAAAAATATAGTGGCCGTCAGGGTCGACAACTCGCAACAGCCAAACTCCCGCTGGTACAGCGGCTCGGGGATCTACCGCAAAGTAAGGCTGATAAAGACCGGTAGAGTTTTTGTTGACCACTGGGGGACCTTTATTACCACCCCTGAAATTGATACGGCTTCAGCAACAGTGGTGGTTGTCAGCAGCATTAAAAACAGCGGATATCCGGAGGCCAGGGTTGAAGTTACCACATCCGTTCGCAATGCCGCGGGGGAAACAATAAGCAGCGGCCATTCGGAGGTTACCCTGGCGGGAAATTCCGTTCATGAGATCCGGCAGGAATTGCGGGTACCTTCGCCGGTGCTATGGTCCGTCGATAACCCTTATCTTTATAAGGCGGTGACTACCATTAAATCAAAAAACAATATAATCGACAAGACTGAAACTCCCTTCGGGATCCGCAGTTTTTATTTTGACAGCAGGGAAGGGTTTTTCCTGAACGGTAAGCGGGTTAAAATAAACGGGGTATGCAACCATCATGACCTGGGATGCCTGGGAGCAGCTGTAAATGAAAGGGCCATCGAGCGGCAGCTGGAAATATTAAAAGGCATGGGATGCAACGGCATACGCACTTCGCATAACCCCCCTGCCCCCGAATTGCTTGACCTGTGTGACAGGATGGGCTTTATTGTCATGAATGATATCTTTGATATGTGGGAGAAGAAAAAAAGCCCGTATGATTATGCCCTTTACTGGAAGGAATGGCATGAAAGAGACCTGCAGGATCTGATACGCAGGGACAGGAACCATCCCTCGGTATTCATCTGGAGCATCGGCAATGAAATCCTGGAACAATGGGATACATCGGGATACCGTGTTACCCCTGCCCTGGTGAAGATTGTGAAAGACCTCGATACGACCAGGCCTGTAACCGCGGCCTGCAACCCTCCCAGTCCGTGGAACCATGTAGCAACATCGGGTGTGCTCGATCTGCAGGGATACAACTATGCCCATAAGGAATATGAAAAGTTTCACGAGACGTTTCCGGGTCAGAAATTCATTGCGACGGAAACCGTATCAGGACTGATGACCAGGGGTTATTATGACATGCCTTCGGATAGCATACGGCGCTGGCCCACAGCATGGGATAAACCATTCACGACGGGCAATCCGGATCATACCGTTTCATCGTATGACAATGTTTCAGCCCCCTGGGGGTCGACGCATGAAGAAACCTGGAAGGTGATGAAAAAACACAACTACCTGTCGGGACAGTATATATGGACCGGCTTTGATTACCTGGGGGAGCCCACACCCTATGGATGGCCTTCGCGGAGCTCCTATTTCGGGATCATTGACCTGGCGGGATTCCCAAAAGATATCTATTACCTGTACAAGAGCGAATGGACGGATGAGCCTGTGCTGCATATCTTCCCCCACTGGAACTGGGAGGAGAATCAGCTCATTGATGTCCTTGCCTACACAAATTTCGAAGAGGTTGAACTTTTCCTGAATGGCAGCTCGCTGGGCACAAAAAAGAAGGGACCTGAAGACCTGCACCTGACCTGGAGGCTGAATTTTAAACCGGGCACGCTCAGGGCTGTGGGCCGTTCCGGCGGACAACCCAACCTTGAAAAGGTGATCCATACTGCAAGCCAGCCTGCAAGGCTCACGGCCAGGCCGGACAGAAGCAGCATAAAAGCGGATGGCATGGATCTTTCCTTTGTAACCGTGGAGGTGACGGATAAAGACGGGAACCTGGTACCCTATGCCGATAACCTGGTGAAGTTCAGTATTGAGGGTGAAGCTTTCATCGCCGGGGTGGATAATGGTGATCCGGTCAGCCATGAATCGTTTAAGGCTGACAACCGGAAGGCTTTTTATGGAAAATGCCTGGTGGTGGTCCAGTCGAAAAAGTCCAGGGGCAAAGTGGTGTTGACTGCCTCGGCTGAAGGTCTCGAGCCGGCTGTGGTTACCCTCACCCTCGAATGAATGACACGCTTTCGGGGTATGGATTTAAAAATGAAATCTAATTCAATATTTGCATGAAAATAAAGAGTTTATTGTTCCCGGTAGCCATGCTTTCCGTGATGGCCATGAGTTGTTCCACGGGGCGCTTTAAATCAGAGCCATTGCAGAACGGTGTTTTGCTGAAGTCAAAACATCAGCATGTGTCCATACAGTTTTATGCCGGCGACATGGTGCGTGTAATCAAATGGCACCCTGACGGAAGCTCCGATAAACTTAGCCTGTCGGTTGTTCTTGACAGCATTCCCGATATTGAGGTCAGGGTAGAAGAAGGCCGTGACAGCATTGCGGTGAAGTCATCATTGCTTACGGTGAAGATATCAAAAGCCAGCGGAGAATTAGCGTATTACACACCGGCTGATCTGCCCCTCCTGAAAGAAAAGGGCAGGGCCACTTTTACCCCGGTTGTTTATGACGGTGATTCCGGTTATACGGTAGGGCAGAATTTCGAGCTTGCCCCCGGTGAAGGCATTTACGGACTGGGGCAGCATCAGGACGGATATTTCAATTACAGGGGCAGGACCGTAAAGCTGGTACAGGCCAACACCGAGGCCGTTAATCCTTTCCTTGTTTCCACACAGAATTACGGCATACTGTGGGACAATTATTCCTGCACCATTTTTGAGGACAAGGCCGAAGGGACTTCCATAGTATCGGATATGGGCAATAATATTGATTATTATTTTATCAGCGGAAAAAATATGGATGCGGTGATCTCGGGTTACCGGAAGCTGACCGGTAAGGCGCCGATGTATGGCAAATGGGCATACGGATACTGGCAGAGCAAGGAGCATTATGACACCCAGGCAGAACTGATGAGTATTGCAGAGAAATACAGGAAGCTGAAAATACCGGTCGACAATATGATCCAGGACTGGGATTACTGGAACGGAGCCCCCAACTGGGGCGGAATGTTTTTTGACAAGCTCCTGTTCCCGCAACCCAAAGAGATGTGTGACCGCCTGCACAAGATGAATTTTCATATCATCATTTCGATCTGGCCGGCCATGGGACCGAAAACGGCCATTTATGCCGACATGCTTCGCAACGGTTTTCTGTATAAACCTGTTGGCTGGGCGGGTTTTAAGTATTACGATGCTTTTAATCCGGCTGCCAATAAACTCTATTGGCAATATCTGAAAGCAGGGTTGTACTCAGTAGGGCTTGACGGATGGTGGATCGATTCCACGGAGCCGGATGTTATCAATGCCCTAACCAAAGGAGCAACGGAATATGAATTAAAGAAGATGGGCAGTAATCATCTGGGGTCATGGGCCCGCTATCTCAATGCCTTTTCGCTGGCGATGACCAATGATATTTATAAATTCTGGAGAGAAGAGACTTCCGATCGTAGGGCATACATACTCACCCGTTCCACTTACGCCGGCCAGCAGCGGAATGCAGCTACCACCTGGTCGGGGGACATCGGTGCCAGCTGGGAAGTTTACCGCCGCCAGATTACCGCCGGCATCAACCACTGCATGTCAGGTATTCCTTACTGGACCTTTGACATTGGCGCTTTTGTGCTTGGGGCGTATGATGGGGTATTCAACAAAGGGGGCAAGGATCCGTCTTACCAGGAACTGTACACCCGGATGTTCCAGTTCGGGGCCTTCAGTCCCATTTTCCGTTCGCACGGATCCGAGACACCCCGTGAGATATGGGAAATGGGTGAATTTGTTCCTTCCATCCTGGCTTTCGATAACCTGCGCTACCGGCTGATGCCTTATATTTATTCCCTGGCCTGGCAGGTCACCGGCGAGGATTATACCATCATGCGCGGTCTTCCGATGGATTTCACCGCTGACAGCAAAACTTATTCCATCGGCGATCAGTTTATGTTCGGTCCTTCTCTTATGGTCTGCCCGGTTACTGAACCTATGTATTACCGGCCGCCGGAAAGCAGTAACCTGGTGGGGGCCGGTCATTTCAGAACGGAAGACGGCAAGCCTGGCCTGAAAGCCAGCTATTATAAGGACAATGCCTACAAAGTCCCCGGCCTCGAAAAAACTGATTCCACCATCGATGTGTTCTGGTATACCGGACGGCCAGATTATGTAAGCGATTCCATGTTTTCCATCCGCTGGAAGGGCAAGCTTGTTCCCGATGAAACCGGCGGCCATCAGTTTCATATAAAAAGCTTTGATGCCAAGCGGATCATCCTCGACGGAGACACCCTGCCCATTGTTTACACCAGTACGGAGCAATACACCGGGTTGGTTGACCTTGAAGCCGGCCGGGAATATGATCTGGTTGTGGAGACTGAAAATACTTCCACCGGCGCTGCCCGCATGCAGCTTTTCTGGAAAACCCCGGCCGTTTTTACCAGGGAGAAGGAAATCCCCGTAATGGAAAAAACCCGGGAGGTTTATCTGCCCGCGGATCATCTGTGGGTGGATTTCTGGACCGGAAAATCGTTACAGGGCGGCCGGCAGGTGAAATTTGATACGCCGAAGGAATTGATCCCGTTGCTGGTAAAGGCCGGTTCCATAATTCCAATGGGGCCTTTCCTTCAATATACCACGGAAAAGCAGGCCGACCCGCTGGAGTTAAGGATCTATACCGGTGCTGACGGCAGTTTTACCCTGTATGAAGATGAAAATGACAATTACAATTATGAAAAGGGAGTATATGCCACCGTTGCTTTTGCCTGGGATGATGCCCGCAGGGAGCTGACCATAGGGCAAAGGCAGGGGGAATTCCCGGGCATGCTGAAGAAGAGGACCATTCATATTGTGCTGGTGAAGGAAGGACAGGGCACGGGCATTGGCATTACCGCCGGACCTGATAAGGTGGTGCAGTATGATGGCACAAAACAGGTAGTAAGATTTTAATGATTTAAGGTATTATTGGGTCTAAAGAAATAACGAACAAGGAACACCGAACGCTGAACCTGCCTGCCGGCCAGGCAGGCGCTGAAGATAAGACAAAGAACGCATTATCTTCGTTATTCGTCATTCGGTATTCCTTGTTGGAAATTGAATAATGAATGAATAGATTAAATTTTTTATTGTCATTCTTGTTGATGACCGGGACTTCCTTCAGCCAGGTTCAGTATCCCTTTCAGGATCCCGATCTGCCGGTTGAGGAGCGCATCGACAACCTGCTATCGCTGATGACCCTGGATGAGAAGGTTGTCTGTTTAAGCACCGATCCCAGCATACCCAGGCTGGGGGTAGCAGGGACCCGCCATGTGGAGGGATTGCATGGCCTTGCCATGGGCGGACCGAGTAACTGGGGGCGGCGAAATCCTGCTCCCACCACGATATTTCCCCAGGCCATAGGGCTTGCGGAGTCATGGGACAAGGAGGTGCTGAGGAAAGTCGCTGCCATAGAAGGATATGAGGTGCGGTATATGTTCCAGAACGCGAAATACCATCGCGGAGGCCTGGTAGTAAGGGCACCCAATGCTGACCTTGGCCGTGATCCACGCTGGGGCAGGACAGAGGAGTGTTACGGAGAAGATGCCTGGTTCAATGCCCAGCTGGTGGTTTCCTTTGTCCGCGGATTGCAGGGAGATCATCCCCGGTATTGGCAGACAGCCTCGCTGATGAAGCATTTCCTGGCCAACAGCAATGAGAACGGCAGGGACAGCACATCATCGGATTTCAGCCAGCGCCTTTACAGGGAGTATTATTCCTATCCGTTTTATAAAGGGGTGACGGTTGGCGGATCGCGGGCCTATATGGCGGCCTATAACCGGTATAACGGGATCCCCTGCACCGTGCATCCGATGTTGAAAAATATAACCGTAAACGAATGGGGCCAGGACGGTATTATCTGCACCGACGGAGGGGCATACCGGCAGCTGGTAAGCAGCCATAAGTATTATCCCGATCTGAACCTTGCCGCAGCGGGATGTATCAAAGCCGGGATCAACCAGTTCCTGGACAGATACCAGGAGGGCGTACATGGCGCCATTTCCCAGGGGGCTATTCAGGAAGCCGATATTGATTCTGTGCTGCGCGGCATATACAGGGTGATGATAAAACTCGGACAACTGGATCCGCCCGAAATGGTCCCCTACCGGAATATCGGGGTAGCCGACACCATCGAGCCATGGCTTACCAAAGCTCATCAGGATGCAGCCCTTGAGGTTACGCGGAAGACCATTGTGCTGTTGAAAAATGAAAACCGGCTGTTGCCGCTGAATATGGCCGGAATGAAATCAGTTGCCGTCATCGGTCCGCTGGCTGACTCGGTATTGCTGGACTGGTACAGCGGAACGCCACCCTATAAAATCACACCACTGGAAGGTATCCGCGAAAGGGCAGAAAAGCACCTGAAAATAGCCTATTCGCCGGATAACCGTTTTAACCGGGCCGTGGAAATGGCAGCCGCATCAGATGTTGCCATTGTTGTTGTTGGCAATCACCCCACCGGCAACGATGGTTGGGCATTGTGCCCTGTCCCCAGCGACGGTAAGGAAGCTGTTGACCGCAAGATCATCCTGCTGGAGCAGGAGGAACTGATCAGGCGGGTGTATGAAGCCAATCCCAATACGATAGTTGTGTTGATAAGCAGTTTTCCTTTCGCCATCAATTGGACAAAAGAGAACATCCCGGCCATTGTGCACATGACCCATTGCAGCCAGGAGACCGGAAGAGCCCTGGCCGATGTGCTCTTTGGCGACTATAATCCGGGCGGCCGCCTGGTGCAGACCTGGCCGGTTTCCGCCCATCAGCTTCCACCTGTTATGGACTATGACATCACCAGGGGAAGGACTTATATGTATATGAAAGAGGAGCCCCTGTTTGAATTCGGGTACGGATTGAGCTATACAACATTCGAATACAGTGCCCTTGCATTGAGTTCAGCGGTACTGGATCGTGCAGGAGAGATCACCGTGCAGCTGAAGGTCAGGAATATCGGGCAGGTGTCGGGTGATGAAGTTGTTCAGCTATATGTGCGTCATATTGGTTCAAATGTCGCAAGGCCCCTTATTGAGTTAAAGGGTTTTGAAAGGGTGCACATCCGTTCAGGCGAGACCCGGACGGTAGGTATTCCGTTGAAAGCTGCCGATCTGGCGTATTGGGATGAAGCGAAGCACGCCTTTGTGGTGGAAGAAGATAAGGTTGAGGT
>CAYWCR010000031.1:37554-43902 GCA_964456825.1 uncultured Bacteroidales bacterium
GCGCAGAAGTACAAGGGCCTTGCCCTTACTCCTCCGATGGGCTGGAACAGCTGGAATCATTTTGCCTGCAACGTGGATGAAAAGCTGATCCGCGAAGTGGCCGATGCCATGGTAAGCAGTGGCATGAAGGATGCCGGTTACCGTTACGTGAACATTGATGACTGCTGGCAAGGTGCAAGGGACAGCATGGGATTCATCCGTCCCGATCCTGAGAGGTTTCCTTCGGGCATGAAGGCCCTGGCCGATTATGTCCATGCAAAAGGACTGAAGCTGGGGGTTTATTCCGATGCCGGATGGAAGACCTGTGGCGGCAGGCCGGGCAGCCGCGGTTATGAATACCAGGATGCCCTCACCTATGCCGCATGGGGTGTTGATTACCTTAAATATGACTGGTGCAATACCGATGCACTGAATGCCAAAGGCGCTTATCTGACCATGAGCCATGCACTGGAAGCTGCGGGTCGTCCGATCGTATTCAGCCTGTGTGAATGGGGAGACAACAAACCCTGGGAGTGGGGTGCAGAGATAGGCCATTTATGGCGTACCACCGGCGACATCTACCATTGTTTTGATTGTGTTGTCAATTATGGCACCTGGAATTCATGGGGTGTATTGCAGATCCTGGATATGCAGAAGCCGTTGCGGCAGTATGCCGGTCCCGATCACTGGAACGATCCTGACATGATGGAAGTGGGCAATGGCATGTCGGTTGCGGAAGACCGTGCGCATTTTTCCCTTTGGTGCATGCTGGCGGCACCGCTGATTGCCGGAAATGATATACGGAAGATGAGCCCGGAAACAACGGAGATATTGATCCATCAGGAAGTGATCGCTGTTGATCAGGATCCGCTGGGCATACAGGGATTGATGTCAAGGAAGCTGGGCGACATCGAAGTATATGTGAAGCCTTTATCAGATAATGCTCTGGCGGTGTGTTTCCTGAATCGTTCAAAAGTGCCGCAGGAAGTGGTCTTCGACTGGTCGAAAAATCCCATCAGCGATGCGGTATCGAATGTAAGCTATGACTTCAGGAAAAATGAATATTCCATCCGCGACCTCTGGCTGAAGAAGGAAGCCGGCACCACCGGCACGCCGCTGAAAGCTGTTGTGGGTGGGCATGATGTGCTGATGCTGAAGCTTACACCGAAAAAGTAAGAAGGGCTATACTTGCTATATTAGGTCATTCGGCAAAGCCGTGCGACTGATAAAAAAATACCCCGGCAGTGTTTTGAACATCCTGCCGGGGTTTGAAAAAATTCAAATTCGCTGCTTACTACTATTAATCAATTCCCGTATCCGGGATTCTGTTCGATTGCACCCTGCATGAGATCGATTTCATTTCTCGGGATCTGGAATAGTCCTTTGGTAGCGACAAAATTATTGCCGTCTACGTCAAGGCTATAATAATCGAGGGTTTGAGAAAAATCTCCTTCATCGTTATTATCAATGTAGGTAAGAACAGGCACAAGTTTGGAAAAATCGCCTTTGCACGAACGAAGGATATCAAAGTAGCGTAATCCCTCGCAGGCCAGTTCCAATTTTCGTTCCAACATTATATTATCGAGGGTAAGGCTTGAATAATTGTGCGTTGCGTCACCAAAAGCTCTTTCGCGAACCTTATTGAGCCAGCCAAGGGCCTGGCCTGAATTATCACTGGTAATCAGGTGTAATTCAGCACCCATCAACAATACATCGGCATAACGTATCACCATATAATCTTCATAGGCATCCCGTTGAAAGTCTGTCAGCGTGTGCTGCCCGTTTACGGAGATCAGGTCATATTTTTTATTGTTATACCCGGTATACTGTGCCTGCGTTGCGGCGACATGATCATAAACCAGACCTTCGTCATCCCAGGACAGGATGGTGGCTGTTTTACGCTTATCGGCGTTATCGTATAAATTCCATAAGCTGGGAAGGACCGTGATTGCACCCCAACCCCTGCCATAAGGATCAATACTCACGGTATAGCGGGGACCAATCATACGATGAAATATATTACCGTAAGGATTGCCGGATTGTTCATACCTTACTGCCCATAGGACTTCCGGATTGACTTCTCCGGCATACAGTGCACTGCTGGTGTCTCCTCCCAGTTCTGAAATGGTTGGTACAAGCCACAGGCTTGCATATTCGGGAACCAGGTCATGACCGCTGTTGTTGATAACATCATCAATATAATCCCTTGCATGCTCAGCCGTAAAGTCACCGATGGCAGGATCATTATAATATCCGCTGTAGAACAAATATACACGTGCTATCATTGCTTCTGCGGCCCATTTTGTGATACGGCCCCAGTTATCCGGATTCATAGCGCCATATTGGGCTGAAAGCGCATTTTCAGCAGCGAATTTCAGGTCATCAATGATAAAAGAATATAACTGTTCGGCCTGTGTTCTGCCGGGCGTTTCATCCGGTTCAAGGGTCTTGCTAAGTGCAGGAATTTCACCAAACAACCGTGCCAGGTAAAAATGAAAATAAGCTCTTAAAAAACGGGCTTCAGCCTGGTATTGTTTCCGGAGGGCTTCATTTCCGGTCCAATCAACCAGACCTTCATTTTCAAGGTATACATTGGCGCGGAAAATGGCGCCAAAATAGTTCTTCCACGGATAACCATTCGCATCGGCATCCGGAAACTCCAGTCCCCTGTCCCATCGCTGATATTCACCTTTGTCCCCTGCTCCGGCACCCCCGGCACAATTATCGGAAGCGGCTTCAGACATAAACAGTGAACTCCAGAAATCATCACGCATAGTCATATTATAGACTGCTACCAATGCCTGGCTTGCGTCGTCAGGTGTTTTATAATAATTCTCAATGACCAGGGACGTTGTAGGATAACGGTTGAGCATATCTTCACTGCAACTGAGGACCGATAACCCTATAATGATAAATGCAAGTATATTTTTCATGATGATTCAGATTAAAATTTGACATTGGCACCAATCAGGTATGTTCGGGCAGCGGGATAAAATCCCAGGTCAATGCCTGATGCATAGGCATCGACCAGTCTGCCTGAACTGTCATAATAGGATCCATAGCCAACTTCAGGATCCAGGCCATCATATTTAGTGATCGTCAGCAGGTTAGTTGCAGCCAGATATATTCTGAGCTGCTGCAATGGCAGGCCTTTAAACAGCGTTTTAAAATCATAACCCAGGTTGATGCTCTTAATTTTAAGAAATCCGGCATCTTTAACGAATAAATCACTAAAATTTCTCCAATTGCGATTCCTGTCAGACCCTATCCGTGGGATCCTATCCGAAGTACCCTCGCCTGCATCTACTTTTCCGTCATCATTGGCGTCAACCCAATGCCAGCGGTCCAGTATTTCAGCTGTGTAATTATAATAGGTACGGCTTTCGTCCCTGTATGTCTGAACGATTTGATTGCCTGCCACACCCTGTATATTCATGGAGAAATCAAAGCCTTTGAAGTTTGCATTCAGGGAAAACCCATAGATAAAATCGGGATGGGGATTTCCCAGCATGACCTTGTCATTGCTGTTGATAATGCTGTCGCCGTTTGTATTAACGAATCTTACATCACCGGGACCTGCATTTTTCTGATACAATTGACCTTTGGCATTTACATAGTTATCGACCTCTTCCTCCGTCTGGAAAAGTCCGTCGGTCTTGTATCCCCAGAAATAGCCTATAGGATAGCCTTCCTGAACACGGTAGAACTCTTCGCAACCATTATATAATACGCTGACGGAACCCTGGATAAGATCGTTGGGAACATCGGTGACATTATTTTTATTATAGGCCATATTCGCCCGTATATTCAATAACACACCACTCAAAGTCTTCGTAAATCCCAGCTCCAGTTCAACTCCGGTATTGGTTACGTTACCTCCGTTGATATATGGCTTTATGGTACTGATACCTTCTGATCCGGAGATACTGGGAACGGTTTTGGGCACAATCCAGTCCTTGCTGGTTTCCCTATACCAGTCAAAGGCCATACTGAAGCTGTTAAGGAAACGTGAATCAAATCCGATGTCCGTTTGCGTTGATGTTTCCCATTTCAGGTAGGGATTGGGAAAAACATCGGGGGACATTCCGGTCCACCAGCCATTGCCGAACGGATAATTACGATCAGTACTACCTACTGTAGCCAGGTGCCTTCCTGAAAGGTCAGGAACCTTTCCGTTTTGTCCCCAGCTTGCCCGTAATTTCAGGAAATTCAACCATGCTGTTGCAGGCTGCATGAACTTTTCTTCGGTGATCACCCATCCCGCAGACACTGCAGGAAAATACCCAAAATGTTCATTTTTACCAAACCTGGAAGAGCCGTCCCTTCGCAACGACAGGGTTAGCAGGTATTTATTACTGTAGTTGTAACTCAGACGTCCGAAATAGGAATAGTAGCTGTCAAGCTTGCCATAGTCACCTTTTGTTGTAATGGTATCTCCCTGCACATCAGGACTAATAGCTACGTTTGACAATACAGGTTCCAGGTTCGGATTGACTAAAAATCCATTGGCTTTGGTTTCCATATTAAAGAACCAGTTATCCTGTGCATTCATCCCTATCATAGCCAGGATATTGTGATTGCCGATAGCTTTCTCATAAGACAAAACATTATCAAAATTGTAGCCAAACATGCGTGCTGTTGACTGCATGTAATCAGGTACTTTGTTTAAGTTATCCGCGGTAATATGAAAGGTATCCGTGGCGCTTGTTGTATTAGTGAAATACAGATTTCCGCCGAAATCAGTCCTGAATTTCAAACCCTTGATGATCTCTATTTCGGCATAAATGTTACCAATAATATCATCGTATTTATTGATGTCATTGTAGTAATAATTCATTACAGCGATCGGATTCACCTGTTCGATATTAAAGTGTGTTATTCCAAATCCATCTGCCGTCGCGGGGTCATACACATCAATTAAAGGACTGGCCGAAAGGAGCGTTCTTAAAAAATTATCATAAATATTTCCTACGCCCAGTCCCCGTTTCTTACGGTGTGCATAGGTCAGGTTTTCGCCTATCTTCAGGTACTTTTTGACCTTATGTTCGGAGTTCAGGCGGAAACCAAGGCGTTCGTATGATGATTTGTCTTCATAATCAAAGATGCCTTTCTCCTGGTTATAGGAAAGGGAAACGGAATAAGTGGAGTTTTCATTTCCGCCTGTCAGACCCAGATAATGGCTTTGGGAAGGAGCGTTTTTATGATAGGCTTCTTCCTGCCAGTCGGTACCGGTATGGCCCAGGTTATTGATGCTGTCAATCTTGGCCAGGGAGAAAGGGGGCTTTGTCCCGGTTGGTTGGATATTGTAATAACCTTCGTTCAGGATCATGGCATATTCCTGTGCGTTCAGCATAGGTACTTTGCGGGGTGCATTGGAGATGCCGTAATAAAAATCATAGGTAAGCTGGGCCGTGCCTGATTTTCCTTTTTTGGTGGTAATGAGGATGACACCGTCAGCGGCCCGTGAGCCATATATAGCAGCGGAGGCGGCATCTTTCAGCACATCAACCGACTCCACGTCTGAAGGATTGAGGATATTCAGGTTACCGGGGACACCATCAACGAGTACGAGGGGAGTGCTTCCGTTCACAGAACCAAGACCGCGAATGGTGATGTTAAAATCAGAGCCAGGCTGTCCTGATTTTTTTACGATCACCATGCCTGGCGTAAGACCTTGCAAGGAAGATTCCAGCCTGTTGGTATTGTTTTTTATTATATCTTCATTTTTTACCTGCGTGGTTGCACCGGTTACAAGCCTTTTGGGCAGCGATCCGTATCCGATGACCACTACTTCATCCAGACCTATGATATCCAATACCATTTTCATGTTGATTTCGGTCTGTGAACCTACAGTGATTTCTTCATCAAGATAGCCGACATAACTAAATACCAGTATATCGGTGGGCGCTACGGTAATGGTATATTTTCCATCGATATCGGTCACGGCACCGGAGACAGTACCCCTGATCTGGATGGATACTCCGGGTAAAGGCTCCTGTGTACTGGCATCGGTAACGATTCCCGTTACCACCTTTGATTCATCCTGCCGGGTCACCCTGTCATGGGAAGTACCCTGCAGCAATTGGAAACTCAAGAGAAAGCCCAGGAACAGCATGATGAACCTGCATCGGGACATGCTCTTTTGTTGTAAACCGGTAAGTAGATTTTTCATCATAATGAGTAGATTAGCGTTTTCTTTAATTCGTGTTTTTGAAAATTTCAATGAATGGGATAACAAGCAAAAAGTAAAATTAAGCAGATTGAATTTTATTTTTCAGGATTGTGCAATCAAAAATAGGGTAAAGAATAAAAAACTATGCTGTTAAATGTTGCATACTAGTATAGCATTTGTTAAGCAAAGGATAAACC
>CAYWCR010000032.1:0-18048 GCA_964456825.1 uncultured Bacteroidales bacterium
ACCAAATTGCTTGCTGGTGCGGGTGACAATCATCTTTACCCGGTTCATGGTTTCTGAAAGCAACAGGGTATCTTTCTCTGTAATGCCCGTTATTTTAAACCGGCAACCCAGTTTGCCTGTATACCAGTCAGTACTCTCAAGATGCAATGGGTCAATGGTCCTTAGATCAGATATCCTGAACTCAACCGATCTGTAATCTGATCCCTCCAGTTCAGCCAGCAAAGTGGCAAGGTTGTTCTCTCCATTCCCGGTCTTCTCAGGCGCATCAATGCATAATTGCAGCATTGCATCTTTATCATAAAAAAGCCTGTAAGTCATATCTTTCACCTGCTGTTTCAGGAGGGTATCCATGTTTTTATCGGAATAAAGGCACAGACAATCCGCAAAATCGAGTAATTTCTGTTTGGCCTTTTCACCATAAGCCATCAGCCTATCTTCAAAAAGGTATTCCGATGCAAATTCACTTTTGATCTCCATCAGCGTAGTATCCTGTTTTGCCTTTATTATGGCTTCCTTGTCAATTGCAGTATCAGGACCGCAGGATTTTGCCGTCAGTATGATGAATACGGGTAATAACAGTAAAATATGTAGTATCTTCCTGATCATTCGTTAAGGTACTTTTGTGTAAACCGTATCGTGGTTATTTTTTTTTCCGTATAAAGCATCTCAATGATTTGAATATTTTTCAAGCCCCGGGTAGGCAGGGTGACCAGGTCAATAAATTCCATTTTATTATAGAGTTCCATGCCCATCATGCCTTTGTTGAAAACCTGGCATATATAAGCACTGTCTGAGATCACCTTATCAAGCTTTTCCCTTCTGTTTTTCCAGTCACTCACCTTTGCATTGGAAAAATAAAATATCATTAGCGCATAATCATTAACCTTCAGCTGTATCTCTTCGTTTTTCTTTGCCTTATTCAGCAGCCGTGTTATCGTATCAGAAAAATAGTAAGGAGCCTTTACAGCGAATTTTACTTTTGACTCGCCTGTCCTAAGTGTGAAGCATCCGTCAGGACCGCATAGCTGCTGAAGTGGCGATTCATCGTCGTATAAAATGGATACCTCAATATTTGAGTTCTTTATCGGCTCTTTGGTATCCTTATCAACAAAACAGAATTTATAGGATGTCAGACTTCCTGTTTTAATGAATACCCACGCTATGATGAAAACCAGTAAAGCCATAGCCGGCAATATGTAAAACAACTTGTTTGATCCTTTATGTTCGGTGATCAGGATTATTTCATCCCTGTTTTTAAACCTGAAGTCCGACCAGTCAATATAACCTGCATACCGGCTGAGGATATTCAGGAGATCAATTCTCGGGAGTTTTTCATTATAGGTTTTAAAATGATTGTAAAACCACTTTTCACTGAAGTATTCATTTACTTTCAATTTTAAATCTTCCTGGAATTCTATAATATCCTGGCCCTTCCAATCTTCAATATTCCTGCTGATACCCGGATTGGTTTTCTCCATGACCTCGGCAATTTTTGCCTTCATAATTTCAAAATATTGTCTTTCAGTTGCCTCCACAAAATTCCAATCTTATTGTTTACAAACCTTATAAAATACTAGTAAAACAATTTACAATTTCAATTCCGGTGTTTTACAAAGGTCACTCCCGTACAAAAAGTAATTTTAAACTGAAATTCCTAATTATCAAATTTATAAAAAAAGAAGATGTTATAAAATATAATCCTAAAACCCAATAAAATGAAAAAAATAACTGAAATGACAACGCAAAATGAATCGTGCAATTATCAGCATGCAGACAATTGCAGCAAGATTTATAAGGGCAGGGCAAAACACTGCCTGAGCCTTATCATAATCACTGCCATTTTTATGCCTTCTCTGTGCAGTTGTGAAGAAAATGATAATGACAATAAAAGCAGTGTACTGCAGGCGTATGAATTAAGGATAAGCGGAAAGGCCGACAAGGCTGAAGAACTACTCAACGAATTATTGAAGACAGACAGCACCAACGCCGCTGCATATTTTGAACTGGCAAGGACAAAACATCATATGTTTTTGGGGAAAGACCAGATTGCCCCGGAGAAATGGGAAGATATAGTGTTTTCTTTGCAGCAGGCCGTCAGGTTGGTTCCGAATAATGAAATTTATGCCTTTTATTATGCCTATGCCTGTTTCTTTAATGCTTATATAAGCATGATGATGGAAAAACCGGATGCCGGGGCAGCAATTGCATTGACCTGTGATGCTTTTCAGGTCGTTTTAAACCTTGAACCCGATTGCCATGAGGCACAGCTTTACCTGGTTGATATTTACGCTTACCTGCCCGAAAATATGGGAGGGGACAAGGAAAAAGCCGGTGTTTTAGCCTCAGACCTTAATCATAAAGACAAGATATGGGGAGCAATGGCAAATGCAAGGCTTATGGCTGATAATACTGATTTTGTTTCATACTGGCAAAATGTAACAAAGGAAGCAGGCAATGATGCCCAGGCATCAGAAGAACTGGGCAGGGCATATCTCCTGCAATCGGATACTGAGAACGGAACAAAATACTTCCTGGAAGCTATTAATGCAGATATAACAAAGAGGTATCTGTATATGAACCTCGTCCGATATCATGTCATGTTATCGCAACAAAATCCCGACCTGAAGTCAGTGCATCTGGAAGAAGCAGAAAGACTGGTAAACATATATTTACAGTCCGTTCCGGCGCTGGTGGGTCCGGTGAAAGCCTATGCCTATGGAGCACTGGGAATGATCAGGATGTTCGGCGGAGATAATGCAGGAAGCAATGAATACAGGCAAATGGCAGCTTCGATCGACCCTTACTATTCCAGGGGATCGGGCAATCCGTCAGAAATGCTCTATGGCCTGCCGGATGAAGTAAAGATTCATTACAGCTCTTTCCTTATGCCATTCTGATTAAATATCGTAATTTTAGTCAAACTAAAATCCAAAACCATGATCAAGGAAATCCATGAGCACATTACCAATGAGCTCCAGCAGAATGCCAGAACGGATACCGTATTTGTACTATCATCCATTGTGCTTAACCTTGTAATCCTTGCCATCAACTGGGGGGTGGCATCTCCTGAGCAGGGACACAGGTCTTATGACGACATTATATTGAGTATACTGATCGCCGCCGTGCTGGTCATTAATTTCATCATTGCAAAAGCCTTGCTGTCCGGACGTGATATGAGGCTTAAACTGCTGTCAGGGCTGATGCGTATGTATAAGGATAATAATGTTGACAAGTATTACGATCCCAGTTTGCTAAGTTCATACAGCATGCGGTATAAATTTTTCCTCACGGTGATCATCATACTGGGAGCCATTACCATTGTTGCACCATTGCTGGTAAGGATACTCAGTTAGTGCCTTCTTTTGTCTGGTATCCGGACTGCCTCTGCAGGCAGTACATTTCTTCAAGGTTTAGCGTGCGGCTTACATTATGCTCCACCCCGGGTGTTGTTTTTAAAACTACACTCAGCTAACTGTTCAACGGTTTCGCATGCCATTGATACAAAATATAACGCATGAGGTTATTCGATTTTCAGTGACACATGTCAATTAATACATCATCATTATCATCATCCATTAACTATTATATTATTTACTGAGCCGGTTAAAAACTGCTTTTTTACTATCTTTAGCCCATAATATATGCATTATGTTCAGACATGTCCTTTTTTTCGTTATTATGCTTTTTGCTTTTGTTGTTATTCCATCCTGGGGACAATCCGACACCATTTTTAACCAGTTAGATTCGAAGGGTTTGAAACAGGGATACTGGAAAAAGCACTATCCCAACGGGAATCTTATGTATAAGGGCTTTTTCAGGGATAACAAACCGGCCGGGGAAATGCGCAGGTATTACGAAAGCGGGGGGATCAAAGTAGTGATGATCTTCGATAACCCTAAAGACTGTGCCAGGTCAACCCTTTATTATGAAAGCGGGGACCTTGCCGCACGGGGCAATTATGTTGGCACGGTAAAAGACAGCACCTGGGAGTATTACAGCTATTATGACCATTCGGTTAAAGAAAGGGAGACCTATGTTAAAGGATTGAGGGACGGTTTTGCTTATCATTATTTTTCCGATGGCACCCTTGCCGAAAAGATGGAGTGGAAAGACAATATGAAGCATGGCGTATGGGAGCAATATTATGCCAATAAAGCCATCATGATCAGTGGGTCTTACAAGGATAACAAGCTGAACGGACCTTTCTCTGTTACCAATGAAAACGGAGTGTTATCAGTCCGGGGGACTTTTCTTGACAATATGCGGCATGACCGGTGGATATTTTACAAGGAAGACGGGACGATCGATGTAGAAGTAAATTATGACCATGGAAATCCTGCCGGGAAAGATCTGCTGACGGAAAAACAACAGGAGATCCTCAGGATGATAGAGGACAACCAGGGCAAGTATGAAGAACCTGATGAAACTGACTTTCTGCAAAGGATTAACCAGTAAAACGAAGGTTCTTAGTCTTCGCTTTGCGCTTGCTGTTTTACTATATTGGTTAAACCCAGCTCAGCATAACGCATTGTTTGCGCAGGAGGAAACCGCCCCGGGGAAATACAGGATAGTATTCACCGACAAGGACAATAGCCCATTCACCCTTGAAAAGCCGGAAGACTTCCTTTCTGCCAGGGCTATACAAAGGCGCAAGACACAGCTAATCCCGCTGGATTCCAAAGACCTGCCGGTAAATCCTGCCTATATTGACGAAGTAGGCTCAACGGGCGCCAGGGTCCTCACCGTATCAAAGTGGTTTAATGCAGTCACCGTTGACCATGTTGATCCGGCAATACTGCAGCAAATAATGGGATTGCCTTTTGTCAGGCCAGACCCCTTAAAAAAGATTTCATCCGATGTTGATATTCAGGTAAAATCCTACGGTGCCTCCCATGCCGAAGCTGAACCCCTGGACTACGGAAACTCATTCCGGCAGATTGAGCTGCATAACGGTGATATGCTGCATGCCAGCGGATACACCGGGGAAGGAATTCATATTGCCGTAGTCGATGCCGGATTTAATGATGCGGATGCAAGCCCGGCCTTTACCAGGCTGTGGCAGAAAGGGAGCATCCTTGGAACCCGTGACTTTGTCAACGGCAATTCATTGCTTTATGAAGGGCATACTCATGGAACATCGGTTTTATCGGTTATTGGAGGCTGGGAGCCTGGGTATCTTGCAGGATCCGCCCCCGATGCCAGTTTCTGGCTGCTCCGCTCGGAAGACGGGAGCACTGAATACCTGATTGAAGAGGATAACTGGATTGCCGCAGCCGAATTTGCGGACAGTGCCGGGGTTGATGTGATAAACTCATCACTCGGATATTCAACCTTCAATGATCCCTCACAAAATCACAGCTATATTGATATGGACGGTAATTCAACCCGCGTTTCCATAGCGGCTGATATAGCAGCTTCAAGGGGAATGCTGGTGATAGCCAGTGCTGGCAACGAAGGCACCTCAGGCTGGAGATATATTTCAGCGCCTTCCGATGCTGACAGCGTACTGTGTGTTGGGGCCGTCGACTCAACGGGCGCGATCGCATCCTTCAGCAGTCACGGTCCGTCTTCGGACGGCCAGGTAAAACCTGATGTTTGTGCCATGGGCGTGAGAAATTTCGGTGTGAATGCAGCCGGGGACCTGGCCAGGTCCAATGGCACCTCATTCTCTGCGCCCGTTATTTCCGGGCTCGCTGCATGCCTGTGGCAGGCCAATCCGGAAGCCGGAGTCATGGATATCCTGAATGTCATCAAAGAAAGCGCCGACCGCTATAAAACGCCCGACACCCTTTATGGTTACGGCATACCCGACTTCAACCTGGCCAATATCCTGTTGAAAAGGAGGGCTGTTCCACAGGATCCTGCTATTCCAATGGTCACATTTCCTAATCCTTTTTCAACGGAGATCTATATCTGGTTTAATTCATATTATGTCCCGGATATTACGATCACCCTTATTGACCTTTCAGGGAAAGTTGTACTTTTGGAAAGAAGGGAAGTTGGCAGAGACGAAGCATACATTAAGGTATATAACGGCCTGAACAGGCTGCCCCGCGGTATATACCTGATGAAGGTTGTTTCAGACAGCTGGCAGCAAACTACACGTTTAATGAAATTTTAATATGCAGGAAGATCACTTAACCCTATATGAACTCAATGGCCTGATCAGGGGTGCCGTCAAACAGGCTTTCCATGACGCATATTGGGTGGTGGGCGAGATCAGCGAGCTGAAAGTCAATTACAGCGGCCATTGTTACCTTGAGGTGGTGGAGAAAGATCCCGACAGCCAAACCCTGAAAGCAAAAGCAAGGGCCACCATATGGTCATCCGTATTCCGTATGATACAGCCTTATTTCGAAACAACAACCAGGGCAAAACTGGCAGCGGGTATGAAGGTGCTGGTGAAAGTGACGGTTGAGTTTCATGAATTATATGGTCTCAGCCTGAATATTACCGATATTGAACCCAGCTATACATTAGGTGAACTGGCCCGGCAAAAACAGGAGGTGATTGACCGCCTGATCCGCGAAGGGGTGTTTGACCTGAACAAGCAGTTGACTTTCCCGCGCCTGCCCAGGAAGATAGCGGTTATTTCATCTGAAACAGCTGCAGGCTATGGCGATTTCACTGATCAATTGCTTCGTAATGATTATGGATACGTCTTTTATATCAAACTCTTTTCGGCCGTAATGCAGGGCGAAGAAGCAGAAATATCCATTGTCAAGGCCATGGAGCAGGTTTTCCGGTTTGAGGTTTTTTTTGATACGCTCGTTATCATCAGAGGCGGAGGTGCCCAGTCTGATTTAAGCTGCTTCAACAGTTACTGGCTGGCATCCCATATTGCCCAGTTTACTCTGCCTGTATTAACAGGGATCGGTCACGAACAGGACGAGACCGTTGCCGATATGGTAGCCCACACACGGCTGAAAACGCCTACAGCAGTTGCTGAATTTCTGCTGACAAAATACCAGGATGAAGAAAGCTTTCAGCAGGAATTGGCTTCATCATTGATAGAAGCATCACGCAGCATCCTCGACACACAGACGAACCGGCTGATGAAACTGGCCTTTGCTGTTAAGCCGCTAGTCCAGTCCCTTGTGGAAAGCAGCCGGAATAGGATTGCCATCGCCTCCGTCATAATCAAAAATGCATCAAAAAAACTGTTGACCAGTGCACGGAACCGGTCCAACCTGATGCATTTCAGGATGGGTTCTTCAACAAAGCGTCTCCTTATGCAGCAGAGCCATTGGGTATCCATAATAAAAAAGAAGATGGAGAATACAGTGCCTGCTTTCATCCGGCAACAATCTTACCGGTTGGAAACGCTCACGCAAAAGATTCATTATAATGATCCTCAGAACATCCTTAAGCGCGGTTATTCCATTACGCTGCTGCAGGGCAAACCGGTTAAGGATGCGGCGGAGGTGAAAAACGGAGATACCATTGATACGATATTATACCGGGGAAGGTTAAGGAGTGAGGTGAAGGGGAATAGGGAGCGGAAGTAGGCAGTGGCAGTAATCAGTGAAACCTGCCTGCCGGCAGGCAGGAGTGAAAAACGAAAAGTGAAAAATCTAAGAACAAAGATCAAAGACAATGCATAACAACCATAACCACCACAACAATCACAACAACAACAACAACAACAACCATCACAACCAATCATAAAATCATCAAATCAACAAATACTCATGGCAAAAATTAATCTCACATACGAACAGGCACTGAACCGGATCGAAGAAATTGTCAGCAAGATAGAAGCCGAGGAACTGAATGTGGATGAGCTAGCAAAACACGTAAAAGAGGCATCTGAACTGCTTAAACTTTGCAAAGGCAAATTATTCGAAACTGAAACGGAGATTGAAAAGATACTCAAGGAGATGGACGAGGGGAAGGAATGAAGAGAGGTAACCGGTAACGGGCAATCGGTAATCGGTAATAGGTAACTGGTAATCAGTGAAACCTGCCTGCCGGCAGGCAGGAAATGAAAAGTGTTGGGATAGCTTTTTAGCTGTTTAGCGATTTAGCAGTTTAGGAATAAAAGAATCACTGAAACTGAATTATTAGGTCTTCCTAAACACCTAAATACCTAAAAGGCTAAACAGCTAAATCCCTGACAGTAAAACTGCAAGGCTGAAAGATAACACAACAGCAAACACATTATACTCACACTACTAGTCCCTTGTCTCTTGTCCCTCGTCCCTAGCTCCCCCTCCTCGGCATGGCATAAAAAATCCTTGTTTTCCGCTTTACATCCGCAGCCCTGAAATACCCCCTGGCCCCGTTGTTCATGTTACCGGGAACATTCGCCGGCGGCCCGTCCCATGGCGTTCCGCGCCAGACCGTTTCAAGCATCAGTCCGGTCAGATATTCATAATACTCCATGGAAATGGACTGCATTTCCAGGGTCACGCGCATGGAATCTCCAATAAATTCATCTTCAGCAATATAATGTGTAGTAAAATCACGGATATATCCTCCATTGATAAATTCATCTGATGCATAGACTGCTTCACTAATGGTATCCGTGCAAAGCGAGTCATTGAAATACAGCAGGAACATATATTGATCACCCACAGGTTCCGGCTCATAGCCATAAAACAACAAGTCATATCCATACAGTTCAAAACCGCCAAATCCATGATTATAATTATCCGACTGGGCAATGGAATCAAAATCGGTACAATATTTCAATGATTCAGTGCCTTCAAAATCCCTTCCGTCGGGAAGGTTGATGTGAAGGGTATAGGTTTTTCCGGCCTCACCATAAACATCTGGAGATGTCCGATAAATACCAGGGTAGACTTCGGTGAGGTCAATGATCTTTTCGCCTTCCGTTATGGTAAGGGATGCTCCGGTGGCCATATCCCGGGGAGGTTTCTTAAAATAATCAGCCGTCCATGATAACACTACCTGATGGGCCATGGTATCGCTGGTGATCTGACCTTCAACCACCAGTGTCTTCTGACCGTCTCCTTCAAACCGGATATCCATGATCTCCTCACATCCTGTCACCAGGAGGATCAAAAGATAAAGAAAGGAAATGTGTTTTTTCATCATGGGGATTAAAATTTCACATTAAACGTAAGGGTTGGAATAATAGGAAAGAGGTATAATTTTACTACTTCTATATTTGATCCCTGTGCATCGCCGTTTTCTTCGTTATATCCCAGGCCTGTTTCCCTGAAATACACAGCAAAGGCATTATGGCGGTTGTAAACATTATAAACTGACAGATTCAGATTGCTTTCCAGCCGCCAGATCCTGAAGTTCCAGTTAAAAGAAAAGTCCAGGCGGTGATAATTAGTGCCGGGTATCCTGACGCCTCCCCGCTGAGAGTATTCCGGTATCCATATACTGCCATAATAATATCCTTTTGTGGGGACGGTCACTGGGTTGGCGGTAGCATAAACCCAGTTCACTGCGGCATCAAAACGTTTGCTGATCTCATACTGGATCACAACAGAAACATTATTCGGCTTATCGTAAGGAGGAGGGAATTCTGCTCCCTGATTGATCTCCGGTATAAGCCTGCGGGTGTGAATATATGCATAGCTAATCCACCCGTTGAGTTTACCGCTTTCCTTTCTCACCATGAATTCCAACCCATAGGACCGGGTGGTGCCTATCCTCAGCTCACCTTCCAGGTAGGTATTGGGGACCAGTTGTGCATGATCTTTAAAATCAATTGTGTTGGTCGTCTTTTTATAAAACAACTCAACGGAGGTTTCGATAGCATTTTTCCTGAAATTTCTGAAATAGCCCAGTGCTATCTGGTCAGCCAGCTGAGGTTTTACATTCGGTCCGCTCATAAACCACATGTCGAGCGGGAAAGTAGCAGTTGAATTGGACGCCAGATGGAGATACTGGGCCATGCGGTTGTATCCGGCTTTCAGCGAACTTTTATCGCCGAGCAGAATCCTGATACCCAGTCTTGGTTCGAAATTCCCATGGGCATTAAACAGGTTCCCATTGCCATAAAGCAGGGTATCATTCACTTCATGATTTTCATCATAGCCATAAACCGTGGCAGGGCCGATATTATTCAGCACGGAATACCGCAGGCCATAATGGACCGATAACCACGATCCTAACTTTTGTTCGTTGCTGATGAACAGGGCACTCTCAATGCCATGAATATCGGGATAATCAATAGCATTAACGTAACTCTCCTCCCCGATTTGTCTGGCCACACCGGGACGGATGGTATGATAGGTCATCTGGAGGCCAAAATCCAGCGTATTGTTGGAATTGACATAAAAGGTATAATCATTTTTCAGTCCCTTGTCCACAATATGGGAAAGCCATTTGAAACCCATGGTACCCTGCGGAACTCCAATATTGTAATCAAAATCGCTGTATATCAGGGTAAGGTTTGAGAAAATGCGGCCATTGTAAGAATGATTCCATCGTAATGTCCCTGTGGCATTGCCAAAGTTCATCTGAAAAAAATCAGCAAAAATATTGACATCCCGGCCAAAATAGCCAGAAAGGAATATACGGTTGTTATCATTGATGATATAATTGACTTTGGCATTCAGGTCATAGAAAAAAAACTTGCTGTCTTTGGCAATGGTATCCCTGGCAAATGGCAGCATCAGGTCGGCATAGGTTCTGCGGGCAGAAAAAAGAAATGATACTTTGTTTTTTATGATAGGCCCTTCCAGCGTCAGACGGCTTGAGATCAAACCGATTCCTGCATTACCGTGTATTTTGTGTGTATTTCCTTCCTTCATCCTCACATCGAGGACGGAGGATAGCCTGCCTCCGTATTCAGCCGGAATTCCACCCTTTAAAAGCTCAACGTTTTTGATGGCGTCACCGTTGAAAACCGAAAAAAAGCCAAAGAGGTGTGAAGGATTATAAACGGTTGCTCCATCCAGGAGCACCAGGTTCTGGTCAGCATTGCCGCCCCTGACATAAAAACCGCTGGAGCCCTCCACACTGGTCTGGACTCCCGGCAAAAGCTGGATGGATTTAATGATATCCGTTTCTCCCATCAGGTTGGGTATTTTCTTTATGGTTTTTGCCTGAAGGGTGACATTGCCCATGCTGATCTCCTGTATGTTTTTGTCTATCCGCTCGGCGGTTATCTGGACTTCCTGTATTTCACGCGCATCCGGTTTCATTGTCACGTTATGCCGGATATCGTTGTTCAGGGAAACGGCAGTCGTATGAATTTCATAACCGATAAAGGAGCAGGTCAGTGTATAGGAACCGCCGGGTATGGTGAGAGAATAGAAGCCATAAGTATTGGACACCGTGCCGAAGGGTGTTCCCGGCATATATATGTTAACACCAATCAGCATTTCACCATTTTCATCCGAAATATATCCGCTGATGGTATGCTTCTCCTGTGAGAAGGAATTGACAGATGATATCAGTAATAAAAAATAAAAAGAAAAAAATCTCATCGCTATATAAAACAAACAGGAAACGTATAACAAAAATATACGTTTCCTGTTCGCTATCCGGAATAATTCGACGTTATTTTTTCACTTCGCACATCCGTGAAAAAACAGGTTCATGGATTAAAACTTACCGAATTTAAAGTTGATCCCTCCTGAGAATCCCTGCAGCAGGTCTCCCGGAACTTTTTGTGTGCCAATCGTCATATCCACATCGGTAGTATAGCGATAGTAGCCTCCGATAGAAAATCTGAAGAACTTGGTTATATTGAGTTCCACTTCTATACCGGGTTCTATTACAAGATAGGCATCGGATTCTTCCGGATAATAATCATCGAATTCATTGTAATCGTACATCCTGGCAAAGGCCACTCCGCCAACACCAACGGTTACCGGTATAGCAACATGAACGGGGAACCTGGGCAGAAGGATGGGTTCAAAGAAGAGTCCGCCATAACCTCCGGCGATGGATATCTTTTCGGCTATTCCATCATAGTATCGGGAATCATTGAAAAAACCTGACCCGCAAATGCCGACGGTCATCATATGGCCCATCAGAACTCCGGCACGGGCGCCAAAGATAAATGCATCCCGGTTGTCTATCTGGGAGTATAATATGGATAATTCCCCGTAACCGCCAACCGATCCGCCTCTTCCTTTATGGAACAGTGTTTTGATTTCATCCTGCCGGTAATCTTCCTGCATGACTTCATCATCCACCTGAGCGGATACGAGAAGACCGGACAGTGCCATAAGGCTTAATAAAAGAATTTTTTTCATGGTTTTAACTATTTTATGTTTTGATCAGAATTTAATTTTTAAGGTGAAAGCAGTATCATTGAGAAATAGACTAAAGAACTGAGTGGTAGAAAATTCAAAAAAAGGTTTGACATCAAGTCCTATATAAAAGGGAAACTCGGGGAAATGATATTCCAGTCCAAGATATCCGTCAATCCCGAACAACGGAGAAAACCGGTAATCATTAAAGAAATAAGTACGGTTCAGCATCTGGTAATGGTCCGCACGGCTAAAGCCTGAGTGCGCACCAAAACCATAGATAAAAATCAGGTTTCCCGAGAATTCCTGCAGGGCAGGCCGGGCAATTTCCTTAAGAAAAGTTGCCCGTATTGCATTTCTTGACAGGCTTAACATTACCTCTGAATAGTGGCTTTCGTCAGTATATTGCCTGTAGCAAACAGCGGGGAAGATCCCGCCTCTCACTCCTGCATCCCTTGTATAATGCTGGGCTTTCATCTGCATGGATAGCAGGAGTAAAAGTATTATTGCTGACAATCTCATATTGAAGGGTTTTTAGTTTTCATACTTTTTAATAACCTGGCCTGAACCGGATATGTGGGTATTGACAACCGGGGGTTCTCCGTAGTAATATACGTTACCGCTGCCTGAAATGTCGACATCCAGCAGATCAGTCACCCAGGCAGAAACAGACCCGGAACCGGATATATCAACATAACAATTGCTGGTGAGCATGTTGTTGCCGGAGATCTTTCCGGAGCCCGTAATATTATAATCGGTATTCACCGACTCCCCGGAAAGGACGATCTCGCCTGAGCCGTCAACGGTCGCCCTGGTTTGGTCAAAAATACCCGTTATCCTCATGGATCCTGATCCGGATACTTCCGCGTCGAGGGATGAAGCATCAAGATAAACCAATTGTATGGTCCCCGATCCATCAAGGTCTGCGGCAAAACTTCCGGATACAATACTGTCACACCATATTTTACCGGAGCCGTTGAGGTCCACACTTTTCAGTTCAGGTGTTGTTACCGTGATCCTGACAGGACCGGATGAACGAATACAATCACGATGGCGTGTTTCAATGATAAGTTCATCATTGTATACCCGTGTTACGATGTGACTCATGAGATTTTCGTCTGCTTCAACTTCAACGAAAACTTCATCGCCGTGATAAATATAAACCTGAAAGTCGCCGTCTGATTCCACCCTGTCAAATGATCCCATAGTTCTTTCCTGGGTGATGACCACTCCATTCCCGTCCAGGCAGTTTGGCCAGATACCTTCGCAGGAAGAAACAAGGAATGGCATTAATGCTATGGATGCAATATAAAGCAAGTTTTTCATAATTTTATTTTTATTTAGATGGTTATAATTATCATTTAGAAGGACAATAAAAAGCCAACAAGGTTGCACTTATTTCTGAATGATGCTGATGATGCACTTTTTAGGAGCTGAGATGGTAACCCTTGAATCGGATTGGGCTGATCCGATTCTTCCAAAAGTAACCCTTTGCTTTTCCGCAGCATTAAGAACCTTATCCTCCAGCGTGCCCAGCGATCGCGGATAGGTAAGGAGGGCATCCTGATGATGCGTTATTTCAATATCGTACGCTGCGCCTTTAACAAAGGATAACCGCAGATCGGTGTATTCCGATTTAATGGTGATAGCTGAAAAGTCTTTCTCAATGTTATCAATGGTCAGGCTTCCATACCGGAAGATATAATCCAGTTCATCCTGTAATCCGAGCATTGAAAACTCAGAGAAATAACTGTCTCCATTCATAACCCTGACCCTGGGAAGGACCAATTTATCCCGTTTTGAACGAAGCGTAAGATCACTGATCTCTTCGATATTGATATTCGATGAACGGCTTTCCAGCGAAAGCTTCTCCACATGTAGAATATGCAGGTTTGAGTAGGAGGTGGTTATCTGGCCAACGCGCAGTGAGTTGATCTCTGCATCTCCCGAACTCAGCTTTATGGAGCAGTTACCGTTGAGGCTGTTCGCTTTGAAATTACCGTAAGACAGTGTAAGGTTCAGATTGCCTTCCCTGTCATCGAGGTATACGTCACCAAATTTGTTTTCCATTTTAAGGGCAGAATAGGTGGGCACCATTACGGTATAGTCGATGGTGATTGAGTTCTGCGATGAAAAATAGCTGCCTGCAATATCCACAAGGTCTTTAAAAGCATCTTCAGGTCCATCGCCAAAGGCAGTCTTTGCTATGACATAATAAGGTGTGGGTGTGAATTCAAAATTGATATTGTTCTTGATCTTGTTGAGTTTTTCAGCATCTTTATTTTTTATTTTAATATCAATAATGAATTTAACGGAATCCTGCTCCCATGACATGACATGGATCTTGCCGTATTTGTTGATCACCTCCACAGAGGTTTCATTGCTTATTTTGTAAGTTCTTACTACCTGGTTGGTGAACTCCTGTCCTGCACTAAATGACAGTCCGGTGCAGGCAAAAAGCACACTATACATGATTTTCTTATAGCTCATAGTCATTGATTTTTGATATACACATACCTTCCTCCGGATTAATCTCCTTCAGTAAATCTTCGAGAATGGTTATGCGAAGCCTGTAATTCTCGATGATTGCCTCAATTACTTCCTGGTTGGCAATATTATCTTTCAGGTCTGTTTTCAAATCGGTATACAAACTGTCAAGTCCAGACATCTCAACATTAAGCTCCTCTTCGATACCCGGACAATTGGCCAGGATGGGTTTGATCTCTTCAAGTTTTTCACTGATCAGTCCTGAATAATAAAGTTCGGCCTCCTGCAGCTCAGGGATCATGATCTCTTTTACCGGTTTCTGTTGAGGTTTCCTGACGGCCATGCCGGTGTTGTCCCTGTCGATGATTTCATGAACCAGGTATGAAGCTGCAAATATGATCAACACAGCTGCAGCACGGCTGGCAATAATCCTCCAGTTGATAACCCGGCGGGGCCTGATGTCGGCCTCAATCTTTTTCCAAAGGGCAGGGTCAGGTTCCCGGAAATCGAACGCTTCCCTTTTATTCCTGATAAAATCTTCAAATCTGTTTTCCATAGCCTTTTTGAATAAGGATTTCTTGTATTTTCTGTCTGGCCCTCGAGTATTGTGATTTTGATGTTGATTCTGAAATACCCAGTATCTGTCCTATCTCACCATGATCATACCCTTCAAGCAGAAACAATGAAAAAACTACCCGGTAGCCCTCCGGTAATTCCTCCATGGCATTCTGCACCTGTGTAGTGGTGAGTTCCTGCGGATCAAAGTCATCATCCTCTGCATGGCTGTCGGGAATGTTTTCCGTATATACCATATCGGCTTTTCTCTTTTTCAGTGCATTGATGCATTTATTGATGGTGATGCGTTTCAGCCAGGCACCAAATGCGGACTCAAAGCGGAAGGTGTCAATTTTCATAAATGCTTCGGTAAATGATTCCTGTAGCATATCCTCCGCTTCTTCCCTGTTGTTCATTATGCGATAACAAATATTATACATAGCCTTTGCATAGAGCTGGTATAGCTGAAACTGTGCCTGCGAATTCCGTGCTTTGCTCAGTTCGATGATATCCTTGTGTATGTCCTGGAAGGATGGCACCACGTCTTACATTTTTCTTTTATTACATAAGGGTCATTCACAGTCAGAAACCTCAGCATTCTGGCACTTTTATTTTAGTTTCTGCAAGAATGACAGTGATTTTTTCCGGAGGTTGCATGATCTGTCAAAAATACGTTCAAATTTTTGAAAATGGGGGGAGGGAGGTTAGGAATTTTGTAGTGGTTGCTTCGCCCTCCGAAGCCGTGGACGGCATATAAGCGTTGGAAGGCGAGGCAAAGTTGAGATGGTTAAAAAAAAGAGGCTGCCTCGTTACCGAGACAGCCTCTTCCTGATAATCTGTCAAAAGATTTTACCGCGCGCTGCAGTCAATATCCATTAGGTTACTGTTCCAGCAATGCCAGATGTCGTTATAAAAGATACTGCCTTCTTTGGTTTCCGTGCTGTAGTTTATTTTTACGAGATTGTCCTCGCTCTTGTCATAGATATCATAATAGACATTGAACGCAGGATCTAAGGTAATGCCATAGTGAACGTAGTCTCCGTATCCTTCTGTGCCGGATAACATATTGGTATATAAAACATCTCCGGTACTGTTTTCCCAATCACGGTTCCAGTCAATTTTAAGAAATTCCGTATTGGTGAGAGGTCCAAGATACAGGGTCCAGTCGCCATGGGTCCTCAAAATATCACTGGTGCCCTTAAACCAAAGAAAGTTGCTGAATCCTCCCTGCTGAGAAACATACATTTTCCATTCAACAGTGCTGCCTGAAACATCAGCCAAAAGTTCAGCCGTATAGTTAATCGATTCCACGGTTACCGGATAGGACCATTTCCAGGAATCATTATCGAGGCGAACGGGTTCCTGGTGTATTGCTTCAACGTATGCGGCCACCGGAACAGCCAGTGTAACGGTGAGAATGGCATTCCAGACTCCTGCAGTTACTGCCGCCACTGACCAGTTCTCATAGGTCTGTGTGGATTTGCCATTGTGCTGGAAATCACTGAAGTCAATCACGAAAGCCGATTCAGGAGGCAACTGGGGAGCATCCTTGCTGTTGTCTTTTTCACAACCAGCCATTAACAAAGTACCCACGAGTATTATCCCTGCATAAAGCCTGTTTACTGTCTTTTTCATGTTCTTCAATTTTGAGATTCTATCCGGGTATAATACGTATTTTGCCTTAAAATGTTCTGCTCATGCATAAAATTTCTAAGGTATTATTTTAATCTTCAATATGTTGATAATATGATATAATTTGATCATTCCTGAATAAAATCATTGCAAAGCCTTATCTTCGGTATTTATCTTTGTCATCATCAAAAAGGGTTAATATATTTACTGCAACGTATGTTCACGTTATGACTTCATCTGACAAATACCGCATTGATAAGTTTTTATGGGCTGTAAGGATCTATAAGACCCGCAGCATGGCTGCTGAAGCTTGCAGGAAAGGACGCATAGTGATAGAAGGGATCCAGGTTAAACCTTCACGGCTGGTAAAAACGGGAGATATTATCCTGGTCAGGAAAATGCCGGTGGTATATACAATAAAGATATTAAAACTGCTTGAAAACCGTGTCTCAGCGCAACGGGTACCTGAATTTATTGATGATGTGACGTCGATTGAAGAACTCCATAAACTCAAGGTCAATGAGACGGTATTTTATGCTCGTGAAAAGGGAACAGGCAGACCAACAAAAAAGGAAAGAAGAATGCTCAACAAAGTAATCGGAGGGTAGATTATAACCATAATAACAATGATTATCGCTCAGGAAAAACGGAAATCAAATATTGCTGAATACATACTTTACATGTGGCAGGTGGAGGATATCATCAGGGCCTGCGAATTCAATATCAACCTCATTGAACAAAGCTATGTGAGCAGATTTAACCAATCCGGCCGCTTAATGGAGGAAATAAAGGACTGGTATGTCAACCTTATTCTGATGATGCACGAAGAAGGCATACGTGAAAAAGGGCACCTGAGCTTTTTAAATACCCTTGTCCGCGACATGAACGATCTTCATTTGCGTTTGCTCAGCAGCAGGGAGGAAGTCAGGTATCAAAGCCTTTACACAACAGCAGTCGTTCCCCTTCGTGAGTTTAAAAGCAAGCTGCCGGCTTCCAATATCAGCGACATAGAAGCTTGTCTTGATGCACTTTATGGGTTGCTGCTGCTGCGCCTCAGGAAAAAAAACATCAATAAGGAAACGGAAGTGGCGATGGCAACATTCAGCAGAATGCTGGCTTATTTGTCTGATAAATTCCATAAGATAGAACAGGGGAAAGCGGAGGTTTAGGAAGGTTGTCGGCCTGCCTG
>CAYWCR010000032.1:18148-43883 GCA_964456825.1 uncultured Bacteroidales bacterium
TATTCCATTATTCCACTATTCCACTATTCCACTTGCCTGCTAAAACAATTCACAATTTCCCCGATATAAAACCGGTGAAAATCCTGTCCCGGGTAATATTTATTTATGATTTCGGATACGATAAAATTCTCTGGTTTGATGAAATCAGCATAAAGCTTTTTGCATTCAAAAACCAGTACAGCCTGTTCAAATGAAATGCTCCCCATGTCCAGTTCCATCGGTTTAAGGCCAGTATGGGAAATTTTATCCGTGTCTTTTCCCGAATGCGTGCCGCAAAAATCCAGCATATTATGGTATTTGTCCTCCAGAAAGCTCAGGGTAAAATAATCGGATTTCTCGGCAAACTCAAATGTAAAGCGGTGAGGCCGGATAAAACAAATGGCAACGGGCTTGTTCCATAAAATTCCCAGGGTACCCCAGCTGGCGGTCATGGTATTAAAATGGCTTAGATCACCGGCTGTTATCAGCATCCATTCATGGTTGATCTTTTGAAAAAAATTGGTTTTCAGTTTTTCAACCCTGGTCTTTTTAAAAGGTTCAGGAATCATAACAGGTCAATTGATTATTTCGTATCATGATAACAAAAATAATCAATCAGAATTTCTTCTGTTGTTTTTTTATTAATTTCGAATCCTTCAAAACCAACTATTATCCTGCTCTATAATAATATAACCCCGGATCAATATCTTGAATGACGGTATTATTGACAACAAATTGAATGAGAACCAGAGAAAAAGAAATACTTTTTTATGCTTCAGCCGGCCTCAGGGTATATGACACTGAAAAAGACTGGTATAGAACAGAAAAAAAACATCGTAAGCAGGTCATCAACCCTGTCCATCCTATTTATTTTTTTCTTAACTTGTTGTATTAATTTTCAGACAAATATTAGCGTGTTCCGGAACAAAGGCATCGATGAATGGTCGATCAAGTACTGGCTTGTGCAGCAATACATGAGCCTGGGATACTGGATTTATTTCCGTAAAGTTGAATCCGTGAACCGCTCCTATCTACCTCTGAATATGCCTGTTATCATGGCACCTAACCATCAGAACGCGCTGATGGATGCCCTGGCATTTGTTTATGATACCCGGTTACAGCCGGTATTCCTTGCCCGGGCTGATATTTTTAAAAGGAAAACCATCATCAGCATCCTGAACACCTTTAATATCATGCCTATTTTCCGGATCAGAGATGGTATAAGCAATGTAAGAAAAAACGATGAGGTATTTGAAAAAAGCCTTAGGGTCCTGCAGAATAAGCTAAATCCGCTGTGCATATTTCCGGAAGGGAATCATGGAGACAAACGAAGGCTCAGGCCATTGGTGAAGGGTATTTTTCGTATTGCCTTTATGGCTCAGGAGGAGCATGGGGAAGAAGCAGCGGCTAAAATAATTCCCATCGGAGTTGATTATGGTCATTACCAGAAGTTCCGCACAACCCTCTTTCTCAACTACGGAAAACCAATTGAGATAGCTGAGTTTTATCCGTTGTGGAAAATCAACCCGGTAGATGCCATCAACCATTTGCGTGACCGCCTGTCAGCAGAGCTCGAAAAGCTGATGATCCATATCGGGACCGTTGAATACTATGACTTGTATATGAATCTCAGGGTGGTTTATAATGCAACCATGCGGCAAAAGATGGGGATACGGGATAATTCGCTTGCCGGCCGGTTCAGGGCTGATAAAAAAATGATTGAACTTCTGGACCAGACCCTGGAAAAGGATCCGGCTGTCATATCGGCATTGAATCAACAAATGAAGGAATATCAGGCAGGAATGAAACAATATAATTTCCGCGACTGGGTGATCGAAAAAGGGAGGTTTTCCCTGATTTCACTGCTGGCAAAATATTTATTGATGATCCTGGCTTTGCCGGTCTTTGCCTATGGTTATTTAACCAATATTCTTCCTTTTACAATCCCGGTCAGCATAACAAAGAAAAAAATTAAAGATACGCAGTTTCACAGCACTTTCAAATTTGTGCTGGCCCTGATTTTTTTCCCGGTTATGTATCTTCTTTTAATGATCCCGGGTTTTATACTGATTGACAACGGATGGGCGAGGCTTGCTTTTATTTTATCACTTCCCCTGACCGGAATGGCAGCTTACGCTTATTATACCCATTTTAAGAAAATGAGGTCCAGGTTCAGGCTTTACCGGTTGAGCCTTGCCGGGAATTCTGCTGTCAAAAAGATGGCCGGCCTGCGAAAGGCTATTATTGAACAGATGGACCGGATCACGCAAAATCTATAAAGAATGAAAATAGCTGGGAAAACTATCTGGATCACAGGAGCATCTTCGGGCATTGGCGAATCGCTCAGCATAGAAGCGGTAAAGAAAGGGGCCTATGTCATTCTCTCGGCCCGAAATATAAACAAACTTGAAAATCTGCAGCAGCGGCTTGAAAAAATTTCTCCCGGCAGTGCCACCATAATGCCTATGGATGTCACCAAAAAAGAAGACATTGAAAAAAGCGTTGAAACGATTACCAGAACCCATGAACGGATCGACATTCTCATCAACAATGCAGGCGTCAGCCAGCGTTCTCTGATGGTTGAAACGCCTGTTGAAGTGGACCGGAAGATCCTTGAAACCGATTTTTTCGGCGCGGTAACGCTTACCAAGGCTTTGCTGCCTTATATGATAAAACAGGGCGGAGGTCAGCTGGTCGCCATCAGCAGCATGACCGGTTTGTATGGCTTTCCGATGCGGTCAGCTTATTCGGCTGCAAAACATGCTCTCCGGGGTTTTTTTGAAACAGCAGCGCTCGAACTATGGAATGATAACATAAAGGTTACCCTGGTTTACCCCGGACGCGTGCATACTGACATTACGCTATACTGCCTTGATAAAGACGGCAAACCATACGGCATCATGGATCCGGGCCAGCTCAAAGGGATACCGGTTGAGATATGCGCAAAACGAATCATCAGGGCGGTCGAGAGAAACAAAAAGAAATTACTACTGGGTACCGGAGAAATATTTTTGTATTATATGAAAAAGTTCATTCCCCCGATATTTTATCTGATAGCCAGAAAAACAAGTCCTATTTGATTCTATTTAAAGTCCCCGGACTTCAAAACAACAAACAATGACCTTCAAAAACCTTATCTTATGAAAGAAAAAGTAATCAGCGGCATACAACAGATCGGCATCGGTGTTCCCAATGTCGGGGAAGCCTGGAAGTGGTATAAACAAAATTTCGGCATGGACATCAGGATGTTCGAAGAGTCTGCCGTGGCCGAATTTATGCTTCCCTACACCGGAGGTAAACCCCAAAAAAGGCATGCTGTTCTAGCCCTTAATCTTCAGGGGGGCGGAGGGTTTGAGATCTGGCAATATGTCGAACGCAAACCCCTTTCTCCCAATTTTACCATTCAGCTTGGCGACCTGGGAATATTTGCAGCCAAAATAAAATGCCATGATGCCAGGGAAGCCTTTGACTTCTTAAAAGGGAATGGCGTGGAGATGATCAGTGGATTACTGGCCGACCCGAGGGGAAAAGAGCATTTCTTTGTTAAGGACCCTTATGGCAATATATTTCAGCTGGTAGCCAGCAAAAACTGGTTTAAAAATGAAAAGAAACCAACAGGAGCAGCCTATGGTGCCATCATTGGTGTATCTGATATCACCAGGGCAAAAGAGTTCTACAGCAGTATCCTTGGTTACGATACGGTAATTTTTGACGAAACAGCCGTGTTTGGTGAATTCGCAACCCTGCCCGGAGGCAATTCAAAAATTCACCGGGTGGTGCTCAGACATAGTAAACCCCGGGTAGGAGCATTCAGTCCCATTTTCGGAAACAGCGAGATCGAGCTGGTACAGGTATTGGACCGGAAGCCGGAAAAAATCTACAAGGAAAGATTCTGGGGAGACCTCGGGTTTATTCATCTGTGCTATGATATTAATGGGATGGATTTATTACGGGATGAATGCCGGCAAAAAGGATGTCCCTTCACTGTGGACGTCGATCACAGCTTTGATATGGGAGAAGCAGCCGGCTCATTTGCATATACTGAAGATCCGGATGGGACGCTGATCGAATTTGTGGAAACCCATAAGATCCCTATCCTGAAAAAGATCGGCTGGTATCTGAATCTCCGGAAAAGAGATCCTGAAAAGGCATTACCGCGGTGGCTGCTGAATGCCATTGGCTTTAACCGGGTTAAAGAGATCTGACGGGAGAGACAGTCATGCAGCCTGCCTGCCGGTAAGCAGGTCGTGCAGTCGGTTAATCATGCAGTCGGGAGGTTATATTTGGCAGTTTAGCTGTTTAGCGGTTTAGCGGTTTAGGTGTTTAGGTGTTTAGCGGTTTAGGTGTTTAGCGGTTTAGGTGTTTAGCGGTTTAGGTGTTGGCTGTTGGTTTTTAACTTTTAGTTTTTAGTTTTTAGTTTTTAGCTTATTGCCTTATGCCTTATGCCTTATGCCTTATGCCTGCTTCTTCAACTGATCTTCTTAAGATACAACAAATAATTCCTGTTATAGGTGATCCAGCTCTGTACTATTTTCTTTCCGAAGAATTTTAACAGAACGGGGGTCAGTGGCGGGAAGTAAGCCCTTTTATACATTTTCCTTACAAAAGTAAGCAGGGTCTCTCCTGTCGCATTCAACGCATCGTTGAGCCCGCTGGTATAGGAATAAAAATCACTGAAACAACTGATCATCCCTTCCTGCAATTGTTTTGGGGTTAGGAGCTTTGGCTTAAAAACCACATGCATGGCATCGTAATATTCCCAGTGCTTGTGCAGCAGCCTTCCTTCACTTTCGATCCGCCGGTAAAATTCAGTTCCCGGCAGGGGTGTCAGTACCAAATATTGAACAGAGGTGAGCCCGCTGGCAAGACAAAACTTTGAAGTGGACCGGAAAATTTCATGGGTATCGGAATCACTTCCGAACATGAACATACCATGTACCCTTATGCCGTTCTGCCGGAATACGGTAATGGACCTCCTGATATCCTCCACGGTCTGATTCTTACTCATTTCTTTCAGACTTTCAGGATTAATGGACTCAAAACCGATATAAACCGTTCTGCAGCCGGCTTGTTTCATTCGCTGTACCAGCGGTGCATCTTTTGTCACTTCAGTTCTGAGCTGAGCTGACCATTGGCCGTTATATCCTGTTTGTCTTATCTTATCAAGCATCTCATGGGTACGCTTTTTATTTACCACAAAATGATCATCCACAAAAAAGATTTGTTTGCCGCGATATAAGGCAACTTCTTCCATTACTTTATCCACGCTCCTTATGCGGTAACCGCGGCCAAACATTTCAGTAACCGAACAAAAATTGCAGTTGTAAGGGCAGCCCCGGGATGTCATGATGGGATATATCTTCATCTTTTCCCATCCTTTGAGCAGTTTAAAATCAGGAATGGGGAGTGTATCCATATCCTCAACAGGAGCTCCAAAAACAACCTTATTGGAAAGCTTTCCTGACAGCAGATCCACAATGTAATTTTCGGCTTCCCCCACAAAAACCTGGTCGAAATCGTTGATTACATCCCCGGGCATCATGCTGGCATGTATACCGCCAATAATGGAGTGCGATCTTTTCCCGAGGCGGGATCGGATGGCTTTATATTCCTTGGCAATTTCCTTACCCCTGGTTATGGTAGCTGTCATGCAGCTCACACACAAAATATCAGCGGTCTCAAGTTCAGCCTGTGCTATCTTTCTTCCCAGGATATTCTCATTGATTATGGAAGCCCTAAAGCCAGCCTGTTCAGCAATGGTAGCCAGGTTTAAAGGTCCCAGCATGGGAATGGTCATAAATTTGTCAAAGACATTGGAAAAGGCTCCGCGAGGTTCTACAAATAATACTTGCATAGGATATTCCTTTTTTATTTTATTACTTTTTTATTGAAATATTGAATGAGCAACAGATCCACTCCCAATATAAACAAAGATAAAGGCCAGAATTTCGATGAAATGCTGAAAACCAGGAAAAAGATAAGAAAAAGGGTTATAAACAAAAGGGCAGAAAGCATATATACCATCTTCCTTTTAAAAACGGAAACCAGCAGAAAGCTCAGCCCCACGATAGCCAGAAAAACCGGCCAGTCATGGCCCAGTTTATTCCATCCGGTAAAGTTGAGATAGTAAAAGAATAATCCCAAGGTGGCTATGAAAGATCCCAGCCATAACATGGCAAGGTCTTGCTGTTGCCGTTGAAAGAACAGGATCGCAAATCCTGAACCCAGGATGATAAGCAGTGCAGGCCAGTGCCTGCTGACCCCAGTTATGATGCTGAAGTTCTCCGTGGTAATGATCGCTCCGGCAAGGATCAGGATCACCGACAAGAAAACAATGCTGCCTGTACTTTTCATGGGAAATGAATTCCATTTATCTCCGGATTTCGGTTCAGACCGGCGATTTTGCTTTTCAAGTAAAAGTAAAGGTAGGCAATTATATATTGCGTTGAACCAAAAAACAAAATTACGGTCTGTCAGCAGGTAATTTTTTCAGAAATACGTTTTAATGAGCGGACTCAAAACGGCAAACCGCAGTAAATAAGAAACCGTACATCCCCATGTTTTACCATAGATCTGTAGGGTTGTTTAACAGTTGCATTTCAGCTTGTACGCCAGCATACTCAATAATGCTGAAAGCACAGCTTAAGGGTGTTCCATAAGAAAATAAACAACTGTTAATCCCTTTATGATTTACTTAGGGCTTTCTTTATCAAACCAACAATAATAAGCAATAAACCACCGCCAACACCGCCACCTGCAATACTGGTGATGATCCCACCCAGGTCCAGGCCTCCTCCGGCTGTTCCAACACCCAGTAGGTTAAGTAGTTGTCCACCAAGACCACCACCAACTATACCCAGGATAGAATTAAGAACCGTTCCCAATGATAATTTCTTCATCAGGGCACCAGCGGCATTACCACCCAATGCTCCACTAATGAGTTGAATGATTAAAGACCATACATTCATGATTTTAAAGATTTTAGGTTAATACTTAAATATTGTTAGGATAGAAAAAACGGGTTTAATTAAAATGGGTATTAAAGCTAATATTTTTTATTAACATACAAACAATATGGGTTGAATACTTGGTTATTTACATTATATTTAGCCCATTATTGAAGAATTGGAGGAACATATAGTCTTGCAGTCATGCAGCCTGCCTGCCGGCAGGCAGGCTTGTCACTTTCTTATCTTTGTTTCTAATGCTGAACATAAAACCATAAATGCCAAATGATACTCCATGTATTGCAAACTGAAAAAACCCCTGAGGTTACACTGGATGACACGCGCAGCCTGTTTCAGATAAAAGGGAATTGCCTTCCCGAAAACATAAGGGATTTCAGCCAGATGGTGACTGAAAAGCTCGAAGGTTATTTACAGGAACTGGACAGGGACAAGACGAATAAATCTAAAAACATGCCATTCAGGATTAATTTCAAGCTTGGATATTTTAATACGGCCGCTGCAAAATTTATTGCAGATGTACTGATGATTATAAAACCTCATCTTGAGAAGGACAGCCCCATTAAAATATACTGGCATTATCACGAAGAAGATTATGATATGCTGGAAGCCGGTGAAGACATAGCGACGATGGTTGAAGTACCCATGAACTATGTGATGGTTGCGGAGAGTAATGAGCAATGAACAATGAACAATTGGTTGCTAGCTGCTAACTTTTTACTTCTGGCTACCAGCCACTTCCCCGCCCTTCCAATCTTAGCAAACAAAAAGACCTGACAGGTTAAAACCCATCAGGTCTTCTTTTTTACTTCATCTTTCGCATGTTTATTTAAAATTTATTTCCAGGTTGCTTATCGCATACGGATTATAAGGTACAAGCGATCCGATATTCGATTCAAGTCCTGCATACCCGTTATCCGGGGCAATACCCCCCTGGAGAAATCCATGGGTATTGAAATAACCCGGAGCATCGGCGTTTTTCAGATAAGGTATCAGCAAGGTAGCTACTTCATCGGGATTGAGGGTCAGTCCCCATTTAGCATATTCGTCAACAATATAGTTGGTAAATTCCCGCGTAAGTACCTTTTTTATTGAGTTATTTTCCAGTATATCAGTTCTTTCCGTAATATCGGCCAGACTTGACGGTAATCCAACCTCAGCCACGGCAATATCGTTTTTATCGTCACCCGAGGCTACGAAAGCCCAGTTAAATCCTATTGCCTGATCATCATTGCGGTTAAATTGGGCATTCGGGTGGTTGGAATTACCATATACATCCACGATATCTCCATGTTTGCCGACAAACATTTTCATGGTTTCCAGGGCAAAAGGATGGTAATTCTCAACCGGCAGTCCTGCTATTTCCACGATCATATAGGTTTCATAATCACCGGTTCCCTTTTCCGAATATTCAATACTGAACATGGTATTGTCAGCACCGGCGTTTTTTTTGCGGTTGAGGTTGTATGGTTTAAAAACTGCTATGCCTTCCACCGGGTCCTTGCTCCAGAAAATCTGCATGCCAACACCGCCATCATCATTGCCTTCCGATTCAGCATCGGTTATGGTCAGCTGGTATTCCCATTCACAGTCTCTGAATTCAACATCCTTAACTACCTCGAGGTTCTTTACGCGATTGTCCTCATCGCTGGTAAAACTAAGGTAAATCACGTCTTCAATATGATAAGCATGGATGCTCCAAATCGCAGCTTCCACAATATCGGCAGCTCCTTCACCCACAGCGATAAAGGTGTTCAGGTGCCAATAGATAATATTGCCGTTCACAGTATCGACCTGGGAACTTTTTAACGAAGCAGACTTGAAATTTGAATTGCTCAGTGCGTTGGGAATATCAACCTTAAAATGTTCGGGAAGAATGCCATACTCCGATTCATTCGGGTTAACATTATCCATTTCACAGGCATTGAAAAACAGCGCACCCATCGCTGCACCAATTCCTAAAAGAAGATTTCTTGTTTTCATACTATTGCTTTTTAAGTTTGTAATCAAACCGATTTCAACAGTATCACACAAGACAAAGGGATTACCCTGATAAAAAGAGAAAAAAAATGTAAATAACTGAATATTAACAACAATATTGGAAGGATGAAATGTAGAGACGCGATTCATCACGTCTCTCTACACCCATTATTTACCGACCCGGGTCGTATCCGACAGCACCATGCAGGCAGCAAACCAACCCCGGATGCCGTGGCTGAAATTGGTGGGGACATTGCCTTGTTCAACATCAAAATATCCGCCACGCCATTCCGTCTCCAGCAAAAGAGACCTGATAAAACGCTGATGCTCATCACTAAGGGAATATTTCCTCCGTATGATCTCGGTATTGCCAGGGAAAGGGATGACCTGCCTGTCAGGGGCAAACAATTTCCCTATATCGATGTTATCGAGGGTGTAGAAGGTCTCTGAGGCCTGACAGGAACCATAGGCGTTGCAGTATTCCTGCGAACCCGACCAGTTATAGAATACCTCTGTCATAGAAGCCTGGTTGCCGGAATGGTATACAAACCGGTAAAGGCTGTCATAGGTTACAATGTCAAAATCTTCGAACGGAGTGATACCCACCATTCCCGCATGGGCAGTGTCAGCATAGTCCTTATAAGATATAATCAGGCTGTAATCGTTACCGGCCGCAGCCCTGAAAGGTACGGTAGAAAAATAAACTCCGTTTTCGGCTGTACCTTCTGCAAATGTAATCGTAGTATCGTTGACCATAAGGCTGATTGCCGCCCCTGAAACCCCTGCCGGAGTCTGGTTAAGGCCATCTGCTGACTGGTACAGCCTGACTTCCTGATTTTTCAACTCATTGGTAATGATGCAATCGGCTACCAGTAATGTTTCATCGGGCTGAATATCCCATGTGGTAATCCTTTCACATGAGAGCATCAGTACAATGAGGAAAAATCCTGTTATATATTGGCTAAGGCATTTTATCATCAGAACTTCATGCTGTAGGTTATTGAAGGAATCATGGAATACATATAACGGTATGTCGCAACCTGCTCATCCAAATTATAGGTATCAGCCGGCACACGGAATTTTCCATTTTCATCCTGCATTTTATTGAAATTCAGGAAAGCATAATTCCGGAATGAAAACAGGTTATAAAACGCAATGGAAATATGGTGCTCAAATCTTTTCTGATTCCTGTTCAGCCGCCACATCGAACCCAGATCGATCCTTTTGTAATCGGGCAGCCGGTCATTGTTCTGCAGGGCATATACCGGGACCTGTTTCCCCCTGTAATAATAAAAGCCTGCAGGCGTCGAAAGGGCCATTCCTGATGTATAGACGACATTTACGTTCAGCGTCCAGCGGGGCCTTGCCATAAAATCAAGGGATAATGAAAAATCGATTGGTTTGTCCTGATGTGAAGGATATCTCCGGTTATTATTCAGCCCTTCAATGGTTAAAAAACTTCTGGTATAAGCATATCCGATCTGTCCCGTAACCTTCCCCTGGGACTTTTTCAGCAAGATCTCAAAACCATAGGCTTCTCCGTCGCCCTGCCGCAGTTCTCCCTCCAGGAAACGATTCAGCAGCATTTCAGCATGGTCGCTGTATCCTACCTGGTTAATCATTTTCTTGTAATATACATCGGCACTGATATCCATCGACCTGGCCGGCCATGCCTTCAAATATCCCAGGTCAACAATATGGGCTGATTGTGGCTTTATATTGGGTCCGGATGGCAGCCACACTTCCAGTGAGTTCAGGGGACTTATGCTGTTGTTTATCTGATTAATATGCTGAACGGTACGGTTATAGGAAGCCTTAATATAAGCCATGTGGCCTGTTCTCAGAGAAACCGAAATGCGGGGTTCGGGAAAGTTTTTGGAATAGTAGCGTTCTCCTTTGGCATATTCATTTTGAGAAACCGGATAATAGGACGCATCGTAGATTATGCTGAAAGCCTCGCCATAATTGCTCCAGTTTGAAAACCGCAGTCCGTAATTAATGCCGAGCCAGTCGGCAATTTTCTGCTCATAGCCGGCATAAAAGACAATTTCTCCTGAATTCACCTCGGATACCCTCATATCGCTTTGGATTGCAAAAGATGATTTATAGTTACCGGGATTGAAAAAATAAACGCCGAGGTTTATACCAAAGTTTATCTTATGGCGGGGATTGATGTACCACGCAAATTCCGACTTGATGTTCGAGCTGGTAATGTCTGAATTCCAATAGATCTTTTCATCATAGTTGGTATATAATGAATAATCATACTTGCTGCTGTAAAAGGTTGTGTTGGAGAATAGCCTGTTCCCGTATATATGATTCCAGCGCAGGGTGAGGGAATTATTGCCCCATTCCAGTCCGTTCCTCATGACGGCCGGTTTATTTATAAATATATCCTTCCCGGAAAACAAGGTTAAAAACAAGCGGTCCCTTTTCCCCAGTTTTACATTGAACTTGGCAGTAAAATCGGTAAAATAGAGATCCTCAACCGAAGGATTCAATTTTTTGACGAAGTATCCAAAAGTCGACCTCCGGACAGATAAGAACCAGGAGCTGGCATCTTTCTTAAACGGACCTTCCAGGCTGATCCTGGTAGAAACAAAGCCTGTACTTGCGCTGCCTGAGAACCGCTGCATATTGCCATCGCGGGTGCGGATATCCATGATGGAAGAAAGCCTGCCTCCATACTGGACAGGGAAATCGGCTTTATAAATCTCGGTATGTTTGACGGCCTCAGGGATTATCGGTGTAAACAAGCCAAGCAGGTGTGATGGATTATAAAGAGGTGCTTCATCAAGCAATATCAGGTTCTGATCACGGTTGCCGCCCCGTACATAAAAATAACTCGAACCATCACTCTGGAAGCTTATACCGGGCAACAGGTCAAGGGATTTTAGCATATCAGTTTCACCCATTGCGGCGACGTGCTGCTGTATGGCTTTAGCCTCCATATTGCTCTGGGCAGCCCGGGCGTTTGCAACAAGTTCCTCCTTATTCACTGCTGAAACGATAATCTCTTTGACCGTATATGGAATCGGTTTGAGGTTGACATTCCAGGTGGCGTTGCCATGCAATGCCACCGTCCTGCTTTCAATCGCATAGCCCAGGTGCGATGTTTCCAACGTATAGACACCGGCCGGCTGGGTTATGGAAAAAAAACCATAATGGTTGCTTAATGCTCCGGTTCCGGTTTCCCTTATATACACGGCCGCACCGATTAGCACCTCCCGGCTTGATGAGTCGGAAATGATGCCACTCAGTGTAAAAATTTCAGGCCTTGCAGGCTTCACTGCTTCACTCTCTTCATCAACGGTCTTCAGGATCAGATACCCGGCAACGACAGTATATTCTATCCCGGCCAATGATAAAATATCGCCGATTACCTGTTCCAGTGTCTTATCCCGGGCACTGTAATCTATCTTCAAGTTGAGAGGCAGTTCCCTGGGATTATAGGAAAAGCGGATACCGTATGATTGTGTGATATCCTGCAATATTTTCTCCAGCGTTGCATCAGTATATCGGACGGTGACTTTACCTGAAAGATCCGGATCCTGTGCCATGGCCAACGTTTCCGTCAGCATCAGCAAAGCAGCCAGGGATATGAGCCTGAGCATGTGAAGATGGCAGCGATGGTGATTCAACATCCGTTTCCGAAGATAATAATGCGATTGCCCTCTTTGGTAATTTTCAGGTCGAGGGTATATTCCATCACCCGGAGAATATCCCCGAATTCCTGGTTATCGAACCGAACCGTTATAGAGCATGATCTTACTCCGGGATCAACAACAATGGTCTGATGATAGGTGTTTTCAAGAATACCGGCTGCTTCCTGCAAGGGTGTATTATAAAAATCCAGGATCTTTGTTTTCCAGGCCATATCATTGATATCCAAAACATCCTTTTTGTTGACGGTCTTCATTGACTTGTTGTATATACCGGTCTCTCCGGCATGAAGGACCGCTTCCCCGGCCGGTTTTCCGGTTTCATACAGCAAAACGGTACCCGACGTAACCGTCACCCTGATCTCAGGCTGATCCGCATATGCCTTTACATTAAATGTTGTGCCCGTTACCTTAATGCTGGCATCTCCGGAGGAAATGATGAAAGGCAGTGTTGCGTTTTGACCCACCTCAAAATAGGCTTCCCCTTTGAGGGTGAGATTGCGGTGAGTAATTCCAAAACCTTTCTGATACGTTAATCTCGAACCTGCATTTAATGAAACTATGGATTCATCAGGCAAGGTATGAGTTGACAAGGCAGCGACAGGCGCACTCTCAGTTTTTACACCGGTAATTTTTGTTCCGAAATAGGCCAGGGCTGAAATTAATATAACGGAGGCGGCTATCTGCAATATCCGGCCAAGGCTGATGGTTTTTGCCGCTGCCGGCATAACAACCGATTCAAGTTTTTGCCATTCGGATTCCAGATTTATTTCATCTTCCCCGGAAACCGAACCGGTTATTTTCCAGAGTTTTGCAAAGGCATCAAACTCCTTCCGGTTATCTTTATCCGCTGACAACCATTCATCCACCAGCCTGCTTTCTTCAGGGGTTGCCTCGCCGGAGAAATATTTTGGCAGCAGGCCTACCGGATCGATATGATTATTTTCAGTATCCATGGCTTTTGTATAGTCAACACACACAAGTTGTATCTCACCCTTACAGATGATCCATATTATTTAGCAAAAAAAGAACAACAACATACAAATAATCCCGGAGCTCATCCCTGAGTATTTTAAGGGCCTTTGACATTTGCGTCTCTACCGTCTTCACCGAGATATTCAGCAGGCTGGCGATTTCAGCATACTTCTTTCCCTCAAAACGGTTCAGTTCAAATACCTCCCTGCATTTCCCGGGCAGGCGTTGCAGGGCTGTTTTAATCCTGCCTTCCAGTTCAGCAACCTCCAGCGTATCAGAAAATGCACTTGTATCCGTAACCTCCTCCCTGATCTCGGGAGATTCGCTTGCAACAAACTTTTTATTATCCCGGATAAAATTCATGCTCCGGTTATAAACTGATGTAAACAGATATGATTTGGCGGATTTATCCCAGTCGAATGACGACCTGTTTTCCCATAGCCTGATAAAAACACTGTGAACGATCTCCTTGCTGCTGTCGTGGTCACCCAGGTATTTCCGGGCAAAATAGCACAAGGCCGTGAAATGCTCACGAAAGAGCTTTTCAAATTCAATTTTCAATATCCTGTCGTCGGTGGTCAATGGTCTGAATTGGGATTAATTGGATATTGGGATGACGGGATCAGCATACTGGTACTGATTTCTGCTTGTTTTTAGGATGTCGCAGGCGTTTAACTTCCAGACTTTGTGTACCAAAGTTCAAGAGCAATCCCTTGTACAGCTTATATGCAACAAGATAATGCAAATCCCGGGCATCCCAATTCAGACATTCTCTGTCTATTGCCTGTTATTTCCTGAATATCAGATTAAACAGAAATAAAATAATTATGGCACCGATGGCCCCGGTGAGGATTGCACTAACCCATCCGGTACCCAGATGGACATTAAGTTTACCCAATAGCCAGTAGCCAACAAAACTTCCGGCAATACCGACGATGATATTTCCAATAAGACCCAGGCCGCCGCCTCTGTATATCATACTGCCCAGCCAGCCGGCTAATGCCCCGATAAGCAAGGTTACAAGAATTTCCATTTTTTTAGTTTATTAGGATTAATAATAGTTAATTAATGCAATTTACAAATTTTTTACTTCCACCATTCCCCCTTTCAACTATTTAACCGTATTCCGGACACAGCACTTCGATGAACGATCTGTTACTGCCAATTCTTCAGGGTGACCTGTGCTGTTTGATTTCCTCACTCAGGGTTCCCAGTATAAACGATGAAATCCCGGCAAATGTATTGATCTCCCTGGGCTGGGAAACATACTCATCATAATCTTTCATTATTCCGATACTGCTGCAATCGATAATGTCGACCAGGCCATCCTGATCAATCCTTGCCTTTTCAGTGATGCCCGAATAGGCTTTATTGGCAATGGCTTTGTAATCCCGTTCTGATATATAGCCACCGGATATGGATTTATTGATCAGGTATAAAAACATGCCGGTTCCTGATGTTTCATTCCAGTTCCCCGGATGATCAGGCTTGTCGACAACCTGGCACCACATGCCGGTTTTTTCATCCTGACAGTCTTTCAATCCTTTGCACAACCGCTGCAAATGATCCATAAGGGAAGCACGATCCGGGTGATTTTCGGGCAAATAATCAAACACATCGGCGATAAGGACGGCATACCACCCGAGACCTTCGCTCCATACTTCAGGGGCCAGACCGGTATTGCTGTCCGCCCACAAAGCAGATCTTGATTCGTCCCAACCATGGAGTAACAAGCCGTTTGGCTTTTCACAATGCTTTATGATCAGTTTCATCTGCCGGGTTACCTCATCGAAATCATGCATATTTTTACTTATCATACTGGTATAGCGGGCCATGAATATCTGACCCATGAACACTCCGTCGACCCACATCTGATGCCTGGCCCAGTTTGCATGCCAGAAACCGCCGTCGGAATTACGCGGATAGTCTTTAAAGGCATCGTGTATTGCTGTTGCGGCTGTTTTGTATTTTTCAAGTCGGGTTTGCTCATACATGAAGAGAATGGCATAACCGGGTATGAAATGGTCAAGCGCCGTAGGTTCAAAGTCGGGTATGTCCCCGTCACCATGCACCTGCTGGTCAACATATCGCTTTACATAGTTGAAATAACGTACGTCCCCGGTAGCTTTCCAGAGTTTCTCCATAACCAGCATCATATATCCCGCCTGCCAGTCGAAATGATTTTGCACCCCCACCCAGTGAATGCTGTCGGGATCGGGGAATTCACTCATGAAACTGTTGGCGGTTATAACAGACAAATGTTGTTGTGGTCTTGCTGCATTTGCAAGGATTAGTAATAAAGCAATAATGATGATGGTTTTTTTCATGTTCAGCAACGGGATTTCCCGGATTTATCAGAATTGCACACGACAAAGGTTCAGATTAAAACCGATATCTTTTTTGACCAGGTATCGTTACCGTCTGACACGCTGACAATGTATACGCCCGGATTGTTGAACCGTTCCGGTAAATTAATGCTGATTCTGCCTTCCATTCCAATGCTGGCCATTTGTGTATACTGGCTTCTGCCAATGAGATCATACAGGGTTATGACCAGTTTCATTTCAGCGGAAACCGTCATCTCAACGATCAGCGTATTATGGATGATCATAATCTCCGGACCTTCTTTGCCCGATGAATCCATTTCATCATGATGAGGAATATAAGTCTGGGGAATGGTATCATTATCAGGGGGCAATGTATCGATCTCCGGTATAACTGCATTGATATTCTTTGACAATTTTACCTCTCCCCCATCCGGTACAACGTCAAACATCAAATATACCATGGTATCAACCTGAACAATGCGGGTCGGAACGGATGTATTATTTTGTGTAACGTCGGCAGATGGCCAGTTTTCCGGAAGGGGCCGGCGCAATGTCAGGGGATGGTTAAAAATTGAATCAGCCAGCGTATCTGAAACCTGCAACGTCATCATCGTATCGGTATTCAATGTCTCCGTTACCGTAACAGCATTTCGTTCCATTGCATAAAGGGCGGCATTTTTAAAAGTTGTCACCCAGAACTTGCTTCTGCGAATACTCAGGTATTCGATACTGCCAGTCAGAACCGGCGACAGCACGGGCGAATAACCGCCATCATCATCGATGCCATGCAACAGAAAAACACACCAGCCTTTGGCGGCAGCAGCACTTTCAAACCGGGCCTTGAAATCCCTGACTGTTTTAACTGAACCCAAACTGCCACAGATGATAGAGCTTATATTCATAAAGGATCCCGGCGTTGCAGATTCAATGAAACCCTGGCAACCCCGGGCTGCAATATAATATTTACTGCAAATGGAATCAACACCCGTAGCGCAGTAGGGATAAGCCATGGTAATACAGGGTTGCCCTGTTATATGGCTTTCGATGGTGCTTTTTGAGTCTTTTAATTCAGCTCTCTGCTGATCGCTGGTAATGGTGCTAAAATTCGCATGGGACAGGGTATGACTGGCTATCTCATGTCCCTGGGCAGCAACGCTCTGCATTGTTGTCCAGTCGGGACCCCAATCTATAACCGTAAATAAAGTAAGGTCAAAATCATGTTGATTAAATAACGGAATGGCGATAGCAAACTGGTTGGAACAACCATCATCGAAGGTGTAGTTTATGGCTGTCTGCCTGAATCCATGCCATGTACCAACTTCATACGGAGATGCAACGGCCTGGGAATAACAAATGTTGCCTTCAATGACAAAAGCAGCCAATAGTGACATGTTGATAATTTGTTTCATAATGAAAAGAAATTTAAGTGTTCCTGCTCCCGGATTTCCTAATGGTATTCAAATTTATCATTAAAAATCCATTTTCTTTCCCGAGTTTCACCAGATATTGAGCTTAACAATGAATTAAATTGATTTATTTTACAGAAAAGAAATACGGATATGTTCACCAAGATTAAAAATCACCCTTACATTTCAGCCATTGTGCTTGCAGTCATTTTTACATCCTGCGCGCAGTCAGATGTAGATAATGCCTTGAAAATGATTACGGAACAAAGTTTAAGGAAGCATATCATCAGCATCAGTGATGATGTTACTGCCGGAAGGGCACCGGGAAGTCCGGGAAGCGCCATAGCCCAGCAATACATTGCCGGTCAGATGCAGCAAATCGGTTTGAAGCCCGGAGCAGGAGATTCCGGCTTTTATCAGTATATCGATATGGTCAGGATAAACGTTGATCCGTCGGTGAAATTAACCTTTACCGGTAAGGATAAAATCCTTGATCCCGGCTATTACGAAGATTTCATCTTATTTCCGGGCATGCAGCAGGAGCATGCCGGTGTTGAGAACGCAGAACTGGTATTTGTCGGATATGGTATACAGGCGCCGGAATTCAACTGGGATGATTTCAAGGATACGGATGTGCGGGACAAATTCCTGCTGATCATGAACAACGATCCGGATAACAGCGATTCCTCATTCTTCGGAGGCAAAGCCCGTTTGTACTATGGACGTTGGAGCTACAAATTTGAACAGGCGGCAAGGATGGGAGCCCTTGGTGCCATTATCATACATACGACCGCATCAGCAGGATATCCCTGGCAGGTCGTGCAAACCAGCTGGTCAGGTTCACAGTATGAGTTGGTTCAGCAGCCGGAATCAAGGCTTGGATATAAGTCGTGGGTCACTGAAGCTATTGCCTCCCGGATTGCTGAAATGGCGGGTTATGAACTCGATGAATTAAGAAAGCAGGCCATGAAATCTGATTTCAGGCCGGTGCCATTGGGAATCAACGTGAGCTGCAGTATCAACGCAAAGATTGAAAAGGCTGTTGGTGCCAATATATTGGGAGTTTTACCCGGCAGCGACCCTGAATTAAGCAAGCAGGCTGTTTTGATCACCGCCCATCATGACCACCTGGGCATTGGCAAGGTCATCAACGGAGATTCCATATACAACGGGGCCATTGACAATGCATCCGGTGTGGCTACCATACTGACCATGGCGGAGGCTTTTTCGGCCATGAAGGAAGCACCGCGGCGAACCCTGGTATTTGCAGCCGTGGAAGGAGAAGAAGCAGGACTGATCGGATCGGAATATTATGCAAAGCACCCGACTTTTGCACCTGAAAACATAGCCGCTGATGTCAACATTGATTTCGTCAATATCTGGGGAAAAACACGGGATGTTGTTGTGATTGGCTATGGCAAATCAACCATTGACGAAATGGTCCGTTTTTATGCTGAAAAACAGCACCGGGTTGTCGTACCCGACCAGTCCCCGGAACTGGGCATGTATTACCGCTCAGATCAATACAGTTTTGCCCAGATCGGCATACCGGGGCTATACCTTGATACCGGGAAGGATTTTGTGGGCAAACCTGCCGGCTGGGGAAAAGAAACCACGAATATATGGATCAAAACACATTATCATCAGCCCAGTGATGAATATGACCCCGCCTGGGATCTTTCAGGTCACATCGAGGATATGAACCTCCTCTTCCATGTGATCCTTGAACTGGCAAACCAGGATGGAATGCCTCAATGGATGCCGGGGGACGAGTTTGAGAAGGTGCGGAAAGGTTCGGGAGAGTGAGCCCTATATTTTTAATTCAACCTCTTTGAGGTTGAAGTGAGGGATGGATTTTCAATACTTGTTTTCTACAATAATTGAGCCTCTCCGAGGTTCTGATAATATATCAAGATAACCAGCCATCCTCGCAGAGAATTAATTAATGTAATAAGGGCTCGTTTTTCATTGCACCAATATTAGGGTGCATAATATAATAATCACAAAAATATTTTCCCGAACAAGGTTACATTTATCTATCGTGTTTGTATTATGGAAAAGCAAACCGGTTTCGGTATAGAAATTTCCGGTTCACTGTTTTTCAAGCAACCTTTTGATCACATAATGCATCAATTTATTGACGTTCAGTCGATTTTTATGTAACTTGTTAAATAAACCATCATCATGAAAACAAAATATGCTGTCGGAATATGGGCGATCATATTTGTGGCAATCCTTCCGGTTGCCATAGGCCAGTCAACTTTCGATCCTGCAAGCTATATGCAGTTTCTCACCAGCAATAAAACACTGACTGCTGATCAGTTACTGGCAGCTCATCCGCCCCGGACAGTGTACTATTCATCCAGGATCTACCCGGCAAACCTCGGAGATATTCCCTGGTTTGATTCCATCAACAATACATTCTCACTAACAAAACCGGAGGAAGAATTGCTGGCCGGCAATTTCTTTATGGTATCGGAACGGTTTCAATATGAAACCTGGCTACAGCCTTTCATTCAGATCTATTCCAGCGACCTGCCCCTGTTTATCAGCACTGACTTTGTATTACATACCTTGCATAATGCTTACGATGCCATATTGCAGACGCTGGAATGGCAATTCCTTGAACCGAATCTGAATATGATGCTGAAGGAGTTGTATACCGCTTATCCTTCCCTGTATAATAAATATAAGGATGATGTCCGGCTCCGGGATGCCTTGTCGGATATTGATCTTTATGCAGCTGTTGCCTATTCCCTGGCAACCGGTAAAAACTATTTGCCGCAGGAAAACGCACGGGATAAATATGATGAAGTAATGCAGTCCGTCAGAGACGAAAAGATGACATCCATGGTCCTGTTTACTGAAACATCCAGGACCCGCAATATAGATTTCAGCCAGTTCAAACCCCGCGGACATTACACCAAAACCATCTATACCCCCGCAGGAGAAATTACCCTGGAGAACTATTTCAGGGCTATGATGTGGCTGGGGCGCATTGACTTTCTGCTTACCGCTCCTCCCGAAAATCCATGGGAGCCTGACTGGACCGTGGATGAACTGCGCAGGATGAAGTTGGGAGCCGTTTTGCTGAATGAGCTGTTGCATTCATGCGGTGAAAAGGATTTGCTGGATACCCATGAGAAAATCATTGAATTCCTGGTAGGCCCGGCTGACAACATGACGCCGGATGAGCTTAATGGGCTGACAACCCTGATGCTTGAAAGTCCCGTTGATTTATTTAATGAACCGGTTTACCAGCAATTCGATGATACCCTGAATGCATCGGATGATTATGGCCAGAAAATAATGTCGAATTTCTTTTATGTCGACCCGTTTTCCGCCGACCCGGGCAAACTCCCCGTGTCATTCAGGCTGATGGGACAGAAATTTCTCATCGATTCCTACATAACAAGTGAAGTGGTTTATGACAGGATCATACAGAACAATGTGAAAATCTACAGAGGCCTCCCCGACCCGCTTGATATTATGGCAGTAATGGGGAATGAAGATGCCATGGTTTTGCTGAAAGATGAACTGGAAAAATACCAGTATGCCTATAAGGTATCTTCCCTGAAATATCTGGTGGATGCCTACGATGAAGATTTCTGGCAACAGTCCCTTTACAACACATGGCTTTCCGCCATCCGGGGTCTGAATCCTCCGGCATCTTCCGACAACCTTCCCTATTTCATGCAAACCACCGCATGGCATCATGAAAAACTGAACACACAACTAACTTCGTGGGCTGCCTTGCGACATGATAATATTCTGTATGGAAAACAATCTTATACCGGTGGTACCGGCTGTTCATATCCCTATACTTACATCGAACCCTACCCGGAATTCTATGAAAGGATCCAGCTCTTTGCACAGCATGCATCCCTGTTTTTTAAGGAGGTATTTGAGGGTACGTCGTTGAACAGTAATAATTATATTGTTGATTATTACAAACGTTATGCCGAAATCATGGGAATTTTCAAGACTGTTTCTCAAAAGGAGCTATCCGGTGTACCGGTGAATGAAGAGGAGATAACTTTCCTGAAGACCATGATCAACTCCTATATGGCATCAGGACCTTCGGTCTCCGGATGGTTCAACGATCTCTTCTTTGAGACCTTTAACGGCTATAATCCTGATTTTATCGTGGCCGATATCCATACACAGCCCACGGATGAGTCCGGCACTGTTGTCGGCCATGTAGTTCATGTCGGGAACGGTTATATCAATGCCGGCATCTTCCTTGCTCCCAATCCCGTCAATCCTGATCAGCTGATGGCTTTTGCAGGCCCTGTCTCTTCGTTTCATTATGAGGTCACCGACAATTTTTACCGGTATAACGATCAGGAATGGAATGAAAAGTTCATGACCGGTAATGATTTGCCCCAAAGACCCGATTGGATCGCCTCTTATATTGCCGGTAAAGACGGTGAAAAACTGCCTGCCGGACGGGAGCTTAAAGGTACCCTGTTTACCGGAACCGGTTTGAATCCGGATCCGGTTGTCCCGGAAATTGATTATCTGCTGGCCTTCCCTAATCCGGCCAGCGATAATGTTCATCTGCGGTTTATCCTGAACCGGGTTAATACTGTAACGGTGGAATTATACAATGCAAACGGCAGCCTGGTCAGTCAGCCTTTTGCCGGCAGCCTGGAGCCTGCAGAGCATGACATCAGCATTGATCTTACCGCAATGCAGAAGGGATTGTATATGGTAAAAATGAGGGTGGGAGAAAACACATTTTTGAAGAAGATTGTGGTATTATAAAAGGTTAAAATTTCTCGCGAAAGCGCAAAGAAGAATATACGGATTTGTTTTTTCTATTCTTTGCGTGTTTGCGCCTTTGCGAGAAACCTATATTTCTTCCCGTCTTTGCGAGAAATCCGGCACTATTGCACAGATATCAACTGTACATCAAAGATCAGCACCGCGTTAGGCTCAATGCCCCTTGTGCCGTATTCGCCGTAGCCCAATTGCGGAGGAATATATAATATCCAGTTAGCGCCGGGTTTCATAAGCTGAAGGGCTTCGGTCCACCCTGCAATAACACCGTTAACGGGGAATTGTGCGGGCTCGCCCCGTTCCACGGAACTGTCAAACACTTCTCCGTTCATCAGCGTGCCGGTATAGTGTACCGTTACAACACTGGTATCCGCAGGTGATGCTCCTTCTCCTTCCCTGATCACTTTATATTGTAGTCCGCTCGGAAGGTTAACCACGCCTTCTTTCTTCCCGTTTTCATCGAGGAATTTCTGGCCTTCCAGAAGATTAACCACCGCTTTCATCTCATTCAGTTTTGCCAGGTATGTATTGATCACCATGTTGGACTGCTCGGCAGACAATAGCTGCTGCTTCCCGCCGTTAACATCCCTTATGCCCAGCATAAACATATCTTCCTTATATTCCTTTATTCCCGCCTTTTCTATGCTTGATCCCAGCAAAATGCCCAGGCTGTATGAAACCGAATCAAGTTCATTCGTTAAAACACTGGCATTTTGCGACATTGCAGGCATAACCAACAGCCCTACCAGAAAAAAACAAAACAGAATTTTTGATTTCATTATCGTTTAATTAATGATTAATGCAATTATTTGTCGGCAGCAAATGTAAACAATTATTTTTGTTTGAATATTTGCAGGCTTAATAGTTATTGTGTATTCTGTGGACTGTGGACATATTAAGGATTTACAGACCTGCCTGCCGAATCACGATGCATCGGGAGCAGGCAGGTTTACAAATTGACAGATTGTACATTGCCGGAATCCTAATTTTTTCTATATTGCATCAAACAACTAAAATCGGAAACAATGCATTTGGAAGGGGTAAAAGTAACGACCGAAGTCCTCATCAGGGCTGCCGTTCTTTTTGCATTGTTTGACACGGTTTTGGTTGCATACCTGTCAAGATTCCTTGAATCACGGCTGTTTCACCAGCTAAAATGGCCGGTGACGATTATCAGCGGCATTTTCTGGCTGCTGGTCTGGATGATCATGGTAAGTATTTTCTGGGAACCGGTTTATCAGTTTGTATTTCCGTCCTGGTCGCGATGGCTCATTCCGCCTGCGATGGGTGTCTTCTTTGCACTGGCAGGGCTGTTCATCTGGTGGGCAGCAACCAGGTTGCCCGGCAATCCTGTTATCAGCTTTTGCCTGCTGGGAGGACTATGGGGCATTATTACCCATATCTGGGCCATTTACCGGGGGATATTGGACAAACCGCCGCTGCTTCAGGGGGCAAGTCCCGTCGCTGCCAGTATAATGCCATTCTTTGAATTTGTCTTCTACTGGTGCATCATACTGGGAGCGGCATTTTCATGGCAGAAAAGAAAAAAAAGAAATGAGCCGATATAGAAATTAACCTTAAAAATACAAGCTATGGAAAACACACCTGAGAACAAACCGGAATCCAGGAATCTCGAATTGGAAACCAACGGACTGAATCATCTCAAAGAAACCCGAATGTGGACAAATTTTTTGGCCATTGCAGGTTTCGTTTTTCTTGGATTGATGGTACTGATAATGGTATTCGCATATTCCACCTCCGCCTTTCGTATGTTGGGCATGTTCGAATTACTGGCTTTTATACCAATGATACTGGTGATGGTTGCCTATTTTTTCCCTTTTTATTATTTACTGATGTTCTCGCGGCATTCCAGGCAGGCTATAATGAATTCGGATACTTCATTAATGACACTGGCCTTTAAATATTTAAAACTGCATTACAGGTTTATGGGCATTCTGCTCATCGTCATATTGGCCATTTATGTGATCGTTATCATTGTAATGTTATCAGCAGGCAGTTTGTTTAATTCGTTTGCTTGATTAAAATTTCACATACCGGATCTGCTTTCCAAATTTGATTCATAGTAGCAGATAATATAAAGTCGTGCAGCCTGCCTGCCGGCAGACAGGTCGTGCAGTCTGGAGGTCATGCCGTCTGGAATATAGCGGTTTAGGTTTTTAGCTGGTTAGCGGTTTAGGCATTGATTATTAACATACTGTTTACCGCCTACCTCTTCTCCCCCCTATTGACTTATATCCGCTTTTTAAGTATTTTTGAAATGGAACAAAAGCAGGTATACAAAACCTATTCATAAAAGCATGTATATCATCGCAAACTTTCAGTTCAGGAAAGGGCTTATATTACTGATTGGTTTCGTGTTTGTTTTCACCTCTGTTTGCGCACAGCGGGAATATGATCTTCTTGGAAAGGGAGCAAGAGCTGCCGGCATGGCCTATGCATTCAATGCTGTTGCGGACGATGCCACGGCTATATCCTGGAATCCTGCAGGTTTAGCACAAATTAAAAAACCGGAAATTGCCATAGTAAACAGTCTTGTCAGTACAGAATACAGACATGCAATATATGAAAATGATTACAGGCCAATCTACTCTTTTGATTATCTTGGTTTCGTATACCCGTTAAAGTTAAAGAAGAAAGATTTGGTTTTTGGAATTGGATATCAAAATAAAATGAATTACAAATCGAGCTTTAAAAATCTACCAAGTATTTTTACTGAAAGTCATGGTAAAAATAATTTGACCGTAAATTCAGTTTCGATCTGTACCGCATTTTCAATTAACCGATTTTTTAGTGCCGGGACTTCTTATAATCATTGGTTTTCATTGGGAAATAAAGACTATACCTATGAGCTTTATTATACCAAACAACTCTATGAATCAGATTCCTTCCCTGATGAAACAATTTATGAAACAACTGAGCATTTCAGCTACACCGGCAATAATTATACTGTAGGAATCATGGTGGATTTCTCATCATTTAATCTTCCATTACGTTATGGCCTTAAGTATGAAGGAGGGTTTGTATTAAAGGATGAATATGATTATACCAACGTTACAGATCATCATTATTATGACAAGGATGATACAACCTGGATAGAAATGCAAAAAGGTATTAGAAAATATGAATTCCCCGGAATATTAACCAATGGACTGTCTTTCAGGCCCGGTGATTATTTAACACTGGCATTTGATATTGACCTATGGCTTTATCATGACAATCAAGAGAGTTCGAATTACTCTTATAATTATAGTTTTTCCACCAACAACCAGACAAAATCTATTGCTGATACCATAATAGATATAGAAGGTACCTTTCAATATTCCAAGGTAATCTTGAATCAATACAGGATCGGATTGGAATATATCTTCCATCCAAAATTCGGTCTTATTCCCGCCAGAGCAGGCTGGAAAATAAATCCGACTACTTTGAACACGTATGATAAGAACTTCATAGCAATAAAACGGGTTTTGGCTCATTCGATAAATGCCGGAGCAGGATTAATATTGAAAAATATTGCTATTGACATGGCCTATGAACCATACTGGTACAATAGGATGGATGAAAAAAACAGAAGTGAGAAAAAACTGTTTCACTTCTTTACTGTCTCAGCTATTTGGCATTTTAAATAGATCTGGCGG
>CAYWCR010000033.1:0-33687 GCA_964456825.1 uncultured Bacteroidales bacterium
AAGTTTACAACCCATAGGGCATTCATCCTTCACGCGGCATGGCTGGGTCAGGCTTTCGCCCATTGCCCAATATTCCTCACTGCTGCCTCCCGTAGGAGTCTGGTCCGTGTCTCAGTACCAGTGTGGGGGATCATCCTCTCAGACCCCCTAGCCATCGTAGCCTTGGTGAGCTATTACCTCACCAACTAGCTAATGGCACATATGCCCATCTCTGACCGCCGGAGCTTTAATTCCATCAGGATGCCCTGTCGGAATATTATGGGGTATTAATTTCCGTTTCCGGAAGCTATGCCCCAGTCAGAGGGAGGTTGCATATGCCTTACTCACCCGTGCGCCGGTCGTCAGCGATATTGCTACCCTGTTACCCCACGACTTGCATGTGTTAGGCCTGCCGCTAGCGTTCATCCTGAGCCAGGATCAAACTCTTCGTTGTAATTAAGAATTTAAATATTGCTCAAGATTCACTCTTCACCAAAGAAATTAAGGTGCTCTCCTTACCTTCTTTTTTCCTCTTCAATATTTTCAAAGAACTATCAATTTTAAATGGGACGACAAAGTTACTAAAGATTAGCAAACCTGCCATCTCTTTTAATCAAAATCTTTTTCAGAACAAACACTTTTATGGAGTCTTAACCTGCTCGAATTGTCAGGTTAAAAAAGCGGGTGCAAATGTATAAAACTTTTTTTTAATTCCCAAAAAATCTTTCGATTTTTTTCCCGGACTTTTTCATTACCCCAATTTTGTTAAAGAACCCGCTCGTTGTTTTTTAAAGCGGGTGCAAATGTAAACGCTTTTTTTAAATCAACAAATTATTTCGAATAAATTATTGAAAGAAATTTTATTGCCTTACTTTTCCTTTGATAATCACTATTTTCGTTTTATGAAAAAAATCACGCAATTCCCATCCCTCCTTATCTGTCTTGCAGGATACCTGATTACCTATATTATTATTTCCACACTGTTTGATCTTGTGGCAAAGCCTGAAGAAAACATGCTCTTCATTACCCTGGTACTCGACCTGACTGCCACCCTGATGATATTCCTTATGAGCCTTATGTTCAATAATTCGAGCTTTTATGATCCTTACTGGAGCCTTGCTCCTGTACCCATTATCCTGGTCTGGTATAAGCATGCCCCCCTGCATGAGTGGTATGACTTCAGACAGTGGATCATCATATCCCTGGTCCTGATCTGGTCATTCAGGCTCACTTTTAACTGGATCAGCAGATGGATGGGGCTGCAGGATGAAGACTGGAGATATGCCCGGTACCGTTCCTTTCCCCGCCCGGTTTACTGGCTGATCAGCCTGGTCGGATTTCATTTGTTCCCCACCCTTATGGTATATGCCGGTTGCCTGGCTGTCTACCCTGCCTTGTGTTTATGGCATGAACCTCCGGGGATCATGGATGGCATTGCCCTGATCATCACCTTTTCTGGCATCGCCATTGAAGCCGTCGCCGACCGGCAGCTGAAAACGTTTCTGCGCAAAAAGCCGGATCAGCCTTTCCTCATTACAGGACTGTGGAAGTTCTCAAGACATCCGAACTATTTTGGTGAGATCTTGTTCTGGACCGGCCTTTTCACCTTTTCCATACAGGCAAAGCCTTTTTATTGGTATACCCTGGCCGGACCAGCCGGCATGATCCTGATGTTCACACTGATCAGCATACCGATGATGGACAATAGAATGGTGAGCCGAAAACCAGGATATGCGGATTACGCGGCAAGCACCAGTGCGCTGGTGCCATGGAAGAGGAAAGTTTGAGCGTTTGACGATTTAATGGGTTTCAGACTTTAAAAAATTGTAATATCTTCGGAAAAAATATTCACAGCACAAAACGGTGGAAAAATCCCTCGTAATAATCCCCACATACAACGAAAAACTGAACATCGGAAGGATGATCCAGGCGATCTTCTCCCTTCCGCGGGAATTTCATCTGCTGATCATTGATGACGGCTCACCCGATGGTACTGCCAGTATCGTAGAGACGCTGCAGCTGGAAAATAATCAGCACCGGCTCTACCTGATACAACGACCGGGCAAAATGGGACTGGGTACCGCCTACATTACTGGTTTTAAATGGGCCCTGGAACGCAATTATGCCTATATCTTCGAAATGGATGCTGATTTTTCACACAATCCCGAGGACCTTATCCGATTGCATGATGCCTGCCTTAACGGTGCCGACCTGGCCATCGGATCGCGTTATAAATCGGGCGTGAATGTCGTAAACTGGCCGATGGGAAGAGTATTGATGTCATACTTTGCCTCAAAATATGTCCGCTTCATCACCGGCATGAAGATCCACGATGCCACGGCAGGATTTAAATGTTACCGCAAACAGGTGCTGGAAGCCCTGGACCTCGACAGGATCCATTTTAAGGGCTATGCCTTCCAGATTGAGATGAAATTCACCACCTGGAAAATGCATTTTTCCATTGTGGAAGTCCCTATTATTTTCACTGAAAGACAGGAAGGCCATTCCAAAATGACAGGTGGTATTTTTAACGAAGCTTTTTGGGGTGTTCTGACCATGAAGGCCAGAAGCTGTTTTCGTTCCTACAAAAGAAAAAATGCCGCATGACCAGCTATTGTATTCAGCATGCTTTAATAATCAATGAAGGGGTCCGCTTTAACGGTAGTTTGCTGATCAGTCGCGGGCGCATTGAAAGGATTTTCCGCGAAGGAGAATCCGTACCCATGCCGGATGATGCAATAATCATTGATGCCGCCGGCAAGATCCTTATGCCGGGAGTCATTGACGATCAGGTTCATTTCCGGGAACCCGGCCTTACCCACAAAGGGGATATCTATACAGAATCCAGGGCTGCCGTTGCCGGAGGCGTGACATCTTACATGGATATGCCCAATACCCTGCCTCAGGCAATCAACCGTACATTGCTGGAGGAAAAATATGCGCGTGCAGAAAAGGTCTCCGCTGCCAACTATTCCTTTTACCTGGGAGCTACCAACAATAATCTTGAGGAAATTCTCCTCACGGATCCCGCAACGGTATGCGGCATAAAAATATTCATGGGGGCCTCCACCGGCAATATGCTGGTGGACGATCGCACAGCCCTCGAAGACATTTTTTCACGGTCGGCCTTGCTGATCGCGGTTCATTGCGAGGATGAAGCGACCATCCGCAGGAATGCTGCCCTGTTCAGGGAAAAATACGGTGAGGATGTGCCGGTTGAATTTCACCCTGCCATCCGCAGCGCCGAGGCCTGTTTTATATCTTCTTCCCTGGCCGTGGAGCTCGCAAAAAAACATGACGCCCGCCTGCACATCCTACATTTATCCACCGGTAAAGAACTGCAACTGTTCGATCATACAAGCCCACGGACAAGTAAGAGAATTACGGCTGAGGTCTGTGTTCATCATCTCCTTTTCAATGATAAAGATTATTCAAGACTGGGAAACCTGATCAAATGGAATCCTGCCATCAAAAGCGAGGAAGACCGTGCTGCCCTGGTAACGGCAGTAGCTGACGGGACCCTTGATATAGTGGCTACCGATCACGCACCCCATACCCTGGAAGAAAAAATGAATACCTATTTCAAAGCCCCTTCCGGCGGTCCTCTGATTCAGCACTCCCTGCCGGCCATGCTGGATTTCACACGGCAGGGCATCCTGTCCCCTGAGCTGATTGTGGATCGGATGTGCCATGCGCCTGCCGATATATTCGGCATTGAGAAACGGGGTTATATCCGGGAAGGTTATTATGCCGACCTTGTGCTTGCCGACCTTGACGATCCATGGACCGTGCAAGGCAGCAATATACTTTATAAATGTGGCTGGTCCCCCTTCGAAGGAAAAACATTTCATGCCAGGATATCCCATACTTTTGTGAACGGGAACCTGGTATACGAAAATGGCCGTCTTCATGACACGCCTCTGGGAATGAGGCTGCTTTTCAATCGTTAAACCATTACAGCCTATGAAAAACAGGATATTCATTGTATTGGTTATGTGTGCCATGATTTCCTGCCGGGAATCCACGCATTCAGTGAATCTCAAAACGCATCAGGACAGAATCGCTGACAGCAGTGCAGGAATACTGGTGGCTGAAAATATCATACAGGACATCGTCATTAAAAATATCGACCCGGATGACGCATGGACGCAGGAATGCCTCCAGGGTATGAAAAGGGAAACGCTGGTGGATATTGTTTTTGAACTGGCTTATTCCGGGAAAGCCGTTGTCTATGATTTTGATACCCGCGAAAAGCTCACCGTCAGGCAGCTTAAACAACTTGAAAGGGCAGCGGGATTCAGCCGGGACAAGATCGGGAAAATACAGTTTATGGAAAGCTGGTACCTGAATCCCGACAAGGTAACCGTTACCAAAAAAGTATCCTCCATGGTTCTCGGATACGAAACCTTCGACAGCGAGGGTGAGTTCAGGGGTTATCTGCCGGTTTTCAGGATGGTCCTGAATTAGTATTATTGTGCATAATATTTAATAGCAGGAATCCCGGTATTTTGAAAAAAGAATATTTTTGTTCCGATAATTCATGCATTTGCACCTGACTTAAATTTTTATTCAAAATGCTAACCGTTGAGAAGATTGGCGGAACTTCCATGTCAAAGTTCCAGGATGTTCTGCAAAATATTATTATTAAACCCAGTAAGGACGGCGACTATTATAACCGCATTTTTATTGTTTCAGCCTACAATAACGTCACCAACTGGCTGCTTGAGCACAAAAAAACAAAAGAGCCAGGCATATACCAGAAATTTGTCAACAACCAGAACTATAACAAAGCGCTGATTGAACTGCTGGACAGGCTGATTGACATTAACCGGACCTTTGCCGATATCAGGCTCGATCAGAATAAAGCGGACGAATTCATTACCCAGCGGGTCAAACAAGCCAAGAACTATCTTAACAGTCTTGCCGATGTGCTGGCCACAGGTTATGTGAATCATCACAACATCCTGCTGGCGGCCCGTGAAATACTTTCTTCAATCGGAGAGGCTCATTCAGCCTATAATACCGTAAATATTCTGGAAAACAACGGCATTAATGCCACTTTCGTCGACCTCTGCGGTTTTAACGACGCCGAATATCTTTCCATTGACGAGCGGATTCACAAGGCATTCAAAACCATTGATTACAGTCACACCATTCCCATCGTGACCGGTTATACAAAAGGAACGGAAGGCATCATGCGTGAATTTGACCGGGGCTACAGCGAAGTCACCTTCAGCAAGGTTGCTGTTGAAGTAAAGGCTGACGAGGCTATAATACATAAGGAATACCATCTTTCATCCGCTGATCCCACCATCGTAGGGATTGAGAAATCAATCCCGGTGGGTTTTACCAATTTTAATGTTGCTGACCAGCTTGCTGACATTGGCATGGAAGCTATACACCCCAAGGCATCCAAACCGCTTGAAATAAACGGGATCAATATCAGGGTTAAGAACACCTTTGAGCCGGATCATCCGGGGACCCTTATTTCAAAGGACTATATCGGCGAACAATCGAAGGTCGAAATTATTTCGGGAACAGATAAGGTTATAGCCATTGAGATCCACGATCCGCTTATGATCGGGCAGGTCGGCTTTGACCTGATGGTCATGCAGATCTTCCAGAAATACAACATCAGCTATATCCTGAAAGCTACCAATGCCAACAGTATTACACAGGTTGTCTGGGAAAGCGACTGTTGCGATGCCCTTATCAATGAACTGAAAGAACGTTATTATGAGGTCACCGTCAAGCCATCAGCCCTGGTTTGCGCGCTGGGCACCAACATTGCCAAGCCCGGCATACTGGCGAAAGCCACGGGAGCCATGGCTGACAATCATATCAACATCGATGCCTTTTCGCAATCCCTCAAGCAGGTTAACATGCAGTTTGTGGTCAGCCGCGAGGACTATAAAAAGGCCATCATTGCCATGAATGATGTGCTATGTGTGGTTAAAGACTAAAAAGGCATTTGCCAGGTCCGGTCCCGGCGAAAATATTGCAATCCGGGAAAAACCTTTTATCTTTGCATAAGATTGGATTCAACCAGAAAGACAGGTTATGAAAATGAACGATTCACTTTTTCATCCGGCAAACTGGAAGGCCGTTCTGGCATTCCTGATGGTTACCTGTTTTTGTGTTAAGGCGCAGGAGACCGTTGACAGAGATTTCATTTCCGATCCTGCCAGCCTGTATCCGGTTCTTGCTGAAAGTTCAGACGTTAATGTTCTGCAACCACCGGTGATCAAAAAGGTCAGCTTTTCTTTTTCAACCGGCATGGTGCTGGTCGCAGGCGGACAAAAAGAATATTTTGCCACTGCTTATGCCGCTCCGGCCATTGCCTATAACATAAGCCCCAGGGTGCGGATCAGGGCCGGAGGTCTTATTTTTCTGAACTCATTTTACAGCTCTTCCGAAGTTCTAACGCAACCGGCACCTTCGAACCGGATTGCCCTGTTCCTTGCGGCCGATTATTTCATTAATGACCGCGTAACGCTGACCGGATCCTATTATAAGATCCCCGGAGATGCATTTTTACAGGCGAAGGCGCCTGCCGAAGCCTACAAACAAAACACACCGTATTACACTGTGCCTTCTGAATCCATGTCGCTGGGCCTCAACTATAAAATAACAAAAGGATTTTCAGTGGGAGCTGAATTCCGCATATCCAATCATTATCAGCCCTCGCTGAGTCCTTACGGACCTGCTTTTCCTTCCCATACTCCGGTTTACTGGTAAAAATCCCTTGCCTGGCATTTTTGCGTAATTTTTAAATCTTCCCTCTCTCCTTCTCCCTTTCTCTCCCTCTCTTTTTTTCTTTCTCCCCGTCTCCTTTCTCCCGGCTTCCCATTAGATATCAAACATCCAATCCCCTGTTGTACATATCACAAGTAACTGATAACATACTTCTTACCAATTCCATTAACAGTTGCCTGTTGAAAAATACCGCATGGCTGCCTGTTTTAAAAAACTTATCTTCGGCCAGTGCAATAAGCTGTGTTGTGAATTCCAGAAATCATAAAGACCAAAACCTGAAAAGGGTAAACAAAACCTCCATCGCGTTCAACAATCACGAGTTAAAGGCTATCAATCAATATTGCCGGCAGTTCAGGGTCATGAACAAGGCGAAATTCATGCGTGAAGCCATCATTACCGAAGTACTCCGCAAATTCGACAAGCATCATCCCTCCCTTTTTGATGATCATCCCCGGTTATTCTGATCCGTTCCATGCAAAATTTACATATCCGATAGTTGGAAACCCACAACAATTCCTTAATTTTAAAGATTTTGCCATCATACCTTTATCCCAATGAACCTGGTGATAGACATAGGGAATACCCGTACGAAAGCAGCTTTTTACGATCATGGTGATTTAGTCAAAGCCGCTACCCTGGAATCTTTCACGTTGCTGACAGCATCAAAATTCATCCGGAATCATGCGGTGCAGCGGTGTATTTTGTCCTCGGTAAAAGGGGCTGAAGAGCCACTGAAAGAATACCTGCAGGAAAACATACCTTTTTTTGTCAATCTTACCCACACCACTCCCCTGCCCTTTAAAAACCTTTACCATACTCCTGAATCACTCGGGAAGGACAGAATTGCAGCAGTTGCAGGGGCCTTCCACAGATATCCGAAAACCAATGTTCTGATCATAGATATGGGGACAGCCATTACCTATGATCTGCTCACCCGTGAGGCAGAATATGCAGGGGGTAATATTTCTCCGGGGCTTGTTAGCCGGTTCAGGGCATTGCATGATTACACGGCACGCCTTCCCTTGGTGAAAAAAGATGACCTTTGGGATGATCTTGGGTCTGACACCCGTTCGGCGATCATAAAAGGTGTACAGATGGGCATTGTTCACGAGATCAACGGCTATTTGGACAGATATTCCGGTCAGTTTGCTGATTTAATGATTATTCTGACAGGAGGGGATGCTGATTTTTTTGTTAATAAATTAAAAAAAACCATATTTGTGGTTTCGAATCTTGTATTAAACGGACTCAATTTCATACTGGAATTTAATGACAAAAAAAATAATGCAGCGGGATGACTGTTTTTTATATGGCATGAGTTTTGAATATATACTCCTAAGGAGAAAAAAGTAATAATAAGATTGATTTTACATGATTTCCGGTTTATCAAACGCAAATATGCATAATAAAATGAAACACAAGGGTATACAAGTTGGAGTTATGATTGTCATAGCACTCTTATTCGTACAATATGGTATGGCTCAGAGGGGAATTGAGGATGGTTCGAAGTACGGACACGGAGCCGACAGCATTCAGTGTATGCGAAATCTGTCTTTGTATCGCGAATATGTCAAGCAGAATGATTATCATACAGCACTTCCTTTCTGGAGGCAAGCCTTTATAGAATGCCCCCGGTCGTTCAAAAGCATTTATCTGGATGGTGTAAAAATTTATCGTGATCTGATCGAAAAGGAAAAGGATCCCCAGATTCAGTCGCGGCTGGTGGATACGCTGATGCTAATTTACGACAATCGCATCCGGTATTTCAACCAGCTTGATGAAGTCAGGGGCAGGCAGGGTATTGACCTGTTGCGTTACAAACGCGATGACCTGAATGAAGTTCAGCGGGCTTACGGGTACCTGAAAGAATCCGTTAACCTGGCCGCTGACAAATCATCAGAAGCCGTAATTGCTACTTTTATGTCGGCATCCATGTCGTTATATCAGAACCAAAAAATAGCAGCTGATGATTTGACCACAGATTATCTTACGGCTATCGAGATCCTGAATATTAAAATGGCCAACGCACCCGCTGATACGATGCTGCCAGTTCTGCAGGAGACCATGACCCGCAATTTTATTCAGATTCCGGGCCTTGATAATGAAGTGTTATTATCTTCCATCAATGTTCTTTTCAAGGAAAAGCCCAATGATCCCCAGCTGCTGAAGGTTATTGTATCTGTGCTGGAAGCCAAGTCTTTAACGGAAGAGGAGCTTTGGATGAGTGCTGCCAAGAACCTGTTCTCTCAATATCCTACCGCCGAGCTTGCTTCAAAGATAGCCTATGTCAGCCATACAAAGGATGTGGCCAAGGATGCGTCCGTTTATTTCAACCAGGCCATTCAGCTTGAAACGGACAACAATAAAAAAGCTGATTATTACCTGGGCCTTGCCGCTGCCACGGATAACCTGGGAAACAAATCGCTGGCGCGGGATTATGCCCAGAAAGCCATTGACCTGAGATCAGGTTGGGGAAGGCCATATATTATGATTGCACAGCTTTATGCCAACAGCAGGGATATTTGCTCGGGGATAAGTCTTCCGAATGCCATCTACTGGGTTGCCGTAGATAAGCTTAATGAGGCCAAACGTGTGGATCCGTCGGTAGAATCTGAAGCAAACAGTATGATTCTCAACTTGTCCCCTCATTTTCCGAATAAAGAGGAAGCTTTCTTCCTGAACGTAATGGAGGGTAATACTTATTATGTTGGTTGCTGGATCAATGAAAATACCAGAGCCCGGTTTTAAATACAGCCGGTTTATTAATCCGGCTGTTCTGCTGATAGCCGTCGGAACTATGTTGTTTTACTCCTGCGAAAATGACATTGCCACTATTAAAGCATTGCATGAGGAAGTAAATATGCCCACCCAGACCGGCACCAATGTTGAGGTCATTTACAGTGATTCCGGTCGGGTCAAGGGCAAGATCATCGCTCCTGAACTCAAGCGTTTCTCACGCGAAAATGATCCTTATTATGAGTTTCCCAAGGGAATGACCGTTTTGTTTTACAACCGCGACGGAAAGGTGGAATCCCATATCCAGGCCAACTATGCGCTGTATTTTGAAAAACAGGAACTCTGGGAGGCCCGCAACAATGTTGTTGCCAGAAATGAAAGAACGAATGAACAGCTTTTCACAGAACATCTTTTCTGGAATGAAAAGGAAGAAAGCATATATTCCGATCAGTATACCCGGATCATCAATGCCGATGGTACCTTTTACGGTGAAAGAGGATTTGAGGCCAGGCAGGATCTTTCAAAATGGAAGCTAAAGAGATCAAAAGGAACGGTCAATGTCAAAGATGAGCCCCATGGGCAATAAGGTGCCGGAAATGATCTGGCTTTTCATGTCGTTTCTTTGCCTGTCGCTAGCAATCATAATCCTCATAAGGGATGGCCTGAAACAAAGCTATGCCTTTTTTGCCTTTGCCCTCATTTCTTCGCTTATGGTTTTCCTTCGCAGACATATAAGAAAATCTTCCAATAATTCATAACTTTCGAACATGAATTATCTGGTAATCATTATCATAACCTTACTCTTTTCCGCCTTTTTTGCAGGAATGGAAATTGCTTTTCTGGCTTCAAACAAGCTGCGTCTTGAATTAAACAAGAAACAGGGACTGTTCTCATCGCGTTTTATTGCTGTTTTTCTTGACAATCCTTCGCAATATATTGCCACCATGCAAATAGGCAACAATATTGCCCTGGTTATTTTCAGCCTTGCCATGGCCAGTATGCTTGAACCTTTTATCCGCCTGTTCACCGATGCTGAATTTACCATACTGATCATTCAAACCCTGGTTTCCACCATCATCATTCTTCTGACCGCTGAATTTCTGCCCAAAACCCTGGTCAGGATCAATCCCAATATGGTTCTTAATGTCATGGCCCTGCCCATGATCATCCTATATTATATGCTGTACCCGGCCACCTGGTTTGTCACCCGCATATCCAACCTCATTATTAAAGGATTCGGTAAATTTCCGGAAGGCAGACAATTTCACAATACCGTTTTTGACAAAGTAGACCTCGATCATCTGATCAATGAAAGCCAGCCGGACAACGGGGAACAATTTCTCGATGATGAAACCGAGATCCAGCTGTTTCAGAACGCTCTTGATTTCTCCAATGTCAAGCTGAGGGATTGCCTGGTACCGCGAACTGAAATTGTTGCCCTGGAAGTGAATGCTTCCGTGGAGGAGCTTAAGCAGAAATTCATTGAAACCGGTTTCTCCAAGATCCTTATCTATGAAGATAACATTGACAACATTATTGGCTATGTTACATCAAAGGATCTGTTTAAAAATCCGCACTCGGTTAAATCAAAACTCATCCCGCTGTCCTATGTTCCGGAAACCATGGCGGCCAACAGGCTGCTGCAGAAATTTATCCAAGAACGAAAAGGCGTCGCCGTGGTGGTGGATGAATTTGGCGGGATCTCAGGAATGCTGACCATAGAAGATATCATGGAAGAAATATTCGGGGAGATCGAGGATGAGCACGACACCGATGAGTTCATTGCCAAAAAACTCAGCAGTGACACATATCTTTTTTCAGGAAGGCTTGAAATTGAATATATCAATGAACAATACCATCTTTTCATCCCTGAATCGGATGAATATGATACCCTGGCAGGATTCATCATGGTTCATCATGAAAACATACCCAAGTTCAATGAAACACTGATCATAGGGCATTTTGAGTTCAGGATCCTCAAGGTTGGCAGAACAAAGATCGAGCTGGTGCAGGTGAAGATTCTTGAAAAATAGCTCCCCTGACTAAAGCCTGCCTGACGTCAGGCAGGTCAGTGGCAATTGATTTGTTTCAATCGACGTTCTGCTATTGCTGCTGCCTGCTGTCGCCGCCTCCTGGTCGCTTGTCCCTTGTTCCCTGCCTCGCCGGCCAGGGCAGGCTTGTCCCTTTTTTTCATAATTCCTTCTTGTATAAAAATAGAAATTGCTATATTCGTACCCTATTTTTAAAAACCTTTAATGCACTTATTTATATGGCAATACTTGAGAAGTTAAGGATGAGAGCAGGAGTGCTGCTGGCCGTCATCATCGGATTGGCCCTTTTTGCTTTCGTGTTGAGTGATTTTTTGGATTCAGGAGGTTCACTTTTTACGCAATCCAAGCATGAGATTGCAGAAATTGCCGGTAGGTCTATTCCTTATACCGAATTTGAAACCCAGGTTCAGAAATTTGAAAAGTTCCAGCAGATCCGTACCGGTCAAACCAGTTTTGACGATAATATCATGAACCGCATCCGCATGGCGGTATGGGAAAACATGGTGCAAGACATTGTGCTGGAAAAAGAATACAAAAAGACCGGCATTGATGTAAGCGAAGATGAGCTTAAGGAAATGTTCATAGGAGAAAATCCGCATCCGCTTGTTGTGCAATATTTTGGAGATCCGCAGACCAATGTACTGAACCGTGCTGGCCTGGTGCAGTTCATCCAGCAAATTCAGGAGATTGAAGAGAGTGATGAGAAAACATATTATACCTTTGTTGAGAATGAGGTTTACCGGAACAAAAGGTATGAAAAATATATCGGCTTGTTGCGCCAGGGAATTAATGCGACAAAACTGGAAGCCCGCAAGCGTTATGCCGATAACTCCACAACCATTGATTTCGATTTTGTTGTTAAGCCATTCAGCGCGCTGAGTGATTCAGCCGTGGCTGTTACCAGTGCGGATCTAAAGAAATATTATACCGCCCATAAAAACAATTATAAACAAAGTGAATCAAGGGACATCCGGTATCTGGTTTTTGAGATCATTCCCTCACCGGAAGATTACAAAGAAGCTGAAAATTTCATCATCAATTATAAGGATGAATTTGCCCGGGCTGAGAATACTGCCCAATATGTTAATCTCAACTCCAGCAGCCCCTTTGATGAAAAAAACTACCGGGATGGTGAATTACCTGATACCCTGAACGATATTATGTTCAAATCCCCGATCGGCACCATGGTCGGTCCTTATTTCGAAGACAATGCCTTTAAACTTGCCAAACTTGCTGCCATTCATTATTTACCCGATTCTGTGAGAGCCCGTCATATTTTGCTTCAGGCCAACCAGAACAATGCTGCAGGGGTATTTCAAACAGCTGACAGTTTAAAGGATCTTATCATCAACGGTGCTGATTTCGCTTCACTGGCCCGTAACTATTCATCCGACCAGGCTTCGGCTGTTGAAGGGGGAGACCTTAAGTGGTTTAAGGAAGAGGATATGATCAAACCATTTTCCGACAGTTGTTTCTTTGGCAAAAAAGGCGATGTGAAAATTGTCCCTTCCCAGTTTGGTATCCATGTTGTTCAGATCACCGATCAGGCAAGAACCTCCAAACGGGTGCAGGTAGGGATCCTTGAGCGGAAGGTCCTGGCCAGTGATGCCACTGATCAGCAATATTATGATAAAGCCAATCAGTTTGCCGGCGTCAACAGCACCTATGAAAAGTTCAACAAAGCCATTGAAGACCAAATGCTTTCCGTATATGTGCAGGAGGCAAAAGGACTGCAGCCTCTCGACCGTGAGATTACGGGCCTCGAATATCCCAGACCGCTAATTAAATGGGCATATGAAGCTGATGAACATGATATTTCGCAGCAGATTTTTAAACTTGGCAATAAATATGTAATTGGCGTGCTCGATAAAATCCATGAAGAAGGATTTGCCTCTATTGAAAGTTTAAAGGAAGAACTCGAACATGAAGTCCGTAAGGAGAAAAAGGCAGAAAAGATAGCCGGTGAGATGAGTGCAAAGATGACGCAGGGTCAGACGCTGGAAAACCTGGCGGCTGAATTGAACCTTCCGTTAAAAACCGCGGTTGGGATACGGATCTCCTATCCTTCCCTGCCGGAAGTCGGGAGTGAACCTTCGATAGCCGCATCTGCCCTGCAGCTTGAGAAGAATGTTGTCTCAAAACCCCTGACAGGAAATAATGGTGTATTTATCATTGTGGTGAACAATATCAACACTGCCGTTGAGGCCACACAGGAAACACTGGACAGGGAAAGATCATATCTTGACAGGAATTATGCAGCACGTGCTAATTATTCGGGATATGAAGCATTAAAGAAAACTTCACGGATCAAGGATAACCGCAGGGAGTTCTATTAACAGACCTGGCCCCGCGAACGTCCGTAGTAATAATATTTATTGAATAACGAACAAGGAATATCGAATTTCGAACATTAAAGAAATCTTCATTATTCGACATTCAGCATTCCTTGTTCGATATTCAAAACTACCGACCTGAATCAGGTACGTCCGGCTTTATTTTCCTCCCAGCAGTTCTTTCACTTTTTCGGCCACCATTTTGTTGTCGGCTTTCCCTGAAAGTTCTTTGCCTGCTGCGCTCATTACCTTTCCCATATCTTTTATTGTACTGGCTCCCAGCTGTTGGATGATCTGTTTGATAATCCTTACAATTTCTTCTTCGCTTAACTGTTTGGGCAGGTATTCTTCAATAACAGCTGACTCATCGACCTCTTTCTGATAGAGGTCTATCCGGTTTTGTTCCTTGTAGATATCAGCGGATTCCTTGCGCTGTTTGATCATTTTCTGAAGGATCTTCAGTTCCTGTTCCGGGGGCAGTCTTTCTGCACCGGTTTCGGCTTTCGCCAGTACAAATGCGGTTTTAATGGCCCGCAGGGCTTCCAGCCGGATCTTTTGCCTGGCGAGCATAGCTGACTTAATGTCGTCGCTGACCTGATCGAATATATTCATGGTTGATGGGTTAATCATATTGTCTGTCAATCAATCGCATCATGCAGATACGGATTATCCTTGCTGAGCTTTACCTGGTGGTCCTGATCATTCACAAGGGAATACTGGGAAACTTTTGTTTCCTCTGAATGTTTCACCTGTTCGATCTTTACCTTTTTCCGTTTATAGGCAGGCGTATTCTCAAGCTCATCGATATAGTCACCCGTTGTTGAAGGTGTCAGGTTTAATTCCTTTCTTTTTTCCTGTGCCTTTTTTATCATATTAATACGTTGCTTGGCCCTGTTCACATCAACCTGGCTTTTCAGCTCGCTCGCCTTATTAAGCCACTCCCCTGATGAGGTAATCTCAAATTCCAGGGTTTGCTGACTGCCTGTATTGTTTCCTGATGATGGTTTGTCCTTTACTTCGAATACCGAATTGTTTACATTGGAAACCATGGGGGTATCAGGGAGCGGTATCCGGTTGATTTCGCGTTTCCGGGCATATATTTCCGGAATGCTGCTGGTAGCGAAGCCGGTAGCAATGATGGTCACGCAGATCTTGCTGCCCAGGTTCACATCGATCCCGTTGCCCCATATAAGGTCAGCATGCACACCCGAGCATTCCTGCACATAATCAATGATCTGTCCGATCTCATCCATGGTCACCTCATTATCGCCCGATGTTATATTGATGAGTATGTTACGGGCGCCTTTGATATCGTTATCATTCAATAAAGGTGAAGTGATCGCATTCTGAATTGCCTTAATGGCGCGGTTTTCACCTTCAGCCATACCGGAACCCATAATGGCCACGCCGCTGTTTGACATTACGGTATGGACATCGGCAAAGTCAACGTTGATAAATCCATGCACCGTAATGATCTCGGCGATGCCTTTGGCTGCTATCGCCAGGACATCATCAGCCTTGGAGAAGGCTTCTGAAACACGCAGATCGCCATACATCTCGCGGATCTTTTCATTATTGATCACCAGCAGGGAGTCGACGTATTTTTCCATCTCGGCGATGCCATCCAGTGCCTGACTGATACGGCGCGGGCCTTCGTTTTTAAAGGGGATGGTTACGATCCCTACGGTGAGAATACCCAGGTCCTTTGATGCTTTGGCAATAATCGGGGCAGCGCCGGTGCCGGTTCCTCCGCCCATTCCTGCCGTAATAAAAACCATACGGGTATTGGTAGCCAGGGCATCATGGATCTCATCCAGACTTTCTATGGCAGCCTGTTTCCCGACTTCGGGCTTGTTGCCGGCTCCCCTCCCCTCGGTAAGGGAAGCTCCAAGCTGGACCCTCAGGGGGACCGGACTGTTTGACAAAGCCTGGGCGTCGGTATTGCAGATCACAAAATTGACATCCTTAATGCCAAGCTTGAACATATGGTTCACAGCATTGCTCCCGCCGCCGCCTACGCCAATCACTTTTATGATGGAGGAGCGGTTTACCGGAAGTTCGAAGTTCATTAGTTCATCCATATTGTTGATTTTTGAATATGCGGATTGGTTTACATTGCCGAATCATTGACATCAAAAAAGCCTTCTATAGTTTTTTTGAAATTGGCAAACAGATTCGTTGTCTTCTTTTTCTGTTCCTCCTGCGATTCATCCGTGTCCTCCAGGGTTTCTCTTTCGTTGTTCACAGCCGGCTCATTTTTCTCTTTACCGGTGGCACTCACAAAAACATGGGATTCTTCCAGCGGTTTGTTCTGTGCTCCTGATACGGTATGCTGAAGAATGTCGTGGCCATGGAGCAACAGCCCGACGCTGGTGCTATACATAGGATCATTGATTTCACCGGTGGAATCATTGCCCAGCCTTTCATTGGGATATCCGATGCGTACGTCCATTCCCGAACGGAATTTTACCAGCTGCGGAAGGTTTTTCATCAGCGAGCCTCCTCCTGTAATGACAATGCCTGCACTAAGCTTCTCCATACATCCTGAATTCTCGAGTTCGAAAAGGGCAGAGTCAACGATCTCTTCCATGCGCGACTGGATGATATAGGCCAGGCTTTTAAAAGAGATCTCCTTGGGGTCCCGGCCATTGATACCGGGTACAGTAACCACCTTATCATCCTGCGCCAGGTCGCCCAGTGCCGATCCAAACTGCACCTTCAGCTGCTCGGCATATTTGCCTAAAATAGAGCATCCTTCCATGATATCCTTGGTGATAACATTGCCTCCAAAGGGGATCACTGCAGTATGTCGTATGGTCTCATCATGAAAAACGGCTATATCCGTTGTTCCCCCGCCAATGTCAATCAGCGCCACACCGGCTTCCTTTTCCTCATCGCTCAGCACCGATGTTGAGGATGCCAGGGGTTCCAGTATCATTTGTTTCACCTTGATGCCAACCCGGTCAACGCACCGTTCTATATTCCTGGCGGATGCAATATCGCCTATCACAATGTGAAAATTAGCTTCCAGTCTTTTGCCAAACATGCCCACCGGATTTCTAATCCCGGTTTCGCTGTCCACGATATAGTCCTGGGCCAGCACATGGATGATCTCTTCGCCCAGTTCGATGGGGATCCTGTACATGTCGGCTTTCAGCCTTTCGGTATCAGCAAGGGTTATTTCAGTATCGTAGGAATCGCGATAGATAGAGCCCCGGTTGCGGATGCTCTTGATATGTTGTCCGGCAATACCCACAAATGCCTGCTTGATCTGAAACCCAACCTGCTTCTGGACTTCTTCCACGGTCATCCTGATGGCGCTTACCGCTTCATCAATATTAAGGACGGTTCCCCTCCGGACACCTTTTGAAGGACATTTAGCCATTCCAAGGACATCAAGCCGGCCGTTCTCGTTGATGTAACCGATGATCGTCACGATCTTGGTCGTGCCGATGTCAATTGCAGCCAGAATATTGTTTTGATATTTCATAGGATTAGTTTTTAATACACACTACCTGATTATGATATTTTAAATTGATGCGTGAATAAAGGTTCCACCCCAGCTGATTGAAGCCCTGCAAATAGAGCAAATGCAGTTTGGTGAATTTTTCTTCCAACTCATCGGCCCTGCCGAATTCAATGATATGGGATCCGACCCGGGGGATAAGCTCAAATTCACCGGATGCAGTGACATAGATCTGTTGTATCTGCGCCCTCCAGAAATCATCCTGTTCAATATAAGAAGCGAGTTTGAAAACGTCATAAATACAGCGTTGCCCCGATGGCAGGGAATCATGTTTAATATCCCCTATATTTTTTATCCTGTCCGGTTTGAAAGGTTCGTTAATGTGTCCGTTCACCACCAGCACAAAAGGACTGAAGGAACGGGATACCGGGATAATGTTCCCCTCGCGGTCAAAATAATAGCTTTGTCCGCGATTGTTAAAGATCCTCACGAAGGGTTGACGCTGCCGGATGTCAACATTAAGTACACCCCGTTCGGTTACATATACCTCGGCAGACCGGATGATCTGTTGCTGCCTCAGTTTCTCTTCAATACTTTTCAGCCCTATCGTGCTGCATTTTTCCCCCAGTATGGGTAATTTGCTTCCGTAAAGGATTTCGCGCACATCGTTCTCATCAATGAAGTGAGCCATTTTTTCATCCAGTACGGTAATGTCCATTGCATTGATCAGCTGGCCGGCCTGTTTTTCACTCATAAAGCCGGAAACAACGATCAGGTAAACCAGGATCAGGACCCATACTATGCTATTTCGGGTAATCTTCATCATGCCCTGTCAATGTAAATCTTTTTAATCGGTTCAATGAAGCGGTCAATATCGCCCGCCCCCATGGTTATCAGCACTTCAACATGTTTTTGTTTCAATACGTTCAGCAATTCCGAATTACGGCATATCATCTTATCCTTAATATGCACATGCCTGAGAATGGAATCGGCAGAAACGCCCCGGATAGGTTTTTCCCTTGCCGGATATATGTCAAGCAATATCAGCTCATCGAGGAGGCTGAGGCTGCGGGCAAAATCCAGTGCCAGGTCGCGGGTCCGGCTGTACAGATGAGGCTGAAAGATCCCGGTTATGCGTTTGCCGGGATATAATTCTTTTAATGACCGCAGGGTGGCCTCTATTTCTCTGGGATGATGCGCGTAATCATCAATATATATGAGATCTTCCGTTTTAAGGATAACATCAAACCGGCGCTGGTTACCGCTGAAAGTGGCAAGGGCATTTCGTATTATATCCTCCTCACAGTCCAGCTGGTGGGCAACAGCTATTGCGGCCACGGCATTTTCAATATTCAGCAGGCCGGGGTGGTTCAGTGAAACCGATCTGATCAATCCTGAAGGGGTGTTCACATCAAAATAATAAACAGCTTTATCAAGCCGTACAGAGGAAGCATGGTAATCTGCCATTTCATTCATCGAATAGGTAAACACTTTGCAGTTCAGTAAGGACAGATCCACAGGCAGGCCCTTTTTTATCACCAGGAATCCCTTGTTGCTGATCTGCGTGATAAATTCGCCAAAGGACCGGTGCAATTCCTGCAGATTTCCATATATGTCGAGGTGATCAGCATCCATGGAGGTTATCACGGCGGCATAGGGATGCAGCTGAAGGAATGAACGGTCGTATTCATCAGCTTCCGCAACAACCCATTCACTTTGTGAATGCAATACCAGGTTGCTGTTAAAATTCTTCGAAATACCCCCCAGAAAAGCGCTGCATGATGCCTCAGTATGGCTGAGGATCCATGATATCATGGTGGCGATAGTTGTTTTTCCGTGGGTTCCGGCCACGGCAACTGATTTTTTGTTGCGTGTGATCAGTCCCAGCACCTCGGCTCTTTTGAGCATGGTAAAAGCGTTCTTCCGGAAATAGTTCAGTTCCTGATGATCATCAGGTATGGCCGGAGTATAAACAACCAACGTGCCTTCCAATTTCCTGTATAATACCGGGATATGGTCAGCGGAGTCTTTAAAGTGAATATCAATTCCTTCCTTTATCAATTGCGAGGTGAGGGAGGATGGTGTTCTGTCGTACCCGGCAACCTTTTTCCCAAGCGCATTAAAATAACGGGCCAGGGCGCTCATGCCGATTCCGCCGGCGCCTATAAAATATACGTTTGCTATGGTGTCAAAACTGATCATCCTTCGGGTATTATGGAATACAGTTCATCAACTATGCCGGCAGCTGCATTTTTCAACGCCATGCCGCGGCAGTTCTCCGCAAGCGCCGCCCGCATGTTGCTGTTATTGATCAGGTCAAAAGCAGCGGGTATCAGTTGTGTGAAAGCATCAGCGTCTTTCACCAGGATGGCTGCCTTTCTCTTCACCAGTGCCATGGCATTTTTTGTCTGGTGGTCTTCGGCGACATTGGGTGACGGCACTAGTATCACCGGTTTTCCAACGAGGCAAAGCTCGGAGATCGTCCCCGCCCCGGCCCGTGATACGATGACATCGGCGACAGCATAGGCGAGGTCCATGCGGTTGATAAAATCCATATAGATAATGTTCTGCAGGGACATCTCCTTAATTTTATGCTGTATGTCGCTGTAGTAAAGACTTCCGGTTTGCCATATGATGGTCACCGCCGAATTTTCGATCAGGCCAATATTCCGGAATATGCTTTCATTCAGTGTTTTTGCCCCAAGGCTTCCGCCCAGCATCAGCACAACGGGCTTTTCATCCTTCAGTCCGAAAAATTCCATCGCCTCCCTTTTTCTCGAATCGATATGGATCATATCTTCCCTTACCGGATTTCCGGTGAGGACTATTTTAGAAGCAGGGAAGTATTTCTCCATTCCTTCATAGGCCACGCATATCCGGTCAGCCTTTCGGCCGGCGATACGATTGGTGACCCCGGCATAGGAGTTTTGCTCCTGTATCAGCACCGGGATTCCCTTTTTTGTAGCCACCCTCACAACAGGGCCACTGGCATAGCCGCCCACGCCAACAACCGCATCAGGCTGAAATGACCGTATGATGCGCCTTGCCTGGTAAAGGCTCCGGATAAGATTGACCACCACCATGATGTTTTTCAGGGTGAAACGCCGCTGAAAACCTTCCACCGGTAAACCAACGATAGTAAATCCAGCCTGTGGTACCTTTTCCATTTCCATATGGCCTTTGGAACCGACAAACAAGATCTCGGTTCCGGGATCCCTTGCCATTATTTCACGTGCAATGGCAATGGCCGGAAATATATGCCCTCCTGTACCGCCTCCGCTAATTATTATTTTCCTTTTCTTCTTCATTTACATCTTCTGTACTGCTGGTTTCTCCCGGCATATTGTTTTGTTCCTTTATTCCTCTGCTCACGCTCAGGATAACCCCAAAAGCCAGGCAGGTAAATAACATGGAAGAGCCACCCATGCTTATCATGGGCAAAGGCTGGCCGGTAACCGGCATCAGATTGACGGCTACCGCCATGTTAATCATGGCCTGCATGGTAATGAGCAAAGTTAGTCCCATGGCTACGAACGCCGGAAATGTCCGGCTGCTTTTTCGAACCAGGATCGCAGCCCTGAACAACAGGTATAAATAAAGGATCAGCACAATTAATCCTCCGGCGAATCCGTATTCTTCTATAATGATGGCGTATATGAAATCCGAGTATGGGTGGGGAATAAAGTTGCGCTGCATGCTTTTCCCGGGCCGCAATTGTATTAATCCTCCTCTGGCTACCGCAATTTTAGCCTGGTTTACCTGATAGTTGTCTTCATTCTCACCGCTTGCAAAACTCTCGATCCTGTTCTTCCATGTGGTGATCCTGCCCTCTTTATTGAATGCCAGGGACACCAGGATGAACAATGCCAATACCCCTATCATAATCCCGCTGAAAGTAAGCAAATGCTTTATTTTTATCCTGCCGATGAACATCAGGATCATGCAAACCACAAACACCATCATGGCCGTTGAAAGATTCGCGGGAAGTATCAGGGCACAGACAATTAAAACCGGACCAATGATAGGGATGAAAGATTCCTTGTAATCATCTATGGCATCCTGCTTGCCCGACAATATTCTTGCCACATACATGATCAGGGCCAATTTGGCCAGGTCAGAAGGCTGAATGGTAAGGCCAAAACCCGGGATGGCTAAAAACCGGTGAGCCTGATTTATGTCACGGCCAAAAAATAAGGTGAAGACCAGCAGGGGTATTGAAATAATCAGGAACAGCTGTGAAAGCCTTGAAAAGAATTTATAGGGTATCAGGTGGGTTACATAAATAATGATGATACCAATCAGCAATATACTCGCGTGCTTAATAATATAATAATAGGTATTGCCTCCCTGATACCGGTAAGCAAGGGTACCCGTAGCACTATATACGGTCAGCAACGAAAATATCGACAACAGTATGATGACAGCCCATATAACTGCATCGCCCTTGAAATATTTTCGTATTGTATTATTCATGATTCCAGGTTAAAGCTCGCGTACGAATTTTTTAAACTGCCAGCCCCGGTCTTCATAATTCTCAAAGAGGTCAAAGCTTGCACAGGCCGGTGAAAGCAATATGGTATCCCCTTTGGTCCCCAACCGGTAGGCCGCCATTACGGCTTCTTTCATCGATGCCGTATCGGTGATGACCGGGATGACCGAATCAAATGACTTGTGAAGCTTTGTGTTCTCCACCCCCAGACATATCAGCGCCTTGACCTTGGCCTTCACCAGATCGAGCAGTTCGTTATAGTCATTGCCTTTGTCAACGCCCCCCGCAATCCATATTACTGGTGTTGTCATGCTTTCCAGCGCGTACCAGGTTGAATTCACGTTGGTGGCTTTTGAATCGTTGATGAACTCAATTCCATGGACCCTGATAAAACGTTCCAGCCGGTGTTCCACCCCCATGAAGTCCATCAGGCTCTCGCGGATCAATGGTTTCCTGATCTTCAGCACATTACCGGCAATGCCGGCCGCCATAGAGTTGTATATATTATGTTTCCCCTTCAGCGCGAGATCGGCGAGCGACATTTCAAACATGTCGTCATCCATCTCTATCTTCAGGGATCCGCTTTCGATATAAGCGCCCTGCTGGGGGGTCTCTTTCAGGGTAAAGCCAAGCTGTTTGGCCTTCAGCACTATCCGTTCCAGTTCCCGGATGGTAATTTCATCATCGGAACAGTAGACAAAAAAATCATCCTCTGAAAGGTTTTGGGTGATCCTGAACTTGGAGTCCACATATTGCTGAAGGTTATAATCATAACGGTCAAGGTGATCCGGGGTTATGTTCAGCAGGATGGCAATGTCAGTCTTGAAGTCAAACATGCCGTCGAGCTGAAAACTGCTTAATTCGATCACATAATAGTCATAATTCTCCGTGGCTACCATCATGGCAAGGCTTTTTCCCACGTTGCCCGCCAAACCGGCATTCAGTCCGGCTTTTCGCAACATATGGTGGATCAGACTTGTGGTGGTCGTTTTACCATTGCTTCCCGTGATGCATATTTTTCTTGCCGTGGTATATCTTCCGGCAAATTCGATTTCGGAGATTACCTTGATCCCCTTTTTCCGGATGGCCAGGATAATATCAGTTTTTTCGGAAATTCCGGGACTTTTAATCACTTCATCAGCGTTCATAATAAGCCTTTCGGTATGTTTGCCCTCTTCCCATTCAATATCATAATTAAACAGAATCTCCTTGTAATGATCCTTAATTCGGCCAGAATCCGATACAAAAACATCGAACCCTTGTTTGCGGGCAAGTACGGCAGCACCTGTTCCACTTTCTCCTGCTCCAAGAATGACAATTCTTCGTTCCATGATTATCGAATTTTTAGGGTAACAATAGTGATTATGGCCAGCAATATGCTTACGATCCAAAACCGTATCACGATCTTGGATTCGGGATAGTTGAGTTTCTGGTAATGATGGTGAAGGGGTGACATTTTGAATATCCTTCTTCCTTCACCATACCGGTGTCGCGTGTATTTGAAATAGGATACCTGGAAGACGACTGAAAGGCTTTCCACGACAAAGACACCGCACAATATGGGGATCAGCAATTCCTTCCGGATAAGAATGGCAAAAACGGCAATGATACCACCAATGGCCAGACTGCCGGTGTCGCCCATAAAAACCTGCGCCGGATAAGAGTTGTACCATAGAAATCCCACCAGTGCGCCGATAAAGGCGCTGATAAAAACCACCAGTTCACCGGTGAAGGGCAGGTACATGATATTCAGGTAATCCGAGAATATGGCATTACCCGACACATAGGCCAGGATGCCCAGGGTTATTCCGATAATGGCCGATGTACCGGCCGCCAGGCCGTCGAGCCCGTCGGTGAGATTGGCCCCGTTGGAAATGAAGGTGATGACCAGGATGACCACCAGCGTTACCACGATCCAGGCATATTCTCTGGCTTTATCGCCCATAAACCAGATGAGTATGGCATAATCAAATTCATTGTCTTTGAAAAAAGGCACGGTGACTTTGGTCGATTTCACATCCCGGGTCACATAGCTGATGGAAGGTATCGGCTGGTCCTGCCTTTCAATTATCCTGGTTATGGGCATTCCCTCACGGTTCAACACCTTTTCCCGCACGAGGATCTGATCATTGAAATGCAGGGTCAGTCCAACCACCAGGCCGGCCACCACCTGGGCAATGATCTTGAAAGCAGCGCGCAGACCTTCCTTGTTCTTTTTAAAAACCTTTATGTAATCGTCAACAAAACCAACGGATCCGAGCCATATGGTTATGAAAAGCATTAGCACAACATAGACATTCAGCAGGTCTCCTAACAATAACACGGGGACCAGTATGGATGCCAGGATGATCAGTCCGCCCATGGTAGGGGTGCCTTTTTTGGAAAGCTGTCCCTCCAGTCCCAGGTCACGCACCGTTTCTCCGATCTGTTTACGTTGCAGCGCCCGAATTATCCTTTTGCCAGTGAACAGGGATATCACCAGTGATGTAAGCACAGCCAAACCGGAACGGAAAGACAAATACTGGAACAATCCGGCTCCCGGTATATCAAATCTCTCGAGATAGGCAAAAAGGTAATACAGCATAGATTACTGCGGCTTTGATTTGTTTATCATGAATTGTTCAGTAACAAATTCCTTGTCATTGAAAGGGTATTTGACCCCCTTGATCTCCTGGTAATTTTCATGGCCCTTGCCGGCTATCAGCACGATATCACCTGGTTTTGCCATCATGCAGGCAGTCTTAATGGCCTCTTTTCTGTCGGTGATCGCCACCGTTTTTGCAGCCAGTTGTTCATCAAGCCCCTCTTTCATATCGGCGATGATCGCATCCGGATCTTCATTTCTGGGATTATCAGAGGTAAGGATCAGCTTGTCACTCATTCCGGCAGCCACCCTGGCCATTTCAGGCCGTTTTGTCCGGTCGCGGTTGCCGCCGGCTCCCACCACCGTTAACACCCTGCATTCCGGACCCTTTATCTCGTGAATTGTGGTGAGCACATTGGAAATGGCATCGGGCGTATGGGCATAATCAACAATGGCAGTAATGCCATCCGCTGACTTGACATATTGAAACCGCCCTTCGACAGATTCGAGCGTGCTGATGATGGTAAGGACATCATCTTTTGACTGCCCGAGCAGGCGGGCAGCAGCATATACAGCCAGCAGATTGCTGGCATTGAAACCGCCCAAAAACCGGGTCCAGATCTCGGTCTGGTCAATATTCAGCAACATGCCGTCGATATGGCTTTCAATGATTCTGGCTTTAAACCCGGCCATGGATCTTACACCGAAAAAGCTTACCGTGGCCCTGGTATTTTGCACCATGACCTTCCCATTCCGGTCATCGTTGTTGATGAGGGCGAAAGCGCCGGCCGGAAGGTTATCAAAGAACAATTTTTTAGCCCGGATATATTCATCGAAGGTTTTATGATAATCGAGGTGGTCATGCGTTATGTTGGAAAAGATACCGCCGGCGAATTCGAGGCCTGCCACCCGCTGTTGTGCCAAAGCATGCGAGCTGACCTCCATAAAGGCATATTGACAACCGGCCTCTACCATATCCTTCAGCAGACCATGCAGTTGCACAGGGTCTGGTGTGGTATGCGTTGCCCCTACCGTTTTTTCTCCCACGTAATTCCGTATGGTGGAGAGGCAGCCCGATTTAAAGCCGAGTGCCGTAAAAAGCCGGTAAAGGAGGGTGACAGTCGTGGTTTTACCGTTGGTTCCTGTAATTCCGACCAGTTTTAGCTTTGAGGATGGATCCCCGAAATAATGGGAAGACATCAGGCCCAAAGCCCTGGCACTGTCTTTGACCGTAACAAAGGTGACATTCCCGGGGCGTTCTGATGGCATCCTCTCGCCTGTGATAACAATGGCACCCTTTGAAATGGCCTGGGGGATATAATCATGTCCGTCGGCATGGGTACCTTTAACCGCAATAAATACCGATCCGGGTGTCACATCCTGCGAATTGAAAGTAACTCCGGTGACCTGAACATCCCTGTTCCCGGTTATCTGCAATACCGCGACAGCGGGCAATATGTCGCTAAGGCTTTTCATGGTCAGTTGGTATATGTCATTTCCAAAATAATTCTCTCTCCTTTTCTGACCCGGGTTCCGGGTAATATCGACTGGCTTCTGACGCTGCCTTTCCCCACGATCTGCACCCTCAATCCGGCGTTCTCGAGGAGAAAAACGGCATCTTTCGCTCCCATGGTAACAACATCGGGCACAAGGTTTTCAATCACATTCCTTCCACTGAATTTAACCGCATGCTCATCTTTTGTGGTATTCACCCAGGTTGACTGAATGCGCTTGTTCTCAACGGGGATTTTCAGTTTACTCAGGGCCGCAAGGCTCTCTTCGTGGTTTCCGTTCTTTGAATAAGGCAGGTCCACCATCACATCCGTTTCCTTCCGTACCGGGGTATGCATTTCTATTGCCGTGGCATAGACCTTTTTAGCAATCTCAAGAAAAACAGGACCTGCAACCTGGTTGCCGTAATAAACCTGTTTTGAAGGGGAGTTAACGACGACAATGCAGGAATAGCGTGGATTGTCAGCCGGAAAGTATCCGACAAAGGATGCCTGGTAGCTGACTTCTTTACCGGTCCTGTAGCCGTATTTTTTATTGTAGATCTGGTTGGTCCCTGTTTTTCCGGCTATTTTAATCTGGTCATTCCGCAGGTTTTTTGCCGTTCCCTGTTCCACCACACCTTCGAGCAGCAGCCTGACCTTTTTCAGGGTGGACTTAGAACATACGGAGGACTGCAATACCTCGGTCCCGAAATTCTTCACGGTCTTCCCGTGATATTGCAATGCTGAAACAAAAACAGGCTTCACCATTTTCCCGTCATTGGCAATGGCATTATAAAAAGCAAGGATCTGAAGCGGTGTCAGCCGCACTTCGTACCCATACGACATCTGGGCAAGGGATATGCCCGACCACATCTTTTCGCCAGGGTACCGTATTACAGGCTTTCCCTCCCCCTTTATTTCTATCCCGAGGCTTTCATTCAACCGCATCCGATACAGCCTGTCAACAAAATGCTGTGGCTGATTCTTATAGGCTCCGGTTATGATCTTTGCCATCCCGACGTTCGAGGAATATTCAAAAACCTGTTTTACCGTAAGCTCACCATATCCTCCATGCTTTGACTGCTCATCCCTGATCACTTTATCGTAGTATTTGAAGGTTCCATCGCCGGTATCAATGGTATCGTTGAGGTCCACATAGCCGTCTTCAAGGGCGGCTATCAGCACCGGCAATTTGAAGGTTGAACCCGGTTCGGTGCTTTCGCCGATGGCAAAATTCTGCAATTCGCGATACCTGCCCTGGCTGTCTTTGCTAAGGTTGACCATAGCCTTGACCTCACCGGTCTGTACCTCCATCAATATGGCAGTCCCGTGTCTTGCATCCTGAGCCATCAATTGCTCAACCAGGGCTTTTTCAGCCACATCCTGAATATCAACATCGATGGTGGTGATCACATCGGTTCCGTCCCTGGGCTCGACTTCATTCCGGTCGTTAACGGGCATCCAGATGTCTCCGCTCAGCCTTTGCATCAGACGGATACCTTCAATGCCGTTCAGCTGATCTTCATAAGCACCCTCAATGCCGACCACATTGCCGTTCTCATCTTTTGTCGTATAGCCGATAAGCCTCGCGGCAAGGTTCTGATGCGGCTTAATCCGCTTGTTTTCCTGCAGGTAGATAAAGCCTCCCTTGTATTTTCCCCTCCGGAATATAGGGAAGGTTTTCAGCTGTTTTAACTGAATATAATTGACTCCTGATCTGATAAGATGGTATCTTTTCCCCTGCTTGCGCGCCGCGATAAGTTCCTGACGGTATTGCCAACCGGGCTTGTCCCTGAAAAGTTTTGAAAGGCAATAGGCCAGGGAGTCTACACCGGCATAGAAAACCTTGTCGGTAAGTGCGTTACAGCGGGTGTCAAAGCGGATCTCATAATAGGGGACGGAACTAGCCAGCAGACGGCCGTCAGCCGCATAGATGCTGCCGCGGTCAGCCGGTATGATCATATTTTTAAGGACATAAGCGCTTGCTTCCGCTTCCCACTTGCCTTTTTCAAATATCTGAATATACAAGATCTTCCCTATGATCAGCAAACCAAGCAGCAGGAAACTAAAGTATACAATGCCAACCCTCCATATGATGTTGCGTTTGATCGACATTACGGATTCCTTTTTCGTATGAGTTTTTTGGGAGGTTCAAACGACGGCTTCAATCCCAGGTTTTTTTCATTCACAATCGCTGAGACCTCTGAAGGTTTGCTGATATTCATTAATTCCGACGCTATGGTGATTTGTTCAGCCCGGAGATTTTTGACTTCAATTTCAATCTCGCTGATATTTCGTACCATTTTTTCGGCATGATAACGGTTCCCGATATACAGCACGGCTAAAACCGTAAGGAACAGGATGAAAGGAAGTTGCCGGGTCATGGTCTCCCTGATCAGGATGGACCCGTCGAGAAATTCCTTGGCCTTTATCGGCTTTTTCTCATCTTTTGGCTCAGCGGTTTTGCCTGCTTTTTCTTCATGTTTCTCCGGGCCGGAAGTCTCAACAGGCTCAACAAAAGGCTCTATTTCAACAAAATCAACATTTCTGTCTTCTCGGTACATGATCTTTAATTTTTCTCAGCTACACGAAGTTTTGCACTTCGTGCCCGACTGTTATTTTCTATTTCCTTATCCGAAGGGACCACAAGCTTGTGATGAATAGTTTTGAAAGGCACCGTATAGTTGCCGAATATGTCCTTTTCGATAATCCCCTTGCTGTTGCCTGATTTCAGGTAATTTTTTACCAGCCTGTCCTCAAGGGAATGATAACTGATCACCACCAGCCTGCCTCCGGAAAACAATAATGAACTGCTTTGCTGCAGCAGATCCGCCAGATTGTCCATTTCATGGTTCACCTCGATCCTGAGCGCCTGAAAAACCTTCGATAAGTACTGATTGGTTTGCCTGGCCGGGATGCAGTGCTGAATTACTGCCACCAGATCACCCGTGGTATCAATGCTTTTTAATTTTCTTGCCTGGATGATGGATGCTGCTGCTTTCCGGCTGTTATGGAGTTCCCCGTAAATGGTCAGGATTCGCTCAAGATCGGGGCCCGGATATGCTGCAATGATGTTGGCCGCATTCAGTGTGCCGTTAAGGTTCATCCGCATATCCAGCGGAGCATCATAGCGGTAACTGAATCCTCTTTCAGGAACATCAAAGTGATGGGATGAAACGCCAAGATCAGCCAGAATGCCGTTAACCTCTTTCACGCCATAAAACCGGAGGTAGTTTTCAAGGAACCTGAAATTTCCCCGGGTAAAAAGGATCCGCTTGTCATCCGGAACCTGCGCCGCCGCATCTTCATCCTGATCGAATGCATAAAGCCTTCCCTTTTTCCCAAGCCGTTTTAGTATCTCCCGCGAATGTCCACCCCCGCCAAATGTTGCATCAACGTATGTCCCCGAAGCCTGAATATCCAATCCTTCGATGGCCTCGTTGAGCAATACCGGCTGATGATAGGTTGTCATTCATTTTTATCTTTACTAATGTTCCCCATTATTTTCTCGGTCAGTGCAGCAAATTCATCGCTTCCGCTGTCAATCCCGTCGTATGTGCTGCGGGGCCATATTTCAATCTTGCCGGGCAGGCCTGTCATTACAATCTCCCGGTCAGCCCCGATGCTGTCCATCAAACGCCTTGGCAGCAATATCCTGTTGTTTGCATCCAGTGACACCTCAGCGGTGTCTTTCAGAAATCCCCGTAAGAATTTGTTGTGTTCGCGGTTATAGGGATTGATGTTGGCATCGAGGATCTTCGTTTGCCTCTCCCATTCGTCCATCGGATAAAGGACCAGGCATTTTTCAAAAATGTCTTTTTTTATGACAAATCGTTCCTGCATACCATGCCCCATTTGCCTGATATACGCCATAGGCAGCGACACTCTCCCTTTGTCATCGGGCTTGCATGGATAATCGCCAATGAAATTTATCATAGAGATGCCACTTTAAGTGGAAAGTAAAGGTAATACAAATATTCCCACTTTATACCACTCTTAACCATTTTTTCCCACTTTGTTGATAACTTTTTCCATCGGCTTCCAAAAACCACCGGCCTTTCCCTGAATTTTCCCTGCTGAAAGGCCGTCAAAAGCCTATTTTTAGTACTTTTACAGGGTATGAACCAATGGACCTATGGCCACTTCATTTCAGCGGATAGAACCCATTAACATCCGAAAGGTTTTTCAGGCTAAGAATCCCCGGTTAGCCTCACTGATACCCGGTTTTATCTATCGCTACATCGAAAAAGTAGTGCACCAGGAGGACGTTAATGATTTCCTGGCGAAATGCGGAGACCAGGTCGGGCTTGATTTTGTCACGGCATCCATCAAGGATTTCAATGTAAAAGTGACCACAGCGGGGGAAGAGAACCTGCCGGCCGAAGGGCGTTATATCATTGCATCCAATCATCCCCTGGGCGGATTTGACGGCTTGTTGATCATGGATGCTGTCAGCCGCCATTACCCTGAATTCCGTTTTCTTGTGAATGATATCCTGATGAACATCAACAACCTGCATCCGGTTTTCATTCCGGTTAACAAGCATGGCAGGCAGAATGCAGAAGCTGCGGCTGAAATGGATGAAGTATTCCGTTCCGGCATGCAGGTATTGACCTTCCCGGCCGGAATGGTTTCCCGGAAAATAGGCAACATGGTGATGGACCTGGAATGGAAAAAGAATTTCATCAGCAAGGCGCTGCAGTATCACCGTGATATCATCCCTGTCTTTGTCGAGGGCAAAAACTCAAGGTTCTTTTACCGGCTCTATAAGATCCGCAAGTTCCTGGGCATCAAAACCAACCTCGAGATGATGTACCTGGTGGATGAAACCTGGAAGCACAAAAACAAAAGCTTTACCATCACCTTTGGCAAGCCTGTCCCTTATACCACTTTTGATAAATCGAGATCCCATAAAGAATGGGCCAAATGGGTGAAGGAGCAATGCTATGCGCTGGGGGGAGTGACGAAGGTGCCGGTATAGAAGACAGTCATGCAGTCTTGCGGTCATGCGGCCTGCCTGCCGGCAGGCAGGTCATGCGATCCTTTGGTCAGCCGTTTAGCGGTTTAGCTTTTTAGGTGTTTAGCCCAGAGGCTGCAGGATAAGTCACTGTTTGTCCCCTGCCTGCCGGCAGGCAGGCTTGTCCCTTCTTCCTAATTCTCAATCATTTTAAACCCCTTCCCATGCACATTGATGATTTGCACCTTCGGATCGTCCTTCAGGTATTTTCTCAATTTTGCTATATATACATCCATGCTGCGAGCGTTAAAATAGTTGTCATCGATCCATATCGTCTTCAGGGCAAAGTTCCGGTCGAGGATGGTGTTTTTATTGATGCACAGTAACTTAAGCAGATCCGATTCCTTGGTTGTCAGCTTGTGTTCCTCTTTTCCATACTTCAGCACCTGGCTTTGCGAATTGAACAGGTACTCACCTATTTTGAATTCGTACTGGGTGCTGTCGGCGGCATCTTTTTTTGTCCTGCGCAGGATGGCCTCGATGCGGAACAGCATCTCCTCCATGCTGAAGGGCTTGGTGATATAATCGTCAGCTCCGGCTTTGAATCCTTCGATGATATCCTCCTTGAATGATTTTGCGGTAAGGAAAATAATCGGGATCTCGGTATTGGTCATTCGTATATCACGGGCAAGCGAGAAGCCATCCTTCACCGGCATCATGACATCGAGGATGCAGATATCGTAACGGTTTTTGATAAAGTTCTTATAGGCTTTATCGCCGTTGACAAACCATGAGCAATCATAGGATTTTGCCATCAGGTATTCCCTGAGCAGCATGCCCAGATTTTCATCATCTTCGGCCAATAGTATTTTTATCTTGTTCATGCTTCCGCTGAATTTAATGTTAATGGCAATTTTATGATAAAAGTGCTTCCTTCGTATAAAAGACTCTCAACATCGATAGTACCCTTATGTTCTTCCATGATTTTCTTCACGTAACTCAGGCCCAGCCCGAACCCTTTAACCGTATGGATATTTCCGGTGGGAACGCGGTAGAATTTCTCGAATATCCGCTTCTGGTCCTGTTTGCCGATTCCAATCCCGTTATCACGCACGGATATTTCGAAAAACTGTTTGGAATTCCGCGTCGATATTTTGATCTCAGGATCGCGTGAACAGTATTTAAGGGCATTATCCACCAGGTTGGTCAGCACGTTGGTAATATGCACCGGATCGATATCCAGCACAAACCGGTCAGCTTCGAGGGATGTGGTGATAATGCCGCCCCGGCTTTTCACCTGCAGGCTGTAATTCTCGGCCACATTGCGGATAAGCTCATGCAGGTCGGTTTCCTTGAGCCTTAGCTTAACCTGCCCCCTGTCAAAGACTGCCATCTGTAATACCTTTTCAACCTGGTACCCCAGCCTTCTGCTTTCATCTGAGATGACCCTCGAGATCTGGTCGATGTTCTTCAGATCAGGAGACAGGCTGGTATCGCCCAGCATCTGTGAAGCAAGCGAGATGGTAGATATGGGTGTTTTCAGCTCATGGGTCATGTTGCTGACAAAATCATTCCGTATTTCCGTAAGCTTTTTCTGTCTGAAAACATACAATATCGTAAAGGAAAAGGCCATGGTTATGGCAAGGGTAAGGAAAACAGAAGAGAATATCATAAATCCGAAGGATTTGAAAAGGAAATTTTTCTTCTGCGGAAAATAGACCGAGAGATAATTGGAACTGGTGAAAATATCATCGGGGAACAACTGCACGCGATAGTAATCGTTTTCGCTTTCTGCCGAATAGTCATCTGACTGGAAGGCAGGCTCGTTATTCCATTTTATTACGGCATATTCAAAGGCCAGGTCAATGCCTTTCTCAACCAGGGTATTTTTTATGGCTTCCTCCAGCTCATCCTGGTGAATTCTTTTTTCAATTTCAGGGGCGATAAAAAACATGCCTGAAACAATGCGGTTAAGGAAAATTTTTTTGTCCAGTATTTTTCTTCCCATTTCCGGTTCGAAATAATATTTATGCGTGGTCACCTGTTTTTTCGTACCCTGGTCTCCAAACGCCTGGTTCTCCTCAACAAAGACAAGGGAATCCATCTGGTGGGGTATGCTGTTGCCGGGAATGCTGATTATTTCTCTTTCCCTGCCCTGCATGATTGAATCGGCATGCATGTCATCATAGGTTATGACCATATTGAAGCCGGTATCCTTTTCCGCCGTCAGTTGCATGGAAAAACCGGCTGTATCGGTTCCGAGGGGTTCGATTTCTTCCATCACCAGCCGCACAGCTTCTTTTTTCTGCATGCCTTGCACGATGTCATTCAACGAGTTGCTGACCAGCTGGTCAAACTGATTTTCCTTGATCGTTACGGCATTTTTAATCCAGTATGCCTGAACAAAGATCAATCCTGTAAGCGCCAGGGTCATCAGGACGATCAGCAGCCAGAAAGATTTTTTGTTCATATACCGTCAAAGATAGGGTTATAAACCTCTTAAGATTACAAATTTAACAAACTTTAACAGACCTTCTTTTAAGTTTGAAAAAGCTATTATTAGCTTTTATAAAATAAAAAATCGTACCATGAAACATAAATTTCTATTTTCGGTTGTGACAGTTTTATCCTGGGTGATCCTGATGGCAGGAGTAAAGGCCCAGGAGACGCAGCAAAAAAGGATGCATATTACCATAGAGGAAAACGGGAAAATCTCCAAAGACACTTCGGTTACTATTGATAAATCGATGTCAGAAAAAGAAGTACAGGCGATCATTTCGGGGATTACCGGGGAAATACCTCACCCCTGTCCTGCTCATCAGCAGCGTGCCATGCAGGGTGAT
>CAYWCR010000033.1:33787-41316 GCA_964456825.1 uncultured Bacteroidales bacterium
ATGCAGGGTGATTCCACGGCCGGCAAGTGCATGCACAGGAAGGAAGTGGAGATCAGGGGAGGGTCTGCGGAAGATTCGGATATCAAGGTCATCATCCTGCATAATTCACCCGGACAGGAACCGATAGTAGTAGAGGATGACGGCGATGTCATCATCATCAGGAAGGGGCATGGACAGGGAACAAAATGCCTCAAGGAGATCCATGAAATGGAAGCAGACAGCCTGCCGTGCAAAAAAACAAAGGAAATAAAGATCATTGAGATCAGTGATGAAAATGCTGATGGTCCGGAATGGGTTGAAAAGAAAGTGATCGAAAAGAAGGTCATCATCACGGAGGAAGGTGAAAAGGCGGAAAAAACGATTATTATGGAAAGCCCTGAAAAAACGAAAAAGGCGGATAAGAAGGTGAAATAGGGAAGAAAGGCCCCCTCAGGCATCCAGATGCAGGAGTTTTTTTACTGATTTGAGGTTTTTTTTGTCAATCAGGAAAGCCGTGGATATGATCTCCACCTGTTTCAGTTTCCGGATCATTTCTTCCGCAAAGCCGGGGGCAATTTCGCCTTTCAGGAACATGAAATAGTCTACCATCCTGTATTCCGGCACCATGTATCCATTGTCGCACCTGTTGGAGATGATATAAAAGCACAGGTATCTGTCCGGGTCTTCAAAAAAATAGCGGCTGAATTCATTTTCCGCACCGCTTGCATCCAGCGCCACGAAGTTGTCTATCCTGACAAAGGCCGTATTCAGCTTTGCATTAACGGCCCATATCAGCCTGTAATCATTTTCATGAGAGGAAATCCCGATGATCCTGAAAGGGAATTGGGTGTCTATTTTGAGTTTATGCACTTTTTTTGAAGATCCCTGGTCCTTCATAATGACCTGCATTTATCAGGAAAGATAAGATAATTTTCTTTAGCATGCTGACAGGATTTTCAACACCCTGATGGGATATTAAGGGGTCACCCCTCAATAAACTGCAACGCTTGCCTGGCGGCATTTTGTTCGGCGTCTTTTTTAGAGGTTCCTATGCCACGGCCCATGATCTCATCTACCACAATAAGATGTGAGATAAAAACATTTCCGTTGGCATTGTCATCGTATTCCTCGTAACTGGTAAAGTTTACCGTTTTTTTATTTTTCTGGCCCCATTCGATGATGCGGCTCTTAAAATCCGTTTCTGTTTCCTGCAGCCTTACCACGCTGATATGATTCTGAATTATGCGTTCGAGGATCAGCTTTTTGGTTTTGCTGAATCCGAGATCAAGATACAATGCTCCCACCAAGGCTTCCAGTGCATCACCGTAAATGGAACGGTGATTATCATTAGACATTTTTGATACGATCATGCCGGCCATTCCCAGTTTCACTGCAATGGCATTAAGATTTTCACGGTTTACGATTTTTGACCGCATCTGGGTAAGGAACCCTTCATCCTTATCCGGAAATTTCTGATAAAGATATTCGGCAACGATGGCATCCAGCACGGCATCGCCCAGATATTCCATCCTTTCATTATTGATCGTATGGTTTTTAAATATACTGCCGGAGGCTGATTTGTGGACAAAGGCCAGCTGGTATAAGCGGATATCACGGGGAATAAAGCCCAATATGCGCTTCAGACTTTTATTAAAGTTTTTATCCGGAGTAAAAAGATACTTATCGGACCGGGAAAGAAATTTGAACACAGATTATTCCGTGTATTTTTTAAAGATTACTGAAAAATTGTGTCCGCCAAAACCAAATGTGTTGCTAAGGGCGGCATTAACAACGCGGTGCTGAGCCTTATTAAATGTGAAATTCAGCCTGGGGTCAATTTCCGGATCGGGTGTGGAGAAATTGATGGTGGGAGGAACAATATTGTTGCGGATGGCCAGGATTGAAGCAATGGCTTCAACTGCACCGGCAGCCCCCAGCAAATGGCCGGTCATTGATTTGGTTGCGCTGATATTCAGTTTATAAGCATGTTCACCAAAGCATTTTAAAATGGCTTTGGCTTCGGAAATATCCCCCAATGGTGTTGCGGTACCATGAACATTGATATAATCAATCTCTTCAGGTTTCATGCCTGCATCTTCAAGGGCATTTTTCATTACCAGTATAGCGCCAAGTCCTTCGGGATGAGGAGCGGTGAGGTGATAGGCATCGGCTGACATGCCTCCTCCTGCCAGTTCGGCATATATCCTGGCGCCCCGTTCCCGTGCATGTTCCAGTTCTTCCAGCACCAGGGCCCCTGATCCTTCACCCATGACAAAACCATCACGTGTTTTATCAAAAGGGCGGCTGGCTGTTTTATATTCATCGTTCCGTGTTGACATGGCCTGCATGGCATTAAACCCGCCAATCCCGGGTTCTACAATGCTGGCCTCTGATCCGCCGGTGACAAACATGTCAGCTTTGCCCAGCCTTATATAATTAAAAGCATCAACGATGGCATTGGTCGAGGTGGCGCAAGCTGAAACGGTTGCAAAATTGGGACCCCGGAAACCATATCTGATGGATATCCGGCCGGCGGCAATATCCGAGATCAATTTCGGAATGAAGAAAGGATTGAAACGCGGTGTTCCTTCTCCCTGGGCAAATTCGATCAGTTCAGAATAAACAGTACCGAAACCACCGATGCCTGATCCGAAAATCACACCCACCCTGTCCTTATTTACTTTTTCCAGATCAACGCCGGAATCCCTGATGGATTCATCAGCGGCGACCAGGGCATACATGGCATAAAGGTCTATTTTACGGGCTTCCTTGCGGTCAAAATAATTTTCGGGATTAAAATCCTTGACCTCGCAGGCAAATTTTGTCTTAAACTTATCGGGATTAAAACGGGTAATCAGGTTAGCGCCACTAACACCATTTACCAGCCCCTCCCAGAACTCATTTACTGTTTTGCCAAGGGGGGTAACAGCGCCAAGACCTGTGACAACTACCCGTTTCAACTCCATAAACACGGTGGCTTATTTACTGAAATACTATTGTTTTACGTTTTCTTCAATGTATTTGATCGCTTCGCCGACAGTTGAGATGTTTTCAGCTGCGTCATCAGGAATTCCGATGTTGAATTCTTTTTCGAATTCCATAATCAGCTCAACGGTATCCAGTGAATCAGCACCCAAATCATTCGTAAAACTAGCCTCAGGTGTAACTTCGCTTTCATCAACACCCAGCTTGTCAACGATAATAGCTTTTACTCTTGATGCAATCTCTGACATAATACCTAATGTTTTAATTAATAAATAATTTTAAAAAATGATTTGCAAAGAAAATGCAATAATAAAGAAAAAACAAACAAAATTTTATTTTTCTTTGACAATCTTAACGATCGTGAATATTTTTATTAAAATATTTTTTTGATTACCAATACAATAACAATTTATGATCCGATTGGTTCTGTTTGCATCCGGCTCCGGGACAAACGCGGAAAACATCACAAGATTCTTTGATAAATATCCTGATATTAAAATAGTTAGCATTTGTTCCAATAATCCGGATGCTTTCGTGCTGGAACGGGCTAAAAAGCTTGGAGTGCCTTCTTTCACGTTTAATCGTCATGATTTCTATAAAACCGGCCAGGTACTTGATCACCTTCGTTCCTGCAGGGCTGACTGGATCATACTTGCCGGCTTTCTCTGGCTGGTGCCGGATAACCTGCTGACCGAATATCATAACCGAATTATCAACATACATCCGGCTTTATTGCCAAAATACGGAGGGAAAGGCATGTACGGTGACCGTGTGCACAAGGCGGTGATCGAAAGCGGCGATGAGGAATCGGGGATCACCATTCATTTTGTCAATTCGGAATATGACAGCGGAGACATTATTTTTCAGGCAAGATGCCCCGTAATGCCGGAAGATACAGCAGAAACACTGGCGCACAGGGTGCATGAGCTCGAATACGAATATTACCCGAAGGTGATTGAGGAGTTGGTGAGGGGGAAAAGACTGTAGGCCAAAAAAAGTCGTGCGGTCTGAGAGTCATGCAGTCATGCGGTCGGAATACATATTTACAGATTGACAAGTTGACAGAATTATAGGTTTGCAGATTACCAATTGCTATCAGCTTTTCACTCCTGCCTGCCGGCAGGCAGGTTTCACTGTTCACTTGTTAACTCTCCCCCATTCCAATCAAACGCCGGCCTGAGGAAAGGCAGGATGGTATCTTCCTTTGGCGGCATCAGCTTTTTTAATGTGGCATTCTTAACCGAATCAAAAGCCAGGCGGTTTTTGGGTTTGATGGGATCTACGGGCGGTGACTCCATTTTTAGCGGGTCGATGGCCGAGCCGTTTTTATAGACCCTGAAATCAAGGTGGGGGCCTGACGACAGGCCTGTGCTTCCGACATACCCAATGACGTCTCCCTGCCGCACCAGAGCGCCGGAGTGAATATTCTTTCCAAACCGGCTCAGATGAAGATAAGCTGACGTATACACGCTGTTGTGCCTGACCTTTACAATACGGCCATTCTGTCCCCTGTAGGCTGCTTCAATCACCTTGCCATCGCCGATGGAATAAACAGGTGTCCCGATGGGTGCAGAATAATCAACGCCATGATGAGGCCTGCGGATCCTGAGGATCGGATGCAGCCGGCTGTGTGAATACCGTGAAGAGATCCGCCGGAAATGCAACGGTGCTTTCAGAAAGGCCCTGCGTAAACTGCTGCCGTCTGTGTCGAAATAGCTTTCAATACTGTCCTGAACAAAGGGGATGGCATAAAATTCACGGCCGTTTTGCCTGAAATAAGCCGCATGGATCTTACCGATGCCGGTAGATTTATCATCCACGTATAATTCATCGTACACCACGCTGAAACTATCTCCGGGCTGAATGCCAAAAAAATCAACCGTCCATGCGTAGATATCGGAGAGTTCCAGCGCCAGCATGGGATTAAGGTTTTGCTCCGTGATGGTGTTCCACAGCGATGTTTCTATTTTCCCGTTCACGCGCTTTTCTACGGCAACAATGGCTTTCCTATAGTCATAGATGCGTAGTGAATCGGTAAAATCAAATACGGAATAATCCACGGGCGAATGTTCGTATACCATATATTGCAGTGTGGAGTTTGAGTCGCGTGTCAGGAAAAGGGTATAGGGATTACCGGCCCTGATCCTGCGCATATCAAACTCGTCCCGCGTGAGCGTTACAAGCCTGGCCATTGCACCCTCAGGCAGATTATAATCGCGCAGTATATGAGCCATGATCTGGTTTCGCTTTACGGTTCCCGTTTCGGTATCGAACGAGTCAACCGGGATACCGAACATCATCAGGGGAGGAACCTTCACTACGGAGTCTGTGACAGGCATTTCTGCTGTCTTCCGGTTCAATAACCGGTCTTTATTTAGCCAGGTGATTCCGGTAATGATCAGTAATCCAACTGCTGCCAGGGAAATGATCAGGATTTTCTTTTTCATTTTATCAGATAACAACAACGTTTACAATTTTGTTTGGCACCACGATGATCTTTTTCAGCTGTTTTCCCTCAACCCATTTCCGTGCGTTCGGGTGGGCCAACACCTGCTTTTCAATTTCAGGCACTGCCATATTCACCGGCAATGCTATTTTAAACCTGAGTTTGCCATTGAAGGAAACAGGATACTCAAAGGTATCGGAGGCAAGATACTTTTCATCATATACGGGAAAGCTCTCGGTTGCCAGGCTTTTTTTATTACCGTACAGGGCCCATATTTCCTCGGCAATATGCGGGGCAAAGGGGGAAAGGACCTTGATGAACTGAGCAGCTGTTTCCCGGGTCACTTTTCCCTTTTTTATGCAGGCATTGGTAAAGATCATCATCTGTGAAATGGCTGTGTTGAATCTCAGGTTGTCGATATCGTTTCCTGCCTTTTTGATCGTCTGGTGCAATTCCTTCAGGATTTCCGGATCCTCTTCTCCGCCGGTGATATTTTCGGGTTGGGCAAAAAACCTGAAAACCTTGTTAAGGAACCCGTACACGCCTTTAACGCCGGTATCGGACCATGGCTTGATCACATCCAGGGGTCCCATGAACATCTCATACAGGCGCAGGGAATCGGCCCCGTATTTCCGCACAACATCATCGGGATTGACAACATTTTTCAATGACTTTGACATTTTGGCAACGATCTGCCGTAATTCCTCACCGGAGTCTTTGTGGTAGTATTTTTCATCCCTTTCTTCTACCAGGTCGACCGGTATTTTTGCCCCGGTGACACTTTCATAGGCAAAAGCCAGTATCATGCCCTGGTTGAATAGTTTCATAAAAGGCTCATCGGTTGATACGATGCCCAGGTCGAAAAGCACTTTATGCCAGAAACGGCTGTACAGCAGGTGCAGCACGGCATGTTCTGCCCCACCTATATAGAGGTCAACCGGCATCCAGTATTTTTCCTTTTCTTTTGAAAATGGTTCCTTGTCGTTACCAGGATCTATATAGCGCAGGTAGTACCAGCATGATCCTGCCCACTGGGGCATGGTATTGGTTTCCCGGCGGCCGTGGCGGCCGTTCTTATCGGTCACGTGCAGCCAGTCGGCAGCGTTCGCCAGCGGAGACTCTCCGTTCTCTCCCGGCAGGTATTTTTCCAGCCTGGGCAGTTCCAGCGGAAGTTCTTCATCGGTCAGCAGGCTTACTTCTCCGTCTTCCCAGTGGATAACAGGGAAGGGTTCTCCCCAGTATCGCTGACGGCTGAACAGCCAGTCGCGCAACTTGTAATTGACCGTAGCCTCACCGATGCCTTTCCGGCCGAGCCAGTCAACAATGGTTTTTATGCTGTTTTCCTTATTTAAGCCGTTGATGGATATTCCCCTGTTTTCATCAGCGGAATTGATGTAGGTACCATCCTCGGTCCAGCATGCTTTCCCCTCCAGCACGGCAGCATGAAGTGCTGGTTCAGCACCGGCAGGATCCATGATGCAGTGGATGGGGAGACTGAATTTTTCAGCAAATTCAAAGTCGCGGGTATCATGGGCTGGGACGGCCATTATGGCGCCGGTCCCGTAGCCGATAAGCACATAATCGGCCACCCACACCGGTATTTTTTTCCCGTTTACCGGGTTGATGGCATACCGGCCGGTGAAGACTCCCGTTTTTTCTTTGGCAAGGTCGGTGCGGTCGAGATCCGATTTTTTTGAAGCTTCCCGGAGGTATTGACCGACATCTTCAGTGTATTCCGGCAAGGTTATGCTGCTCACCATGGGATGTTCGGGTGAAATAACCATGTAGGTAGCGCCGAACAAGGTATCAGGGCGCGTGGTATAGACCCTCAGCTTATCGTCAAGCCCGTCGATCTCAAAATCAACTTCGGCGCCGGTGGATTTGCCGATCCAGTTGCGCTGCATCTCTTTTATGCCTTCCGGCCAGTCGAGGGTTTCGAGCCCGTTCAGGAGACGTTCGGCGTAGCAGGGGATCCGGAGCATCCATTGTTTCAGGTTTTTCCTTATTACCGGGTTGCCGCATTTTTCGTGGCTGCCATCAGTAAGCACCTCCTCGTTGGCACAAACGATACGGCAGTGGTCGCACCACCATACCTGTGCATCGTCGTAATAAGCCAGCC
>CAYWCR010000033.1:41416-43598 GCA_964456825.1 uncultured Bacteroidales bacterium
GTGTCGCAGTTATTTTTGGTGGTGACGGAGGGGTGTGTTCCCGTCTGGATGGCATATTGTTCAGCCGGCAGTCCGAAGGCATCCCATCCCATGGGATGCAGTACTTTAAAGCCTTTCATCCGCTTGTAACGGGCAACAATGTCGGTAGCGGTGTAGCCTTCGGGGTGTCCGACATGAAGTCCGCTTCCCGAGGGATAGGGAAACATGTCGAGGATATAGAATTTATTGGGATTGGTAAAATCGTCGTATGTTTTAAAGGTCTTGTTCTCTTCCCAGTATCGCTGCCACTTCTTCTCTATTTCGGTGAAATTGTATTCCATTGTGCCATTTTCATTTAAAGCGACAAAAGTAAAAAAATATGGATTAAATGACCTGCTATGCTGTGAGAAATTATAAACGGCGATTTGTTTCGCGCAGATTATGCGAATAAAAAGGAAGAAGAAAAGAGAGGGGCTCGCAAAGGCGCGAATGCGCAAAGAAAATGTCCTGAAAACCTGCCTCTCCGGCAGGTTGCGCAGATAACTGAGAGGAAAGAAAATAAAAGAACAAAGACAATTTTCAGGCACAGAGAAAATCCCATGCCGGCTACCTTATGGCAGTCGTTTTTGTCTTTGTTCTTTTATCTTTGTTCTTGTGTCTTGGTTCTTTTATCTGTTTCTTACTCGTCACAAAGCGTGGTTATGTTATCCTCAGCTAAATCAAGAGAAGCCTGCCAATTCGCTTTCTCCTGGGGTGTCCATAAGGTAGCACAATTACTGAACTTTTTCAGCGCGTCGATATAATCCTGATAAGCATCCTTGTAGGCCACGCAGGTTTCGTGCGTAGGATTGGATGCATAAGCCATCATAGCAGCATATACTGTATTCGTTTCTTCTGCATATTCTGTTGCATAATTAGAACAGAAGCCAAGATCATCATCATCATCCTTATCTTTTTTGCAAGTAGTTAATGCAAGTGCAAAAAGAGCAGCAATGAGTAAAGTTTTTTTATTCATATTAAACACGTTTTAGTTTACGATTAAATGCATGATAAAATTAATTAAATATTGCTAATATTTACTTATGTTGATATATATATTTACCAGAATTCCTGGACAGACAATACCATATACGGATATAACATAAATGGGGTTACATACCGGGAATTGAGGAGCGGGTGCCGGTGGGGAAAGCACCACCCTCAATAAACAGGGAGAGTTCTCGCAAAGGTGTAAAGGCGCAAAGGTTAATACAAAGGGAATAGGCTGCTATACTTTTATGCCGGATTTCAATGATCCTTATGCTTATGCGCTATCTATTTATACAGTTCTTTTCACCTCAACAAGATTTTTTCGTCTTTCCTTAGCGTCTTTGCGTCTTTGCGAGACCCCTTACCCATTTTTTACATTTTACAATTCCAAAAAATCCTATACCTTTGCGGGTGAAAAAGCCGGCCCCGTAGTTCAGCTGAATAGAACGTCAGATTCCGGATCTGGAAGTCGTGGGTTTGAATCCCGCCGGGGTCACCCAAGGGGATAACTTCAGTTTTTTACGAAGTTGTCCCTTTTTCATTTTCTCAAAAGCCTTGCTGGTATTGATAAGCAGAGACACCACCTCATTGACCTTTGTGGTTTGAACTTTTTTTTCTGAAAAAATCAAATTTCCGGTGAATATCGAACCAATAATGCGTTGTTTGCCCACCACATCTGCCTTTTCGTAAAATCCGGCTAAATTTTCCAGAACAGACATACAAAACTCCAGTTGAACGCTAATGTCATTTGTAATGATGTTGATTTCCGCTTTCTGCTTTGTGAAGCTGTCAATATCGGCTTTATATTTCGTCTTAAGCCGGTTGTAATCCTCAACACCGATCTCGTTGTCAATATATTTATCCTGCAAGCTTTCCAGTCTTTTTTGGGCTTTCTCAATTTCAGCTGCAATTTTCTGGCGTTTTGTATTGGTATCTTTTGAAGATTCTCCAATGGAATCCAACACCACTTTTTTAAATAAATCCTTAATCTCCGGCTTAAATGTATAGCGGCGAAGCAGTTTAACGATAGCATTGTTCAGCTCTTCTGCTTTCACCCTTTCCTTGCAGCCATGCAAACAATGATAATAGTAATATTTCCCTCCATTGCCTTTTGCACCACTTCGCTGCTTTCTCCCTTAACCGGGCTAAGATCTCATCCAGGATGTTCACCCCG
>CAYWCR010000034.1:0-18162 GCA_964456825.1 uncultured Bacteroidales bacterium
CCACGACAATACAGGGTCAACGGAAGTGGTGAGATTAATGAAAACGACGGAATCCGTTATGTCCGAAGAAAAACAAGTGTCCTCCACGGTAAAATTAATCTCTGCTGAACCTCTGATGGTCAGCGGTTTATATATCTGACGTGAGCATCCCCGTATTGTGGTATAGGTATAATAAACGGTATCAAGGCCAGGCACGGCAAGCCTGGGTTCGAAATAATAACCTGAACTGGCATTGCCGGTAACAGCCTTGCCGGAAAAAATACCGGCGACGAGATTCCCTTCCAGTTTGATGTTAGCATTGTTATCGCAATATGCTGTTTCATCGAATCCAATGAAACGGATATCAGGCACAACTTCTACCTCAAAGTTTTCTGTAACTTCCAGGAAGGTCTCATTATAGTACCGGTAGGTTATCGTGTATGTGCCGCCCGAAAGCTGTGAAGGGTAAATGGTGGCGGTATTATCGTGATTGTCGACCAGACCTGTTCCTCCGCTGATGTAAAAGGATCCGATATTATTCGCGACGTTATTTCCCAGAATGGTAAATGGAAGATCATTATAGCAAAACAGTTTCTTTGTATCGTTTTCGGGGAATGTAATTTCTGCATCAGCATCCAGCACGGCCACGGTGGCAGTGTCGTAACCGTAACAGCCCGTTCCGCCATCTCGGTAAGCGTATACAATGGTATGAATGCCAACGCCCATTATGCCGGGCAGAAAGAAATTCGTATCACGGGCAAAAAGCAGCGATGGTGTGAAGGTTCCGCCTGCAGGATCTCCGAAAACGGGGATCATCTGATTTGATTTGCTGTAAGCAGGTTCAAGACCCGAAATAGTGACATCAGGAGCCGGTGTAATGGTAACCACCGCACTGCCCGAAACGGTTCCGTTGCAGTATTTGTCTGATACGCTCATCAGGGTGTAAGTTCCACCTGTTGCTATCGTGATAAAACGGGGAGAAGCAGTGACATTGGTTATGCTGGTGGGGACCTCGCTGTTACGGTGGTAGCTGAAATTCCACGGAGCTGTCCCGGTGAGGGCTATCCTCAGGTCTGCCGAAGTATGCTCACAGATAGAGCCGGTTCCTGAAATGTTCGCTGTAGGGATGGTATAATAAACTACGGTACCGGTGCCGGATACGCAACCGCTCCTCTCCTGATCCGATATGGCAGACAGCGTATAGGTCCCATTGCCCACAACTTTCAAATTATAACTCAGCGGTATTATATTGCTGATCGTTTTGGCATTTGCACCATTGCGCAGATAGGTAATACTGAAGGGCCCGTCACCTTCAAGCTGAATATGGAGGATGGCAGTATCACCCGGGCAGGTAGTATCAATACCGGAAAGGATTGCTTTGGGAGAAGTAATATAACTTACGATGGCCGTACCGAAACCTGTGACAGTATCACCTTCGCAGTACTGATCAACCAGGCTTGTTATTTTATAAATTCCCTGTTTGCGTACACTGAAATTGAAAGGATCCTGGCTTATGTTGGTATACGTTGTGTCTTCTGCGTTTCTTTGCAAAACAAAGGTCCAGGGTGCAGTACCGGTAAAATCAACAGACATCGGGGCCGATGAAGTCCCTTCCTGGCAGATCTGCGATGTACCTGTAAGTTTTGCAGTGGCGGGCGTGCGGACTGTTATTACAGCGGTACCGAATTCAAGGCCGTTTGCATAATTCTGATCGGCCACATTATAGACACTGTAAGTACCGGCAACATTGGTCAGGAAGCTATATGGGGAAACGGCAATATTGGATATCGTGGAGTCTTTCGGAAGGGGGCCTCCTGTGCGGCGAATGACAACTGTCCAGTTGGGTTCACCGGTCAGCTCGAGAACAATGGTATCCTTCCGTGAAGTCCCGCAAATATCACCTCCGCCGCTAATGGTGGCTGTGGGAACATAACTGATCGTACGGGTCACAGCATTGCTTAGATTATTCAATGACCCGCCATCGTTAACGCGAAACTGTACCGTCCGGGCAGTAGTATTCGGACTGGTGGTATTGATGTTTTCGTATTTTACATTTCTCAGTGCTGTCCGGTAATTTGCCAGGGTGGTGGTGCCCGATAGTGTCATCGTGCCGGTAGTGGTGTTCCATATACCTGTGATGCCGTTGGCATTGGTAAACCTTAACCTGTCCTGGGCAGAACGGTAATTGCCGCTAATGACCACAGTGGCCGAAGCAAGATTGACATTATCGGTATCGGATGCTGTTATGGTCCCGGAAATGACTACTTCGCCTGCACCGGCTGTATAGGCCAGCGGCGTTGTTTCAATACCCGATAGTACCGGCGCATCATTCACTTTTGTCACCGATATATTCCGGGTTACTATGTTGCTGGCATCGTTTCCGTCGTTTACCGTGAAGGAAACCGTACGGGCAAGGGTTGAGGGATCCTCGCTGATATTGCGGTAGGCAACATTGCGTAATGCATTGCGGTAATTGGCTACCAGAGAGGTTCCGGAAAGAGACATCGTACCTGTTGTTGCATTCCATAAACCGGTAATACCACTCGCATTAGTGAAGGAAAGCAAATCTTCCCCGTTCTGATAATTTCCTGAAATAATAACGGTGGCTGATTCAAGACTGGTATCATCATTATCGGTGATGGTCAGCGTTCCGGTTATATCTGTGGCAGCGTCATTTTCAATATAGGCGAGGGTAGATGTTTCAAGATTTTCCAATACAGGCGGATCATTCGCAGCTGTAATAACGATATTTCTTGACAAGGTGTTACTGCCGGCGGTACCATCGTTAACAAGGAATGTAATGGTCCGGGCAGTTGTTACCGGATTTTCACTTGTGTTTTCATACCTCACATTCCGCAGGGCAGCCTGATAATTGGCAACCAGGGAGGCGCCGCTAAGCGTCATCGCGCCCGTTATTGAGTTCCAGCTGCCGGTAATCCCATTTGCGTTCACAAATGACAGGATATCCTGGGCAGACTGATAACCTGAACTGATGGTAACGGTAGCTGATAGCAGCGTGGTATTATCAATATCGGCAACGGAAAGAACATGGGTGATATCCATGGCACCGTCGCCTTCATTATAGGTCAGTACCGTTGATTCAATTCCCGACAAAACGGATGCATCATTTACCGCCGTTACGGAAATATTGCGGGATACGGCAGCACTGGTAAGCTCCCCGTCATGGATCCTGAAAGTGATAGTACGGGTAAGGACGGAGGGATCATCACTGGTATTCCGGTAGGATATATTCCGCAATGCTGAACGATAGTTGGCTATAGTGGTGGTACCGGTAAGCGTAAGCACTCCGCTGGTGGAATTCCATGAACCGGTAATGCCGTTTGCGTTGGTAAACGCCAGCACGTCCTGAGTGCTCTGATAATTAGAGGATATGGTAGCTGTGGCCCATTCCATATTGGTGTCATCAATATCGGTTACCGTGATAAGGGCCGTTATATCCCTGGCGGCTTCATTTTCGGTGTAGGCAAGGGCAGTGGTTTCAAGGTTACCGAGTACGGGAGCATTATTGACCGATCCTATGGTGATATTCCTGGTCACAGCCACACTGTTGTTGGTACCATCATATACCGTGAAAGTAACGGTACGGGTGGTGGTGACCGGATCAGCACTGGTGTTCGTGTACCTGATATTGCGCAGGGCTGCCTGGTATAACGCCAGAGAATAACTCCCCTGAAGTGTAAACGTGCCGGTCAATGCATTCCAGGTCTTGGCAAAACCATCATCAACCAAATAGGACAAAACATCCTCTGACTGCTGATAACCAGATGATATAGTGATGGTTGCCGTCTGCAAATTGGTGTTATCATCTGTAACAGTGATGGCCGATGTCACAGAAACCGGGCCTGATAATTCAACATAATTCAGCGCTGATGTTTCAATATTAGCCAGAACAGGTGGTTCATTTATATTGGTTACCGTAATGGTGAACGCTTCCTCATAATTAGAGTTTCCGCTGTCGGTTGTCCTGATGCGAATAGTAAGGGTTGATTTTGTCTCATAATCAAATACAGCAGTGGTCAGCAAGCGGTTGCCTGAAATCATAAAACTCCCGTTATCGGTGCTCCCGGTGCCGGATACCAGGCTATAGGTAAAGGTATCGCCTGCATCAGGGTCAGTGGTTGAAAGTGTCCCGACCTCAGTTCCCGTTGGCTGATTTTCCTGTACGGACGTACCGGTAAGCGTAATATTAGTGGGGTCATCGTTCACGGCCGTTAAGGTAAAGGTAGCGGCGTCCTGTGCATAGGCTCCGTAGGGATCGGTGGCCCGGAAAGTGATGGTATTGCTGCCATTCCAATTGCTGTTAGTGGGCGTAATAATCGCCACATGGGTGGATGCATTAATGCTTACCGAATAGTTGGTATTGCCGCTGTATGTCCAGGTCATCTCTGCATCCGGATCCTGCGGGTCAAATCCATACTCATCCAGATCGAATGTAAAGGAACTTCCTTCAGCTTTCGATTGATCAGGAATATCAGAAACTACAGGTGTGTAAATATTATAGGTTTCCAGGGCTGTATACCAGGTGGTTCCAATTTTTGTATATCCTGAAGCTGCAGGGTGAAGCACATCGATCATGTCGCCTGTTGGAAAAAGCCTGTAATCAATACCGGCCCCCGTTTCCATGTTGACCTGAATAATGCTGTCACTGAGCCGTGAAGCTACCAATCCATCGAGCAGGGTATTGTAATAAGTGGTTACTGCATGGTTACCACCTGCACTTACACCCCCGCGATTTATGATCCTGGCCAGCAATACCGGTACCTTCTTTCCGGCCCAGACTTCATAGGCGTCAATTAAATCCAGGATATCATTTACATCATCTGCAATAGTTTGAGCATCAGCATTTGAATTTAACCCGTTTGTGCCGATGTGCAGCAAAATAACATCCGGATTGTAATATTCAAGGTAGTTCTGAGGGCAGGAAGGCAATTCACAAAAACCATTGATAGGATCAATCTCATAATTCAAGCCGGTTTGCAGGAGGGTCAGAAGATCGGCAGCAGTGATGCCGGGGAATCCGGCATTATTGGAATAATCAACCGGAGTGGACGGAAGTAAATTCCATCCGCTTCGCTCGCTTCCGACAAAATCAAAGATATATCCGGCATCGATCAGTGACTGGTATAGTTCGAAACGATAGGAGATTTTATCGCCGTCGTTCCGGGTATCACCGGCGTAAGTATCGAAGGTCATGGAGTTGCCCAGTGGCATTATCTTCAGCGTGTCCTGGGGATAAGCCTGGAAAGAGAGCCACCATAAGAAAAGGAGAATGAATGAACGGAACCCGCGAAAACCTGACCAGTAGAAAACTTTCATTTCTTTAGATTTATTGATAATAAAACGTATTTAACACTTGCCCCGTCCAGATAAAAAACAAATCCTTTGTGGTCGTCCGGATTTGTTCAATCTGCCCTTGAAACAGGGAAGTGTTATATAATATACAGTCGGTAAAAGTACAAAAATGAAGTGTAAAATGTAACCAGAATTTGATGAACAGTACTGAATATGGTTTGAAAATCAGTTTTTAGGAAAGAAAAAAACTTTTGCCGGGTCAAATTCAGAGATCTCCACCGGTTTTGGTCTTGATCATCATCAGACTGCTTTTAAAATTACGCTCGTTGGTGCCGGAAATAATGAACCCTCCGTCCTCTGTGAACTCAAAATTGCTGCTTTTCATCAGGCTTGAACCGCCAAACGACTTATATTGAGGATTTTCCCCGTCCAGGTCGGTTGTTATGATTGAAATAATGCTGCTTTTATCGCCGTTCGATAGCGTCGATAAAATATGGATCTGGTTATCCTGGGTCAGAATGCAGGTGCCCTTGTCATTGCCAGGATTACTGAAACTTCTTTGCCATACCCGCTCATACTGTATTTTATCGGATATAACCTTTTTGATTTTAATAAGCAGGACATCTGATCCGCCTGTCCCATCAGAAACAGTCCCGCAAACGAGGTATGTGTTGTCGTCAAGAAGGGTAACCGAATTGGCTTTTTCGTTTGCATATCTATCTGACACATAGTTTATCTCAAACCGATAATCGTTTGTAATAAGCCATAAGGGAATATTATCCAGCGTGCCAGCCACCAGCCAGCCATCATTGAACCGCTTAACATACCGGGCTTCATTGGTCGGAATTGTTCCTAACTCTTTGGATTCATATGAGTTAACTGTATCGCCATGCTGATCTACCAAAAAATGCCAGGCCTGTTGGATTGTATTGGTGGTATACCCAACCATCATAATATTGCCGTTATCATCCGTATCAAACCAGAGACCCTCATCAGCCTTGTTTCGCTCATCGAAAGAGCGGGTCCAGAGGGTATCGCCAAGCCTGTCCGTACGGATCAGATATACATCCAGGTCATCGTCCGTTTCATCCTGACGGGATCCGAGAATAATAAAACCCCCGTCAGGTGACTGCTTGATGCAATAGCCCCTGTCGTTTTTTGCGGTTCCGATGATTTTGGCCTTTTGAATGGAATTTCCGAATTCATCCGTGATCATCAGGCAAATGTCAGTTCCCCGGGCCACGCTTTCTGTATTGCCCAGCAGGGCATATCCGCCATCGCTGAGCTTACATACCCCTGTGCCGGCATTGTTCTGGTTTATGGTATAGTTTTTTACAAAGGAATCAGATTGGGAAGTGCTTATATCATTATAATTATCACATGAAAAAAGAACAAGGGCAATAAATAACAGGGTGGACCAACAGCCTTTCATGTTACTTTGTTTTTTTTGGAGTGTAAAAAGAAAAATAATAGCCTAACGAAAAAGTAAAGGTATTAAGGCCGAAATCGTCATCCAGGTATTCAAAAATACTGCCTGAATAGTTATTGTCAAAGCGGGTTTCAGTGCGGACAAGATTATTGATCCCCACATTATACCGCAGGTCCACCGCAAGGAATCCCCTGGGAATTTTATAGTGTATCCCTGTCCCGATTTGTGCACAGAAATAATAGGCGTTACGGTAGTCCTTTATGTCAACTTTTTTGCCATTTTCCGGTCGGTCATTGATCATTACCTGAGAGGTTCCGGAAGCTGAAAGGATATAGTTTACGGATCCGCCTCCGCGTATGAACCAGAGCAGTTTCCCGTTGTTGATTTCAAACAGGGCTGTGACAGGCAGGGTTAATTTATTCAACTCTTCTTTATAATCAAAGTTTTCAATATACTTGCCGTCTTCCTGGATTATGGTATTCCCGTCCTTAAAGGTGTAACTGAGCCGGGCCCATTGCAGTTCCATGTTGATCATTAACCGTTTGCCCAGGTACCTGCCGGCTCCAAGCCCAATCTGATAACCGCTGCCGGTAACATCGGAAGGTTCTGAAGTGTTCAGGTCAAGTTGGCTGTAGTTTTGAATAATGCGCGGGTTGGTCAGGTTAAATCCTGCCTGAAGACCGATAGAAAACTCAGAAGTAGTACGGTAGGTCTCAAACAGGTGAATGAACTCTACCGGGTCGTTTGGCATGATCTCATATTCGGGATATCGTTTCAGGAATTCAGTCATGGTTTTTTCAGCATCAAACTGATCGTCATCAAACAGATAAGCCAATATCAATAGTTTGTATGCCTCAATCCGCTGTGACCGTGTAAATCCCTCCTGCATGCAGGGACCCAGCATCTTGGGAATCTCATCGATCGTGCCAAGGTCATACTGGTTCCTGGCTTCCTGCAAGGTCTTTGAGCAATCATTCTGCGCCCGGGAAGTAAAGGGGTGCAACAGCAACATCAATAAAATAATGGTTCCGGCATAACGGGCATGATTTGAAGTTTTGAATAACAGGGGCATGGATGGATTGTATTATTTATTTACACATGTTTTGCGGTATTCAATATCAGGTCCAACATAGGATTCCCATTCACGGGCTGTCATATTCCTTCCCAGTTTTGCACACAGCAATTCTGCCATATCCTCCGCGTGGGTTGGCCAGAAATAAATATAATTGATTTTTGACTGGTCTTTCTGGTCGGCAGAAGAAAGCAAATAACGTCCGTCAGGGCTGAAAGAGACGGAAAGGACAAAATTGTCACCATGTTCCTTCAGGATTACAGGCTTATCAGTGAGATTATTGGCATTCCATATCCTCATAGACTTATCCATGCTGGCAGTAGCAATCTGCCGGTCATCCGGAGAAAAGTCAATGTCCATAATGGGAGCAGCGTGGGCAGCAACGGTGCGTGTAACCGCATTGGTTTTGGTGTCCATGATCCTCAATGTCCCGTTTTTGTCACCGAAAGCTATTCTTGATCCGCTTGTATTAAACGAAACGGAATAAATTTTGTTACCATCTGCCTGAAACAGGATCGTTTTTTCCTTGTTGTCGATATTCCAGCGTATAACCTTGCCGTCATCGGTTCCGACCACAATAAATCTGCCGCCCGGAGACACAGCCAGGCTCTGGATCTTGTTCTCTGCCTTCAGGAATTCCGTATGGGTGGAAGCAATCAGGTCCCAGTATATGATGGTATTATCCGTGCTGGAGGAGAACAGCCCTTTGCTGTCACTGGTAAATTCGAGCGTTTCCACCCATCCTTTGTGGCCTTCAAGATAATTAGGCAGGGCACTGGTCTGGTTAAGATTAAACAATTGGATACCGGTGGTCGTGGTTCCGCATGCCAGCCAGCGTCCGTTGTTGCTGATGGAAAGGCTTCGGTTGATGAAATTGTTGTCGATCAGGGTACGGGCTGATTTTGAACCTGCTGACAGGTCCCACCGGAGGATCTTGCCGTCACTGCCGGAGCTGTAAAAAATGCTGGTATTTCCGACAAAGGCCAGGGACCTGACAGCCCCTTCATGGCCGTTTAAGCCATTGTAATTTTTCCCGTTAAAGGCACTCAAAGCCGCATACAGGGCATTATATACATCCGGCTGGTTTATCTGACCCTCAAACTCTTTGTTGAAAATAAACGCTTGCAGGGCAAGCAGTCCTATCAGGTTCTTATCATCAGCCTGCAATGCTTTTATGGCCATGGACTGTGATATGGAAAGCATTCGTTTTTGAGCAGCCAGCATCTTTTCACGATCGGATACATCTCTTTGCGCCATAGCCATCTCTGCTGTTTCTTCCGCCACCTCCTTCTCCTTTACCAAGGTCTGGCTGCGTTTTGTTGCCTCCGCAGCCTTCAGATCAGCCAGTTCCTTTTCTTTCTCATACAGCCTGGCCTGGAATAAAGCCTGTGCTTTGGCACGTTCAGCCGAATCAGCAAAGACCTGGGCAATAATTTTATCGAATTCAGCGCGGTCGGCTTTACCTTCAGCCAGGGTTCGCAGACTGTCCGCTTCCTGTTTCCTGAATTCGGCCTCCTCACGCTGGATCTGGGCTTCAATGCTCTGTTCGACGGCTTTTTGCCGTTGCGTAAGGGCAAAAACAACAAGGAAAGACAGCACAACGGCAGCCGAAAGCATTGAAACCGCAAACTTGCGGGTGCGGTTCAATTCAAGCCGCTGGATTTTCACCTTGTTTTGTTCCTCCTGCATGTATTTCTTTTCGCTTGAATCAAGAAATACCATAACCTTTTCAAAAGCGGGATTGTATTTTTTAGCCCATGCCAGGGTAGGATTCTGTGTTTTTTTCCAGTTCAACGCCAGATGCAGGTCAGGAGGCCGCCAGAGCCCTGTTTTACCAAGCTGGAACTGGGTTGAGGCTTCTGCCAGGCGAAGATACATCTGAACCGAAGAGAATTCTTCATCCACCCAGGTCTTAAGCTTATCCCAGATACGCATCAGACTTTCATGGGAAATGTCTATAACGGTTTCACTGTCAATGGGGGTCCCTTCAACAGGCGTCAGAAACGACCTGCCTTTTGCCCGGAACCTTTCCACCACTTCTATCACACTGCTGTCAGGGACCTTGGCAATCTCAGCCAGATAACGAACAGTAGCGGGATGCCGTGTTCCTTTGTTATCCGTGCCCTTTTCCGTCAGGCATTTAAAAATACTTTTACAAACGCGCTTTCCGTCTTCCGTCAGCTCCTCATAAGCTTCATTCGCATGCATGGAAAGGGCATTTTCAACCCTTCCGGCTGCCTCGTAATCCCTCATTTTGATCGGTACGGCCGGATCGTTGTTATGAGCCCAGAACTCCCAGGTTCGCATCATGGCATGCTGCAATACCGGCAACTGGTCAGTTTTGTCTTCAATGGAATTCAGAATGTGATGCAGCAACTGAGAATCAATCTCGGCCCCGCCAACAGCTAAAGGTCCAAGGACTGCCTCCCGGAAGTCGTTGCGGGTCATCTGGGGGATGAGAAAATTACTCTTATTGATGAGCTTGGTAAGTTCCTGGAATTGAGAGCACTCACCAATAAAATCACTGCGCATGGTAAGCACTACATAAATCGAATAGCCTGTCTGCCTGATCGCATTCACCAGAAGCTTGATATAAGCTTCCGTCTCATTGAAAGTAGTACTGTCCTTACGGCTTTCCTTGAAACGGAATAATTCTTCAAACTGGTCAATGATCAGCAGGATATTTTCGTTTTCCGCTATCTTCATCTGCCTGATGGCATCCACCAGGCCAAAGGAACTTCTTCTCAGTACCGATAACAATATTTGTTTCCTGAGCTGAAGATCATCATGAACCAGATCGGGTTGTTCATTGCTGGCCAGGGCTTCGGCCAGGTTTTCAATTGGACTGTTTCCGGGCCTTACGGCTATTATCTTCCAGCGGGATCCTGCATGGGTAATAAAACCTCCGAAAAGCGTTGGGATCAGCCCGCAATATATCAATGAGGATTTACCGCTGCCTGAAGCACCGGTGACCGCAGCAAAATGATTTTTGGCCAGGTATTCAAGCACGATTTCACTTTGACCCTCCCTTCCGAAGAATAAATGACTTTCTTCCACGGTAAAAGGCCTTAATCCGGGAAATGGATTAGTAATGGATAACGTACCTGTTTTAATATGCCGGGTTGGATTTTCAGTCATTTTTTTATTATCTGATCGAGAAAATGATGTATGGCAGCATTGTTTATTTCTTCATTCCAAATTACGGTTACATTCCGCAAAAATAATAAGGATTTGTCAGTTGTTTTCTGGGGTGAAAAAATTCCTATGGCTTTAAAGGGTTTTTCTTTGCCAAATCCAGGTACCTTCACGAGGTCGCGTATTTTGCTGTTCAACCACTCCATGGTGGAATTACCTTTGTATATGATTACAGCATCTGCTTTTTTCAATTTCCGGATATGATCGGTAATGGACAAATATTCCTTCCCGTCATCGGGGGTGGTGATGATCCTGAATCCACGGCTTTGAATAAGCGGAATATATTCCTGCAATTTCTGCTCTTCAGGTTTTTCATACAGCAGGTATAAGGCATAGCCTGATTCAGTTTTTACTTCAGGTGCATTGGTAATCTCACTCAGCTTGTTATTAACAATGGTTTTGAATACTTCCAGCGGAGCTTCAACAATTTCAGTTCTTTCCTGCGTTTCATCCCGCTTGATCCTTTTCAGATAAAGCGACTGACGCTGATCGGTTGTTTTCAGATCACTGGGTACCCAAATGATCTGGTAAGGCTTATGCCGGTTTTCTTTCGACTCGATATACTCTTTAACAGTGCGGGCCTGGAAATCAATCAGTGAATATTTCGAGTTTTTGACAAAATCGCCATAAAAAGCACCCATCATATGAATGGAAACTACCGATTGCCTCAGGCATTCTTCAATAGCAGCCCTCGCTGGTTCACTGTCACCGGGGATGGTTGATATCGGCAACACTTTGTAGCCCAGATGCCGTAACTCACGTTTGAGGATATCCCGGTTTTCCTGCTGATCAAAACTGGTCTCGGCCAGGAAAATAGCATTATTGTTTTGACCCGTATTCTCAGGCTTTTTTTGAGCCTTCAACTCGTGAAGGGTATTATAAATATCATAAGCCAGGTCCACCAGCTTTGACCAGAACTTATTATCAGGCAGTTGATTATCCTGCAGTGCAAAGGTTACCGGCTTCTTGCTGTAACGGTTTATTTCAAAGAAATTGTACCGGAGTTCATCTTTCAAAAAGCCGGATTCTTCTTCCTGGGACAGCGGAGAAGTTATTATTTTGAAGATTCTGCTGGGCTCCTGTGAATCACCTGATGTATTACCCACTGCTTCGCGGATGTTGGCCAGTTCCTTGAGATAATCCCTTGATTTGACATCCTCAGGGGTAACGATAGTAACAAATACACCGGTTTTCCTGAAAATATCAACCGGATCTTCATTCATCAGCTGCTGCCGGGTCCTCAGGTCATCATGCAGGAGAATGGTCGGCTTTTCATTAAACAAACGTTGTAAAACAATATACAAATGATGGCAAAAATGTTGAGCCCAGGTTTTCACCTGCTGGTCATCCCGGGTCGTTGCGGCTTCATAACTGATAAATATGTCGTAGTCAAAATTCATAGGTCGTTTCAGGCTTGAGATTCTTCAATCAATTCAAATAATAACTTCCGGAAATCAAGATTGTCAAAAGCAAGATTATTCAACATTTCCTGATCAAGATTGAAAAATGTAAGATCGGTAAGGGCCTTGAAGGAAAATGCTTCATATACCGAAAAAATATCGCTGTAAATTATATCATTTTTACCAAAAATAAACACTTTATTCTCGGAATTCCTCACTTCTGCCTGTCCTTTTTGAATGATGATCAACGGGTAATGCACATCATTTTTCCTGATCAATAACTGATCATTGGCTGATAACGTGTTCAGATCCAAATGCCTGGAGATTTCAAGCAGGACATCTTCGCTGATGGTTTCACATTTTTTTACGTTCTTTAAAAATCCGATCCGGTCAAGCAGGAGAAAAGGAATATCCCGGTTTCCGGAATGGTCAATGGAACTTTGTATGTCAAGGGCGACAGCGGCTTCAAGCCTGGGAAAAATAGTCTGGAGAGTTCCGGGCTCAATCTGCTCCATAACATAGGAAGCTGATTCTTTCAGCAGCTTGTCGGGATGGAACAATAAAGCCGTCAATTCCTGACCGATTTTGGGATTCCTGATGATAAGCAGGCTGAAAACAGCGCAGGCTTTTGTATAATAGGAAATGGAATTATAATCACGGACAATGATCTCATTCAGCAGGTCCTCGGGATTGTTTTTCTCAGTCTGGAAAAAATACTCAAGTTGCTTTACCCTGCTTTTAATAGACAGGTTCTCAATCACCGGAAAAAATACCTGTTTTATCTCTTCATTCAATATCTGATCCAGCATTTCGATGGCAAAACTGATATCGGTGTCATTGCCATCCGCCAGCAGATTGCGGATATTGCTTATGGATGCAGTATTGTAGGCCAGCGCAAGCAGGTGAAACAAGGTATTGTAATTATCTTTTATTTCCGATTCAAATGCATCGTACAACAAATTAAATTCTTTCGATTTTTCAATTACCTGGTAAACAGAAAAATTCCAGGCCATGACCGTTATCTGCCGGATAATGGAATTTAATATGCGGTTTGTGTTGGCCGGCGTCGACTGGAATTTGGCTTCACGCAATGATAAAATGGCTTGTCGTGTCAGATACCGGTTCTGGTTTTCAATTTTAGTCAACAACAGATCAATGGCTTTTGGACTTCCGATCTTGCCATATATCCGGATGATCCTGGAAAGCAATGTGTTGTCTGCATCAGGCTGAAGAAAGACCTGATCGAGAATGTCCAGTGCCGGATCGCCGATCTTGATTAAAGCCTCAAAAGCGAACTGAAAATAATTGGGCGTTGAGAGATAACCGATAAGCACATGGCTGTGTTCGGCGCAATTCAGCCTGGCCATGGCCCTTACCGCCGAAGTTTTGACCTCGGGCTCAATATCACGGGAAAGACCCATGACGATATCATTCCAGTCCATTCTGCCCGAAGTGCCTGCAATTTCTGCGGCCAGTATCCGGTCTGAGATATTCAGGGAGTTCATTAAACTGGTGAGGTTCTCCTTGCTCTGCCCAAAGCTCAGCTTTGTCTCAAACCGGCTCATGATGCGGGTGGCCAACACATGAGCCTCCTTGTTTTGACTTTCTTTGAGTGAAGGGGCCTCTTTTAAAACCGGCAGGGCATTCAGCACGGAATATTCGTCAATTTTTTCCAGCAGGTATTTTTTTATTTCAAAAGAACTTGATGCCAGCAGGCCGATCAGGTGTTTTTCATGCTGGATCGGCTCTATACGCTCAAACAGCGACAACGCCGTAATGGCCTTTTTCGGATTGGCATGATTGATCAGACTGTGTGCCTTCTCATCAATATTTATCAATTCCTGCTCAACCTGTCTGATATTTGATTTCAGCTTTCTGATTCCTTCGATAAGGGCATGCTGGTATGCCTTAACCAGTTTAACGGCAACCACCATCCAGGCAATGGTAAGCAACAGGATCAACAGATTCAGGAACAGCGCATTCTTAAGGCCCAGTAAAAGGAATCCGAACAACAATGCTCCGGCGATTCCTATTCCAACCATGCGCAGTGTACCTTCCACACGGGGAACAATAATGTTATGGAAACGGACATCCAGGGTCCGGAATAAAACCTTTAACGATGGTATCTCAATGGCATCCCGGGTGGTGTGAAATGCTATCCTGATCATTCCGGCCATGAGGAACACATAAGAGAACTCTATGATTTTGGCTGATGATCCGGCCAGCATATTCACCAGCATGGCAGTGATAATGACAAGCCCGATGGCAGCCGGAATTAACACAAGACTGTACGGAGAATCATAAGTGTACAGTATTTTGCGGACCAGGAATTTCTCAATAAAATAACCGAAAATCAACATTACAACCATAAAAAAGGCTAGAAACTTAGCCAGGCCCGTCAGGCTGGGATAAGTAAACCTGGCCATAGATATGAATTGATAATGAATAAGATATCCGACTATGGTCGATAAAATGGCAAATAATAGTAATAATAAGGTATAGCGTGAATAGAAAAATTCAATGAGTTTGGACCGGATGGGATTAAGTTTCTTAAGGGGATGATACAAGGTTGGCGAAAAGCGGTGAGCAACATTCATTATGGTTTGCAGGATCAGGATGACAGCCATCAGGCCAATTCCTGCCAGCAGCATAAGATTGTAGTTCCATTTCAGGAAAAACAATCCCAACAGTAAAAAAGATGCGGTGGCCATCCCGCCAATCTGAAATGCGCGGACATAAGGATAAATTCTCCTGTTCTGTGCCGGGGTATAAATGTTTTGCTGTGTCCTCCAGAAAATCAGCATAATAATGACGTTGATGGGAAACATCAGGGAGATTGGTAACATCAACGGTATTCCAAAAACCGAGATCGCACTGAGTGGCTTTACGAAATATAATGCAGCTATGGTCAATAAAATGACCATATAATTGGCATTAATAAATAGCCTGAAATTAATCCGGTTTACGAAAAATGAATAAAACGACATGTAGACAAGGCCCAGGACTCCCGAGATCACCAGGGCTAATGGAATCATTTCACTACCATAGGATTCAAAGAAAATTACATGGGCGCCAATATCGAAAATTACCAGGAAGGCTCCTATACACAAAGCCTGTAGGCAGGAGAGTACAAAAATGAAAAGCTCACTGGACTTTACCCCTGTATTATATAAAAATGGAACCTTCATCTCTTCTTTATAGGCGCTGTTGAAAGGATTCTATTGTGTACTGGTTCAAACCGTAAAATTAAAAAATTCTTAGCGTAAATCAAGATATAAATGCAGGGATACCCTTAAATCATTCCTTTGAAAATGAAACTGCTAAAATTAATATACGGCCTTCAGCCTTTTTTTGTTCCTGAATCTGTTAAAAAGTCAGAACCTCCGGGCCCATTCAACTGTTCCAGAATTTCTTCGACTTTCGCGTTGTTCCCGTCCACCACAAACCGTGCCCTTAGATATTGATATTCACAGCGTTGACGTAAGTCAGCCAGATAGGCCCTTAGCTCATCTTCCGTCTTTCCTTTTACCAGAGGCCGGTGGCTGGCGGCGATTTTAAGCCGTGATATCAAGATCTCATCATCCACCTTCAGGTATATCACATCACCGTTTTTTTCCATCAGGCTCATGTTATCTAAGTGACAGGGCGCACCACCACCGGTGGAAACCAGTATATTATCCCTGTTGATGACCTGCCTGAGCGCCTTCCCTTCCATTCTCCTGAATTCCTCTTCACCGGCCTCCAGGAAAATCTCGGGGATGGATTTACCTTCCTGTTGCTCGATGCATTCGTCCAGGTCAATAAAAGTCAGCTTCAGGCGTCTGGCTAGTTTTCTTCCCAGGGTGGTTTTACCACTGCTCTTATATCCAATTATAAACAGTCTCAAATCACAGGATTCATGTCTGGCAAATATAATGAAAACTCAACGAAGGTATTACACGGTTCATTTTGCCCAAAAAGAATATCTTTACAAAAATTTTTTTATTCTATTCTCATGAATTCTTTTGATTTAAGCGAACAGGAAATCATTCGCAGACAGGCGCTGGAGGAACTGGTAAAAGCGGGTATTGACCCGTATCCTGCAGCTGCTTTTCCCACCAATACCAATACCCGTGAGATTATTGACAACTTTTCGGCTGAAAAAAATAATTACCGGGATGCACAGATCGCAGGCCGTTTGATGAGTAAACGCATCATGGGCAGTGCCTCCTTCGCTGAGATACAGGACGAGAAAGGCCGTATACAGCTTTACGTAAAAAGGGATGAAATCTGTCCGGGGGAAGATAAAACCCTCTATAATACTGTGTTTAAAAAGCTGCTCGATATTGGCGACTTCATCGGCGTTGGCGGATATGTCTTCATTACCCAGACGGGAGAAATATCCATCCATGTTCAGCAGATGACGGTTTTGAGCAAATCGCTGAAACCACTGCCTATCGTTAAGGAAAAAGACGGCATTGTTTATGATGCCGTTACTGATCCGGAATTCAGATACCGTCAGCGATATGTTGACCTGATCGTTAATCCTGCCGTTAAAGAAGTCTTCAGAATGCGCACCCGGATGATCAATTCCCTGCGTCAACTGTTTGATTCCCGGGGCTATCTCGAAGTTGAAACGCCTGTGCTTCAGCCAATTCCCGGCGGAGCTGCCGCACGTCCCTTCGTTACACACCATAACACGCTCGACATGTCGCTCTACCTCAGGATAGCCAATGAGCTTTATCTGAAAAGACTGATCGTGGGAGGTTTTGAAGGCGTTTATGAATTCTCCAGAGACTTTCGCAATGAGGGTATGGACCGGATGCATAATCCTGAATTCACGGTGATGGAGATCTATATCGCTTACAAAGATTACCTGTGGATGATGGATTTCGTGGAAGAAATGATCGAAAAGGTTGCCAACGACCTGCATGGTACGAGTAAAATTCCGTATGGTGACCAGGTAATCGATTTTACCCGGCCTTTTAAACGGATCTCCATGATCGATGCCATTAAAGAATATACCGGTATGAATGTCAGGGGTATGAGTGAAGATGAAATTCGCAATACCTGTCAGCATTTTGAGCTTGAAACAGACACGACCATGGGTAAAGGGAAACTGATCGACTGCCTGTTTGGCGGAAAGGTGGAACCACACCTCATTCAGCCTACCTTCATCATGGATTACCCCATTGAGATGTCACCCCTCTGCAAAAAGCACCGGAATGACCCTGGTCTCACCGAGAGATTTGAACTGATTGTCAACGGTAAGGAATTGTGCAACGCTTATTCAGAGCTAAACGACCCTGTTGACCAGCGTGAACGGTTCCAGGAACAGCTTCACCTTTCTGAAAAAGGTGATAATGAGGCCATGTATATCGACCAGGACTTCCTGCGGGCACTCGAATATGGGATGCCGCCGGCATCCGGACTGGGTTTAGGAATCGACCGGCTTGCCATGATCATGACAAACCAGCCCGGCATACAGGATGTGCTGTTCTTCCCTCAAATGCGGCCGGAAAAAGTCGAGAAACCTGATACCAAAGAGAAATATATGGCCGCCGGAATTCCGGAAGAATGGTTTCCCGTGCTGCAGCAAATAGGCTATAACACCGTTGAGAAGGTGAAGAAGGTTGAAAAACCGGGAAAACTCCACCAGGAAATATGCGGCTTCAATAAAAAGAATAAACTCAACCTGCAGAATCCCACACAGGAAGAAGTAGCAAGGTGGGTGACACAATAAAGGGTTGTGGTTGTTATGAAAGTTGTGATGGTTATGATGGTTAATTGAAGGA
>CAYWCR010000034.1:18262-43389 GCA_964456825.1 uncultured Bacteroidales bacterium
TAAAGGGTTGTGGTTGTTATGAAAGTTGTGATGGTTATGATGGTTAATTGAAGGATATGTTCTGGTTGTTGTAATTGTTGTGATTGTTGTGATTGTTGTGATTGATGTAATTGTTATAATTAATTTACCCTATGAAAACTGAAAATGCTTTCTCCAGGCCTGCCATCATGCTGCTGTCAGGCATTTTTACGGCTTTATTTTCCCTGTCGGGATTTGCCTCGCAGGATGATACGGTTGTCGTCAGGAATGTTTCCGTTCCTCCTGTGATCGATGGAACAGGTGAGGATGCCTGCTGGAATAATATTGCCTGGCAAGCCATTGACCAGGTATGGATCAATTATGGCGAAACCCTAGATCCGTCTGATTTTAATGGCAGGTACAAAACCATCTGGTCATCCAAAGAGAACCTGATCTATTTTCTGGTGGAGATCAATGATGATATGGCTATAGATGGTTTCCGTGCGGGGGAAACCGCCGATGTTTACAATTACGATATTGTCGAGGTTTTCCTGGATGAAGATAAATCGGGCGGACCTCATATCAATGATAATGCTGGCTCACAGGAAAATGCGGAAAATGCATTCAGCTACCATATATATGCTGATTTTCCCGCTGAAGGCAGTGTCAACAATACCCATTGGGTCGGAGACATTCCCGCGCCACTTACCCATCATATCCCTGAATTTGCCATACGGACAACAGGAGAAACAACCCTCAGGGAATTTTCACTGAAAGTATATGATGACACCTATGAATCCGGTGACCCGGAGGCCTCAAGGATAATATTGACAGCCGGTAAAATAATGGGCCTTTCACTGGCCTATTGCGACAATGATGAAGATGACGGTCAACGCGATAATTTTTTTGGTTCGGTTTGGGTCACGGCAGAACACTATAACGACCACTGGATGAATGCCGATGATTATGGCACGGCAAAACTGTATTCAGATATCGTTGACCGGATAAGTGAAATTGAGGATTTTAGATCATTACGGGTATACCCTAATCCCGCTTCTGATTATGTTTGGTTAAAAGCGGACAAAGCTATAAAATCAATCGAGATCCTGGATATTGCAGGAAAAATGGTAGCACAACTCAGCATACCCTATACATACCGGACTCAGATACCTGTATCCGGTTTGGCCGGAGGAATATACTTTACCAGGATTATCTGCCATGATGAGGGTACCGGTACCGGAAAATTCATTAAACTCTAGTCAGCACTATTGACATAGGGGTGACATTAATGAATACTAATTTTGTTATAAACCAAAAAACCTGGTTATGACAACCAATACAGAACCATCTTCACCCTGCTGCACCGGGTTTAATCCTGCTTCATGGGAATAATGAAGAACATGGTTTTTCTGATTATGCTGATCATTTGTCCGGCAGAGATGTTCGGGGATGATAAAACGGCTATTTATAATGCCTATATATCGAATGATCTGCAATCATGGAAAACAGTGATAGACCGGTTGCAGATGCAGGAAGAGAAAAGCAATGAAAAGCTGTTGGCCCTGGTGAATTATCAGTATGGTTATATTGGATGGTGCATTGGAAAAGAGAACGATGAGGAAGCCGAAACCTATATTGCGATTGCCCGGGGAAACCTGGCTGTTCTTGAAAAAAGCTACTACAACATGTCGATGGTGAATACCTATAAATCGGCTTTATATGGTTATGAAATTGGGCTAAGCATGGTCAGGGCGCCCTTTATTGGACCGAAGAGCATGAGATGTGCCGAGCAGGCACTGAAATTGGATCCGGCGAATCCATTCGCCTGTATGCAGATGGGCTATATACAATACTATATGCCTTCCATCTTCGGGGGTTCCGTAAGTGAAGCCATCCGGTATTTTCTGAAAGCAAAATCAGGGATGGAAAGGGACCGGAATGCCCTCAGTCATGACTGGAATTATTTGCACTTGCTTACGCTCATAGCACAGGCATATGCTGACTCGGGAGATATGGTTTTGGCAAGATCTTATTATGAAACCCTATTGAAAATAGAACCCCGTTTTTTATGGATAAAGGATGAACTATATCCTCAGCTTTCAAAGCAGTTTGAAAACTAATTAAACACCCTACGAGGGTGTATTGATATAATGCTATTGAGATGCGCATTGGGGAAATGAATGTTCAATATCCCGATTTGATTTCATTGGATGATCTTTTAAAGAAGGGCTTGAAAAATAATATCAATAGTTTCCGGTCCAAAAAAACCCAAACAGGTGAGAATTATTCCGATTTTCATCTCTATCTTTAGATTTCCAATACACCGTACCTATGAAAAAAGCAAGATCATCAAAGTTTATGATGTTCGCTGTTATTGTCGCAATGGCAGCTACAGCATGTTCAAAGAAGTCCGGAGACGAAAAACTCTCTATTCCCTATGAAAAGTATATATTGCCTAACGGACTTCAGGTGATACTGCATGTGGACAATTCCGATCCTGTAATCTCCTATGCGGTCATGTACCATGTTGGTTCAAGCCGGGAGGAAAAGCTGAGAACCGGATTTGCCCATTTATATGAGCATTTATTGTTCCAGGGTTCGGAAAATGTACCCCCCGGAACATTTGACAAGATCATTGAAGGGGCAGGAGGGACGAACAATGGCTTCACCAGCCGTGATGTGACAACCTATTTTGAGATTTTTCCCAAGAACGCGCTGGAAAAAATATTATGGCTCGAGTCAGACCGCATGGGCTTTTTTATCAATTCCGTTACCCAGCGGGCACTGGCCATCCAGCAGAATGTTGTGCAGAATGAAAAAAGGCAGGGTGTGGACAACAGGCCTTATGGCTTCACCAGTTATGTAATCTATAAAAACCTGTACCCGGGAGATCATCCGTACAACTGGGATGTCATCGGTGAAATGGAGGACCTGAAGAATGCATCCCTCGGTGATGCCCGGTCTTTCTACGAAAAATATTACGGCCCCAATAATGCAACCCTGGTATTGACAGGGGACTTTATCATCGATTCCGTTAAACCGATGATTGAACAATATTTCGGAGAGATCAAGTCCCACGGAGAAGTTGCCGGGCGTTCCCCCAGGATACCAATCCTGGAGAAAACAGTTAAGCTGTATCATGAAGATAATTTTGCCAACGTGCCCGAATTTACCATGGTGTGGCCGGTACCGGAGGCTTATAATAAAGATGCCTATGCCCTTGATTTCCTGGCCAGGATTCTTGCCGACGGGAAAAAGACCCCCATGTATAAGGTATTGGTAAAAGAAAAGCAATTGACATCCAATGTTCGGGCATACAATGGTTCTGACGAACTTGCAGGGGAGTTCACGCTAAACATAAGAGCGAACGAAGGAAAAAATCTCAAAGAAATAGAATCGGCTGTTTTTGAAGCTTTTCAGAAATTTGAGACAGAAGGGATCACCGAACTTGACATCGAAAGAGTGAGAGCCGGGATGGAAAAGAATTTTTACTATAATCTTGGCAGTGTATTCAATAAATCACTGCAGCTTGCTTTTTATAATACGTTACGCAATGATCCGGGGTTTCTTCAAAAAGATATCGAGAATATAAAGGCTGTCAGCCTTGCTGATGTGCAAAGGGTTTATAACACCTACATCAAAGGAAAGCCTTTTGTTGCTACCAGTTTTGTCCCCAAAGGAAATCCGGAAATGATGGCTGAAAATTCAATTCGTGCTGCCATATCGGAAGAAAAAATTGAAGAATCTACGCAGGTTGAAATTGCTGAAACCGACAGGGATGAGATTGTTAAAACCCCGTCTGCTATCGATAGGAGTAAAGAACCTTTACTGGCAAAAGATCCTGAAGTGAATATCCCGGTCATTTGGAAGGCAGAACTGGCCAATGGAGTCAACGTTTTTGGCATTGAGAATAAGGAATTACCCCTGGTCAATATGGATCTTGTTGTGGATGGAGGTATTTATCAGGATCATATCGATCTGCCTGGTGTTGCCAATATGTTAGCCGAAGTCATGCCGCAGGGAACACAGCATAAAACACCTGAACAACTGGAAGAAGAAATAAGGCTGCTGGGCTCCAATATAGATATGTATGCGACAAAGGAAGAAATCGTGATGAACGCGGATATGTTGTCCCGGAATTTTGAAAAAACCTTTTCCCTCATGACGGAAATCCTGCTGGAGCCACGCTGGGATATGGAAGAATTTGAACTTGCCCGGACCAAGACCCTGAACACCATTCTGCAAAACATGGTGCAGCCCAGGGCGGTAGCGGATGGCAAATTTCATAAACTGCTATACGGAGATCAGCATATATTTGGATTTTCCGGAAAGGGGACCAAAGAGTCCATCAGTAAATTAACCGTGGATGATCTCAAACATTATTATGAAAAGAATTTCTCACCGTCTGTCGCTACCATACTGATCGTTGGCAATATCACAAAGGAAAGGGCATTGATTGCCATTAAATCCCTTGAATCGAAATGGGCAAAACATGAGGTTCAGAGAAACGATTACAGGCTGCCTTCAGCCACCGGTAAATCACAGCTGTATTTTGTCGATATTCCGGGTTCCAAGCAATCCGTCATTAATGTCGGATACCTGGCCCTGTCAAGGAATAATCCTGAATTCGTCAAGGCCGATTTTGCCAACTACCGGCTGGGAGGTGCATTTACCAGTATTGTTAACCAGATATTGCGGGAGGAAAAGGGCTATACCTATGGCGCCTTCAGCAGTTTCAGGGAACAAAAAGTGACGGCACCTTTTCTGGTTTCTACCAGTGTCCGTTCCGATGCGACCCTTGAATCTCTTAGAATCATCAGGGAAAGCCTGCAGCAATATGCTGACAGCGTATCTGACGGTGATCTTCAATTCACCAAGGATTGCCTGATAAAATCCAATGCCCTCAGGTTTGAGACCATCGGTTCACAGGTTTCTATGCTAAGAACCATGAGTAAATATGGTTTTGGTGATGACTTTGTCAAACAGGAAGAGGAGATCATAAAAAATATGACCCTGGAAGAATACCGGAATATTGCCAGGAAACACATGGAATGCGACAGCATGATATTTCTGGTTGTGGGCGATGCCGCCACACAGATGAAATCATTGGAGAAACTGGGGATCGGCAAGCCGGTTCTGGTAATGCAATAGCAGTTCACTCAAAGGGGATACTGCAGGGCTATTTCAAAAAATAAGCCAGGCTTATTCCCAGGAAATTACCTGTGGCATAGCCGATGATTCCCATGGTGATCCCTGAGAGGATAATTTCTTTGTTACGAAGGGCATTTGCAACGGTGGGGACAAATGGTGCCGAGAAAATCAACGCCGTGGAGGCAATAATGGTAGTATCGGTGTCAATCCTGAAGATCCTGGAAAACAGCACCTGGAAGAACAATGATCCCACGATTACCAGGGCGACAAAAGCAGCCAGATAAAGCGATTTTGTTGTGAACATGCTGAAATCAGCCATGGAGCCAACCACAATGCAAAAGATTATAATCAGGTACATGCCGCTCTGAAAGGTCTTCTTTATCCTGTTGACAGCAGGAATAAGCGATAATAAGATAGATAATGCGGTAATGCAAAGTATCATACCGGCGGTCTGATAATCAGCCGGAAAGAATTGTTTCAGCAACAGGGAGATCCCGACTATGGCTCCCGAAAGCAACACAGCCAGGAGCAATGGCACGATCACCCTGGTTTTATGAATGCCCCGGTAAGCATCCCAACCGTCGAAATCATCCACCTCGTGATCCAATTGCACCGTTGAATCCAATGGTTTAAACGGAGGAAGTATTTTGCCGACAACCGTTTGGGCCTTGGTAATAAGGAAAAAGAAATAGGGTATGCAGATCAGGATATCATAAGCATTTACCAGGATAAAAGTCTCCGGGTCCCCGTTCAGGGCTTTATGGATAGCTGCCATATTCGCCGTGGCACCGACATAAACCCCCACCATGAGTCCCGATACTTTCCAGGCATCAGCAATTATATCCTGCAGGAAATATTCAGCAATAACAATGATCAGCATCACGGAGATTATACCCAGCAGTATGGCCAATCCTGTTTTCAGTGCCAGCCGCGACCATTGTTTTATATTGATGGAAAACAACAGCAGGGGAAGGGCAAGCGCGATCGTCACCGAGGTGAACTGATCCTGCATGGGTTTCATTTCCGGCTTTATCAGGCCAATGTTGCTCAGAATGATTCCCAGGACATAGGCCAGTCCTACCGTCCCGAACTTGTTCAGCCAGTCGAGTTTTTTGCATCCGTACAACAGCAGTAAAGGCCCCAGGATATAAACAACCCCGATGAGAATAGTATTCATACGCTATAGGATAGGATCACTAAAATACGGAAAATAATATGATTTGGGAAAATTGCGTATTTTTATTATGCCATTGATATACTATTTAATTGCATACCTGAAATACAATTATAAACATGAAAAGTAAAAACTTTCATTTCAGGATCCTGATCATGCTTATAGTTTCCGGCTGGATACCATATTCGTTTGCTCAGCAAAACACCGATACACTCAAGGGAAGAAACCTGTATAATCCTCAACGGCTGGGGACCAGGGATACTATCCATATGGTACCCGATAAACCTGCCCTGCAACCGGGAGATACGCTTCCGGAAATCCGGCTGAAATTCATACAGGATTCCCTTTTCGCCCGGGAGCAATTTATCAGGGATTCCCTGCTGGCCCGGGAACAATTTGTGCGGGATTCCATTCAGCGGAGGCAGCGTATGCTCGATTCACTAAGGTTTTTGCAACGCGAGCTTCCCGTATTGCTGGATGCGTATCTTAAAACGGTAAAGGAGGATATCATTATGCACGATAAAGGGATCAGTATAATCGGAGATACTGTTTTAAGCGACTACCGTTATGTTTTCCTGCTGTTCAACCTCACACAGCCCTTTACACCCTGGAAGGTCAGCTATGGCCTTACGGGAGACCGCATAAAAATCCTCACGGACAAGGACAGGCAAAAAATAACCGCTGTTCAGGCTCCCTTCATGAATTGTTCCTTTACCTATGGAAACAGCAATGATCTGCTGGTGATAAAAGAATTGAGTATTATCCAGAAAGACAGGTCGGGACATTTTTACAAATCACCGGTAGACTCCGTTTTTTTTGACCGCAATAAAAGAGTGGTTAAAATAAAACGATACGTTCAGTTTTACGGAGTAGCCGGCAACAACCAGCGCGGATCACCGCTTTTTCTCAACCTGTCTCAGGTAAAGCAATATGAATATGGGCCGGACAATCAGATCAGGCAATACCAGGTGGTTAATTTCTGTGAACGTTATAAAGCATGGGAAGCCAGCAAAGTTTGTAATATCATCCAGTATAAATTTTCAAGGCAGGGAAATACCTACCTGCTGACAAAGCAAAATGACCCGGCAAACAGTTATTCGGATGGGACCTTTACTTTCGAATTTGATGGTTTGAATAACCTGAAAAGCCTGTCGTTCCATAACCTCTCCAATACCGAGAACTGGCAGCGTATCATTGAACTGAACGAGGAAGGCAATGTGAATTGCTACATCGATAAAAAGAAGGATATTGTCAGGCAGTCCTTATGCATGATCTATCACCATAAAGACCCCGGGGCAAAATACCCGGTGGAAACCATCACCACCATCTTTGAGGAGGATGGCATCAGTTATTACCAGAATAACAACACAACAGGGCAAAGCCGTGTACGCGACAAAATGACGCTAGAATGGAGTCCCTGGAAGTAGTCGTAAAAGAACAGAATGTCAATTCAAAATAAATTTCGAACAAGGAATATCGAATGTTGAATTTCGAAGATAATGTGCTCTATGCCCTATCTTCTTCGTTCGGCGTTCGATGTTCCTTGTTCGATATTCCAGGCATATTGATTAAAATCTATTCAATCACAAGTTTTACTGTTGAATCACCGGATTGAATAAGGTAAAGGCCTTTTTCAAGATCCGTAACATCAACATCCATGTTTCGCTTTGTGACCCTGAACTGTAATACTTCCTGTCCGGTAAGGTCATAAATCCGGAGATTGCCTGATTCCAGTCCGGTTATATGAATCTGATCCGAGGCCGGGTTGGGATATACCGCCATGTTTCCTGAAGATGAATAATCTCTGATAGCCGAAATTGGACCCACTAAACTTACGTTATCGACCAACGTCTCAAAGGTATAGTTACTGGATTGGTCATCATATATCCCCATCCTGAATCCGAAAAATACGGTTGTATCTCCTGTCCCCTCGTATGAAAAAGGGTTGGTTGCGTTGGGTGAACAGGCAGTTCCCAGGAAATTACCGTCAAATTCATCCCCGGGACATGAGGCCTCCCAGTTGATGCTTTTATACCCTCCCACAAATGTAGCTCCCTGATCCGTAGTATAGTCAGATCCTACTGCAGGTTCAGTGCCCCCGACATATACTTCGAACCAGTAGTTATTGGTCCTCATATCTCTATAGGCACAATTGAAAGTATAGGCCACTCCCCGCTCCAATGTGACCTGCTGATAGAACATAAAGTTGGTGAGATTTCCACCGGCAGCTCCGGTATTCGTCCCGACTACGCGAAGACAACCACCCGATCCCGTGCTGGGGACTTCCTCGGTATAGGAAAACTCAAACTCCACCGTATTGCCGGCATCCATATTCAGCTGCGAAGTAATCCAGTCATCAGGATTTTCCATATCCCCTCCCACGAGCATTTCCTGAGCAAAGGACCCTACCTGGAAAAACAAAAGGAATAAAAACAGGAAAGTCATAAATGTGTAAATCTTTTTCATACCACTAAAATTTAATTATTAATACTTGAATCCTTATTATTATATACTATCCATTTCAATCTGTTTTATAATTCAATGGGTTCATTTAAAAGCAGGCACATATTGCTTTAATACCCCTTCTTTTGCCAGCCTGATTTCAGAAGCCGGAACGGGAAGCATGCCCCAGGTATCCTTAATAAACTGACGGCCCTGGAATTCATCGGGGCTCTCGGCTTCCGGTGGTATTACCCAGCTGGCATCAATCATCTCCTTGGCATAATCAAGCCCTCTTCTCAACAGGTCCCATTTACGATGCCCTTCGCCGGCAAATTCAACCCTGCGTTCGTGATAAATGGCATCCAGTGTTATGGAGCTCAGTGCGGCTGATTCCCCCATAGCACGGGTCCTCACCCGGTTAAGATAATCCAGTGCTTTTTCCGGATTATCGGTCAGGTTAAGTTCAGATGCCATTAACAGGACTTCGGCAAACCGCATGTCCTTGTAATTGATAGGCCAGTTATGCGCGGGATCGCCTCCCGACAATGTCGGATCATAAGCTTTCCGAGCCATATATTTGTAATTGAAATAGCCGGTATTCTGAAATCCCCGTGTATAGCTTGACAGACTATCATTGGCATTATATATGGCCACATTCAGCCTGGGATCACCGGCTTCAAATTCATTTACAACCGACCAGGTTGGAAGGGCAAAACTCCAGCCATTTGAAATGTTGTCATCTCCCTTTGGATCCCTGGGACCATAAAATATCGCGGAGAAATTCCCGTCTATGCCCCAGCCTCCCCAATCCGATGACTGTGCTTTTTCGGCGTACTGCCATTCAAATATCGATTCCGCATTGTTTTCATTTCCCCAGTCAAATACATCGGCATAATTATCCAGTAAACGATACCTTCCGCTTATAATGATTTCTTCGAGCATTCCCTGCACGTATGCTTTGTTGATAACAACAGAACCATCCGACCAGTCCGCAGTAACCCCCATGACAGATTTTACAAATCCTTCATAATAAAGATAAATACGTGCCATGAGCACACGGACAACATCTTTTGTGATCCGGCCATACTCATCGGGCGTAACGGTTTCAGGTAAATCAGGAAGCGCTGTCAGGAGATCTCTGGCTATCTGCCTGTAAACATCTTCAGGACTGGATTGAGCGATCGATTTATAAGCCTCCACGTCTGTTATAAGCTCTGTAATGACAGGTACCCATCCGAAATGCCTTGCCAGGTCCCAGTAAAAATAGGCACGCATGGTTAATGCCTCAGCCTTCATGCGTGTCCGCTTGTTTTGGTCGGTCCATTGAATTTCCTGCTCCTTCAGCAGGTAAAGGTTTGCCCTGTAGTTACCTGCATAAAGCCTGCTCCAAAGGTCCGTTGCGGCTCCATTTTCCGGATCAATGATGGAGATTTCCTCATCCTGCCATTGCTGCATTCCGCTGCCGGGTTCGCCCCCTGCATAGGCATCATCCGAGAATATATCCGAATTAAGCGGCACAGGCATCCAGTTTTGCAAGGTCAGTGCATCATAAACTGTCACCAGTGCATTGAATGCATCTGTTTCGGTTTTATAGGAATTGGCCTCCAGCCTGTTTATTTTAGGTTCCAGTTCCAGAAAATCCGAGGAACAGGCAACGGTAAATGCCAGCAGCATAACTGCCAGCCATAATTTATATAAAGGATTTGATTTCATAATACCATAATTTGATTTTGATCTGACCATAATGACCCCCGAATAATTAGAATGTAATGTTAATACCGCCGATAAATGTTTTGGCCTGTGGATAGACCCCGTGATCAATCCCAATATCGAAAGGTCCTCCTCCCATTTCGACTTCCATTCCCGGATATTTGGTAAACGTCAGGAGATTCTCGGACAATATGTAGAATCTGATCTTGGTAAGTTTTATGGCCTCACTGATCTTTTTTGGTAACGTATAACCCAGGGTTATCGATTTCAGGCGCAGGTAGTCTGCATCCTTTACATAGAAATCGGATGGTTTGATCCAGGTCTGGTTTTGATCCGAAATTGTCACAAAGGGATAATCATTGGAAGTGCCCTCACCATGCCACCGATCCAGAACATCCATGGTAAAATTCGCATATTTCAGGTCTGCACGACGGTTAGCCATGTAAATCTGGTGTCCCAGGGCAGCATACCAAAACATATTGAAATCGACCCCATGCCATTCTGCAGATACATTTAATCCGACAAGAAGTTTAGGATAGGGATTTCCCAGTTCCATCCTGTCGGCATCATCCAACACGCCATTCGTGTCGGTGTCCACGAATTTGAGATCTCCCGGCTGAGCATTGCGCTGATGAGGATAAGCTGCAAGTTCTTCTTCATTTTGAAATACGCCCGCTGTTTTATAACCATAAAAGAAGCCCAGCGGTTTTCCGATTTCCGCACGTAAGATGCCACTTTGTCCGTGAACGCCCGTGCCTCCTTCAAGGATCCCTTCTTCATTCTCTATCGCCAGTACTTCACTTTTGTTAGTGGCCGCTGTCAGCGCAACATTGATGAAGAGGTTTTTGGTTACATTTTCTTTAAAGGCAAATTCCAGTTCTACCCCTGAATTCTTGACTTCTCCGCCATTAATGGTAGGAGCACTGTTACCGATAAGCAGCATGGCAGGTGCCTCAACTAGCCAGTCCTTGGTTCTTTTATCATAGTAATCCAATACAAGGCTTATCCTGTTGTTTAAAAATGCCAGATCAGCACCAATATCGGTTTGTTGTGATGTTTCCCATCTCAGTTCAGGATTGGCATAATAATCGGGCTGAATTCCATTATACATGGTTTGATCTGTGCCAAAGAAATAGATGGAATTATTCGTCATCACCGAGGTATATTTAAAGTTCCCGATGTTTTCGTTCCCGTTCTGGCCCCAGCTGAATCTCATTTTTGCAAAATTAAAGGCATTGTTCTCCGGGAAGAAAGGTTCGCGCGAAACTACCCATCCAACGGATACGGCCGGAAAATACCCGTACCGGTTTTCTGCACCGAACCTTGAAGAACCGTCAGCTCTTAATACCGCCTCCAGCAAATATTTTTCTGCATAATTGTAATTGATTCTGCCAAAAAATGACCTGAGGGTATGTTCACTGAATCCGCCGGTGGCCTGGGCAACCGGATTCTGTGCATTGTCAAGGTATGCATTATCGAAATTGTCAAAAATAATATCCTGCTTTTGTGCCCATATCCCTTCATCCCATTCCCTGAAATGAGTGATGCCGGCAAGGACTGTGAAATTATGTTTCCCGATTGATTTTACGTAAGTCAGTGTATTATCAAGATTCCAGTGAACATAATTGTGGGAACTAACGGATACAAGGTCAACAGAATCATTTTTATGGGTGGCGTCAATATAATAAACCGGAGTATAGGAACTATTGTTCACGACGGTGTATTCCATCCCAAAATTGGTGCGGAAGACCAAACCTTTAATAATATCATAGTCAGCGGTTACATTACCAACCATTTTATTGATCCTCTCTTCCTGGTTCAGGTATTCCAGTAAGGCCACCGGATTGGTAATTTCCTGCAAACCAACCCTGAACCTAGGATCTGAAGGGATCCCCCAGGAACCATCTTCGAATTTTATGGGAACAATCGGAGGCATGTTAATGGCCTGTATAATTCCTGTAGAATATTGATCATTGCCCGATATTCCTCGTTTCTTTATATTGGCAAAGTTGAGATTGCTTCCGAGTTTTAATTTGCCAAACTCACGGGTTGTATTCAACCGGTAATTGATCCTTTTGAAGTTTGATTTTCCCTTACCCACAATGCCATCCTGACTATAATAGGTCAAAGATGATGAATAGGTCGAATTTTCACTTCCCCCGGTAAAGGAGAAAGAGTGACTGGTTTTGGGTGCGTTATAGTAATACATTTCATCCTGCCAGTCGGTATTCCAACCCATGGAATCAATCAGATTTACGGTTTCATCCGAAAAATAAGGTCTGGTCCTGCCATCGTTAACATAGGCTTCATTCAAGATTGATATGTATTGATCGGAGTTTAACAGTTCAAGTTTTTTCCAGGGATTCTGGACGCCATAATAACCGTCATAGGTAACTACAAAGGATTGATTCTTTTTTCCCTGTTTTGTGGTAACGAGAATAACCCCATTAGCTCCGCGGGCACCATAAATGGCAGAAGAAGATGCATCTTTCAGCACTTCAATGGATTCAATATCCGAAGGATTCAGGTAGTCCAGTCCCTCCTTCTCCATGGGCAAACCATCGATAATGAACAAAGGATCAGGGTCATCATTGGTCCCAGTGCCCCTGATGCGTATTGCCAGATTATCACCGGGCTGACCGGAATTGGCCATGATGGTCACGCCTGCGGCTCTCCCCTGCAATGCCTGATCAATCCGTAAATCTTTGCTCTTTTCAAGATCTTCAGAACTGACTTTGGCGATCGATCCGGTTACCACACTTTTCTTTTGTGTTCCATAACCGACAACAACCACCTCTTCCAGATCGAGAAGATCGGGATCCAATGCAACATCAATCACCGATTGATCACCGACCGGTACTTCCTGCTGCAGATAACCCACAAAAGAAAACTGAAGAACAGCCCCCGTTTTTACATTTATGGAATACTTTCCGTTTAGGTCGGATATGGTCCCGTTCAAAGTGCCCTTTTCAACTATATTCGCTCCGGGCAAAGCTTCCTTAAGATCAGTAGTTGTAATGGTACCTGTTACCGTAACCTCCTGAGCCTTGATGAGGCCAGTAAACATTATTATCAGTAGCAACAGATAAACTTTTTTCATAAGAGTTACTTTTTTTTGAATTAAAAGATCTTTAAAAAGGAGTATATAATTTAAGCATTTATTCTGATGTAAAGAATGATAAAAGCTATATAATGATTAAGGATTAATCACCGGAAGTATTTTATGGATCCTTTAATAATATGGGGTGCATTATAATGCCCTTTTATTCCAGGTCTACTTTAAACAAACAATTTTCGGATTTGTTCCGGCTTGTTAATTTTTTTCTATCAGGCCTTTAAATCAGTGAGACTGTAATTTCAGAAACGATAGTGCACTGAAATTACTAAGTCGAACTGATCCCGATGCGTAGCAATCGGGATCTCATGGGCCTTATTCCCGCCCTTTAGGGCGAGCTGAAAAATTTAATACCTTATTGATACCTCGTCAGCTCTGCTGCGAGGTAGTTCATTCATCCCTCCCGGTAATGCAGAGAAAAGGGCAAAAAAAAAGTGCCCCTTTTACGAGGCACCTTTCAGGAGTGTTTAATCCTTTATCTTGAAGTGTTTCCGGCTTATCCCATAAACTCATTGCCCACCTTGCGGGCACGTTCGGGTTTGTCGAGATTAATACCGATGGCCAGGCCAATTTCAACCAGCAGGTTCCAGCCGGCGCTCAGGAAAACATAAGGCTTCATTTCTCCGGCAGCAGGTACCCGTATGGTGGTGAAAGGAGTATCATGATCCGCAATGGCAACCACTTTCAGTCCGACTCCCTTGACCAGTACTTCCTGGAATTTTTCAATCTCATCTTCGATGGGGTCAACAACAAATACAATATCGTTTTTGTCCATTACCTCTTCAATACCATGAACCGCATATGTACCTTCAAGGAAATCAGATTTCTTCCGGGTGATCTCATTGGTCTTGAGGGTCAGTTCTTCTGCTACCCCGTCATTAAAACCGGCAAAATAAATGGTGGGAGCTTTGGCTGCCCATGCAACAATATCCCCGGGTATAGCCATGGTCAATGCCTGTTCGATCCATGCTGGTAAACTGGCGCATTCACTGCCTTTATCAATACCCCTGATATGCCACAGAATGGATTCATAAAACAGGGTTTGTTCAATGACGCTTTTTGTGGCGGCTACAGCTTGTTCCCAGCCACAATTCAATACGAATGTTTTTTTACATTCTTTTTCCAGCAGCGTATCATTATTGGCTGTTAATGCAAAGCGCTTTTCATTGCCGATGGCAGCAAGTTTCTTGGCAAGCAGGACAACTTCTTTGGTACGGCCGGAGTTGGAAGCGCAGAAAACAGCAAATTTTGACAGGTCATATTGGGCTGACTGACGCGACCCATCGGTGGATATCGACAGGTTCATGCCCCAGGTAAGGGCTTTGCGGATGGCATTTTTCGCCGGGAATATCCGGCTCGAGCCTTCGCCTGTCAGCAACAGTTTACCGGCTGATTTGATCACATCAGCAACACCTTTTGTCTGGTCTGGATTGAATTTTTTTACAACTTCCACAGTTTGCATCATTTCCTGAACCAAAGCATACTTCGAATAGTTTGGATCTTTTAAATTCATGGGATTCTCCTTTCTGGTAGTTTAGTGATATTTTTAAAAAATGGGTTTATACCAAGATACCCGGCGGCGTTTTTAACAGCTTGCCGGGGTATATATGCATCAGGACATTAAGTTCGGTTCTTCATGTTTTTCAGCAATTTCTTCAGATCTTCTGTTTCCTGCCTCACCTGGATAATAAAACCGTTTTCATCAATTGTCCCGATGGCAGCCTTCATTTCATCCATACTTCTGAAAGTTGCCTGCCGGTATGGATTGTCATAATCCTTTTTGCGTGAAGCATAAACCTGATCGCAGATGTAATTTTGAATATCCATTGCCTTATCCAGAGCAGCTTTCCATTGTTTTTCCGTAAATTTGTCTGTGCCCAGCAATTCGCACAGGAGAGCATAGGCATGTTTTTGCTTGTCATGGGGATATTTAGCCCAGAGTTTATTATACCGGTTATGAATTTCTTTCCAGGAGGCGAGCTTGCCTGATCCAATGTCGGCGCGCAGCCTGTCCAGATCTTTCCGTTGCATGATCTGACCGCCGAGATTAACCCATTCCTGCTGCCGTCTGCCATTCAGGTCATCATGCATGGATGACAGGGTTGCCTTGGGCCTGGCACTCATAAAAGCCAGTAAATTCTTCATGGCATAATGGTACATAATATCGCCGTAAGCATGATAAGCCTTATAGGGTTTCAGGATCACGGCCTTTCTTTTGGTGTGCTCCATATTCTCTCCCAGCACTTCCAGCTTATTCACATCCTCTTCTTTTCCCGTCAGGATGCTGCGCCCCAGTTTTATGAGCTCATTTATGTTGATGACGGCCTTTTCTTTCCCGTTCTTACGCAGACTGGCTTTGGCAGTCCATATTTCCAGCAGGCGGCGGGCATGGATTACTTCTTCTATGGTATCAGGAGCATAGGTATCAAATTCTATGTTCTGAACTTTGTTGACGCGCTTATCCCGGTTCTGGAACTTCCAGGAATTCCGGGCCAGGGCATACATGTTATGAAGCCACCAGAAAGCCGGAAAAACTTCCAGCTGGTTATCCGTTACATTGTTGTTCAGCAGGGAAAAGGGCAGGGGAATATCCAGCTCCGCCGGGTAATCGGCTTTTGAAAGCAGAATGAAGGAAGCAAAGCGGCAAGAGTGTTTGACGCTGGTGCACAAACCCGGCCAGAAGCCTCTGCCGGCCTGTATTTCATTGTCATTGGCCCGGCTGTTATGGTTGGAACCAATAGTAGCACCGGCAGCCATATTGCTCTGCCCCATAACAACCGAAGCGATAAGGAAGGAATTGTTATGGTGCTGCTCATGGGCCGGGAATATCAGGTTATTCAGTACTTCGCAGCAGGAAATCGTTGAATTGTCCCCCAGGAAAGAGTTGATCAGACGGGCTCCGTATTTCAGGCCTGAATTGTTGCCGAGGATGAATTTAACGGCCTTGCATCCGTAAAAAATATGACAGCCATAACCAATGATGCCGTTCACCAGTTCAACCCCTTCCCCGATTTGCGTAGGTTCTGCCTCGGAAGAATTGATGGTAAGGTTTTTCAGCTTGTTGGCTCCCTTTATATAACAATGCGATCCTATCTTAACATCCTTGAGAATAAGGGAATTTTTTATTACACAATTACTGCCCGTGGTTCCGTAAAAACCCCGCCGGTTATCAATGTGGTGTTGTGTGATCTTTTTAAGGTTGGCCTGCAGGGGTTTATCGTCAATATATTTTGCCCATAAATAAGCATCGGCTGTTATCATACCGTCGAATGGAAGGACTCTCCTGCAACCGGTCTCATTCATTATGTCGAGCCATGTGCGCACATTCTCCGGCTCCCCTTCCTTGATGACCCCGTTGCCGAATTTGGCATGATCCGTTATATGCATTTCGTCTATATTGAAAAGAATGCAGCAATCACCGATTATATAATGTGCCAGATAATGCACGTCATGAATGGCTACATCATCACCAATATCACAGGAGATGATAACACTGTTGGTAATGCCCGCCGGCATTCTCAGGTCATGATGCTGTATTACAACATTCCGCAAACAACCGATCCTGACAAGCCCGAAAAATCTTGTATTCTTGATCTGGTTGGGATCAAACCTGTCGGTAACCAATATCTCGTCCCAGTTGTCGGCTGTGTTATCGTTTTTTACCAGTGTCTCAACTTCGTCAGAACGCAGGTTCCTCCATCCTGTTTTGGGCGGACGGCTCTGACTGTTCCGCTGATAGTATTCATCCTTCCCTTTGGGAAGATATTCCTGCGGAATAAAATTCTTGCCCATCGTCTCCGGCGGCAGAATTAATACTTTATCCATTTTGTTCCTGTTTTAAATGTGATAATCCCGGTGTTTATCCCGGCAATTTTGAAGCCATGACCAATATAGCGTTTATATCGCAGTCAAATTTTCCTGACTGAGACAACATCAGTCGCCTCAAAAATAATTTTTTTCGGGTTATGTTATTCTCATTATCAGTAATATATTTTTTATTACGGCTAACGCTTACGTGTAATACTTATATATACACCGACGGTTATTCAAAACCCCACCCGGTGTATAATGGGTGTCGAAATCCCCCTCGGGGTATATCTTCAGAGGGTTATCAGTATCAATACCTGGGCCAGCAGGATCCTTAAAAACATCGTAAATGGATATACGGTAGCATAGGTTGTTGACTGCAAATGAAGCGGGGCAAGGCTGTTGGCAAATTCCAAAGCCGGAGGATCGGTCATGGCCCCGGAAATGATGCCGCAGATCTTAAGGTAATTGTATTTTAACAAACGGGCAATAACGGAAGCCAGAAAGATGGGAATAAAAGTAATGGCCACACCATACAGTATCCATATATATCCTCCATCGGTAATGGTTTGCACGAATTGAGCACCCGATGAAAGGCCCACGCATGCCAGAAACAGTATGATCCCCAGTTCCCTTATCATCATATTGGCTCCCGGGGTCATATAAAAATCGAAACTCCTCCATCGCCGCTGATGGCCCATCAAAATAGCCACCAACAAAGGCCCGCCGGCTAGTCCCAGTTTTGCCGGAGCCGGCAGACCCGGGATGAAAATCGGAATACTGCCCACCAGGATGCCTAAAAAGATACCGACGAAAATCGGTATGGTATTCGGATGCGACAATTCCTGAACGGAATTCCCAAGTTCATTCCGGATTTCCGGCAACAACTCACGTTTACCCACTATCCTCACTGTATCGCCAAACTCGACGGTTGTGCCGCGACTGGGTAAAATTTCTATTCCTGCCCTGAAAATGCGGGTAATATTGGCTTCATAGCGGCGGTAAATGCCGATTTGTTCGATGGTCTTTCCGGCATATTTACGATTGGTTACCAGTACATGAAACATAGCCAGATCTCCGGAGATTTCACGTTTGTTGGCAATGGCTACAGCACCCATCTTCATTTGTAGATTCTCTATATTGTTGATAGCCGAAACACCGATGACCACGTCGCCTTCATGTAAAATTTCATCTTCCAGGGGCACGAGGTAAGTCCCCTTGCGCCCAATCCTTGAAATTACCAGTTCGGTGTCAATCACTTTTTTTATGTAACTGATCTTCTGCCCGAATAAATTGGAATTGGTAATGGCGATTTCTACCGTCTCAAGTTTTTGCTGCGTGCTGCTTTGCTGTTTTTTGTAATCTTCTACTTCCTGGTTAATTTTTATGCGGAATATCAACCTTACCAGGATCATGGTTAAAATGATTCCGATGACGCCAAAGGGATATGCAAGTGCATATCCCATACCCGATATGGCCACATCACCCTGTCTTCCGAGATCGGCCATTACCTGCTGCGCGGAACCCAGACCGGGAGTGTTGGTCACCGCTCCGCTCATGATGCCGGTGATCACGGCAGGTTGAATGCCGCCCCACAGGAAAAACAGGTAAGCAATGATAAAACCAGATAATACAATGCCGGTTGCAAAAAGATTAAGCTTTAGCCCTTCTTTGCGAAAAGTATTGAAAAAACGCGGACCGACATCGATACCGATGGCGTAAACAAATAGTATCAGGCCAAATTCACGAACAAAATGCAAAATCTCGGGATTGGCCCTGGCCCCAAAATGGGCAATCAGAATCCCGGAAAATAGCACCCCGGCTATCCCGAGTTTCAAACTTCTAATGCTAATTTTTCCTATGAGCACACCCGTGAATGCCGTAAGGCTTAAATATAATATGGCAGTAGGTATCCCGCTCCCGGTCAGTAAACTTTTCAGCATGTATGTAAAAGATTGCACGTTGTTGATTCCTCTAATTTAGCATCAATTTGGAATATTACCAATAAAATTCCATTACAGCGGTTATGTTGCTGACAGGCCTGCCTGAGGCATCTGATAAACTGATCACACATTTGCCCCATGAGGTAAGATTAAGGTACACTGTATCGAAGTGGCTGACAGGATTTGGTTAGCAACGAAAATACAGAAGCCGGACAATCCTTTTAAAAGCGGCATGGTTTTATTATCGGTAACAGAAATAAGCGGATTTATAAGCTTTTGTTGTTTTTTAGTGAGATATAGGCGTTTTTTGTATTGAGGGTGAGGGTATTTTCCTTTCTGAGGTTAAGTATCCGAATCTTTTTTTCAGGATATAATGTGTAAACTGAACTTCCTGACTTTACTACAACCGGAATTCGCAGATCAGATTCAACATTATTCCATTTATACCAGAATTCGTTATCTCCGGTGGCAGGATTACTTTTGAAAACCCATTCCATTTGCGGACACACCCTGCTGTATAAATACTGATTAAAGAACCAGTTCAGATCCGCACCCGTTTTTTCATTTACGATTTGAATAAAATCCTGTGTGGTAACCATGGCGTATTTATGCCGGTCATAAAAGGTCTTAATGATATCAAAAAATACACTGTCATTGTCAATGGTATTTCTCAGGGTATGCAGGGTGAGGGCTCCCTTCATATATACATCAGTGTCCTTGTAATCCCAGAAATTCACGCCGGAAGGACCTACCATCGGTCTCTTGTTTTTTATGAAAATAGAATAAAAGGATAAATAATTCAGATAGGCCTGATACCCTTTTGTGTGCTCAATATAAAGGGCTTCACTGTATGTGGCAAACCCTTCATGCAGCCATATTTCGGCGTAATCCCCGGCTGAAACACTGTTTCCCCACCATTCATGTGCTGTTTCATGAAGGATGATATAATCAAAATCCTGGCCGGGCATATTTTTATAATCGTCACCATAAGCTATGGCAGTCTGATGCTCCATTCCGGCATAAGGACTTTCTACCAGTTTATATCCTTCCTGCCACCAGGGATAAGCTCCGAATGCTGATTCATAGAACTGAATAATGTCAACCGCCTGTTGAAAATGTGTCCTTGCCTTTTCCAGATGGTGGGGTAACACATAGAAATCCAACGGATAAACCGTGTCTCCTGTGGGGCAAGGCAGCTGAAAATGCCGGAAATTGCCTACATACAGGGTGACATTATAGGAGTTGATGGGATAATTTGTCTTCCAGGTGAAGGTTTCCCTGTCATCCCTGACCGTGCGGTTCTGCAACATGCCATTGCTGACACAAAAAAGCCCGGCGGGAACCGTCACGCTCAATCGCATGCTGTCAGGTTCGTCGGAAATATGGTCCTTTAAAGGCCACCAAAGACTTGCTCCTGCCAGCTCACAGGCTACACCAATCCACGGCTTCCTGTCCCTGTCCTTTTTCCATACAAAACCACCTTCCCAGGGAGGTTTTGGCGCTATTACCGGTTTACCCTCATAATAAACCGTTATGACATAGTTTTTCCCGGGTTGAATTCCGTCGTTGAACAGCAGGAATACTGCTTTATATTTTCTGAAAAACTTCAGTTCCTGTTCCTGAAATACTATTTTATTGATTTTCAGATTTTCATAAAGGTCTATCTGAAGGGTATCCATCCTCCTGCCGGCATTGAAACAGAGTTCTACAGTTCCCCTGATGGACTTGTTTTCGATATCCAGGTCAATATTCAGATCATAGAAAGTCACATCATAAGCACTTCGCAAAGGTGTTAACTTTCCGTGCAATGTGTCTTCCAGGGTAAATTCCGGATATTTACCCGGTTTTTGCGGTGTTTTTCTTTTTACGTTAATTCCTATTACGGCGCAGGATGACATAAGAACCGCAAGTAAAAACAACTGGATTCCTTTTATCAGGTAGTGCATTGGTTTAATTTGAAATGAAACAATAAATGTAAACAAAATTCCATTTTATGCCTTGTTGATAGCATAACCAGGGCGCAATAAATTACATGAACTATATTACAACCCTTCCGCATAAGCCTGTGTAAAGATATTAACCGGATCAAGTTCAAAAAGCGAAATAACAGAATTAAAAAATATTTATTAATTTTACCTGCTGCAAATAAAGAAAATCATTCCATGTTAACAGTAAATCTTATTGCGCGGGATTAAGCATAATCAGATCTGAGATTTAGATTCAGTTCGCTTATTCCTCATCCTGGCACGATCATCCATCATTGCCTTGTATCCATCAACTGTTTTGTTGTTTTATGTTTTACTCAGGATTTACTTTTATGAATCATTGGAAGAAAATATTTGCGATCATATGGACCGGACAGCTGTTCTCGACGCTGAGTAGCGCAGTTGTCGGTTATTCCGTGGTCTTTTGGTTGAGCATTAAAACCGGGTCAGCCGAAGTGTTGGCTTATACAACCATTGCTGCCATGTTGCCCCAGCTGCTGATCGGATTGTTTACCGGTGTACTGATTGACCGGTGGGACAGAAAGCTGACCATGATCGTGGCCGATACCTTTATAGCCCTATGTTCTGCCGTTATGGCCATAATGTTTTTCCTCGGGAAAGCGGAATTAAGTCATATTTATATATTGCTTGCCCTTCGTTCCGTTGGCAGCGCTTTTCATGTGCCCGCCATGCAGGCTTCCATTCCGTTGCTTGTACCCGGATCTGAACTGATGCGGATCGCCGGATTCAACCAGGTCATTCATTCTGTCAGTGCAATTGCTGGCCCGGCTTTGGCTGCGCTGCTGATAAGCGCTTTCAGCATGACCTGGGTGATGCTGTTCGACGTGATCGGAGCAGCCTTTGCCGTCACCTCCCTGCTGCTGGTAAGCATTCCCAATCCGGAAAAAAGCAAAAAGGAAGGCGGTCCCGGTATATTCCGCGAGATGAAAGAAGGACTGCGTGAAATATACAGCCGGCCCGGATTATTGTGGCTCTTTGTTTTTGTGATCCTGGCATTCTTTTTTATCATGCCCGTTGCTGTCCTTTTCCCCCTGATGACCCTGAACCATTTCTCAGGCGGCACCTATCAGATGAGCCTGGTTGAGGTTGCCTGGGGTTCCGGAATGCTGCTCGGAGGAGCCGTTATGGGAATCATGAAATTAAAGGCTGACAAAATAATACTGATCAATGTGATGTATATGATCCTGGGTCTGACATTTGCATTTTCAGGCATCCTGCCTTCTTCGGGCTTCGTCCTTTTTATTGCCCTCACTTTTATCGGAGGGATAGCGGGTGCCATTTATTCCGGTGCTTTTACTGTGGTTATGCAGACCACGGTCGAACCATCCGCCCTGGGGAGGGTCTTTTCCATTTACGGAAGCCTGACCATGCTGCCGGCCATGATCGGAGTGCTGCAAACCGGATTCATTGCCGACCGCATCGGTATAAACAATGCTTTTATTATCGCTGGCCTGGCTATTTGTCTTATCGGTATTGTTTCATTTTTCATAAAGCCTGTAAGAAGGATGATACAGATAGATCCAAGAACCAAGATCCAGGAAACAAGATCCAAGAGCCAAGATCAAGGAACCGGGAACAAGGGGTAAAGAACTTTTTTTCTATTTTTGTTTGGCAATAAGCCGGGTTCTTATTTTTAAATAATAAGTAAAATGACCCAATTGTACTCAAAACTGGCAAACATCTATCATGAGATGTACCAACATGTCTTTGATTATGACAAGGAATTCGGCTTTTATGATGCCTTGCTAAAAAATAATAACTGCCATACAATACTGGAGATTGGCTGTGGCTCGGGTATGCTGGCCCGCCGGTTCATGAAACATGGATATGATTATCTCGGTTTGGATCTGTTTGATGAAATGCTTACAATAGCCCGTTCCGAAACAGGATCTGACTGTTTTGTTCAATGCGATATGCGCCATTTATCCTTCGACCGCAGGTTTGATGCCGTGCTGATTACAGGCCGGTCATTGGCCTATGTAACAGAAAACAAGGGGATCATTGATACCCTGAAAGGTATTCATCAGGCATTGAAAGATCATGGATTGTTTGTGTTTGGCGTTTTCAATGCCCAGGGCATATTTAATAATTTCAATGATTTTGAACAGCATATTGAGCACGAGGGTAAGAAAATCACCAGGAAAAGCCGGATGAAGTTGAATCTGGCAACAGGCTGGACCTATGACTGGACTGCAAAGTACATCATTCAAAAGGATGGTAAAACAGAAGAATATGACGACCTCACGACACTCAGGGCTTTTACGGAAGATGAAATCCAGCTGTTTTTACTACTTACCGGATTTATATGCAAAGAGATAATCCGTGAGGAAAAAGCATTTACCCTGATTGCAGAAAAGAATGGAAAAAGCATAGCCCGATTATAACAATTGATCAATGCTTGTCTTGATCATAAACCATGCAAGTATCAATAACCCGGCAAATCAAATTAAAGCTGCCTCATTATTCCGGCAAATGCTATCTTTGTCCCCTTTAGCAGCCCGATATGAGCACAACCCTTCAGGTCGAAAATGCCTCCAAGTCATTTGGCGATATTACCCTTTTCACCCATATCAGCTTTAGTGTTGATGAAGGCCGGAAGGTTGCACTGATTGCCAAAAATGGTTCCGGCAAGACCACCTTGCTGAATATCCTTGCCGGTAAAGATTCTTTTGATTCGGGTAGCTGTTATCTCAATAAGGACATTACCATCGGATACCTCGAACAGGATCCGCAATTCGATCCCGGCCTCACCCTTTTTCAGGCGGTTTATGGATCCTCAGGGACCCTGATGGAAACCGTGCGGAATTATGAACTTGCCCTGCACCTTAACGATCAGAAAAAGCTGGAGGCTACCACGGCGCAAATGGACTTTCATCAGGCATGGGACCTTGACGCCAGGATTAATCAGATGCTCGGGATACTTAAACTCACGGATGTAGATCAGCGGGTCGGTTCGCTGTCGGGAGGCCAGATCAAGCGCCTTGCATTGGCAGTAGTAATGATCAACGAACCCCGCTTTATTATTCTCGACGAACCCACCAACCACCTCGATCTGGATATGATCGAATGGCTGGAAGAATACCTGAAAAAGACACGGATTACTTTATTAATGGTTACACACGATCGCTATTTTCTCGACCGCATCTGTGATGTGATCATTGAAATGGATGAAAGGTCATTATATTCCTATCGGGGAAATTACTCCCGGTTTCTTCAGAAGCGGGAGGAACGCCTTCAGCAAAAGACACAACAGGCGGAAAAGGCCAGGAACCTCCTGCGCACCGAACTGGAGTGGATGCGCCGCATGCCCAAAGCAAGGACAACCAAAGCAAAATACCGCATTGATGCTTTTTACGGTCTGAAAAAGCAATCGGAATACCGCCGTAATGACCGCCAGGTTGAGATCAACCTGCAGGCATCACGCCTGGGCAAAAAAATACTGGCGCTCGAAGACGTCTCCAAACGGTTTGATGAAACGGTAATTCTCGACCATTTTTCTTACATTTTTACACGGGGCGAAAAACTTGGCATCATTGGGCGCAACGGGGTGGGGAAAACTACCTTCCTGAACATCATCACACAGCAGTTGCAGCCTGATTCAGGTAGGACCGAACAGGGTGAAACCGTTGTTTATGGCTATTATCAGCAGCAGGGCCCTGATTTCAAGCCCGGCAGGCGGGTTATTGACATCCTGCGGGATATTGCCGAAGTGGTTACCATGGGTGATGGCCGCCAGGTACCGGTGTCGCAGTTTCTCAATCATTTTTTGTTCACACCCGAAATGCAGCATGTGCATGTCGAAAAACTCAGCGGCGGCGAAA
>CAYWCR010000035.1:0-10979 GCA_964456825.1 uncultured Bacteroidales bacterium
TGTTAACGCTCAATATATCAGTAATATATATAATAAGTTAAATTTTGTTATAATCCATATTGTTTCACAGGCATATCATCAACCGGCATTAGTCTTGATTCTTGGTTCCTGTTTCTTGCTTCACTTTTCACCGATATCTCATTCCCGGCTAAAATCCAGGTAGGCTTCAATCTTTTTTTTGTTTTCACCGGTTATGATTTTGTTATATACCAGTTCTTCAATACCTGAAATAGTTCCTGCAGATTTCCTGTAAGAAAGGATTGCTTTCGCCGTATACCTGCCAATGTATGGATGCTTACTTAACTGAGCCTCACCGGCTTTGTTTATAGAAATTTTGCTGACCAGCAAAGGGTCAATATAAACGTGTTCTTTAATGGCATTATATAATGAATCGGAGATCCCGTAAACCTCCGTCAGCTGATCAACGGAATAATAACCTCCCAGCAATCCACGGTATTTCATAATTCTGGAAGCGAGGACCGGCCCGATACCCTCCAGCCTGTTCAAACCTGAACTGTCCGAAGAATTGATCTCAATCCGGTAATGCTGAATGGCCTGTCCGTGTTTTGACGGATCATTAACATGCGGGTGATGTTGCTCATTTTCATCCAGAATGTTCACGTAAGGGGATAGAACGGTATATATAGCGGTGTCGAAACCATAGATCTTCAGCAGATCCTCTTTCTTTTTAAATCTGCCTCCCTTCGTTCTGTATGTCTGAATGCGGATGGCAATGCTTTTTGCCACCCCGAGCCTCACCATTTCGCTGACCGTGGCCGTATTCGGATCAAAAGGAAAAGGTCGGATTCCGGACGGGTCAGTTTCCTGCCCGCGAATATCAGGAACAGCTTCAACACGGCTGAGCGAACTCCGGAAAAGATCCATTTCACGGTTGAATGCAGTATAGTCATATTCCTTCTGTGATGCCGGGAAATAGCGCAGCCAGAAATTCGCAGTAATGGCCAGGATGATCAACATGAGCAATACCAGCATTCCGGTCCGTTCGCGGGAAGAAAATGTGAAATAGTCCTTCAGGGCTTTTTTCATGGATTGCATATTTTGCCTAACGGGTTTTCAACAGATAAAAATAGGAAATGTGGATGAAAGAACAAAGAGCAAAGAATAATGCGCATTGAACAAAGACCGGGAGAGAAGCTGGAAGATAGCGTCAGCAGTCAGTTGCATTATGCAGTCAATCAACCAATCAACAAACCTGCCTGCCGGCAGGCAGGTCAACAAATCAACAAATATTAGAACGGGTATCCAATACCAAACTGAATCTTCTGGTCGCTCCTTGTAAACCCCCGGTTTGTGGGTATCCACCTCTCCCCGGCGGGCATTGAGGGGTCGCGCATCTTCAATGCATAATCAAAACGCAGCAGGAAAAAGTTAAAGTCAAAACGGAATCCGAGGCCCGTTCCAACAGCGATTTCCTTATAAAACCGTCCCCATTCGAACTGTGCCGGATCATTGTCAGCTTCCGACCTGATGGTCCAGATATTTCCTGCATCAACAAAAAATGCCCCTTCGAGTTTCCAGATAACCTTGAACCTGTATTCAAAATTCGCCTCCAGTTTTATATCAGCAACCTGATTGGGATATTCAAATATGCTGTCAGGCTGAGAGGATCCCGGGCCCAGTTCGCGGGTCCTCCATGCCCTGATGCTGTTGGTACCACCGGAAAAGAATTTCTTTTCAAAAGGAAGCACCCTGGAGTTGCCATAGGGAAAACCTGCACCGATGTATAGCCGGTACACCAGTTTGTTGAGAGGATCAACTATATTGTAATACCTGAAATCAATGTCACCTCTCACATATTGAGAATAGGGTACATTCAACAGGTAGTGCTGTCCTTCAATAGTATCGGTTTCCATCCACCGGTTTGCCGTACTTAAAATATTGCCAGCCGATTCAAGGTTCAACCGTGTGAATATATAATCACTTCGTTTGCCCAGTTTTTGACTGTTGAATTCCAGGCCATATCGCAAGGCCGCTACTATATGATCTTCGAAACTATACCCCAGGTAAGTGGTTCTTATTGAATCGAGCCATTCTTTTTTGGAACGGTCTTCGTATAGCTGAATGTAATTGAGTTCAATGGGAAATAAATTATGGGTGAAATATTTTTTACCCTCAATGTAATAGGAATAGGACAAGTTGGCAATGGACCGCGTATAATCAGGACGGCTTTGATAATTGTATGCACCGGTGACCGTTGTTTTTGGATTATAGCGCCGGACAAATTTCTCCATCCTGAGGGGGGCAAGAAATTTTGGGAAGCTTAATTTAACGTCCGATCCCATTTCATACATGAATTTAATGCTTTTCCCGGTCAGGGCTTCAATTGCTCCTGTGAGCCGCAGGTTCAATACTTCGGCGCCCCGGAACAGATTATAGTTTTGATACAAAATATTGCCGCGGGCTCCGATATCCCCCGATGAATTTGTTCCAACGAGTTCAGTCTGGTAAGATTGTACTTTTCTTCTGGCCAGTTCCATGGAACAATCCAGGTATTTGTCTCCGCCGGCAGAAACCAGGGTGTCGGCATCCTTAAAGCTGATATTGACCATCCTGAACAGGCCCAGTGATGAAAAGATCCGGTATGTATTGTTCACTTCACTCAGGTTGTAATAATCATTTACACGAATGCTGTTCTTGTTGGTTATAACATTGTATTTGATCCTGGGATTTCCCTTATGCAGGAAACAGGTACCGTCATAATAGGTTGTGTCGTATCCAGCAGCACTTATAGTTGACTGTTCTGTCAGTTCGATCGGTGAAAAATTGGGATATACAATCATATTATTTATCCGGTATCGCGGATGCGGCTTTGTTTTGGTTTTTGGATCCGGCTCCCCTTCAACAAAATCCTTGATGATCATGGTCAGATCGATGTCCATTGTGGATGGAATAACCCTGGCCTCATAATATATGTATTCTTTTGAGAACCGGTAGTATCCATTGTCTTTCATATAGGTTTCAATGCGCTGCCGCTCTTCCTGAAGTACTGCTTTGTCCATTATTTTCCCCTTCCTGATGAGCGAACGTGTGGTATCGGTCAATATCCAAGAAACGATGGTGGTATCCTCAATGATATACCGGATGGTTTTTATCCGGTAAGGATCATGGGGCGTGACCGAATACCTGACCATGGCATTTTTCTTTTTAAAGTAAGTGCTATCGCTTACCTCGGCGAAATAATACCCTTTATTTTCAAGGTATTGCTTGATCTGTGAAGTCGACTTGCTGGTATACTCAGGCTCATAAATGACAGGTTCTTCTCCGATTTTTTTTAACCAGCCGTGGGGCCATTTTGTTTTTTCCTGATGGGCCATATTATAAAGCAAAAGGTGAAATCGCAAGCCCAGCACTTTTTTGTTGGGTTTCTGAACGATATATTTTTTGAGTTCATCAGCAGAAACGCTTTTTTGCCTGACCTCAACCTGGTTTTTATTCAGCAGGTAACTGCCTTTTGGGATCCTTCGCCCGGGTGCACAGGAGCTCAGCATAAAGAAGATGAAGATGACAAGGAAAAGTATTCCTTTGGGTTTATCTATGCCGAAAAAGAGAATTCGATTCATCGGGAATCCGGATTGAATATCCTGTTAACAACAGGATTTCGGGTGCAAGATTATTTTGTACCTTCACACAAAGATAATTTTAACAGTCACAAATTTGATGCCTTTTTAAACAAAATTGATTTTTGGTTAATTTAAGTACCCTGAGCACACACTAAAAAGTCAGATCAGGATGCCAACCCCGGCATCCGGCAGATGACTTGATTAAAATGAAAAAAAAAGATGTTGAGCAAGAATAAAGCAAAATTCATCCATGCGCTGAAGCAGAAAAAATTCAGGTCTGAGACAGGACTTTTTATCATGGAAGGGGATAAACTGGTTACGGAGGTGCTGATCAGCAAGGATATCGAAGTTCACGAGCTGCTGTCCACCCCCGGGTGGTTACAGCAAAACCGGTATATTTTACATGAAGGGATTAAAGAAATTACAGAGGTCACGGAGACCGAATTCCATAGAATATCATCTTTTGAAACCCCCACCGGCGTGATGGTAGTATTAAAAATGCCGGTTTATGAATTTCGTGAGCAGGACCTGGCCGGACAATTGTCCATCGGCCTTGATACAATTCAGGATCCGGGTAACCTCGGAACCATTATCCGTACAGCCGATTGGTTTGGGATCCGGAACATATGCTGCTCGCCGGGTTGTGCCGATTGCTTTAACCCCAAGGTTGTTCAGGCTTCCATGGGCACTGTTTTGCGGGTGAATATTCATTATACGGAACTGGAAGTTTTGCTGGAGAGACTTACCGGTCAGGAGCAATACTGTATTTACGGATCCTATCTCGAAGGGCCATCGCTGTATTCGCAAATGCTGTCAGCATCGGGAATGCTGGTATTCGGGAATGAATCCAGGGGCATTCATCCGGCACTGAATCGTTTTATACAGGTTCCCCTTACCATTCCTTCCTTTTCCCTTCATGCCGGGCATGTTGAATCACTGAATGTATCGGCGGCGGTGGCCATTTTCTGCTCGGAATTCTTCAGGGATAAGGCGCGCGGAACTTAATGTATTTTTCTTACAATGACGTCAGGAAAATCAGGTTCTCGCAAAGACGCAAAGACGCTAAGAAATATAATATAGATTTTAAGAATAATAAGTCCTATTTCCGCTTTACGTCTTTGCGAGAAACTCTCTTCATGCTTTGCATCTCTGCATCTTTGCGAGAAATTTACGCCTTCCTTTCATTTGCGAGCCATTCCACACATTTTTCCGCGCTGGCCTCACCGTCGATCGCAGAGGATACTATTCCCCCCGCATAACCAGATCCTTCCCCGCAGGGAAAAAGGTTTTCAATCTGAATATGCTGGCGTGTATCTTCATTTCTGGGTATTCTCACCGGGGAGGAGGTACGTGATTCAACGCCCAGGATCACGGCGTCTTTTGTCAGATATCCTTTCAATTTACGTTCGATCCGCCTGCATCCTTCCCGCAGGGAATCATTGATGAAACGGGGCAGCCAGCTGCTCAGGTCAGAAGCAATCATGCCCGGCAGGTATGAACTGGCAGGCAATGATCCCGTGGTTTTCCTGTTGACGAAATCGGTAAGCCGCTGTGCCGGTGACTTCTGCCCTGATCCTGCATGACGGAAGCATTGTTGCTCCAGCTGTTGCTGAAGCGCCAGTCCCGCCAGTGCCCCATACCGCGCAAAAGGTTTTAGGTCATCTTCCACGATCTGGACCACCAGGCCTGAATTGGCATAGGGTGAATTACGCATGGAAACCGACATTCCGTTCACAACAACCTCTTCCGGTGCTGTCGCTGAAGGTACGATCTGTCCGCCGGGACACATACAGAAAGAATAAACGCCTCGCTTATCGATCTGTTCAACTACATTGTAAGAAGCGGCGGGAAGATATTCCGTCTTTTGTCCGTGATACTGGATGGAATCAATAAGTTCCTGGGGATGTTCTACCCTGACACCCATGGCAAAAAACTTGGATTCCATTGCAATGCGGCTTCGCTGCAAGAGTTCGTACATATCCCTTGCCGAATGGCCGGTAGCCAGGATGACAGCCCTCGCCTCATAGGATTTGCCATCCTGTGTGATGACCTTTGTGATTTGACTTCCGGTTACTTCAAAACCGGTTACCCGCTGATTATAATATACCGATCCGCCGCAGGATAAAATGGTTTCCCTGATATTTTTAATGACCAGGGGAAGCTTGTCCGATCCGATATGCGGATGCGCTTCATATAGTATGGACTCCGGGGCGCCATGGCATGCAAAGAGTTCCAGTATCCTTGAGTTATCTCCCCTTTTCTTTGACCGGGTGTAAAGCTTGCCATCTGAATAGGTGCCGGCCCCGCCTTCACCAAAACAATAATTCGAATCGGGATTGATGCCCTGGTTTTTTTCCAGTAGCAGGATATCGGAAGACCTTTCTTCAACAGGTTTACCCCTTTCAATGATCACAGGCCGGGCTCCCAGCTCGATAATCCTGAGGGCTGCTGCCAGACCGGCGGGACCGGCACCGATGATAATAATTTCCGGTTTGTTATGAACCCCCTGATAGTGGAATGAGGATTTAACTGGGGGTGGAAGCGGTTCATTAATATAGACCCTGAGCGAAAGGTTGACCTTGATGGCACGCGAACGGGCATCAATGGATTTCCGGATGATCCGGAGCCATGATATATCATCGGGGGAAACACCTGCCTTCCTGGCGGCAGCAGGCTTATAATGCTCCTCTGAAAACGCCTGATAGGGCGTCAGCGTAAGTTCAATTTCAGTGATCAATGGCTATCGGATTAAGATCCCGCAAATTTACCCCAAATTGCGCAATCTGGGTTATTCAAAATGGAATGAGATCATGAACATACGGGAGTTCAGCCTGTCGATAACGGAAGTATAAATGGCATCTTCCGGCGGTGGATATATATAACCACCGGGTTCATCTTTTTTTCTGATCCTTGTCTTCAGCACATCAGTCAATCCGATTGAATACTTTAATTCAATACCCAACTTGAAATATTGCAGGTAGAAATCCATACCGAAGCCCACTTCATAGTAAAAATCAAGCGGATCAAGCAATACCAGGTTGTTCTCTTTTTTTGAACGGCCCCAGGTTTTCTTGGTGGCAGCAAGATCAACACGGGTATTAAAGGCTCCCATCAGATAAGGCCTGAAGTTGTTCATCCGTTTTGATTTATATTTCAGGATCAGGGGGAATTCAAGGAAATTGGACTCAACGACAACCGGAAGGTCGGCAGAATCAATCAAAAGATTTGTGTTTCGGAATTCCCTGTAACCTATTTGTCTTTCTCCTCCAAAAGAAATGCCGGGCGTGAACCGCAGATCGAAGTTATCAGCCAGCCGTAAATTGGAAATGGCATGCACATGAAATCCGGGTTGAAGGTGCTCAACATCAGCAACAATAGCAGAATCTACGCCGGTTTGTGATGAATGCAGGTGAAAGTCCATGGCGTTAATCCCCAGTGAGAAGCCAAAATGAAGGGGTCTGTCATCGTGATTAGGGTCATTCTTTACCCTCGGATTCTGGGCCAGTGAAACCGAACCAATAAAAACAGCAGCAAATAATAAAAATATCTCCTTCAATATTTACAGTTTTAATAAGAAGAACGTAAACGGTACGAAAATAGTATTTTTTACAAAAATAGTAAAACCTTCTTGTTTTCAGATCATATCAGGTGTTGTTTAATCTCTGCCGCTGATTATCTTTGCTTTTCACACCATAATCTTAATCTAGCATGTACTCCTACGAATATCTCTACGATTTCACCTGCAGTTTTTTTTCAACGATGGGTTGCAGTGCCGGTGATTCCCGGTTGATCGCCGATGTGTTCCTGGCGGCTGAACTGCGTGGTATACCCTCACATGGCATGATAAGGATAAAGGATTATTACCAGCTGTGGAAAGCCAATCGTATTAATATCAAGCCCAATATAAGGGTGGTTTATGAAACACCCAGCACTGCCGTAGTGGACGGCGATGGTGCCGTTGGCATGGTAGCCGCTTCGCGTTCCATGGAGATAGCGCTGGAAAAAGGATCCAGGGCAGGCAGCGGATGGGTTTCCACGCGCGGTTCCAACCATTTCGGGATTGCCGGATACTATGCCATGATGGCCCTGAAACATGATATGATAGGCTTAACCATGACCAACGCCAATCCGCTGGTAGCCCCCACATTCTCGGTCAGCCCTATGATGGGAACAAATCCCATCGCCGTTGCCATTCCGGCCGGCAAACAACCGCCTTTTGTGGCAGACTTTGCCACCACGCCCATTGCACGGGGAAAACTGGCGGTAGCCGAGAAAAAGGGGGAAATGGTTTCATACGGCTTCGTACAGGACAAGACCGGAAAGCCCTCCAATGATCCGGCCATTTTAAAATCAGGAGGTTCCATGCTTACCCTGGGAGGCGACTATGAACACGGAAGCCATAAGGGATTTTGCCTCACAGCCATTGTTGACATCTTTTGCGCTGTTTTCTCAGGAGCGAATTTCGGACCTTTTGTGCCGCCCTCTGTGGCTTATCTGCCGGTACTTGAAAAGAAAGTAGGGGAGGGCACGGGCCATTTCTTCGGTGCCATGCGTATTGATGCTTTCCAGCCTGCTGATGTCTTTAAGATGAAGATGGATGAATGGATCACCACATTCCGTGCTGCCAGGCCTGCAGAAGGAAGGGAAAAAGTGATTATTCCCGGAGATCCTGAAAGAGAGAAAGAGAACCGGTTCCGCAAGGAAGGCATTCCCATATTGCCTGCCATCGCCAAAGACCTGAAAGAAATAGCGGAGGAGATGGGTTTAGGATTTGAGGAGCGGGATTAAGGCGACGGGAAATATCTCTCGCAAAGACGAGGAGTCGCAAAGCATGTAGCGTGTTTCTCGCAAAGACGCAAAGACGCTAAGAAATATAATATGGATATAAGAAATATGGATTTTGAGAATAAATAGTCCTGTTTCCGCATTGCGCCTTTGCGAGAACCTGATTTTCTTGACGTCTTTGCGGGAAACCTCTTTCTTATAATCCCAGCAATATCGCTATCCCGCTCAGCAAAATCACAGCCCCCGCAATGGCATGGGTATAGCGCTCCAGCTTTCCGAGCGGTAATTTGTTAAATCCGGTGGTCAGGAGCAATACGATCACCATCATGGTGGAGATGGTGGCTATGGCAAAGACGGATGATACCAGCACAATACCCATGGTCCCGTGTTCAGCCGCCGGGTACATAAGCATGGGGATCAGGACTTCACAGGGTCCCAATACAAAAATTATGATCAGCACCCAGGGGGTCAGGTTTATTATTTTTTCCTTTGGATGGAGATGATCATGGTTGGTTTTATGAACGTGTTCATGCTCATGGACCATTTTTCCGTCATGATAATGAATATGTTTATGGGGTCTGTTTTTCCTGGCCCTATATATGCCCCAGATCATATAACCCAGTCCGAACAAAACAAAGGCCCAGGCTGCCAGGTTCCCACGATGATCTTCAACGCCTTCTATTTTTGAAAGCACCACGCCAAGCGCTATGCCTAGCCCCCCCAGCAAGATGGAACTTCCTACATGCCCGATCCCGCATAAAAAGGTTATCAGGGAAGTTTTTGCCAGCGACCAGTTACGGGCTTTGGACATTACCACAAAAGGCAGGTAATGATCCGGTCCCGCTACCGTATGAATGAACCCGACCGAAGCGGCCGTAACCAACAGCAAGTTTAGATCTGAAGCCATCTTCAATTAATTATTTTAATTTCTTCCACTTTGAATATCACATCCCGGTCCCATTCCAGCCAATATTTCAGTGCAGAACGGCGTATCATTTTCCAGTACCCGTCATCCAGCAGGCCGAATTTCAGGATCCCTTCCTCAATATCACGGTTGACAATGGCCAGGTATTCATCTTTGAGGGTAAGCCGGTACGATCTTCCTCCGTAATTAAAAATGGCTTCCGGCCTGGTTTTTTCCACGTCGGCCATGGTGATCAGCCCCTGCCCGATAGTCGCTCCCGTGCTGACCTGGATACCATCGTTCAGACAACTGTATGGTGGCCGGGTTCCAGCATAGGTGGTTACCTTTAATAAATCGGGACCAACACCGAACAGTTCACGGGCTTTAATACCCATCTTGGCCCCAACAATGGAAAAAACCCCCAGGTGGCCATGAAATTCATCGGTCATCACACAGGCTTTCCATTCCTCAGGACCGTATCGTGCTATGGCGGAATCCAGTATCTTCCGCACGTCATAAGTATACATCCCGGGCTTATCCGGAAAAGCACTGAACACAATAGTATTGCTTTTTTTATAAGTCCCCATGATCATGTCGGTAAAGACTTCCTTCACCGACTGAAGGTCGTATTCCTTATTATACCGTATATGCACCTCGGGATGCAGGGTGGTCATGTCGAACAGCTCGGCATTTGTATAATAGACAGCAGCCAGTTCGTCGGCGATCCTGAGGTGGTGCTCGTGTTGCTTCTTCCTTATGGCTGACTGCCCTCCTGTGGTTGATAATATCCTTGACAAGCCGGTACTGAAGTTTCCGGAAAGCTCATAAACCGATGCATCAAAAAAAGCATCTTTCTTTTCCAGGGCGGATATTAAATCGATCCTGATCTTCATCTGTAACAAAGAATCCGCAGCCGGTTTATCAAAGAAGTAATTGAATCCCGATGCAGGCATGATGGATTCATTGTACCATATGACCCTGTATATTTTTGAATCCAGGTTGTTGTGGTTGCTGAGTGCCGCTGCAAGGGTTGAAAGGGGGCCCAGGCAAATGTAAGTTATCTCATCAGAACTTACCTCCAGCAAATTTTGCAGCCAGGCAATGGCATCGGTAAAGGGTTTACCGTCATCCTGCAGGGTTCCCCATACAACGGAACGATTGAAATCACGCCATGCCGGGCCCGGTTTACCGGTGAATCTTCCGCAAATAACAGGAATGGTATCCATAGCAAATTCATGCAGCAATGATTTCACCTTTTTTGCCCCTTCTTCAGGCAACAGGGCGCCTTCGGTGACGATAACGCCCTGTATGCTTATCCCTGGGCACGACAATAACATGCTGATGGCGCGCATGTCATCCAGTGCACAGTCGGTGTCGATAATCAGGGGATGGCTGTCCCTGTTGTCGATAGGAGAAGCCTGGCAAAAAACCAATACAAAAAATATCGCAGCGGAGGAAATTATCTTTTTAATCATTTTATTAATGTATACAGGAAATGTAACACAATTTCCAAAATCGTGACACAAATATAGAAAATGATTCCAGAAAAAAGTATCCGGTAACCGTGAATCGTTAACCGGTGTTATCTTCGTTCTTTATTCAATTGTCTTTTATCTCCTGTCTAACAAAACTGTTAATGCTCAATATATCAGCAATATATATTGTTAGTTAAATTTTGTTTTAATCCATATTATTTCACAAGCATATCA
>CAYWCR010000035.1:11079-22760 GCA_964456825.1 uncultured Bacteroidales bacterium
TCTTGATTCTTGCTTTACTCGTCCCTTCCTTTTCTTAATTTCCGGTTCTATTTTTCAAATTTAAAATTAATACCAGCCATAGCGTTAATCCCCGGATTAGGATAACCGAAAATATGTTGATATTCCTGGTCCAGCAGATTGTCTCCTGAAACATAGATCTCTATCAGTTTATGGATCCTGTAACCGGCTTTGACTCCAAGCAGGAGGTAACTATCTTCGATGACCGAAACAAGTCCCATGGCATCTTCTCCGTAAAGGTTGTTAATGTATTGCATCTTGGCCGAGAATAAAAATTTCCCGGCCCTGTATTGTGGCATAAGAAACAGGCAGTGTTCCGGTGTGGCAACTACCGGATTTTTCATATGGATATAGGCATAATTTGCATGAATGGTTAGCATTTTAACCGGTTTCATATCAATGGAGAACTCAATACCTGAGTTGGCAATTTCACCGGTGTTTTTATAAAGCGGAGGAGGAGGTGCAACCGGGGGATTTTTGACAATGAGGTTGTCACCGGTCAGGTAGAAAGCCGTAAGCACGGTATTGACCTTGCCCTTTAGCCACTGCTGGTCCCAGCCGATCTCGGAGTTGATTAGGTTCTCAGGCATTAATCTTTCGTTCGCGGTGGGGAACAGATATAGTTCGCGCAGGGAGGGAGGGCGGTAGCCTTTGGATACGGAACCGCGCAGGGTAGTGTGGGCCCGCGGATAATATGCAAATCCCGCCTGTGGTATAAATTCACCGCCGAAGATGCTGTTGTTCTCGTAACGCAGTCCCGCCGTCAGTGTCAACTTCTGCAGCAGCTGTTGCTGCATGAAAGCATAAACGGCATGATGCTGCATGGAGATCCAGGTATCATTATATTCCGAGAGACAAAACCGGGGCCCGCTTTCGCCCGGGATAATGGCGCCGTTCTCGTCACGGAGGACCGTGGTAATGGGACTTCCTTTTCCGCCATAGTTCATGAAGTCATATCCCAGGGTAATGGTGTTCCCCTGAAAGGGCTTCAACACCTGGTATACCATAACACCGAACATTTCATCCTGTGATTTCCAGCCGTCTGTAAAGTCATGGTCTCCAAAGTTATAATAGAACTTGGCAGAGCCTTCCGTATTATTGAAAGTGTTATCAAGCGAGACCGAAGATACGCCGCGCAGGATATTCATCCGGGCTCCGGCAGGAACGCCAATCTTCCCGGGATCCTGCATATGGTAATCGGCTAGGTTTAGGTCAGCCGTAATGCTAATCTGTGAATTGACGACATAACCGGCCTTAAGAAAACCATTTGTGATGCTGAACTCCGAACTGTCACGGTGACCATCTGTGCTTCCGCGGTTAACAGATCCGAAGAGCGTGAGCTTGTTTTTCCGGAAGCCGCCGCTTAGGGCATATTTTTGTGTGTTAAAGGAACCGTAAGCCGCACGGGCATTAATTTTAAAACCGTCTTCCTGTTGTCGTCGGGTGATGATATTAATGACCCCTCCAATGGCGTTTGAGCCGTAAAGTATAGATGCCGGGCCGCGGATGATCTCTACTTTTTCTGCATCAGAGGTGACATAGGCATCGGGAAGATGATGGCCCATGATGCCCATCACCTGGGGATGGCCGTCAATCATAACCATCACCTGCGTGGTGGGTGATCCGCCTGTGCCGCGGATGCTGATCTGTCCCGCAGCTCCAGTCGATACGCCAAAGCCGAGCATGCCGCGTTCGGTGACGAACAAGCCCGGGGTTCGTTCACTGATAAGCGGAAGCAAGGCTGTTTCATCACTTTGGTCAATCTGTTCGGCATTGATTGAAGATATGGTAAGGGGTACATTGCGCCTTGCTACTTCATTTTTGGATGCTGTAACAACGACTTCATCCAGGGAAATGGTGTCGGCCAAAGATTGCTGTGCGTAAGAGCAGGGGAATAGAAACGACAGGAACAAGATCAACATGCGGTTCCTCATGGTAATTAACTATTGGTGTTACTATTTTAAAATTCGTAACACAAATATAAAAATTGTTTCTTAAAAATCTAATAAAAAATTCAGAAGGATATTTTTTGCGTATTGACTGCCTTGGGTGCGGCAACTGAAACGTGATCCATGCCATGCCTTCCTTTCACTCTTCCACCCTACGAGGGTGGGGACTATTCAATAGTAAGTTCCTTCAGTATATTGGCAGCCCCGGCGTATTTGTCAAGAATAAACAGCACATACCGGATATCCAGCGAGATATTCCGGCAAACAGCCGGATCATATTCATAGTCGCTTATGGTCCCTTCCCAGTTGCGGTCGAAGTTAATCCCGATCAGCCGTCCCTCGGCATCCAGCACCGGGCTTCCTGAATTTCCGCCCGAGGTATGGTTCGAGGCAACAAAACAAACCGGCATGTTCGAATCGGTAGCGTAAGGGCCGAAGTCTTTTTTTTCAATGATCTGTTTCAGCTTTTCGTTTACCTTATAATCAGCGTTATCCATACTTCCTTTTTCAAGAATGCCCCGGGTGGTGGTATAATAATCATAGGTAACGGCATCTGCGGCCTGATAACCCTCTACTTTCCCATAGGTGACCCGCATGGTGAAATTGGCATCGGGATAGTAGAGGTTGTTTGTATCCGAATCCATCAGCTCCCGGAGATAATTCCTGTATAATTGCTGAAGCACAGCATCGAGACTATCCGACAACAGGTAATAGGGATGAAAGACATTGGAAAAATCCTGATACAAAAGGAAAGCAGGATCAGAAAAGAGCTTTTTTGATGACCGTGCGGAAAAATGGTCGATGATCCGGTTCAGCCTGGAAGGATCTGCAAAAATGCTCTTTTCGTACAGCCGGTCAACATAGGCGTTTACATCCCCATGGAACCGGTTATGGATGGTGTTAAAGGTTTCCGGGAAAAATGCAGTGTCGGCGGAAGCAAAATAAATTTCCAGCATACGGGGCATGATCCTTTTGTCGATGGTGAGGTTCACGCTGTTGAAAAAGCCGTCCGCCATATTTTTCAGCTGGCTTTTAAGTTCATCATAACGGTTGGTATCTTTGTTCAGCGATGCCAGCGTATGATGAACAAAATTGGAGGCAAACAGGACCATTTCGAAACTTTCCATGGCTTCGTTGCCCAGACTGGAGGCTATAATGTCCGGTTTGTTGCCGGTATAATATTCGGTGAGGTTCTGCAACGCAATGGTAAAAGAGGCTGTTTTAAGGGAATCAAAAGTGCGGCCATCGGTAAGCATGCTCTCTTGCCTGACTTTTTCACGGATAACGCCGGTTCTTTCGGCTCCCTCGACCACGCCAATCCATTTTTTCCAGGCATTGCTTACTCCCTGGTATTTATTTGCATATTGCAGTCTGGTTTCAGGGCTTTTTTCCATTTCTTCCGACATGATCCTGAGCCTTTCTTCACGCATGTTTATTTTAGGGGGCAGAATTTTTTCCGTAATGATGGCAAGGCCTTCGGAATGCAAATACTGATCGGTTCTGGCCGGGTAACCCAGGATCATGGTGAAATCACCTTCATGAATTCCTTTCATTGAAAGGGTAAGATATTTTTTTGGTTTATAAGGTACATTATCGGCGGCATAATCTGCCGGTTTGTTGTCTTTCCCTGCATACACACGGAACAGGGAGAAATCGCCCCGATGTCTTGGCCATATCCAGTTGTCAGTATCCCCGCCGAATTCTCCTATGGATGAAGGCGGGTTGCCCACCAGCCTGACATCCCTGAATACTTCGTAAACAAAGAGGAAGAAGTCACTTCCAAAGTAAAACGATTCAATTTCTGCTTCATAGTGCGTGTTTTTAATGGCATCAGCAATGATAGTCCGGGATATCGCATCGATTGCGGCTTTACGCTGTACGTCCGACAGGTTGGATTGGATGCTGCTCAGCACCTTTTCCGTGACATCTTCTATGGTTATCAGAAAGGAAACGGTAAGTCCGGGATTCGGCAACTCCTGATCGCGTGAATAAGCCCAGAATCCATCTGCCAGCAGGTTTTTCCCGACCGTACTGTGGGCCTGGATTCGGCCGTAACCGCAATGGTGGTTGGTGATGAGCAATCCGTCCGGCGATATTATTTCCCCGGTGCATCCTTTGCCAAACATTACCACGGCATCTTTAAGACTGGCCTTGCCGGTGTCGTATAGTTCGCTGGCGGAAAGCTTCAGTCCCGCAGCACGCATGTCTGCAATAACGTTATTTTCGAGCAACAAAGGGATCCACATGCCTTCACCGGCCTTCAGGCAAACGGTAATAAAGGTTAACCATACCAGGAATAGGAATCTCTTCATAACAGGTAGTTTTATTTTGTTCTTATGCCGCGTCGGTGTGCAACCTTGCCTATTCAATAAAATGGATCAATGTGCTGTACAATTGCTGTACCGGCAATCCCATAACATTGAAATAGGAACCCTCGATGCGTTCAATGCCAATATAGCCTATCCATTCCTGAATGCCGTATGCACCGGCCTTGTCGACAGGATTATGGGTATCCACATAATAATCAATTTCGGGTTTGTCAAGTTCCCTGAAATAAACCCTGGACTCAGCGGTAAATGCTTTTTCTTTGCGAAGGGATGTAATACAGACACCGGTATAGACATAATGCATTTTCCCGGAAAGCTTTTTAAGCATCTCCTTGGCATCCTCTGCATCGCGCGGTTTTCCGATTAATTCCTGATTCAGCCACACAATCGTATCCGCGGTGATCAGCAGGGTGTTTTCCTTCAGCAGTGACGAATAGGAACGGGCTTTGAGTTCGGCGAGATAAAGCGGTATTGCCTCGGCCTGCAAATGGGCCGGATACGATTCTTCAATTTCGTCATTGGCAACGGCCTCAAATTTCAGGCCCAGTTCGCCGAGCAAAAAGCGGCGACGGGGCGACATAGAGGCCAGGATAATGTTGTATTGATTTAATCTTTCTAACGCTAACACCGTTTTCAGGAATAATGTTGAACGATATAATGAACCAGCAAAGTATACAGCAAGCCCGTTATCATAATGGATTTGGTGAGGATGCTGATAACATGAAAATGCCTGGCGGTTTTGGCTTTCAGGGTTAGAAAAATGGCTGTTGCCAGGGGGAGCATGAGCAATACAAGGATGTAAATAAGGGTAAACCGGTCGGGCAGATAAACCAGGTAAATCAGGATCAGGGACAACGCCGTGATGGCATACAGGAATACTACCACCGCTTTTGAAACGGTAATACCGGCAAATGCCGGCAATGTCCTTCGGCCATAGGAAGTATCACCCTTAAGGTCTTCGGCATCTTTTATGATCTCACGGGCCAGGGTAAGGATGAAGGCAAACCCTGCAAAGCCGGAAACCCATAAGGCAATGTAGGAAAGATTAAAACTCCCGGCAGCCAGCAGACTCCCATACTGCCTGTATTGCAGGGGCAATTCAAAAAGCAGCACCAACATGGGGACCATGCCCGTCATGAGGGCGACAATAAGGTTGCCCAGTAAAACCTGGCGTTTATAGGTAGTCGAATAAAACCACAAAATACCGCTTCCGAGCAGGAACAGGATTCCCAGCGCAATAAAATCTGTCGCCCAGGCAACATATATCCCGAGCAATATTCCAAGGGTGGTTAGTACCAGATGGATGGTCATGGTATGCCGCAGGCTGATTGACCGGCCAACGATAACCTCTTTGGGATTATTAACCGTATCGATCTTACGGTCGAAATAGTCATTGATGACATAGCCTCCTGCTGTTACCAGCATGGTTGCGAGCATCAGCATGACGAATAATGAAGTGCTCATCTGCAGGGACATCCCGTTGGCTTTCAGCAAAGGGCCGATCAGTGACCAGCGTATCAGCGACTGGGTCAGCAGAATGATCAGCAGATTAGGGAGCCTGATCAGCCTGCCGATGGCCACAATATGGGATCCGGTTTTTACCATAGAAAAGCTCCGTCTTTCATCCATTTACCCTGCAGACGCAATATCTGTTCTATGATATCACGCACACAACCTTCTCCTCCCCGCTGATAAGAAATATAGGCTGAGATTTCCTTTATCTCCTGAGCGGCATCGGCCGGACAGGCAGGTATTCCGGCCTGCTTCATCACCTCATAATCGGGGATATCATCCCCCATGTACAATATGTTTTCAAAAGCCAGTCTGTATTTAATGCTGAAATGCTCAAATGCCTCGGTTTTTTTCGTTGACCGCATATAAATATCTTTGACCCCGAGATAGGTGAAACGTTTTTTGACCATCCTGGAATAGCCACCGGTAATAATGGCTACAGGATATCCGGACCTGACAGCATACTGTACAGCATAGCCATCCTTAATATTCATCATTCTCAGATATTGGCCACCGGGATGCAGCAGCACGTTGCCATCCGTGAACACCCCGTCGACATCGAAGGCAAATGCTTTTATGTTGCTGAACTTTTCTTTGAGGTTACTCATATTTACTATCAGATTCCGTTAAATATTCAAAACCATAAAATGCCTTTTTAACCACCAAACACCAAAGCCCCAAAAATACTGAAGACAAGAATTTCGTTATGGCTGCTTCGCTTTTCTTATCCTTCTTTTTGGTGTTTTCGTGGTTTGATGGCAAAACAATTCTTGCATCTCTATAGGGGTGGTTTAGTGTTTCTTCCCGGCAAAATTAATGATACTTTTACTAATTTGCCGGTATATTTCCGCTATATCGGCATCATCGGTGAGTAATTTTAGATGTTCTTCCATGGTGACCTTGTCATTTCTCACCGCCGGGCCTGTTTGAGCAGTCAGGGGTGACATCCTGCTTATTTTATCAGTGGCTTCCCGTATCAGCGGCTTCAGCATGTCAAACCGTATGCCATTGCGGGAAAGCAGATTCTCCGCAAGCACATACATGTGATTCGGAAAATTGGCGGCGAAAACCGCAGCAAGGTGCACAATTTTCCTTTTTTCAGAGTTTACAGCTCTTACATCCCCTGAAAGCCTGCCGGCAAAATGAAAAAGTTTTTCAGCATTTCCATCCGAGTTGGCCTCAATCAGCAAAGGTGTTGAGGCAAAGTCAACCGGCTTATTACGGCTGAAGGTCATCAGCGGATAAAGCACGCCGTAATGCATGACTCTTCCTTTAAAAATATCCATAGGAACGCTTCCGGCAGTATGCACCACCAGGCTGTTTCCAAAATCAGCCCTTTCGATGACCTGGCCAATCTGACTGTCCGGTACCGCAATAATGATAATGCCGGCAAAGTTTTTCATTTGCTCCAGGCGTGTGCTATAATCGGTATGCAAAACGGCAGCCAGTTCTTTGCACGACGATTCGGAACGGCTCAGCACCTGCAGTATGCTGATGCCTTTTTCATGCAAAATGTGCGCGAGATGCCATCCTACGTTGCCAGCGCCTATTAGCACTGCGGTTTGAATTTCACCTTGCACCATCAGCGTTATTTTCAGGGTTTCCGGATATCAAAACCATACAGGGCATAGTTGATCCTGTATAATAATGCAGGCTCATTGTTGTTATCACCGATCTGATGCTGTAATGTGAAAATGCCCGGATATTTCATTTCAATGATATACAGATAACGCTGGACCGTGTTGATGATCCGCTCTGTCTTGGCATGCGGATTAGCACGCAGGTTGGCCGCTATGGCATATTCTACTTTGTTTTCCCTGAGGGCATTGAGCAACGTGTCGGGGGAGATCCCGTAATAAGGCTTATTGTTATGGTGCAGCAACCTGAGCAGTGAATCAGCATCCATGGATGACAACTGGTTTTGATGAATAAAAGCCTGCATCAGATGGCCCAATGAATCACCTACTTCATGCAGTGTGTAAACATCATTTTCCTGGCTCACAACCGCAACCATGGATGGCTTGGTAACAAACTGCTGGGCAAAAGGTATTTTTTTTGCAAACAATTCTTGCTGTTTGATGGCAATCAACGGCCCTGTCCTTTTTTCCAGCCTGTCAACAAGGGTATCAGCATCCTCGGTCGGAAACCTGTACATGGGGAAAAACTCCTTTCCCTTACTGTAAATGAAAGACATAGAAGGTTTCCGTGAAACCACCACCGTACTGTCCGGCAGGTTCTTGCCAACCCACTCACTCATCTTAAGAAAATTCTGCCAGTCGGGAGTAAATCCATAGTAACGGTTGCCGCTGAGGTTTTTAGCAAGGACTTTCTGATTGAGGTTAATTCTTGCGGCAGTTCCGGCAAAGACCTTAAAAAAGACCATGCATAGCAGGAATAATACCAAAAGCTGAAGGATGCTATATTTCTTTACCCATGAAACCTCTGTCAATGCCCATGAAATTGCCATAATCATGAGCGGTGCATAAATGACGATCATCCTCATCTGGCCCCAGTTCTTCTGCAACGCTATAAAGGTGCTTCCGATCATAACGCCAAGATAGATGGTGACAAACAACATGGATCTGTTTCTGCGGAAAGACAGCAAAAATGCAAGCAAGAGCAGCGCAATGAAAAGGATGGTTGCCAGGTTGCTTGTATTTACGTTGCCTTCCGGTTTTAAGCCAAGAATAACGTTGAAATGCCTGGACAAATAAATCAAGGCATTATCCCAGAACCGGGTGATCATACCCGCAAGGTCTTCGGTACCCATGGTGCTGTTGTAAGGATCCTTGAGCAAAATCTCATTCATCTGGCCTGAAAATTCAGCTCCTTTAAGATCCCAGACAATCCTTTTATACAGGTTAAAGGGCACCCTGAAGATCATATAGGCTATAATAGTGGTCAGCATTGCCCAATACTTTTTTTCAACCATGAAAAACAGCAGGATAGCACCGATTACAGCAATACCAATGTTACGGGTGATGGTCATCAGGAAAATAAGAAATCCCAGCCATAGCCAGTTTTTCCAGTTCCGGATCTGATCTTTTAGGGTAACAGGACCGGCATCAACCAACTTGAAAAATACAAAGAAAAACAGGGACTGCAGCAATAAAAAGAGCGCTTCTGAATAGGTCTGGCTGGCAAAATAAAGGATCTGTGCGTTAATGGATATGATCAGCGATGTTAAAACAAGGATCGCTGATGATATTCGTCTCCGGAAGGCATAGTAGAAAAAAACAAAATGTCCGATGATGAATAAAAAAGAGAATACCTTGAATAAGATCAGCTTTACGCCGAATATGGCAATCAGCAATCCCAGGAACATGGAATAAAAAGGCCCGTGCCAGCCGGGGAAACCCGTGCCTTCAAGAAACTGCTTTGCGGAAACAATATATCCTGAATCATCCTCGCCGGTACTGACTTTTACATCAAACAGAAAAATTCCGATGATAATATTCAGCAAAAGGCATATAATGAAGTACAGGGTAGCATTCCTGTTAAAATGGTCATCGAGCATTTCGATGATCGATCTTTTGCCAGCAGCAGTATTGCCGGCTTTCTTTCCTGCTGCATGCTTCTGTGATGTCGGAACCTTATGCTTTTTAATCTCAGGTTTTTTTGAGCCCATAATCAGACGGATTTCTTTTTTTTATTTAACGCGGATAAATATAAGGATAAATCAATTATGTTTGTCAGTTCAATGGAGGAACATAATTATTAAAGTCAGCATTACCCATGACATCCAAGGAAAAAGTACGGGAATTTTATAATTCAGTTGCCGGTAAGCGGGTAAAAACCAAAAGGAAAAACTGGTATTATCACCGATACCTGGAAAAGCAATATGCCTTTATGATCCCTGAGCATTCAAAGGTACTGGAGATCGGTTGCGGGACCGGTGAACTTTTGAATGCCGTAAAGCCATCTGCAGGTGTCGGAATTGACTTTGCTGAGCAAATGGTTGCACAGGCCCGGCAATTGTTCCCTGATCTGCAGTTTTTTGCCCTGGATGCTGAGGATATGAAACTGAATGAGACCTTTGACTATGTGATCATATCGGATGTAATGCATATCCTTTTTGACATTCAGGGGGCTTTAAAAAACATCCGTACCCATTGTCACAGCGGAACCAAAATCATTATATCCAACTATAGTTTTCTATGGGAACCTGTTTTGAGGTTATCGGAAAGACTGCATCTCAAACAGCGCACTCCAATATCCAACTGGCTTACCAACAATGATATATATAACCTGTTAGAAATTGAAGGCTTTCAGGTCATAAAATCGGAACAAAAGATTTTGTTGCCGAAGTATATTCCCTTGCTGAGTTTTCTGTTTAACAAAATTATTGTCAATCTGCCTTTCTTTAATTTGTTCGGGTTGGTCAGTTTCATTGTTGCCCGCCCCTATGAGACAGATACCGGGAAGAATTATTCGGTTTCCATTGTGGTGCCGGCACGAAACGAGAAAGGCAACATTGAAAATGCCATCAGGCGAACACCGCAGTTTGGACTGAAACAGGAGTTTATATTTGCCGAAGGGAATTCGTCGGACCAGACTTATGAGGAAATACTCAGGGTGAAAGAAGCCTATCCGGGGAAGGACATTCAGGTCCTTAAGCAATCAGGCAAGGGGAAAGGGAATGCCGTAAGAGAAGGATTTGAAAAAGCCAGCGGGGACATTTTAATGATCCTTGACGCTGATCTTACAACACCGCCTGAAGACCTGCCGAAGTTTTATGAAGCATTGTCCGGGGGCCGGGGAGAATTCATCAATGGATGCCGGCTTGTTTATCCTATGGAGAAGCAGGCGATGAGATTTTTGAATTTGATCGGGAATAAGTTCTTCAGCTGGTTTTTTTCATATCTCCTGGGCCAACGGCTTAAGGATACGCTGTGCGGGACAAAAGTACTGTTTAAAAAAGATTACCAGGATATTGTTGGCAACAGGCATTATTTTGGCGAATTCGATCCTTTTGGGGATTTTGATCTTCTTTTTGGTGCTGCGAAACTTAATCTTAAGATCATTGAAGTCATTGTTCGCTATAAGGACCGTGAATATGGATCTACGCAGATCAGCAGGTTTCGTCATGGCTGGCTGCTGATAAAAATGAGCCTGTTTGCTGCCACGAAAATCAAATTCAGATAAAAGTTTACATGATGAAAATAAGAGGATTCCTGAAAGGATTTATGTTGCTCCTATTGCCCTATACATTCCTGCATTGGCTTCGGCGCCCGTTATTGCTTATATCCAATACGCTGAGCCTTTCAAAATGGGTTTCACGGCAGAAAGGTGAATCTGCTTTTAACGATTTTTATTCCCTTAAAAGGGACTATTCAAAACGCTATAAACTGTATGAATATATCATTGACCGGTTTGAGCTGAAGAACAAGGAAATTACCTATCTGGAATTCGGCGTTTATAAAGGGAACTCTTTCAACTGGTGGCTCCGTCATTGTGACCATCCCAAATGCAAATTCTATGGCTTTGATACCTTTGAAGGATTGCCTGAAAATTGGGGCAATACATACAACAAAGGTGATATGTTAGCGGATGTGCCGGATATTCATGATCCCAGGGGAAATTTTGTCAAAGGGCTTTTTCAGCACTCCCTGCCGGATTTCCTGCTTACATTTCATCAGGAATTAAAAAAAGAAACCAGAAAGATTATTCATCTGGATGCGGATCTGTTCTCATCCACCCTCTTTGTACTAACCAGCATGGCTCCGTTTCTTAAGAAAGGCGATATCCTGATGTTTGATGAATTTAACGTTCCCAACCATGAATCATATGCCTTCAGGATATTCTGCGATGCATATTATATAAAGACAAAGCTTGTCGGTGCTGTCAACAATTACTTTCAGGTTGCTTTGATGAT
>CAYWCR010000035.1:22860-41115 GCA_964456825.1 uncultured Bacteroidales bacterium
GTTTAGCTGTTTAGCAGTTTAGGTGAGAATTACCGGTTACCTTCTTCCAATCCCTCCCCGAATCCCTGCTTTCTGATCACATCCAGCAGCTTGCCGGAAAAGAGCTCATTGTCTTTTTTCGTATAACGTTTTTGTGTGAAGATCTGGGCCAGTGTTTCCAGGCTATTTTCTTTCAGAAGCTTCAGTGTTAAAGGTGATGATTCTTTTTCCTGATAAAACCGGTCGATATCCTTAGGTGTGTAGTCCCTGTATTTATCATGGTGAACCACAGCTTCCAGTGGCAATCTGTCTGTAATCGCAGGTGTTTCGTCAGGATAACCCATAACCAGTGTTGTGACAGGGACCACACCGGCAGGAAGATCGAGTATATCTATGATCATGTCAGCGTTATAGGTGGTAGTTCCCAGATAACATATCCCCAGCCCCTTTGCCTCTGCAGCCAAAGCGGCATTCTGTGCAGCCAGCAAGGCGTCAATGGCAGCCGTAAAAAACGACAGGAAATTATCATAACCGGGGACAGCTTTACGCTGCCTGCACCATTTATTGAAACGGTTAAAATCAGCGCAAAAGGTAAGGATAACAGGAGCCTTTAGAACCATGTTCTGTTTAAAATGCGCTTCCCATAATTTTTCTTTAATTGTTCTATCGGTGGTAACGACGATGCTGTATACCTGCATATTACCGGTGGTTGAGGCACGGGAGGCAGCGGTGAGGATACCGGTGAGCAGGGGTTGTGCGACAGGATCTTCTTTATATTTCCGTATGGATTTATGGTTCAATATTATGTCTGTCATTGTATTAAAATTTGGATTATGTTTGTAAATATACCAATAATTAAAAGCAGGCTGCGTTAAAATAAAAGTCCCTTTGAACCTATAAACCCAATATTATGGAACTTGTTTACTACATGGTCGACGTATTTACGGATAAGCCTTTTGGCGGGAATCAGCTGGCCGTATTCCCCCATGCAGAAATTATTGATGAATCTTTACTGCAGCGGATTGCCAGGGAATTTAATTTTTCAGAAACCAGTTTTGTTTTTCCGCCGAAAAATCCTGAGCATGACTGCAGGCTCAGGATCTTTACTCCTGCGGTTGAAGTTCCCACCGCCGGACATCCAACCATCGGAACTGCCTACATATTGCTAAGCGAGGGGATCCTTTCTCCACGTCAGCAGGGAAGGGCTGTTTTTGAAGAAAAGGTTGGCGAGATCCGGATTTCCTACACCCTTTCAAATGGCCTGATTCGTAATATTGGCATGACACAGCCATTGCCGGTTTTTGGTCCCGTTCATAACAACCTGGAAACGATTGCCTCCATTTTGTCTCTGCCGGTTGAGGAAATTGATGACAGATATCCGGTACAGACTGTTTCCTGCGGTAATAATTTTCTTTTTATACCCATGAAGAGATTATCATGCCTCGCTGACATAAGATTCCGGAACGATCTGCTTGAAAAGCATAAGGGGGAACTGGATAGCACTGAATTTTATGTGTTCTCCACGCATACCCTTCATCCCGGTTCCACCACGCATGGACGAATGTTTGCCCCCATGTTCGGGATCGCTGAAGATCCGGCCACTGGCAGCGGCAGCGGACCCCTGGGCTGTTATCTGGTTCATCACGGTATTTCAGACGGAAAGGACATCGTTTGTGAACAGGGTTATGAAATGGGCAGGCCCAGCCTGATATACGTCAATATAGAAAGGGCAGGGAAGGAAATTAAATCGGTCCATGTTTCAGGAAATGCTGTAAAAATATCCAGGGGATTGTTTTATGCTTAATTTGAGTGATAATGAATTGTTAACAAATATTTTATAAAGAAAATAAAATTGCTGTATTTTTGCCATTGCGCATTATAATGCACATCATTATACCATGAAGGCCATTGCGCTGATAAAAGAGAATATGAGAGTCTCGCTGGGATCTATCCGGTCAAATATGTTACGGTCGGTCCTGACCATGCTCATCATTGCCGTTGGCATTATGGCGCTGATCGGGATTCTCACGGCCATTGACTCCATTAAGAATACGATAACGAAGCAATTCGCAACGATGGGGGCTAATACGTTCACCATTGAAAGCCGCAGTTTTTTTGTCGAAACAGATGGAAACCGCAGCCGCAAAAAAAACAATCCCTATATATCATACCGTCAGGCAAAGGAGTTCAGGGAGCGCTTCTCTTTCCCGGCAACCGTTTCGATTTCAACTTTTGCTTCCAATACAGCGGTGGTTAAATTCAAATCGGAAAAGACACATCCCAATATTGCCGTAATCGGCGCTGATGAGAATTACCTGCTCACAGCCGGCTATGAAATTGAAAAAGGTCGCAATATTTCTTACCAGGATATGCAGATGAACCGCAATGTTGTTATATTGGGCAGTTCCCTGGCGAGGAAAATGTTCAGGAAGGGCGAGGATCCCCTGAATAAAGTCGTGAGTGTCGGGAACGGCAAATTTATGGTCATTGGTGTATTGAAGGAAAAGGGATCCAGCTTCTCGAGCAGCGACAATATGTGCATTCTTACCTACACCAGTGTCCGCCAATATTTTTCATGGCCGAACCGGAACTATTCCATCAATGTTGTCCCTGACAGTGAATTGCTTTCTGAAGCTGCGACAGGCTATTCCGAGTCACTCTTCAGGACGGTACGGAGGCTGAAAGTGACCGATGAATCTGATTTTGAAATTACAAAAAGTGATTTTCTTTCCAATCTGCTGAAGGATATACTGAGCGTTGTCCTTATTGCTGCAACGGTCATTGGTATTGTTACCTTATTCGGGGCGGCCATTGGATTAATGAATATTATGCTGGTTTCAGTCACTGAGCGAACCACAGAGATCGGCATCCGAAAGGCCATTGGGGCAAAAAATGCCGTAATACGTCAGCAGTTTTTATTTGAAGCCATCCTTATCTGTCAGTTGGGAGGCTTTGCCGGCATCATATTGGGCATTCTGGTGGGAAAATTATTATCCCGCTTGTTCCAGTCGCAATTTGTCATGCCCTGGATCTGGATCTTTGCTGGCATCATACTTTGTTCCCTGGTTGGATTGGTTTCAGGATATTATCCTGCCGCCAAGGCATCAAAACTTGACCCGATTGTTGCTCTTCGATATGAATAATAATAAACACACCTATAGTATGAAAGAGCTGATAGTTGAAAAAACAAGCAGTACCCCGAGTGTAGAGTTCAATCCGCTAACCGGCCATATGAAGATCGAGGGCAGGTCGATTCCTGAGAATCCCGGGGATTTCTTTGAACGGTTGCTTAACTGGATCGAACAGTACTATAAAAGCCCGGCCAGTGTGACCCGCTTTGATCTGAACCTGGAATACGTGAACAGTGGTTCTTCTAAATACCTGCTGGGGATTTTCAGGATGCTGAAAAAGAAGCAGGATGAAGGTTATCAATGCATTATCAACTGGTATTATGAGGAGGATGATGAAGCCATCTTCAGCCTGGGAGAGCACTATAAAACTTCGGTAAGACTACCCTTTAATCTCATTGAATACATTCAATAAAAAAAGTCCGGTTTCAAACCGGACTTTTTTTATCTGTTAAAGTCCCTATCGGGTGTATTTAAAGGCTCTTACTTAACCGTATCCATGTGGGCTATCATATCCAGCAACTTGCAGGAATAACCCCATTCATTATCATACCAGGCAACAATCTTAACAAAGTTAGGATTAAGCATGATACCGGCTTTTGCATCGAAAATAGAGGTACGGGAATCGCCTATGAAATCGCTGGAAACAACTTCATCCTGGGTGTAACCGAGAATACCTTTCAATTCACCTTCTGCGGCTTTTTTCATAACAGCACAGATATCTTCATAGGTGGTTGCCTTTTCCAAACGGCAGGTAAGATCAACTACCGACACATTCAGGGTAGGAACGCGGAAGGCCATACCGGTAAGTTTTCCTTTCAGATCGGGAATAACTTTCGTAACGGCCTTGGCAGCGCCGGTAGATGAAGGAATAATATTGCCGGAAGCTGCACGGCCACCTCTCCAGTCCTTCATCGAAGGCCCGTCCACGGTTTTCTGGGTAGCTGTGGTGGAATGAACGGTGGTCATAAGTCCTTCCACGATGCCGAAGTTGTCATGCAGGACCTTGGTAACAGGTGCCAGACAATTTGTCGTGCAGGATGCATTGGATACCAATGTCATTTCCTTCTGATAGGCTTTATGGTTTACCCCGATAACGAACATGGGGGTATCATCTTTTGAAGGGGCCGACAGCACAACCCTTTTTGCCCCTGCCTTGAGGTGCGCTTCTGCTTTTTCCTTGGTAAGGAAAAGACCGGTGGATTCGATTACATATTCAGCGCCTACTTCGTTCCATTTCAGATTGGCAGGATCTTTTTCTGCGGTAACGCGCATGGCGTTCCCGTTAACGATGAGTTTTCCGTCCTTTACTTCAACATTGCCGTTAAAACGTCCGTGAATAGTGTCGTAGCGAAGCATGTATGCCATGTATTCAACATCAATAAGGTCATTAATAGCTACAACTTCCATATCATTTCTTTGCACTGAAGCGCGGAATGCAAGCCTTCCGATTCTCCCAAAACCATTGATTCCAACTTTTATTTTAGCCATAGTATGTTAAATTTAGAATTATGAATTATATGTATGAAAACGAAAGGCAAATTTACAAAAAATCTCAACATCCGCAAAGAATTGTAGGGAGGCAAATAAAAGACAGGCGGAAAGATTCGTCAGGATATCACTGGTGATGTCCTTACCAGGTGATATTCCTGCATGTGCCTGCAATAATGATTATTGAATGATCAGTTCATCGATCTTGCTTTTCTTCGGCTGTCTGCCGCTGACATCAACAGCACGGCCAAACCGGTAACTGACAAAAAGGGATAAGAAAAGCCGGTGATTATCTTCGGTAGCCATGATCGGCACTTTCTTAATAAAGGCATCAACTACAAGGCCGCCTTCCAGGGCATTGATAATTTGTTCATTCCGGCCAAATTCCATGGTAACGCCTATTTTCCCGAAAGCGCCGGGGATTAAGGAGATCTCGTCAAATCCTTTGAAAAAAGATGCCCGGCCCGTTATCTCAGTCGGGTAAGCATGCTGACTGTCGCCAAATTTTTCAGTACTGTAGGTATAAGTAACATAACCGTCAACATATAAAACCGTAATGTATCGATAATAAATGGGCTTGGAAAACCCAATATCGGGACCTATGTCATAGAAATAGCGAATGGAAATACCGCCACGGTCTTGTTTCTGAAATATTTCCCGTTGGAAACCAATGCCGGCCCTAAGATTAATGAAGCTGTTGGTTTTTCCGTAGATGTAACTTTTAGCCGTGTTGGAGGTGGCAGAACTGGTATAGATCCTCACTTCCTTGGGATGCTTGATGGTGACCAGGTCTGCTTCGTAAAGCGTTTTTTTCAGGTAAGTGATACGTTTGGCAAACCGGAAATTTCCTCCTATCCCATTGGAATTCAAAAGAAAAGCTAAACTTTTTTCATTCCGGTACAGGATCTTGTCCTGTGTATCGATTTCCCCTTGCGCATACCCAGGCAAGGAGACAAGCAAACATAATATTACACCTGAAAGCTTTTGCACACCTGTAAATAATAAACAACCGGCTGGTTGACCGGTTGTGTTCATCGAATGACCAGCTCAGTTATATTAACCACGCTGGTCATCATTTTGTTCTGTGTTATCTTTACTGTAAGCCGGACATGTATTGGCACTGCCACATGCCAAAACAGTCATTAAAAGGAAGATGGTAAGGAAAGAAATGGCTGCGATCTTTTTCATGTTTTTCCTCTATTGGTTAACCTTTGACAGGTTAAAAATAGAGAAAAACCATCATAAAAACCAATGATCAGCCATTATTTTCAGCTTGCTCGGTATCGTCATTTGAAGAATAAGCAGGACAAATGTTCTGACTGCATGAAACCAGCATTCCTGCAATAAAAGCTACTAAAGTAAGCACCAGAATAATCTTTTTCATAATTAGTTAATAGTTAATTGTACAAAATTAAGAACTTTTAATTAATGATTCAGGATCAATATAAATTATTAACGATAACTGGTACGCTATATTTTCAAGGTATGTTACAGTTTGTTGATGAAAAGAACAAAAACAAGGGTGAAATTATAATTTTCAGGGAGAAAAAATTGGACTAAAATACCCCTGCGGGGGGGGGATCCTCACAAGGATTATGGTCATTATTCTTCGTATTCCTTGATGATATCCTTCACCATTTCGGGTGATACCCTGCCATAGGTCTTGTCGCCAACCATTACCACCGGGGCAAGCCCGCAGGCACCAACACACCGGAGGCAACTGATGGAGAAACTGCCATCGGCAGTCGTTTCACCAACCTCAATTTTAAGTTCTTTTTTGAATTCTGCAAGTACATTTTCAGCTCCGCGGACATAACATGCCGTTCCGGTACAAACGGAGATCGGGTGCCTTCCTTTGGGGACCATGCTGAAGAACGAATAGAAAGTGACCACGCCATACACTTTCGCCAGGGGAATATTCAGTTCGTTAGCCACTACTTCCTGCACTTCAGCAGGCAGGTAACCAAACGTATGCTGAACCTTGTGCAGCACGTTGATGAGTTCACCCTGTCTGTTATCAAAGGATTTGCAGATCTCCTTAATAATATCCACATCCTTCTTTTTGAGCTCAACTTTTATTCTCGACATATTATGAAAGTTTTATTCGTTAAGGTTAAATATAAATGATCTTTTTCCTTTTGTCAACATAATGGGTATGCAACAGCTTATGGGATTTTTCACTCAGGGGTTTGCCCAGAAATTCCTCGTAAAGCTTGACAATATAAGGATTTTCATGCGACTTCCGGATCGGTTTGTTCTTGTCTTCACGGTATATAGCCTCCATACGTTTCATGATGATCTCTGAATTGCCATGATGAAGGGGTTGCCCGCCTCCGCCAATGCAGCCTCCGGGGCATGCCATTATTTCGATGGCATGGTACTGGCTTTTACCGCTGCGGATGTCTTCCAGCAGTTTTCGCGCCCTGCCGAGACCATGGGCTATGCCAATTTTAATGGGCAAACCATTAAAGTCAATGGTGGCTTCACGGATACCCTCCATACCACGAAGGGCTTTAAAATCAACCGAATCGAGTTTCTTTTTGGTGAACAGTTCATAGGCTGTTCTTATAGCTGCTTCAATAACGCCGCCTGTCGCGCCAAAGATTACACCAGCACCGGTTGATTCGCCCAGCGGCAGGTCAAATTCCTCATCGGGAAGGCTGTGAAATTCGATGTTGGCCTGCTTGATGAGGTTGGCCAGCTCACGGGTTGAAATGGAATAATCCACATCGGGATTCCCGTTTACCTTGAATTCATCGCGGGTACATTCATATTTCTTGGCCAGGCAGGGCATGATGGATACCACAACCAGGTCCTCGCGTTTCACACTGATCTTGTCAGCAAAATAGGTTTTGGCTATAGAGCCGAACATCTGCTGCGGGGATCTTGCGGTGGAGGGAATATCCAGCATATCGGTGAACTGCGACTCAAAAAAGTTGACCCAGCCGGGACAACAGGATGTAAGGATAGGCAGTTTAACCGATTTATCGCCTTTGAGATGGCGCGACAGACGGTCGAGAACTTCGGATCCTTCTTCCATAATAGTAAGGTCGGCAGCAAAATCCGTATCGAAAACATATTTGAATCCCATTCGCCGCAAAGCAGCAACCATTTTGCCGGTAACGAGGGTGCCGGGTTCCATATCGAACATCTCACCCAGGGCGGCCCTCACAGCCGGGGCTGTTTGCACAATAACCGTCTTGGCCGGATTAGACAGGTCACGGATCAGCCGGTTGGTATGATCCACTTCCGTCAGCGCACCGGTCGGGCACACTGCCACACATTGTCCGCAATAGGTGCAGACCGAATCCTCGAGATCCATTTCAAATGCCGGTGCCACAACCGACATGAATCCCCTGTTGATGGCTGATAAAGCACCTACGGTCTGAAACTCATTGCACATGGTTTCACACCTGCGGCACATGATGCATTTGTTCATATCCCGTATGATGGCCGGGGAAAAGTCAGTACGGTAAGTTGACATGGCCGCGATATCCTGATTATGGATTTCACGGATCCCCATCTTGATGGCCATGTTCTGCAGGTCACAGTTACCTGATTTGGCGCAGGTAAGGCAATCCTTGGGATGATCGGAAAGGATCAGCTCCAGTACCGTTTTTCGTGCATTCAGTACGCGGATGGAATGGGTATTGACGACCATGCCTTCTGCTACATCGGTTGCGCATGAGGGGGCCAGGTTCCTTCTCCCCTGCACCTCAACAACGCATATGCGACATCCGCCGGGTTTGTGCTCAATATTCAGGTCTTCCAGGTGCATATAGCACAGGGTAGGTATCTCAATACCCACTCTGCGTGCGGCTTTAAGAATGGAAGTGCCCACGGGGACTTCAACGGCTTTCTGATCTATGGTGAGTTTTACTGTTTCCATCATTTGTGTTGTTATTTGACAATTACTGCGTTAAACTTACATCTGTCCATGCATGCTCCGCATTTGATACACAATCCGGTATCGATGGTATGGACTTCTTTTCTTTCACCGGTGATAGCGCCTACAGGGCATGCTCTTGCACATGCCGTACATCCAACGCAATTCTCGGCAATAATTTCATATACCATGAGGGCTTTGCATACGCCGGCCGGACATTTTTTATCCAGCACATGCGCATCATATTCCCGGGGGAAATTCTTGATCATGGCCAGCACCGGATTGGGTGAAGACTGCCCCAGACCACAAAGGGAGGTATCTTTGATCACATTCCCCAGGTTGATCAGCCGTTCGATGTCTTCGGGTATGCCATTTCCAATGGCAATCTTTTCGAGAAGCTCAAAAAGCCTTTTATTACCAATGCGGCATGGAGTGCACTTTCCGCATGATTCATCCACCGTGAACTCCAGGAAAAACTTAGCCATATCCACCATACAATCGTCTTCATCCATAACGATCATGCCCCCTGAGCCCATCATGGATCCTGCAGCAATCAGGTTGTCATAATCAATCGGAATGTCAAGGTGCTTTTCAGTCAGGCAACCGCCCGACGGGCCGCCGGTTTGCACAGCCTTGAATTGCTTTCCGCCCTTGATCCCGCCGCCAATCTCAAAGATGACTTCCCGCAGTGTGATGCCCATGGGTACCTCAATGAGGCCCACATTATTTATCTTTCCGGCCAGGGCAAACACCTTGGTCCCCTTTGATTTCTCAGTGCCAATACTGCTGAACCATTCATGTCCTTTCAATAGGATCGGAGGTACGTTGGCGAAAGTCTCCACATTGTTTACGGTTGTAGGCTTACCAAGGTATCCGGCCACGGAAGGGAAAGGAGGCTTCATGGTCGGCTCGCCCCTTTTTCCTTCCATGGAATGAATAAGGGCGGTCTCTTCTCCACAGACAAAAGCCCCTGCACCGTACCGGAGGTCAATATCAAAACTGAAATCTGTCCCGAGTATGTTTTTACCCAGCAATCCATATTCCCTTGCCTGTTTGATGGCCCCTTTCAGACGCTCAATGGCCAGCGGATATTCAGCCCTGATATATACAAGCCCTTCACTGGCGCCCGTAGAATAACCCGCGATTGCCATGGCTTCTATAACAGAATGGGGATCACCTTCCAGGATCGACCGGTCCATAAAAGCCCCCGGGTCACCTTCATCGGCATTGCAAACCACATATTTCTGATCGGCTTTATTCCTGAATGTCAATTCCCATTTCGTGCCCGTGGAAAACCCTCCGCCACCGCGTCCGCGTAAACCTGACTTTTTGATGATGTCAATGGTCTGCTGGGGGTCCATTTCGGTAAGCACCCTGCCGAGAGCTTCATAACCCTGGCGTGCAATATATTCATCTATGTTTTCCGGATTTATCACACCGCAATTCCGTAACGCTATTCTTACCTGTTTTTTATAGCGTTCCATTTCCCTGGCATCGGTAACGATCTTTTCTGTTTTGGTATCTTTATATAGCAACCGTTGTACCCTGCGCCCCTTAACCACATGTTCCTCCACAATTTCTTTCGCATCCTCAGGTTTAACCTGGGTATAAAAAGTGTTTTCGGGAATGATTTTAACAATAGGCCCTTTTTCACAAAAGCCGAAGCAACCTGTGATCACCACCTGCGCAACGTCGCTTAGACCCTGGTTTTTGATTTCGGCTTTCAGGTTCCCGGCAACGGCATGACTGGTTCGCGACTTGCACCCTGTGCCGCCGCATACAAGCAAATGAATTGTATATTCCGACATATGAAATTTTTTAATTATTCGTTAATCTTTTGATAATTAACCGGAATTATCCCTTCCGGCAGGATCGCGTTTTTAATGTATTTCTCGATGATCTCATCCGCTTTCTGATGATCAACATATCCGAATACAATGGATTCCCTGCCCGGCAGTTTAACCTCAACCGTTGGCTCAGCATAGCAATATCCCATGCATCCGGTTTGTGTTACCACAGCATCAATATTCCTTTTCTCCAGTTCATCCACAAGATAATTCATGGTCTCCCTCGCTCCGGAAGCAATACTGCAGGTAGCCATGGCTATCTTAACCTGAACAAGTTCTTCCGCATGCTCGCTTTTTCCGCCGGATTTTGTTCCAGACTGCAGCTGATCCTTTAATTTTCGTAGGTCAGCCAGGTTCTTAATTTTTGCCATATGATTGTATATTGTATTAATACTGTTCTATTAAATTACATTTTTTTGTCAACTCAACAACTCCGCTTTCGATGGTTCTTTTTTTAAACTTCACCCTTTTACGGGAATACTTTTTTTCTGTTACAAAAATAACGCAATTAATGTTATTTAAATAACAGAGCTCTTTAAAATCTCATAATATATAATGATTCTAAATAGAAATGTCACTTTTAACCTGACCCCATTATGTGCCCTGGAAGGTTGAAAAAACATAAGTTTTCCCAATGCTGCCATTAAGATTATCAAGATGAAATGGCGGAAAATTAGAAGTAGTGAAAGTGCATCGTCAGAATATCCGGTTACCTTTCCCTAAATACCGCAACAGGGGGTTAAAACTCCGAGGGGTACCTCGGGCATAATGTGTTGTTTTTCCGGTTAAATCGACTGCGGAAAGGCTTCCGCCGTCTGTATGGCATGAAGATGTCTTATACCTGGCCTTAATTATGCTTGTATTCGGCAGGTAGAACCTCTTTTTAATAATTCCGATTTGATTACCTGTGTCTTGGAGAAATTGCTGGGTGACTTACCGGCAAGCCTTTCTACCAGGCTGGTAGCAACCAATTTGCCCATTTGATCACCCGGATAGTTGACGGTGGTCAGCTTTGGCTCCACCATGCGCGATACCGGATCGTTATTAAATCCGGCGACGGCTATATCATCCGGTATGTGCACCCCTTTTTCCTTAAGCGTCAGCAAGCAGGCAGCAGCACACATGTCGTTGGCTGCAAATATGCCGTCAGGCAAAGGCCTTAAGGCAAGGATTCTTTCGGCAGCTTCGATGCCTGCCTTGAGACTCAGATCATTGGTCAGGATATAATGGGGATTCACCGCAATGCCATGATTGGCCAGCGCTTTTTTATATCCGTTCAACCGGTCGCTGTAAACATTTTTTGTAGTGTTCCCCGTAATATGAACGATTTTTTTGCAGCCCTGTTCAATCATGTGGTTCGTTATAACCAGTCCTCCTTCGAAGTTGTCCAGTACGAATTTCTGACAGGCTTCTGTCTCAAATACACGGTCGAAAAAGAAAACCGGCACGCCTTTGGCAAAAAAGGGTTCAAAATGCAAGCTGTTAAGCGTGTCAGCAGCAAGAGAAACAATCAGTGCGTCAACCCGGCTGTTGAACAAGGTCAAAGCATTGTCAATTTCTTTCTGGACACTTTCAAAGGACTGGGTGATGATCAGATGATAACCGGCAGGACTGATCACGGTTTCGATACCGGCCAGCACGGTGGCAATAAAGTAACTGTCCAGCCGGGGCACAATCATGCCAATGGTATTCGTTTTTTGCTGGCGAAGATTGCTGGCCACGGAATTATGCCTGTACCCTTTCTTTGCGGCCATTTCCTGCACCATCTGCCTGGTTCTCTTACTGATGGAAGGACTGTTCTTAAGGCTCCGGCTGATGGTGGCGGCGGAAAGATTTAATTCGCGGGCAATGTCGTATATGGTTATGTCCTTCTTATGACTCATAATTATGCAGCAGGTTCCCTAAAACAAAAATAACAATTCCAGTTAAACTACATGCAATCGATTGCATTATTTTCATACATTTAATGCGATTTTAATATAAGCCTGGTTTGCGGATTTCCATAATGGATTTTCAGCTTCCCATGTTTTTCAACTTTTCGGAATGGATTCAATTTTATATATTTTTACATTACAATAGTAAACATTTTTTTTACAACTGATGATATGATGAGCCTGAAACGGATAACATTGCCCCTTTGCCTGTTTGCCTGCTGGCTCATTGCCGATATGGATATAAAGGTCTGCGGCCAGCAGGCTGTTGAACCTGATAATATCCGTTTCGGCGTTATTTCATCACAGCAGGGTTTGTCGCAGTCCTCCGTTTTCTGTCTTTCCCAGGATCATCATGGATTTATATGGATTGGTACGCGGGATGGCCTGAACCGGTACGACGGATACAATTTTGTCACCTATAAAACCAACCCTAATGATACCAATAGCTTAAGCAACAATGAAATAACAGTTATCCATCCCGACCAGCACGGAGATATCTGGGTGGGTACCCGCGGAGGTGGATTGAACAAATTCATAACCCGTTCAAACCAGTTCATCCGGTTTTCATACCTTACTCCGGAAAATATCATCAGGGATATTTTTCAATCGCCTGATGGTACACTTTGGATCGGATCTTCCGATGGCCTGCTGAAAGGAGATGTTTCAGATGAAACAAAGCCTGTTAAATTCATTAATGTTTCAAAAAATTCCATTTACAGGGACGAGAACGGCCAACTGTTGTCTCATCAGAAAATAATTGTATCAGTGGTTTCCATTAATCAGCTATCAAAGGACACCTTACTGATTGGTACAGAATTGGGTTTGTTTTATTATCTGCCGGGAGAAAATCAGTTTATCCGTTTTAACGCAGGAGATGCCAATGATTTTATTGTTACCTCCATCCTGATTACAGCCGGCAAAACTATTTGGATCGGATCCTTTAACGGGCTTATTAAAGCTGAGAAAAACAAACAGGTTCACGGTCAGTACAAACTTACCACATACAGCACCCGCCAGCAGTACCCGCTTCAGTTTTTCAGCAATCGGGTTGAGTCGTTGGTTGAAGATCCCGGTGGCGATGTTTGGGCCGGAACCCGTGGAGGTGGTTTGGTAAGGATTGAAAAAAGCGGTGTTCTGCATTATTTCAGGAATAACGAAAATGACGTCAACAGCATCCGGGATAATATTGTGAACTCCCTGCTGATTGATGACGCTGGCTTGTTATGGATCGGGACCGAAAGCCAGGGCTGCAACACCCTTGACCTTTCCAGTAAGAAATTCATGCATATCCGCAGCATCCCTAACAATCAGAACAGCCTGAGTGATGCATTGGTGACCTGTATTACCGGATCGGAAGGGCATACAGTGTGGGTAGGAAGTGCGGTCAAGGGATTGAATAAGTTAAAATTCGATGATCACGGTCACTACACCATCGAACATATGAATACGATGCCTGCGGGTAAGGGTGAAACCACCCGGGAGGCCATAAGCCTGATGCTCGACCGCCACAAGGAATTATGGATAGGCAATGCCACCAAATACCTTATCCGGTATTCGGAAAGCAGTGGCTTCACAAGTTATTTCACGGATGGTTTTGTTTTTGCGCTGCGGGAAGACCATGAGGGCAGGATATGGTATGGTACCTGGGGACAGGGCCTCGGATGGATTGATAAGAAAACGAATTCCCTGAACCGCATTTCGGATTCACCGGTAACTACCCGGTCACTCAGCAGTGATAAGGTAATCGCACTTTTCGAGGACAATTCGGGTAATCTATGGGTAGGGACCAAAGGAGGAGGAGTCAATGTGCTTCCGCTGCACATGGTCAGCACCGGCAACATCGACTTTATTACTTACCGCCATAACCTGAAGGAACCGAAAAGCTTAAGCCATAATGATGTTTATTGTATCCTGCAGGACCGGAAGGGAACTATATGGATAGGCACAGGCAGTGGCCTGAACAAAGTTGAATGGGCTGAGAACAAACCCTCCACAGAAGCCTTGTTGAAAGGCGAAATTGAATTTACAGGGTACCTTGAAAAAGATGGCCTTTCCAACGGAGTGGTATATGGTATCCTGGAAGACCGCAAGGGAAACCTATGGCTGAGCACGAATAAAGGCTTGTCAATGTTCGATCCGGTAGAAAAGAAATTCATTAACTTTAATGTTAACGATGGTCTTCAGGCGAATGAATTCTATGCCAACGCCTATTTCCAGGATGAAAAGGGAAATATGTTCTTTGGCGGGGTAAATGGTCTCACCATGTTTAATCCCGACAGCATCAGCCAAAATCCGTTGAATTCAAAAGTGGTTCTAACCGGACTTAGGATCTTAAACAATATAGTCCTGCCCGGTGAAACCGTTAACAACAGGGTGGTGCTGAAGGATGCCATTTATAATACGGATGAACTGAAACTGTCGTATAAGGACAAAGAAATAACCTTTGAGTTTTCAGCGCTGTATTATGCTAATCCGCAACGTATAAGTTATCGATACAGACTTGTCGGATTCAATGATGATTGGCAACAGGCAGACCACAATACACGGACCGTTACCTATACCAACCTGGATGACGGCAATTATGCATTTGAAGTTATGGTATCCGTCGATAACGGGCTTACTGCAGGCGAACCTACAAAGCTCGGTATTTCCGTTTTGCCGCCCTTCTGGCGAAAGCCCTGGTTCTTTCTGATCTATGTCGGGATCATCGTTGCAGGATTATTCCTTTTCAGAAGTTATTCCCTCATTGCTGTGAAGGAAAAGAACAAACTGCTTATTGAAAGACTCGAACATGAAAGAATCATTGAAATGACCGAAACCAAAATGCGGTTTCTTACCAATATTTCCCATGAGATCAGGACCCCGTTGACCCTGATCAGTGATCCGCTGGAAGTTGTCTTGTCAGAAGGCAGTATGGACGATAGCACAAAAAAGAATCTGAAACTTATAGCTAAAAACGTTCATCGGTTATTAAGCCTTGTCAACCAGTTGTTGCAGCTTCGCAAGATCGATCTCGACGTTTTGCAGCCAAAAATATCGCAGGTTAATCTGATACCCTTTCTCAACGACATACTGGCTTATTTTGAACAGCATGCCGCCCGCCGCAATATCCGGCTAAAATTCAGCACCGATTTACAGGATGTGATTCTCAGTTTTGATCCTGAACTGATAACCACAGTTTTTTATAATCTGATTGCCAATGCTTTTAAATTCACAGCCGATGACGGTACTATCAGCATAAGCGTTCGCAGTCATGAAGGAGAGGTTCAGCGAAACCTGTTCAGGAGTTTCAAAAAGAGGCTGGGAGTAAAGCAGGAGGATCCGAAATTTATTGCGGTTGAAGTTTCCGATACCGGAAGGGGCATACCGGAAAAAGAAATCAGCAATATTTTCCGCAGGTTTTACCAGGTGAACATGCCAGGAACTGACCACAGTTCCGGCTCCGGCATCGGATTGTCGCTGGTACGGGAATATGTTGACCTCCACAGCGGCCATGTTGAAGTGAACAGCGATCCTCAAGGAAGCACCTTTACTGTGTATCTGCCGGATGAAAGCAGAACAACGGCTGTGTCAGCCAAAACATTAAAAAGACAGCCTGAAGAAAATAAAATCTCAAAAGCTTTGCATATAGCAGCTTTTTCTGAAGAAGATGAACTGAATGAAAATGAAGGTTTACCTGAGGAAACGCAGCCTCAGGAAAGTGATACCCGGATCCTGATTATTGAAGACGATCATGAACTTGCGGATTATCTGGTGGAAAACCTGGGTAAGCAGTACAAGGTGAGTATTGCCTATAACGGCGTAAAGGGCTTAAAAACTGCACGGGCTGACATACCGGAACTGATAATCTCGGATATCATGCTGCCTGAGATGAACGGATTGCAATTATGTGATGCATTGAAAACCAGCATTGAAACAAGCCACATCCCCATCATTCTTATCACCGCGCGGGCAACGGAAGAAAACATCAAAGAAGGATATAAGCATGGAGCGGATCTGTATATTACCAAACCGTTCAGTATTAAAGTGCTCGAAACACAGGTAAAGATGCTGATAGAATCCCGAAATAAGCTTCGGGACCGATACAGTAAGCAGATATTGCTGAAACCGTCGGATGTTACGATTACACCGGTTGATGAGAAATTTCTGAAACAGCTGCTGCATGTTACCGAAATAAACCTTCCCAATCCTGAATTTGATGTAATTGGATTGGTTGATGCCATGAATATGAGCCATACCACCATGCTGCGGAAGGTAAAAGCACTTACCGGACTATCCCTGGTTGAATTTATCAAAAACCACCGTATCAAAAAAGCGGCCCTGATATTTCAGCAGGAGAAATTACCGGTATCCGAGGTTAGTTATATGGTTGGATTCACCGATCCTAAATATTTTACCAAGTGCTTTGTCAAGGAATTCGATAAGACGCCTACGGAGTATATGGCTGAATTTCATTCCGGGAAGAAATGAGGGAGGAGGGAAGTTGAAAGACGTATTTATGATGACGTAAGCCGGCAACCTGTATAAAAAAATGGCTCTTGTTGTGAAATAATTGTATAAAAAAAGGCTTTTTTGTAGATTTGGTATGATCAAAGCATGCGGTTGATGCTAAAAAGTTATTATTGGGTCTGATTATACACCATAAAAACACCTCATATGCTAAACAATGATCGTCGTGAGTTCCTGAAAAAAGGACTTCTTGGATTTTCCGCCGCGGCCCTGGCGCCGGGAATGTTGAAGGCTGCTGAAAGTACCCGTCCTGCAACTGCAGGAATCCCTGAATTACCAACCCGTGTATTGGGCAGGACAGGAATTAAAAGTCCCCTGATCAGCATTGGCTCCGGTGGATCAACCAGCCCGAATTTCATCAGGGCTGCCTATGATGCCGGTGTGAAACTCTTCTTCTCCGCTACCTATTATGGTGAAGGAAAAAATGAGCAGATTGTGGGTGAAGGACTGAAAGGCTTGCCCCGCGAATCTTTTGTCGTTTGTACGGCAGCTCCCATGGACGGATTCGATGGCCGGACCGGTGCATTTACGAAGGAATTCAATGCTGAGGAATATATAGCGAAAGCCGATGGCAGCCTTAAGAGGTTTGGCCTTGATTATGTCGATATTTTCATGGTACCCTATTTAAGTAAAAGAGAACATGTGATCTACGAACCCATGCTGAACGCATTGCAGCAACTTAAAAGACAGGGGAAGACGAAATTCCTGGGTGTGGCTACCCATGATATGTGCCAGGATGCACTGGTAGCTGCTGCCGATGCGAAGATCTTTGACGTTTTTATGATTTCCTATAATTATAAGGTCCAGGACAAGGAAGGAATGCACAAAGCGATGAAATATGCCGCCAATGCCGGCATTGGTATCATTGCCATGAAAACAACGGCCGGGGCATTCCGGGATAAGACCAGGACCAATCCGTTGAATACCGATGCAGCACTAAAGTGGGTGCTTCAGAATGAGGATGTCTCCACCATCGTCTCAGGGATGTCCACCATTGAAGAGATGCAGAAGAACCTGAGCATGATTCAAAACCTCAGGATGACAGAACAGGAGCTGAAAGACCTTAACCTGGCTGGCATAGACTCAGAGCCAGGCCTCTATTGCCACCAGTGTAAAAAGTGCATTCCGCAGTGCCGGCAGCATCTCGATATCCCAACCCTCATGCGCAGTTATATGTATGCATACGGATACAGGGATCTTGAACACGCCCAGCACACTCTTTTTGAGTCAGGATTGGCAGGCAAACCTTGCGATAAATGCGAAGTCTGCAATGTGAATTGCACAGCCGGTTTTGATGTTAAGGAAAAGATCCTGGATATTGCCAGACTGAGCGAAGTGCCGGGGGATTTTTTAAGGGCATAGGATAGGAAGAGAGGGAGAGAAGGAGAAAGAGAAAGAGAAAGAGCAACAGTAGGCAGTGGCAGTAGTCAACAATTCCTTCAAGCATAGTCTTGTTAGCCTCAGGTCCGCCGGGCGCCATT
>CAYWCR010000036.1:0-20672 GCA_964456825.1 uncultured Bacteroidales bacterium
TAGCCGCTATGGCGGAGCGAGGCCGGCAGGCAGGCTGCAAGACCTGTCCTTTCCAACCCCTTTGTTCAGCATGTTATGTTGATAAAAGAATTTCTTTATTTAGGATATTTTAATACCTTTAATGGCATAAGAAATCTTCACACATGGAACGACTTGATATAAAAGCAACAAATGATACACCAAGGGTATTGTTTGATCCTGACAATAATCTGTTCGAGATCTCAGGACGCTCATTGCCTGAAGATGTTGTAACTTTTTATCAGCCGGTACTGGATTGGCTGGATGAGTATACACAATCGCCGCTGAAAAAAACGGATTTCGTATTTAAATATATCTATTTCAATACCGCCACATCAAAACTTGTTCAGGATATTCTGAATAAGCTTGAACCGTTAAAGGAAAAAGGTGTTGAAGTGAAAATTTTCTGGTATTATGAGCAGGATGATGAAGATATGCTTGATCTGGGCATTGAATTTCAGGAAAATATCAATATTCCTTTTGAGATTATCCCTTATTGACAAGAGAACCAGTCTTATTTCGCAAAATAATTTCCAAGAATACCGGTTGCCTCCCGGCTGTCCATTTCTTCGGTAAGGTCAAAAACGGATGACTTTTTAACCCCGGTATCAATGGATATATTACCCAGTATTTTACTGATGGCTTCGTCACTGAATTTAGCAGCCAGCATTTTTCCGAAATTGAAATCAGTATATCTGCGATGTTCATGCTGCGAAAAGTCGGATGTATATCGCATAAGCTCAACAAGTCCTTCCACAGGACCTGCCGATAGATGAAACCCATTCCAGCTTGATGATACAGCATGCAGACCGAATAATTCCTTATGCTGTAAAAGCATGTTCCTCAGGCTTCCGGGCAAGGCATCTTTGGGACTGGTTACCCCGATAAATGCATTTCGGGCATCCCTCCATGAAAGGTTTCCGGACAATGTCATGGTAATAATACAGCTTCCGGGCTTGATATAATGCTCAAGCTGACGGGGATGGAATCCGTTTATCATGTACAATTCCTCTCCGTCGATCATCACTTTTGCCACATAAGTACCCCCTGCAAGCTTTTCCGTTTTGGTATTCTGCCAAAGGTAATCCAGTGTTGACGCATTGAAATCAGGATAGTGTCCGGATATTTCAAGACTACCCATTACCCTTGCATCTTGTATGTTTTTCCCGGTCAAGGCCATGAATTTCTCCTTTGCATCACCGGTCATATTCTTTAATGGCGAGGCACTCACAGCATTGATAATACCATAGTGTTGTGCCATGATATTGTATTGCTTCAGATATTGCGCATTCAATATCCGCATGTCGGTTGGGACCAGATTGAATTTCTCCAGTTGCGCAAACATCATTTCGAGGATCTGGTCGAATTTTATCCCGCATGACCTCATGGTTAATTCGGGTTTAATAAAAAACAAAAATTCATTCTCCCGTAAACCATTTTCTTCTGCACTATACAACTGCTTGTATCCCATTGTATCAGCGTTCATGCTGTCAACGGCTGATAAAATCATCTTCATCCATGTTTTGCTGTCCATAATCAAAGTTTTTTGATCATACGGTGAAAATTCCCTGGCCCTGTAATGACGATATTGTTAATAGTCTTTGCCGGATTGTTAACAACTTGCGTTTTTATCCTTAAACAGGGCTGTTATATCCGCTAATTTAGCATTTCAGTAAATAAAACAATGATCCTTGCAGCATTATGAGGATATTTTTATAAAAGAAAATATACAGAGTTTAGGCGCAACTGGGTTTTATATAGGTTATTAGTTAATTGTTAGGGTTCTGCCCGGGTTCCAAGCCCGGGCATTTTTTATTTAACCTGACCGATATTGATAATCGGTCAGATCTCAATACTTCTCATTCATATTTAAGGACATCGGAAGGATTGACAATCGCTGCACGGTATGTCCGGTAGCCTATGGTTATGAGGGCGATCAGCAATGCCAGCAGGAAGGCAACAACAAAATCCAGCGGCTGCATGCTGATGTGGAAATGGAAGTTCATCAGCCAGCGCTTCATCAGAAGATAACTGATGATCCAGGCAGGTACGGCAGATATGAGGATGAGCAAAACAATTTCGCGCACAAACAACGCCATGATCCTGTTAATAGAAGAACCCATTACCTTCCGGATCCCGATCTCCTTTGACCGCAATTCGGCTGCAAAAGAGGTCAGGCCAAACAATCCGAGACAGGCAATGACAATGGCTAAAATGGAAAAGGTAAGGGCAATTCTGGATGTCCTTATTTCTTCAAAATAAAATTTGCGCATATTTTCATCCAGAAAGAAGTATTCCAGCGGTTCATTCCGGGTAAACTTATCCCATGTTTTTTCTATTTCCCGGATGGTGTTTTTTGAGTTACCGGGAGCAAGCCGGATGGTTATATAGCCCGTCCAGTCCCAATCCCTGGGCTTTAACAGGAAAGCCTGCGGATAGATCCTTTCGCGTAACGATTGGTTATGAAAGTCGCTGACCACACCAATTACGTTGCGTATTTTCCTTTTTTCGCTATCCTGGTGGGGTTCAATAAAACGGACAGCAAAAGGATCCTTAAGTCCGAATTGCCGTACTGCGGTCTCATTTATTACTATGGCCAGTGTGTCGGAAGAAAAGTCTTCGGAGAAATATCTTCCGTCTTTTAGTTTAATGCCATAGGTCTTCAGGAAATCATAATCTGTCCAGGATGTCTGCATCATAAAGGTCTGATCAGCTGTTTTGCCTTCCATCAGGAATCCGTTATGATTATTGGGATATCCCGGAATGGCCGTAGCATTGGTAGTGCTTATCACACCCGGCAGCTTTTCAATTTCCTGCCTGAAACTCGGGATGCTTTGTTTCAGTGCATCAGTTCGCTGGATTACAAATTGCATCTCTTTATCAAAACCAAGATCCTTGTTGATCATAAAATTGATTTGCCGGAATACGATCAGTGAACTCAGGATCAACCCGATGGTGATAATGAACTGAATGATCACCAGGACACTGCGAACCTGAACACCGGACATCCCCATTTTCAATTTTCCATACAATACCGAAACCGGCTTGAATGATGCCAGGAAGAAAGCCGGGTAGCTTCCGGAAAATAGCCCGACAATAACGGCTATCAGGATCAGTCCGGGAATAACATACCAATGACTGAAATAATGGATTGAAAGGTTAACCTGAAGCAGGTTATTGTAATAGGGGATTATGATTTCCAGGATCAGAACTGCCAGAATCACGGAAATAATGCATAGCAATATAGATTCGAATAAAAACTGCCAGATCAGCAAATGCTTTGAGGATCCGACCACCTTACGCAGACCTACCTCACGGGACCGTTTCATCGAACGGGCTGTCGAAAGGTTCATATAATTGATCCCCGCCACGATAATAATAAAAAGGGATACGATAGAAAATATATAGATATACTTCCTGTCGGATGAAGGTTTAAAATCCTGTTGAATGCCCGGATTCAAATGAATATCCGAAAGTGGCTGCAGGAAGAATCCAAAACGGTTTCCTGAAGCGACAAATTGCTCAAGGTCAATTCCAAGAATTTGAATAACCTGAGGGCCGACATATTTTTCAACCATGGCCGGGAATTTTTTCCCCAGTTGTTCGGCAGATGTCCCCTCTTTTAATACAAGATAAGTAGCAAAACTGTTGCTCATCCAGTTTTCTTCCTTTGCCCTCAAGTGTGAAAGAAAGGATATCAGCATGGTGCATTCAAAATGGCTGTTTTCAGGGACATCTTTCATTACTCCTGTAATGGAATAAAGGTTTGTATCGCTGTTAATTCTGAGGCTTTTGCCAATCGGATCTTCATTTCCGAAATACTTTCGCGATTGCGTTTCTGTCAACACAACACGGTAGGGTTCGGCAAGGGCTTTTTTCGGATTTCCGCTGACGAGGGGAATAGAAAAGATATCGAAAAAGGAAGAATCAGCAAACATGATATTCTCTTCCACAAATTTGCGGTCATCGATCCTTACCAGGACCTCGCTCCATTTGTCCATCCGGATTGCATATTCCACCTCGGGGTAATCGGCCAGTAATGTTTTTGCCAGGGGTGCAGGAGTGAATGCTCCCAGAATTTCAGTCTCTCCGATTTTACCGTCAAGGACTACGCGATAAATACGGTCATACTTACCGTTAAACTTGTCATAACCGAGCTCATGCTTTATAAATAACAGTATCAGCAGGCTGCACGCAATTCCGACAGCCAGTCCGATAATATTGATGATAACATAGGATTTTTGTCGGAAAATATTACGGATGGCAGTTTTAAGGAAGTTTACAAACATAGGAAGGCGGTTTAAGACAATATAACATATGACGACCCGCTTTGTTTTTTGTTACAAAAAAAATGCCGCAGTTGGCTGTAAATAAGCATATATGTACTCATTTAACCACAAATCTGTCATGCATCATTGTACAATCTTAACCTGGTAGTGACAATAAGTGCAGCATCCCTGCTCATCAACAGCCTTAATTTCCGTTTGATAACCCGATCTTTTTATCAGGGTTGCTCCGCAATTCGGACATCGCGTATGCTGGTAATCCCGGATTTCAATATTGCCAACATATACAAATGACAGGTATTGACTGGCTGTTTCTGCCAAATGCTGCAAGGTGCCGGGCGGAGTGGAACCGACTTCCATCCTGAACATGGGATGATAACGGGACAGATGCAGAACCGTTTCACGGCCCAGCTCATCAGCGATCCATCTGACCATGGCAAGAAATTCCTCATCGTTGTCATTAACGCCGGGAATGACAAGGTTAGTAATTTCAAGATGTTTTCCGGAATGGGCAATTTTTTTTAATGTTGTAAGAACAGGTTCAAGCCTGGCGCCGGTGATTTTCTGATAAAAGCTGTCTGAGAACGCCTTCAGGTCAATATTAAAAGCATCGATGCAGGTCAGCAATTCATCCAGCGGTTCTTCCGTGATGAAGCCATTGGACACCATTACATTCTTCATTCTTACTGCCTTGATCTCCCGGGCAACATCAAGAACATATTCAATCCATATACCCGGTTCATTATAGGTGAATGCAATTCCTATATTGTGCTCCCTTGATTGCGCAATTTTTACAATATCATCGATGCTGTAAAAATTACGGAAAGGAAAATTGTCAACGGTAGTCTGGGAAATCTGCCAGTTCTGGCAGCATTTGCAGTGCATATTGCATCCGACCGTTCCTATGGAAAGAATTATGGATCCCGGATAATAATGGTACAGCGGTTTCTTTTCAACCGGATCAAAATTAATGGAAGAAAGCTTTCCGTAGATGTCAGTATAAAGCTTTCCCTTCTCATTATGCCTGACCCTGCAAATACCCGTCTTCTCATCATGAATCAGGCATTTGTGCGGACAGAGCAGACAACGGACCCTGTCATCAACCGGCTGATAGTATAAAGCTTCTTTTAACTGCATAGGCGGGTGCTATGGGACTGTTAAAGTTACAAAATTTAATGACTAAAGATCCATACAGATTTTAATATGCCATGACAGGTCTTTATGGAAGGTAATCCTGCAAGGGTTTTCTAAAAAATTATCCGTACCATGTATCAAAACATGTTTTTTTCCGTATACTATTATGTTATAGTGAATTGTAAACCGGTATCAACCTACGGTCCATTCCTGTTAACAAGGCAAAAAGTTTAATCTAAATCACGCAAAAATGAGAACCTCCATTAAACTGATTCTTATGTCGCTCATCGCAGTTTCGTGTTTTCAGCGATGCGAAAAAGATAGCGATAATGATGGTCCGATTGATGTGACCGGCGGAACCATAGCCAGCTATAATATTGCCAGGGAAGATGTGGTAAGAAGCATCCCGGAAGAATACGTCAATGCGGCCCGCAATAAACTGCATGTCGCATATCAGCATACCTCGCACGGTACCCATGTGGCATACGGGCTTTTCGGATTGCAGGATTTTAAGGACGGGGATGATGTTTTATTTGGCATAACCAATAATGACCCTGCGTCAGGAAAGCTCGATTTCAGGGATTATGCCATAGGCGGTTATGCTGCCGGGGGCGAAGATGCATCTGATCTGAGCAGAAACGAAACGGCATTCATTCAGGCCACCCGCAATTATCTTGATGATCCTGCCAACAGTGAAATCAATGTTGTCATGTGGTCATGGTGCAGCATAGGCGGCCACAATGTGGAAGACAACTACCTGCCCGGAATGCAGACCCTGATCAATGAATACGGAAAAGGGGGAAGCAAGATCGGAACGAATGAAGGACAACGGCAGGTGCCTGTTACCTTTATTTTTATGACCGGCCATGCTGAAACCAACAGCAATATGGGTGACGGCAGGCCAAAAAACCAGGCTGATACCATTATCGGGTATTGCAAGGCTAAAGGTTATTTCTGCCTTGATTATTACGGAATCGATACCCATGATATGGATGACAACTATTGGGAAGATGCAGGGGACGACGGGAACTCAGCCGATTATGGCGGTAATTTCTATATTGACTGGGCGGATGAGCATAAGGAAGGCAGAGATTTTTATGAAAACAAATCCAGTCCGGGAGGATCCGTTGCTTTTGGCGCTCATAATACCCAGCATGTAACTGCCAACCGCAAGGCTTATGCCATGTGGTGGATATTGGCGCAGATAGCAGGGTGGGAAGAAAGTAACCGGTAACTGGTATTAAGTTGCCTGTAATATGGATAAAAGACTCATAGGGGCGATCCTTGTGGTCGCCCTTATTTTAATTTCACCCTTACAAAAACCGGAAAATGGTCTGACGGAAAAAAACCCTCATTAGAATCGGCAATAACAAAATACTTCATTACCTCCGATTTGCCTTTGCTGATAAAGATATAATCAATTCTCTGTGTTACCGGCAGATCAAAACGAAATGCATTATAGGTGCCGGCCGGGCCTGCAATTTCACCCGTACAGGCCAATCTGGAATCATTAAAATCCCCGATAACCGGACTTAAAGCTTCACTGCCGGGTTCCAGGTTAAAATCCCCCAGCAATATTATGGGCAGATGTTCAGTATTCATTTCTGCTGCCCTGGCAACTATCATTTCAGCACTTTTCTCCCGGGCCAGCTTTCCCATATGATCAAGATGAGTATTAAAAACCCAGAATCTGTGGTTGGTTTTTCCGTATTCAAAAAGGCCGTATACACAAATCCGGTTAAGCGCAGCATCCCATCCAACCGATGGGATATCAGGCGTTTCTGATAGCCAGAAAAATCCCTGCTTAAGTAAAGTGACGACTGATTCTTTGTAAAATAAAGCACAGAATTCCCCGGCATTTTTGCCGTCATCCCTCCCTTGACCTAAATAGTTATAATCTACCAGGGCGCTGTCAATGAAATTGACCTGGTGCAAAAGGCCTTCCTGAATGCCGAAAATATCCGGATCATAACCGCGAAGCAATTGAACCAGGTTTTCTTTTCGCAAATCCCATCGGTTCTCTCCGTCATCCGGATTATCAAACCGGATGTTATAAGTAATCACATTGATTTCCTGGGTATAACACACAGAAAACAAACCTGTCAGCAAAACAGGTAAAATAAGCAAGGCTGTTCTTCTGATCATGGCCGGCAAATTATAGATTAAAGATAAGACACTTTTTGTTACTATAGATATAAAGTCGTGCAGCCTGCCTGCCTTGCTTTGGCCTGCGCTATGGCAGGCTGGTCGTACAATAAAGCTGTCAGCCTGTGGCCTTGGCCGGCTATTCAGATCCTTTGGGAATCAACTATTCATATAAACCTTTTCTGTTTATCAAATCTACTGAACTTTTTCTTATTTTTGGTAATGGGTATTTCTCGTGGTGACGCCCTGACGTTGTCTTTTTCTTTTAATAAGATATACATTGAACTGAGAAATGGTGCAGCATTAATAATCTAAAAAACTGTTTTTATGAAAACAATCAGGATCATGGGCCTTCGTGGTATCATCGTACAAATCATCGCATGCCTGTTTATCTTTACCGGTTGCAGTCCCCGGGAAGCGGGCAAAATCAATGCCGCGGCTGCCGGTATAAAGACACCCGTGACCAAAAATGTCAGTCAGGCAGCTGTCTACATCACAGCCAGGGAAACCGGAGACCGGCTGGCGCAAAAGGACTCATTGCTTTTTAAAGAAGCACTTCAGCCGACTGAGAATTTTCCTCATATCATCGTGGACTACCGCACATGTTTTCAGGTTATGGAAGGCATAGGCGGGGCACTGACGGATGCGGCTGCGGAGACATTTTTCAAACTACCGCCTGAAGCACAGGAAGAGATATTAACCGCCTATTTCGATGCCCGGAAGGGTATTGGTTATTCTTTTTGCAGGACCCATATCAACAGCTGTGACTTCTCCAGCGGGAGTTATGCCTATGCTGATACTCCGGGTGATACCGCCCTTGCCGGTTTCACGGTTGCCCATGATCTGAAATACCGTATCCCATTCATCAGGAAAGCGGTTGATAAAACCGGAGGAGAGCTAAAGCTGTTTGCATCTCCCTGGAGCCCTCCCGCCTGGATGAAAACCAACAATAATATGCTGCGGGGTGGGGTGCTGAAACCTGAATACCGGAAGGCATGGGCCGATTATTATATAAAGTTTTTTGAAGCCTATCAGCAGGAGGGTATTTCATTCTGGGGGCTGACAGTGCAAAACGAGCCTTTGGCAACACAGACCTGGGAATCGTGCATCTATTCTGCCGAGGACGAATTGACTTTTGTCCGCGATTACCTGGGCCCGCGTTTGCGGCAATCTGCCTTTACTGACCTGAAGCTGATGATTTGGGATCATAACCGTGATATAATCTACCATCGCGCCAGTACTGTTTTAGGTGACACGGCTGCGGCAAAATATGTGTGGGGCACTGCTTTTCACTGGTACATGGGCGATCATTATGATAATGTGAAGCTTGTGCATGATGCATTCCCGGATAAGGGTCTCGTGTTCAGCGAAGGCTGCGGATACCCTTTTAGCTGGAAGAATGTTGAAGACTGGCAATGGGGCGAGAAATATGCAGAGGCAATGATACAGGATTTCAATAATTTCACCAATGGATGGACCGACTGGAATATACTGCTGGATGAGACCGGCGGCCCCAATCATGTGAATAATTTCTGCCTTGCGCCTGTCATTGGTGATACCCGCAATGGTAAAGTCCATTATATGAATTCCTATTATTATATTGGCCATTTTTCAAAATTTGTCCGCCCCGGCGCCAGAAGGATAGCATGCTCATCTACCTCAGATGATCTGCTGGCGACTGCCTTTATCAATCCTGACGGAACGGTGGCCGTTGTCATGCTGAACCAAACCGGGAATGCCATTGATTTCAATCTGTGGGTCGATAGCCGGGCTGCGACTATCAAAAGCCCATCACATTCGATCATTACCTGTATCATCCCCTGATTTGTCTTAATGAAGGTTGCCGGAAACAGGAAAGATAGGCAATGAACAAAATCAATCATTAAAAAACCTTTTGTCAATGCCCGATAAACAGCATATTGAAGCCATAAAAAGCAAAAATTCCTTTATCATTGACATGGATGGGGTAATTTACCATGGCAACAGGCTGTTACCTGGTGTAACAGCCTTTACCGAATGGATGATCAGAGAGAAAAAGAAATTTCTTTTTTTGACCAATTCCAGTGAAAGAACCCCTGAAGAACTGCAGAAAAAAATGCAACGGCTGGGTGTTAAGGTACACCGGGATGCATTTTATACCAGTGCGCTGGCAACCGCCATGTTTCTCAATAACCAGAAACCCAAGGGAAGTGCTTATATTATCGGTGATGCCGGATTGATCAATGCCCTGTATAATGTAGGCTACACCATGAACAACGTCGACCCTGATTATGTTGTGATCGGCGAAACCCGCAGTTATTCATACGAGACCATCGAAAAAGCCATTAACCTGGTGTTGAAAGGAGCGAGGCTTATTGGCGCTAATCCCGATGTTACCGGTCCCGGAGAACATGGCATTGTCCCGGCAACAAAAGCCCTTATATCACCGATTGAAATGGCTACCGGCAAAAAAGCATATTTTGTGGGCAAACCCAATCCCCTGATGATGCGAAATGCCCTGAAGAAGATCAATGCTACGCGGGAAGAATCCGTAATCATAGGTGACCGGATGGATACGGATATTATCGCCGGGATTGAATCGGATATTGATACCGTCCTTGTGCTGACCGGCATTACATCAAGGGAAATCATTGATCAGTTCCCTTACCGGCCCATGTATATTTTGAACGGGATTGCGGATCTGGTGGATTTGATAGTTTGAAGGTTTGAGGACCTGCCTGCCGGCAGGCAGGTTTGAAGATTTGAAGATTTGAAGTTTTGAAAATTTGAAGATTAAAGCATAGAGCATGCAGAATGAAGACAGAACTACTGAACGGATACAAAAAGGAAGTGGCTTATTTCATGCGAAGGCTCTACAACAAGAGCCTCACAACAACTTCCGGGGGCAACATAAGTTTCAGGCTTGATGATAACAGGTTGTTGATAACTCCATCCGCAACGGACAAGGGCAGGATGAAAAGCGATCAGATTGCTGTGCTTACCATGAAAGGGAAGAATCAGACCGCCGTATTGAAACCCAGTATTGAAGCCGGGATGCATATAGCCATTTATCAGAAAAGGCCCGACATAAAAGCCATTGTACATGCCCACCCGCCGGTTGCCTCCACATTCACAGCTCTTCAGCGAAGCATTAATTGTACCCTGACATCCGAGGCCCGCGCTATCCTTGGAGTGCCGCGAATGGCTCCATACGCTTTGATGGGTACGCCATTGCTGGCAGACCTGGTAGCAGAAAATGCTACGGATACCGATGTGATCCTGCTGGAAAACCACGGCATCATTTGCCTCGGGCAAACCCTGCTGGCTGCTTTTGACCGGATGGAGGTGCTGGAAGCAGCGGCAAAAATGACATTAATAACGGAATTGCTGAAAGGGAAGAAAGAGCTTAATCTCCGTCAGCTGCGGGAAATTGATGACCTGTTGGCTTAATCTGCTGCTATGCTGAGAGCCGTTTTATTCGATATGGATGGTGTTTTGGTGGATACGGAGGAGTTAACTTTCCTGGCCGCCCGGCAGATGTTTGAGGAACATGGAATTGCTGTAACACAGAAGGATTTCAGACCCTATATCGGCACCGGGGAAAACAGCTATATCGGGAACGTGGCCCGGAAATATAATTTCCCAGTGGATATCCGGCGGGACAAAAAAAGGATGTATGATCTGTTCGGCCTGCTGGCCAGGGGCCGTCTTAAAGCATTGCCGGGTGTTCGTGATTTCATTGCAGCCTGCCGCGATAAAGGATTAAAACTGGCGGTTGCCACCAGTGCCGATTATGTTAAGATGATGATAAACCTCAGGGAGACAGGTCTTGCCCGGGAAACTTTTAATGTATTGATAAACGGTCAGCATGTCACACATAAGAAACCGCATCCTGAAATATATCTGACAACTGCCGCTGAATTGGGCATAAACCCTGATCAGTGTTTGGTTGTCGAGGATGCCGTAATGGGTATTGAGGCAGCCAAAGCGGCAGGTATGAAATGCCTTGCGGTAACAAACAGCTTTTCCCGGAAAGAGCTGAGCCATGCTGACTGGATTTGCGATTCACTGGTAAACTATCCCAGGGAGGCGTTGGAGTGGTGAGGGAAAGCAGCAGGAGGCAGTGGCAGCAGGCAGTTACAGAAGGCAACCGGAATTAAGCTATTAGCCATTAGCTCCTGGCTAAAAGCCAAAAGCTAACAGCTCCATAGTATCACTTTATGACATAATAAATATCCATTCCTATGAAAAAAAACAAACTTGGTTCATCTGAACTGTCCGTCACCCAGCTTATATTCGGTTCCTGGGCTATTGGAGGATGGCTCTGGGGCGGGGCTGATAAAAAAATGGCTATCCGGGCCATTAAGAAAGCCATCAGCCTGGGCATGACAAGTATCGATACCGCCCCAGCCTATGGATTTGGTTTGAGTGAAGAACTTATTGGCGGAGCCATTAAAGGCAAAAGAGACAAGGTGCAGATCCTTACGAAATATGGGCTCCGGTGGGATCTGCAACAAGGCGCTTTCTTTTTCAACACAGAAGACAGCCGGCAAAACCCTGTGGCGATGTACCGCTATTCCGGAAAAGAAAGCATTATTTATGAATGTGAGCAAAGCCTGAAAAGGCTCAAAACAGACTATATTGATTTATACCAGATACACTGGCATGACAAGACCACCCCGGCCCAGGAAACCATGGAAGCGGTTCATTCCCTGATCAGGAGCGGGAAAGTGAGATTTGCCGGAGTATGCAACTATAGCGCCGAACTTATTGACGAAGCACGGAAATACCTGCCGCTATGCTCTGATCAGGTGCCATACAGCATGGTGAAACGCGATATAGAATCTGAACTGGTGCCCTATTGCCTGAAGAACAAGGTGGGCATTTTAGCCTACAGCCCTTTACAGCGGGGCATCCTGACCGGGAAGGTTACTCCGGGTTATACCTTTAATAAAGGTGACAGCAGGGTAGAAACACCATATTACCAGCCCGAAAACATTAAAAGGATCAATGATTTTCTGTCATCCATAAAGCCTGTGGCAGAAAACAGGTGCGTAACACTGTCACAACTGGTGATTAACTGGACCATACTGCAACCGGGTATAGCCGCTGCACTGGTGGGAGCCCGTTCACCTGAGCAGGTTGAGGAAAATATCAGAGCAGCTGATTTCCGGCTTTCGGATGAGGAAATTAAGGAAATTAATAATCAACTCAGTCGGCTCAGGCTTTTACTAACCTAACCGGCCAATATATGTAATCGTTTTATCAATTTGGGCATCACAAAACAATGGATTAATAATAAAAAAGCCATATTTTAGGGTTATTAAAAATAATAAGACATTATTCATGGATGCTTTTTCCGCATTGCCTGATAAAGAAACATTACTCACCTGGCAGCAGGATCAAAACTGGCAAAAAAGGCTGCCGGTAAACGGTCACGTTCACACGCCTTATTCCTTCAGTGCTTTTGAAAGCATAGAGGAACTATTTGTCAAAGCCCGTGAAGAGAACATCAAGGTATTGGGTATCAATGATTTTTATGTTGCTGACGGATATGTTGATTTTTTCAGGCTGGCACGGCAATATAAAATATTCCCCCTGTTTAATATTGAATTTATTGGATTGCTGGAAAAAGAGCAACAACAGAAAATACGTGTGAATGACCCGAATAACCCCGGAAGGGCTTATTTTTCGGGAAAGGGTTTGCGCTATCCTTTTGCGGTGAGCAAAAAAAATGAGATCAGGTTGCAGCATGTCATTCATGAAAGCCAGCAGCAGGTGGTCAGGATGATCGAGAAATTGCAGCCTTTTCTTCAAACCATCAAAGCTCCTTTCAGTATTACCGTTGAAGAAATAAAACTATCCCTGGCGAAGGATCTGGTGCGCGAAAGGCATATCGCAAAAATGCTGCGGATTAAAATAACGGATTGCATTCAGGGGGAAGCAGCGAAAAGACAATTTCTCTCGGCCTTATATTCAGGCCGGGAAAGCAAGGCAGATTTGCTGAACCATGTTTCACTTGAGGAGGAATTACGGGGGAATCTGCTTAAATCAGGAGGCATTGCCTTTGTACCGGAAAGCCCGGAAGCTTTTCTCCCGGTTTCGGAACTGATTGAAATAATCCTGGATGCCGGCGGAATACCCTGCTATCCGGTTTTGCTGGATGACAAGAATGGCAAATGTACTGAATTTGAAACCGATTTTCAGCGCCTGCATCAGAGCCTGCGGGAGCTTAACGTTGGCATGGTCGAATTGATACCGGGCAGGAATGACGGTACCCTATTAAAACGTTTTGTGCGGTATTTCCATAATGCCGGTTTCATCATCCTTTTTGGAACCGAACATAACACACCTGAGATGATGCCGCTTACGGTAACTTCACGCGGAAAGGTTCCGCTTGACGATGAATTGCAGCACATATCCGAGCTGGGTTGCTGTATGGTGGCTGCTCATCAGTACCTGTTATCCAAGGGGTATCCCGGCCTTGCTGAATCCATCGGCAAACTTGAGATCCCTGAAAGAAATAACCAAATTGCCCTGGGCAGGGCGGTGATTGAAAAATTCATAATCTCTTAATCCATGAACCCGGAAATAAAAGAACTGATCGAGATTTCCCGTTACTATGGTGGTAACAACGAATATGTAATTGCAGGTGGTGGCAACACCTCATATAAAAATGAACATTATATCTGGGTGAAGGCGAGCGGGACATCACTGGCATCCATTGATGATAATGACTTTGTTAAGCTGAGCCGTGAAAAGCTCCGGATCATCAAAACAAAAAAATACAGCGACGATGCTGTCAAAAGGGAATCAGAGGTCAAGGCCGATCTGTATGCCGCTGTTGCTGAGAATCAACAGGGAAGACCATCCGTTGAAACTTCCCTGCATGAGATCATTCAATATGCCTTTGTTGTTCACACACATGCAACGAGAATAAACGGATACCTGTGTGCCAAGAACTCAAAGGATACCATTGCAGGATTGTTCGGGGAATCAGTATTGTATATTGAATACACGGATCCGGGATATACCCTTTTTAAGAAGACCTGTGAAAGGCTGAATCAATATCGCGCCAGGGTTGGAAAAGATCCTCAGATCATCATGCTGGAAAACCATGGTGTATTTGTTTGTGCCGATACAGCCGGTGAGATCAGGGATTTATACAAAAGCATAGATCAGCGTCTGAAGAAGGCTTACAAAGCAGTTTTGCCCAAGGGAAATAAGCCTGCCGCTGAAAAAATAAAAGTTGTGCTGCCGGCGTTGCGAATGCTGCTGACACAGCAGGGTACTAAAATCCTTCGCTTGCGTCACAATGAATTAATTGCGCATTTTTACCAGAGTGAAGAGTCCTTCAGAAAGATCCATGCGCCTTTTACTCCTGACATCATCGTTTACTGCAGGTCAAAATACCTGTATATTGATGAAACAGGTTCTCCGGAATCGATCATTGCCAATATTCAGATACAGCTTGACAGGTTTCAGAAAGAGAACGGTTATTTGCCCAAGGTCATACTGATTAAAGATATGGGTCTGGTAGCAGCGGAAGATAACTGGGCCTCAGCCGGCGTGGTCCTGGATGTCTTTGAGGACCTGATGAAAATAAGCTGTTATAGTGAAGGTGCCGGAGGACCGAGATTCCTGACCAGAGACCAGGTTGATTTTATCGATACCTGGGAAGTTGAAAATTACCGGAGGCAATTGTCCGGCGGGATGAAAACCACCAATCCTGTTGAACACAGGATAGTAATTGTCACCGGTGCTGCCCAGGGATTCGGTGAAGGCATTGCACGGGACCTGATGGAGAAAAATGCGAATATTGTCATCGCTGACATCAACGAAAAAAAGGGAATAGCCTTTGCGGAAGAACTTAACAGCATAGGGAAGAAGAACCTGGCCTTGTTTGTAAAAACGGATGTTTCGGATGCCGTTTCAGTTAAAAACATGTTGTTTGAAACGGTCAGGGAATTTGGTGGCCTTGATGTGCTGGTAAGCAATGCAGGGATACTTCGCGCCGGTGATCTGGATGAGATGGATCCGGCGACCTTTGATCTGATGACCCGAATCAATTATAACGGATATTTCCTATGTGTTAAATACGCCGCTGAGATCTTAAAAGCTCAGTCGAAATACAATGAAAGCTATTATACCGACATCATCCAGATCAATTCAAAATCGGGGTTAAAAGGCAGCAACAAGAATTTCACCTATGCCGGGGGCAAATTCGGTGGTATCGGACTGACCCAGTCTTTCGCGCTGGAATTAATACCCTGGCGGATCAAGGTCAATTCTATTTGTCCGGGGAATTTCTTTGACGGTCCGCTATGGTCAGATCCGGTTAACGGTTTGTTTGTACAATATCTGAAAACAGGAAAAGTTCCCGGGGCCAAAAGCATAGATGATGTTAAAAAGCATTATGAATCACAGATACCGGCGGGCCGGGGCTGTACCGTAACCGATGTAATGAAAGCCATTTACTATATCATCGATCAGCAATATGAAACTGGACAGGCAGTGCCGGTGACAGGGGGACAGGTGATGCTGAAATAAGGGAAAAGGTAACCGGTATCAGGCAGGTCTTGCAGTCATGCAGTCATGCAGTCATGCAGTCTAACAGTCTAACAGTCTAACAGTCTAACAGTCTGTAGCCTAAAAAGCTAAACTGCTAAATGCCTCATCTTCCTGCATCCTTATAATTTTCAGCAAACTCATATGAAATATAATTATCATAGCTGAGGCAGACCTGGGTAGCAAAGTCAACTGCTGTGCGGACAATTTCCATCCATTCGTTTTCATTCAGATGGTTTAAGCTGTCATACCGGACATCGTTTTTGTATAATGAATATACAACACCGGCGTTAAAATTATCTCCCGCACCAATAGTGCTGATTGGCTGAATGGTGCGGACAGGGAATTGAGCATGAAGCGAAGGGGTATGCAACCATACTCCCTTCATATGGGCTGTATAAAGAAGGTTCGGCGTTTTTTCCTGTATCTGTTCGTATACCTCTTCTGCGGCGTTTACGCCCAATATAAAGGAGAAATCCTCGTTTGATCCCCTTACTATATTGGCCAGTGTCATGTTTTCAAAGATCATCGGTTTTAACTTCGGCAGATTATGCAGGTGTTGTTTTCTGAAATTGGGGTCGTAAATGACGATGGCTTTCTTTTTCCGTGCCTGTTTTATGAATCCCAGCAGTTTTTCCCTTACTTCGGGAGTTATTGCATAGATGGAGCCAAATAACACGATGTCATCGGGTTGGATCTCGGGAAAATCTAAGTTCAGGCGGTTTTCCGGGTACAACTTGTAAAAATCATAACTGGCATCATTGTTTTCATTCAGGAAGGCAAGCGCAAGGGATGATTTTCCATCATAATACCGGTAAATGTATTGTGTTGAAACGTTATTTTCCTTGAGGAATTTGTCGATCAGGTTACCCACTTCATCAAGTCCGTATTCTCCGATAAAATATACAGGCAGACCAAGCCTTCCCAGGGTTACTGAACTGTTAAGACAAGCTCCGCCTGCCTTTGCCGCAAAGGGCTGGTTGTTTTTGAAAATGATATCCAGCACGGTTTCTCCGATAGCGTAGATCTTTCTCATGGGCTGACGATATATTGTTGTATGGAAGAAATATCAAGCTTGTCATAATCAGATAAAAATTGCGCAAGTTTACCCGCAATAAAGGGTACACCGGTATGATCATCCGATTCAATATTCAGGGGCAAAACAGGATCGTGCAGGGACAACCGCAGCAGGAACCATCCGTTTCCGGACGACGGGCTGCAGGCAACCCGGATGCCCTCGAAATTGACTTTTGCCTTTTGCCATCCTGTTGTTTTATCAAGCAAGGTTTGCAGCCCGTCAATTACTTTTTGGCCATAAACCTGAAAGTTTTCATCGCTGATTTTAATTCTGAATTCCCTTGATTCAACCGGTTCTGCAAGATTCTCAATCAGTTCTTCAATGGTATTGCCCTGGTAATGCAACCGGGCAAGCTTTATCAATATCCTGGCAATGACGTATGCCCCGTCATCCAGAAAGTAATTCTCTTTCATGGCCGCATGGCCTGAAGTCTCGATAGCCATCCAGCATGGTTTCCCTTCAGCATTCAGCCGCAGCGCTTCGTTGATTACATTTTTGTATCCTCTTTTAAAGCGGTGGTGGTGGCCTGAAAGGGTTTCAATGAACAGGGTAAGGCCTTCAGAGGTAACGGAATCGGTGACGATGGCAGAGCCGGGATGTTCTTCGAGTATGATAGCGGACAACAGGGCAATAAGCCGGTTGCGGTTGATGCCCTTGCCATTTCGGTCAACAACAGCGGCCCTGTCGACATCGGTGTCAAAAATAATCCCGAGATCTGCTTTTGTATTGATTACGGCCTGCTCGATGGACGACATCGCCGCTTCATCTTCGGGATTAGGGGCATGATGGGGAAAATTCCCATCCGGGTCAAGGTATTGGCTTCCGGCAGTATCAGCGCCCAGGACCTGTAAAACATGGGAGGCAAAAAAACCTCCGGCTCCGTTGCCTGCGTCGGCAATGATCTTTAGTCCCTTCAGCGGCTCGTTGAAGTTTACAGGATGGTTCACCTTGCTTCTTATTAAGGATACCAGAAAAGCAGCATATTCCTCAATATAATGGACATACCTTAGTGAACCTTGCTGGGGTTTAATTGGCAGGTCCTCAGTTTCAGCAATGGTTAATAATTCGGTGATGTCAGCTTTTTCAAGGCCTCCCTTTGAGGTAAAGAATTTAAATCCGTTCCTGTTGAAAGGCAGGTGACTGGCTGTAATCATAGCAGCTGCATGACATTGTGTGTTTTCATCAACAATCGACATGAACATGGAAGGGGTCGTGGCGAGGCCAAAATCAAGAGCATCAATGCCCATATCCGTCAACCCCCTGCAAAAGGAATTTTTAAGTTCCGGACCCGACAGCCGCGAATCCATGCCAACGGAAACGGTGATTTTTTGATCTTCCTTCGGGAAATGCCGGGTATACCATGCAGCAAATGATTTACCAAGCCGGTATGCAACTTCAGGTGAAAGGTTAACGGCTTCGCCGGGTACTCCAGTGAGCGCTATTCCACGGATATCAGAACCGTTCTGCAGGTCTTTCCAGGGAAAGGACATGATTATTCGGTTTTTGCTGATTTGGCGGAGTTTCTCGAACGGACACCCAGATATCCGCCATGATGCCTTTTTGCATAATCATCGATAGTGAAACCGATTTTTTTCATCAGCAGCACAACCATTATATCCCCGATAACAGTCATCACGGTAGTTGAAGTCGTCGGTGTAAGGCCTAATGGACAAACTTCATCGGGCCCCCCGGTATGAATGGTCACATTGGCAATGGATCCAAGAGGACTATAAGGATTGCCTGTGATCACAATAACGGGAATATGGTTTACCAGACCTTTTGAAAGCTCATAGAGTTCAATTATTTCACGGGTTTTACCCGAATTGGTGACCAGCAACAGGATATCATCTTTCGATATAACGCCGAGATCCCCGTGCTGGGCATCGCTTGGGTGAAGGAATATGGCCGGCGTACCTGTTGATGAAAGGGTAGTGGCAATATTCAAGGCTATCTGACCGGCTTTCCCCATTCCGCTGGCCACCAATTTCCCTCCCTTCCCATGAACAGTCTCGTATATGAGGTCAATGGCCTCTGATATTTTTTCATCTATCGGGATATTTAAAATGGCATTTGCTTCGGCCTCAAGGATACGCTTTATTTCTTCTTTCATGGGGAACATGTTTTTACAATTTTGCATCATCAAAGATACGAGTTTTTGCGGCAATCTTCCATCACCAAACATCGGTATTCCCAGGGGGCGATCACAAAGATCACTCCTTCCGTGAATATCAGACCGTCCTGCAGCAATTCATATGGATGAGCACCTGGCGTCAGCGATTGCATTATCTCATTCAACAGGAAAGCATTCACCGGATCGTCTGATTCTTTCTGACCCCATATTGATGAACAGGATTTGCCATAATACGTTGAAGTAAGATAATAAAATTGAGGATAAGAATAAAAGCCTGACAGTAAATAACAGGTTAAAGGAACAAAAATTATTAATTGTCCGGTTATGTTTATTTAATATAGGGGGTATGAATAAAAAAATATATAAAATACTATTTTATGTATCAAAATTAATGGGGTCAATAACGAGAAAATTATTATTTTATAAATAATTCATAAAAATTATAGGGTATGTTATAAAATATATATATTTGTCTGTTCAAACTATTAATAACCTAAAATTAAAACCATGACAAAAATGAAGTTGTTCTTTACGGTATTGATGGCTGTACTGATTTTTTCGCCCAACAACCTCATGGCACAGGAAGAGGGAAATGAAAATCCTTCAAAATTTTCTGCCGGAGCTGATTTTTACAGTAGCTACATCTGGCGCGGTTCGAAACTTGGAACAGGACCCGCATTCCAGCCTACCATTGATTTTACAACCGGTGGTTTGTCCATCGGCGTATGGGGCTCATTTGATGCGGCCGGATATATGGAATCTGATCTCTACGCTTCCTACAGTTTCCCGTTCGGCTTGACATTGGGGGTTATTGATTACTATTTACCGGATCTTGATATTTTTGATATTACAGATACAACAGGAAGCCATGCCCTTGAATTGTCGGCAGGCTATGAATTAGGAGGGCTGAGCCTTAGTGCGAATTACATTATTAATGAGGCGGGTGGTGCAGGTTCATATGGCGGGGATATGTATTTTCAGGCAGGCTATGCCTTTGAACATGTTGAAATCTTTCTGGGAGCCGGAAACGGCTGGCATACATCCGACGGTGAGTTTGCTGTTTGCAACGTGGGACTGGGAACCGGAAAAACGATAAAAATAACCGATAGTTTCTCCGTTGAGGTTAGCGGTCAGGTAGTATTCAATCCCGAGAAGAAGCAGCTTTTCGGAGTAGTTGGTTTCTCACTTTAATCTGAAAAAAGCGCGGAATGATTGAGGATGATTACTTATTTACAGGGTGAATCACCCATCGCATTGGATTAATAGAACCTTGGTAAACCTATAGTTAGGCCTATGAAAAAGCCCGGAAACAATCCGGGCTTTTTATAGATTT
>CAYWCR010000036.1:20772-35896 GCA_964456825.1 uncultured Bacteroidales bacterium
TTGAGGTTTTCAGCGATGACAGCATCGGGCAATTCGTAGTTCTGCAACTGACCGGTCATGTATTTTTCATAGCCCGTCAGGTCCATCAGACCGTGACCAGAAAAACCAAACAGGATTACTTTTTCTTTCCCTTCTTCCTTTGCTTTTTTGGCTTCGCGGATCACAGCTGCTATCGCGTGAGTCGTCTCAGGTGCAGGGATTATGCCTTCCGTTCTGGCGAAAAGCAGACCGGCTTCATAACATTCAAGCTGGTGCAATGATATCGGGGAAATCAGGCCGTCTATCGCTGCCTTGCTGACCATCGGCGACATCCCGTGATAACGCAATCCTCCTGCGTGAATGGGAGCCGGCATAAAACTATGGCCCAGTGAAAACATGGGTACCAGCGGTGTCATCTTGGCGGTATCGCCATGATCGTATACATAGGGGCCTTTTGTTAAGGTCGGGCATGATGCAGGTTCAACAGGAATAATGTCAATCTTGGATCCATGAATTTTATCATAGATAAAGGGGAATGACAATCCGGCAAAATTACTGCCTCCTCCAACGCACGCTATTACCACATCAGGTTTCTTTTCTCCGGCAATTTCAAGCTGTTTTTTAGCTTCTAGACCAATAATAGTCTGATGCAACATCACATGGTTCAGCACACTTCCAAGGGAATATCTTGTTTCGCCTTTAGGATCAGTAACAGCGGCTTCAATAGCTTCACTGATGGCAATGCCAAGGCTCCCCGGCGTATCAGGCGTTTTGGCCAGTATATCCCTGCCTGCCTTCGTTTCCTGGCTGGGACTGGCAAAACAACTGGCGCCATAAGTCTGCATGATCAATTTCCGGTATGGTTTCTGGTCAAAACTTATTCTCACCATAAAAACTTTGCATTCCAGTCCAACCAGTGAACAGGCAAAGGCGAGTGCGCTACCCCACTGGCCGGCTCCCGTTTCAGTAGTCAGCTTTTTAATGCCAAACTGCTTGTTATACCAGGCCTGGGCAACTGCTGTATTTCCTTTATGGCTTCCTGCCGGTGAGAAACTTTCATTTTTATAATATATCCTTGCGGGCGTTCCCAGCGCTTGTTCCAGATCAAAGGCCCGGTGCATGGGAGCAGGACGCCACCGCGTCAGCAGCTCAAGTACACCTTCAGGGATGTCGATCCACCGTTGTGTACTATATTCCTGTTCAATAAGATTCATCGGGAAAACCGGGGCCCAGGCTTCTGGCGGCACAGGTCCGTCGGGACTCATATACGGCGGAATTTTCAGGTCCGCAGCCAGATTATACCACTGCTTGGGCATTTCTTTTTCAGTAAGAACAATTTTTCGGATTTTTGTCATGGTCATAAAATTTTGAAAAGTATATTCATGCAATAGTTTTGCATATCGCAAATATAATCATTCAACAGATAAATGCTAATTTTTGCCAGATTTTTATAGCAGCGTGGGGCAAAATCTCATTTTTCTTTCAGTATTTGCCTGAGAAAATCCCGTAAGGGTTTGGCAAATTCATCCCTTTTAAGGGCAAATTCAATGGTGGTCTTAAGAAAATCGAGTTTGTCTCCCAGGTCATGCCTTTTACCCTCGATGGTCTGGGCTATAATACCCTGATGTTTCAGCAATATGCGCAAGGCATCTGTTAGCTGAATCTCATTTCCTTTTCCCCTCGGGGTTTTTTCGAGTGCCGGAAAAATATCGGGTGTCAGTATGTATCTGCCGGCGACAGCCAGATTGGAAGGGGCTTTTCTGACATCAGGTTTTTCAACCAATTCGGTTAACTGCATCAGTTTTTTGCTGATTTCAGTGCCTCCGACAATGCCATACCGGGAAACCTTATCGCGGGGTACCGTCTCGACAGCAATAATCGGTTGCCGGTATTGCTCGAAAGTGTCAATTAACTGCTGCGTTGCAGGTATAACAGAATCAATAACCGTGTCGCCAAGCAGAACAGCAAAAGGCTCATTGCCGCAATGAAACCGTGCGTGAAAAATAGCATCCCCCAGGCCATTTAGTTCTTTTTGCCTGATGAAATGGATGTTGGCCATATTTTCAATATGCCGCAGCTGGTTGAGTACAACTTCATCTTCTTTTTTCTGCATACGCGCTTCCAGCTCAAAATTACGGTCAAAGTGATCTTCAATAGACCGCTTGCCTTTGCCTGAAATGATCAGTATATCTTCTATCCCGGAATCCACACATTCCTGTACAACGTATTGGATGACCGGAGTATCAATGATCGGGAGCATTTCCTTGGGCTGTGCCTTGGTGGCCGGAAGGAATCGTGTGCCCAGGCCGGCTGCCGGTATAACAGCTTTCTTAATCATGGTTACATTATATAGGGTTTAATAACTCTTGCATTGATTTCCTTCAGCCGGACAATCAGTTTCTGCAACATCTCGTCATTGGCATAAGTACCGATGATGGCACCGCCTGATCCGGGAAATTTTGCCGATGCACCGCATTTACGGGCTATCCTTATCATTTCTTTATTGCTCTCAGGAATATTCATGATTTGTGAGCGCAGATCAAAGTTACGGTTCATTAGCTCCGACAAAAGCTCTGTATCTCCCTTGAACAAAGCTTCTTTCCCCTTCTCCGCCAAACCTGCAATTTCAGATAAAACAGCCCTGACGTGCTTGTCTCCCCGGTCATAACGCTGGCGGATATCACTCAGCACCTTCCCTGATTCTTTTCCCAGCTGGGACTTATAGGCAAGGTATAGTTTGGGCAGTTTATTGGGATCGATCGGCTCGTAAATGCCGTGCTGGTGCTGCAACATATATTCCTCATTGAAATCCATATATACACATCCTTCATAGACCTGAATGACCCGGTCCTGCAAACCTGCATTAATTCCCAGTTCCTCCTTTTCAACGGCGAGAATAAGAGAGGGAAGCATGGGCATGGGAATATCAACATGATAAAATTGCATGAGTGCTTTAATGGTGGCCGTCACTATCGCACTGGATCCGGCCAGCCCAACCTGCCGGGGAATAGAAGACTGATACCGCAGGGTGAAATTATTTCCAGCAAGCCTTATCTGGTTCTTTTCACAGTAATCACAGAATTTCTTGATGGTAGCCTTCAACAACCGCGCCCCACCGTAATATCCGGTTAAGCTTACCTTTTCGGAGAGGTGATATATGCTCCTGAATTGATTCAGATCCTCTTCCTGTTCTTCAATCACCAGGGAAGGAGATTCATATAAGGTAACAGCCGCACCGAAATTCCTGACAATAATGGAAATTGTCTTTCCAAAGTATCCGTCGGACGGATTTCCGAGAAGGCCGGCTCTGGCATATGCCCGTGATTCTATTATCATGTCTGGTATGAAAAGGTTGGCTTCTAAATTAATATATTGAACGATGCAAATCGTAAAAAATGTTCTTTTTTTATCCGGATACCGCGGTCTTCTCTGATAAGTTGCAAAACAATAAGCATAAAAACCTGCCTGGGCAGGACCTGTCTTTTTGTGCGGCCGGCTGTCTTAAAAAAAGTTAATATCGTGGTTATTAGTATTAGTACATTTTTAGTAGATTTACAATACATAATACGGACCATACTATGAGTTCACCGTTTATCAGACCTGATAAAAAAATCCTGTCCGCCCTGCTGTTCATACTTTTTGTCATGATCATTCATGCCGACAGGGTGCGCGCTTTGGATAATTATACAATGCATGATATGGGCAACTTTCAGGATGTTGTATCACAGCCCGCTGAGTCAACCCTGGTAGTGGAAGAAGCTGCCGGAGAAGAGGTTTTTATTACGGAAAATGATGCTGCCTCAGTTCCGGAACCTTCGGTTGCTGAAGGGAGTCCTGATGATACAGACACCGGATCTGTTGCTGATTCAACCATCGTTTTGGCCGCGGCATCAGCTTCGCAGCAGAATTTGCCTTTTTACCGGAGATGGTGGTTCTCATTGCTGGTTATATTGCTGGCCGCTCCTTTTTTATACAGGATTTTTACCATTCGTAACAAGCAGCTGGAAAAAATCATCGGAGACCATGCAGCCAAAATAAGTGAGCTCCATCAACTGGTTAAACAAAAAGAAGAGTTGATTGTGTTGAAAGAATCTGAATTTCATGAAAAACTGGTTGAGGAAGAGGAGCTGAAATATCATGCTATCGGATTATCAAAATTTTCAGAGATCATGTCGGGCAGCAAGGGCGAACTTGGAAAACTCGGACAGCATCTCATTTATGAACTGGTCAAATATCTCGGGATAAACATGGGAGCTATCTATATTGTAAAAGGAGAAGAACTCAGCGATCAGGTGCTGGAGTTGCTCAGCGCTTATGCCCCGGATGCAAAACAGCTGCAGGCTAAGATTCATCCCGGGGAAGGATTTGTCGGCACCTGTTTCAACGAGGGACAGATGATGGAGATAACGGATGTCCCAACTACCTATACAAAGATTTCTTCAGGCCTGGGTGAAGCACTTCCCACTTACCTGGCTTTTGTGCCCCTGCTGCAGGATGAGATCAAACTGGGTGTCATTGAACTGGCATCCTTTAAAAAACTTGAAAAACATAAGCTTGAATTTATTCAGAAACTCTCCCAGAATATAGCAAGTTTTATTGCCATTAGGACTGCCGCAGCCAGAGTTCAGGAAATGCTGGCCAGATCACAGACTCAGGCAGAAGAACTTCAGGCGCAGGAGGAAGAACTCCGGCAAAACCTTGAAGAGATGCAGGCTACGCAGGAAGAACTGAACCGGCAGATGGAGAAAAACAAACTTATTCAGGTGGATCTGGCCAAAGAAAAATACCTGATGGACGCCCTCATGAATAATATTCCCGAGTATATATACTTTAAGGACCGGGACAGCAAATTCCTTAAGAGCAGTCATTCTCTTGTTCGTAGCTTTGGTGTTTCAAAGCAGGAAGATTTACTGGGTAAATCAGATTTTGACTTCTTTGGTGATGAACATGCCAGACCAGCTTTTAATGATGAACAGGAAATTATCAAAACCGGCAAGCCCATCCTTGACCTGGTTGAGAAGGAAGTCAAAAAGGACGGATCGGTGAGTTGGGTAAGTACAACCAAGATGCCGTTGTATGACCAGCATGGAAAGATTGTCGGCACTTTTGGCATTTCCAAGGACATCACGAAGGCAAAGAAAACGGAAATGGAAATGCAGGAGAAGACTGAGGAACTGAAGGCCCAGGAAGAAGAATTGCGTCAGAATCTGGAAGAAATGCAAACCGTTCAGGAGGAGATGGAAAGACAGAAAGCCGAACTCGACTGGGAAAAACACCTGATGGATACCCTCCTCAATAACCTGCCGGAATATATCTATTTTAAGGATAAGGATAGCAAATTCCTGAAAAACAGCTTATCGCATGCCAAATTATTTGGTTTTTCCAATCCAAAGCAGATAATGGGCAAATCGGATTTTGATTTCTTTGCTGAGGAACATGCCAGGCCGGCATTCGAAGATGAACAGAAAATCATTAAAACCGGAAAGCCCATTATTAATATGGTTGAAAAAGAAGTGAGGAAGGATGGTTCGTTAACCTGGGTCAGCACCTCAAAAATGCCGCTATACGACAAACAGGGAAAGATAATCGGCACCTTTGGCATCTCCAAGGACATTACGGAAACAAAGAAAATGGAGATGGAAATCCAGCAGCGAAACAAGGAACTTCAGACCCGGGAAGAAGAGCTCCGGCAAAACCTGGAGGAAATGCAGACCATCCAGGAAGATCTGCAGCGCAGAATACTGGAAAACGAAAAGATAAAAACTGAATTTCAGCAGAAGGAAAAAGAGCTGTTGAAGAAAATAGAGGAATTGAAGAAGAACAAAAGATAGGGACAAGGGACGAAGAAGAAGGGAGAAGTGATACCTAAAAAGCTAAAAAGCTAAAACCCTAAACCCCTAAATTCACATTCCCTGAAATTATTCCTTTTTTAATTCCATCCTGACATACATTGGCAGATTGCCTAGCTCAATCTCCCTGATGGAATAGCTATTCCTGAATTTTGTCTGTTTGATTATGGCTTCGATTTCAGGAAGGGAGTAGGCCATCCTCAATTGCCTTTTAAGAAAATGTATTAATACTCGTTTGCGGATAAAGGGATAATCTTCAAGATATACAGCAAGCCTGCGCCGCAAAACTTTCCTGTGATAATCCCGGTGTGTATCGAATAGGTATGCCGTCGTGCCCGGTTTCAGTATCCTGAAGATCTCATCCAGCCCTTCAGCAGGATTTTCCCAGCCATGAAAGTTCCCCGCACTGACAATGCAATCAAAGAAATCGTCCGCATATTCGGTTTTTCTGATATTGCCAATCCGCAGATCCACTCCCTTTATGCTCCGGATATTTTGCCGGGCTATGGCCAGCATGGAGTCATCGGTGTCAATGCCGGACAGGTCAAGTGCCGGATTTTTATTGCTTATGGCTATTATGAGCAGACCCTGACCTGTTCCAACATCCAGCAATCTGCCCTTGGGCAGTATACCGACCATGAAATCGGCGATCTCTTCAAATGACCTGTCAATGCCTTTTATGCTGGTTAGATTATCGTACAGCCTGGCTGCGAAAGCAGGCATTTTAATATAGTTCTTTTCTCTGCGGATTTTCATTTTTTTTCATTTTTTACTCGTCACTCCTGCCTGCCGGCAGGCAGGAGTCACTTATCACTTCATTCTTCCCCCTCTATCTTATCAGCATGAAACTACCCCTTTTCTCCGTCTCATACCCATGGCTGGTAACTGCCCTAATATAATAGGCGTAGGTATCCATGTTCTGTATCTTTCCATTCACAGAGCCATCCCATCCTTCGTCAAGCCGTATTGTTTCAAATACCAGATTGCCCCAGCGGTTGAATATTTTAAATTCTTTGAATTCACGGATGTTTTTGGTCTCGGGTATGAAAATGTCATTGTTGTCATCGCCATTGGGTGTAAAAGCACCAGGCGTTTCGATATAAAAATCAATAATGACTTCCACCGGGAACTCCTCGGTCAATGCAAAGCATTCATCGGTAATGGTCACAATATAAGTAACATTGTTTTCAGGTTTTATGACAGGCTCGCTGCAATTTAAGCAAGAAATACGGTATTCAGGTGACCAGCTGTAAACGGCGTCAGGATTATCGGATACAGCGCTCAATCCGATGGATTCACCGATGAAAACAGCGGTATCCTGCAAAGGAATGCGGCTTATCACGGGAGGTTGCTCAACGCTTATGGTAATATCATTCATGGAACGGCATCCGTATGCATCCGTAACGGCGGCCGTGTAAAGCCGGGTTGAATCGATGGTCAGCGATGGTGCAAAAGACGAAGGATTATTCAGTCCTTCCGGAGGATTCCATACAACACTCCAGCCGGGAAGGACAGGATTGATAGAAAGGGATGAAGCTATTCCGCTGCAGACGGATGTATCACCAAGAATGGCAAAAACAGGCAACGGCATCACGATGATGGTTTTTGTCAATGAATCGGCGCACCCCATGGCATCTGTTACCTCCAGGCTGATTTGCATGGCACCCGGTGAAGAAAGCAGGAACGGCGTCAGAACCGGGTCATGGACTACCAGTATATCATTTACAGTCCAGGTAATATCCTGATAACCGGCAGACTGATTTATGGTCTGTAATTCCTCATGGAGGCAAAAATTTGTCTTGCCTTCCGGAAAATCAAATGCAGCGGTGACATTGGAAACATTCAATGTGGCATAGGTCAGGGTTACCTCACAGGCATTGTGCCTTACCACCAGCGCCGGATGTATGACCCCCTTTGCCTTATATTGATGCACGGGAGATGCCAGGGTGGAGGTTTCACCATCGCCGAATATCCACTCCATCTCGCTTACATTCTGGGAGGAAGTCAGGCTGAAAGCTACCGGATCACCATAACAGATGGAACGGGGTTCAAAATTAAAGGTTGCGTACGGACCGGTTACGCTGATGGTCTTTGAATGTGTGGCCTGACAATTATTGGGTGTCCTGATCCAGAGTGAAGTATTGTATGTCCCTGGCTTTGAATAGGTATACTGATAGCTGTCACGGTATCCGGGACTTTGATTGCCATCACCAAAGGTCCACCTACCTGCAGCAACATTATTGCCTTCATTGTAGGTAAACAGGACTTGGGCAGGATAGCAATCGAAAATGCTGTCATTTACACTGTACCCGGCATCAGCCTTCTCGACGCTGATATACTGGGTTTTTATCACAGTATCCTGGCAGCCGTTCTGGCTTGCGCTTAAGGTCACATCATAAATGCCGGCTTCCGTGTATACATGGTCGTGTGAAACAGCAGACGTGGCGCCGTCTCCGAAATCCCATAGGTAACTGTCAAAGGTGTTGTAAGGTGCGCTGAAGCTTACCTGGTTGCCTGCGCAGATAAAATTATTGTCGGCTTCGAAAGTAATATGCGGTTTTGACAATGTTATGGGAATAAATTTATCATTGCTGCATCCAAATATATCCCTAACTGAAAGTCCTGCCCAGTAAACCCTGGAATCAGCGCTGGTATATCTGTGATTGACCGGTGATGCCGAAGTATTATCAACAGCGTTGTCTCCATAAATCCATTCCCAGGTGGTGGGAAATTCGTCCGTGCTGGTTTTTGTAAATCTGACAACCAGTCCCGAAGCACATCCTTCGTTTATGCTGGTGGTGAAGTCCACCTGGGGTACGACTACCTGTATTGACTTCTGAAGGGTGTCCTGGCAGCCGTCGTCTGCCCTGACGACAAGCTCTGTTATAAAAGTCCCTGTGGTGTAATAAACATGGGCAAATTCTTCGCTGAATGTTCTCCGGCGGGGGGTATTGTCATTAAAATCCCACAAGAATCCTTCGTTATAGCATTCGGTGATATAGTCTTTTGACGGCCTGGCATTAAAATAGGCGGTGTCACCATAGCATACGACAAGTTCCGACAGGAAGCCGGCCGTAACTTTTCTGACTTTTATGGTCTTTGTTATGATGACTGAACAGGAAGTCACGTTATTGAAAGCCTTTAACGTTACGGCATAATCGCCGGATGAGGGAAAACGGTAGCGGACTGAATCGCTGGCATGGATTACATTGTCGTTGATATTCCATTCTATTGAGCTGGTCATGGGGATGTCAGGAATGAAAGTGTATACCAGCGGGCTGTCGCAGGAAAAGATTTCATGGAAACTTCCGGCTGGCGGATTAACAGCAAAAGCCTGCTGAATGACGGTATCGGACAGGCATCCGTTGTAACCGACTTCAAGACGGACGGATTTATGTCCCGTACTATCCGTAAAGATCAGAACTGCGGCCGTGGGATTTTCAGATCCGGTAATGTTAAATAACTGCGGGGATGAATAATGCCAGAAATCAATGCTGTCATGCAGATTGGTCTTATCCATGAGCTGAATACTGCCACCAAAACATACCTGTTCGGGAACTACGGTAAAATCAGGATTCAGCCTGCCTCCGGCTTTCACGGTTATGGGATAAGAGGTGTCGATGCATCCAAAGCTGTTTTCAATGGCAAGCATAACCTCAAATTCACCCGGCTGATCGAAAGTATGGACAAAGGGTACTGATGAAGTCTGGCTGAATGCTAGCTGATTAATAATCCAGGTCCATTTTTGAATGGGTTCAGCAGACCGGCTGCTGTCTGAGAATGTAACCTCCAGGGGCACACAACCGGCAACGAGATCGGGCATAAAGCGGGCCACCGGAAGAATGACACGCAGCTCTTTTATGATGCTATCCCTGCATCCGTTAATGCTGGTAGTAAAATGTTTAAAAGGAAAACGAAGCTGATTGGCTGTGTGGCTGTACAATTCTTTATGGGACAATTCATGGGTAATGGTAAAGGAAATATCGGCCAGGGTATCTTCTGAACCATCCGGCAGTATCCATAGCTGTTCAACCTGATGCTCAGACCGGCCTGTCAGATTCACCGTTACCGGAAGCTGACAACCGTAAGCCGGATCCATCTCAAAGTCAGCAATGATATGATCAACCCGGAAGGAAAGTTCCATGCTGTCGGGACAAGCAGACTGCCGGCCCACTACCAGCTTTACCTCAAACCTGCCGGAATCCCCAAGGTTATAGCTGAATTCCGGCCCCTCGCGTATGAACGCCATGCCATTGTACTTTACATGCCAGGTATAATCAGTTGATCCGGCATGAGTAGAAGCAAATCTCGTTTTGCCGGGACAGAGGATGTCGTTTTCTTCATCCCTGATATTGTTCCCCTGAACAGCATAAATATAGCCTTCCTGACGGCCAACAGCAATATAGGATTCCTTGGTCAGTGAGCTGATACAACCCAGCTCATTTTCTGAACGGAGCGTGACATCATAGACTCCGTCGGTATTATAATGTGCTGTTGCATTGTATGAATCCGATCCCGTGCCGTTCCCGAAATCCCAGTGGTACTGTAACGCTGTGGAAGATACGGAATGGTTGATGAAATTAACCACCAGGGGAGATTCACAGGCATGGGTATCGGAAGCCGAAAAGCTGATCACCGGTTCGGGATATACCGTTATTAATCCCGTGGTTTCAATATAATCCGTGCAGCCATTATCATCAGTAACCTGCAGAAAGACGTCGTAGTTGCCTGCCTGGCTGTATGTATGCACCGGACTGTCGGAGACTACGGTAAATCCATCCCTGAAATCCCAGAAAGCCTTTATGATGGGTGCATCGCCAATTTCAGTTTGATGGTGAAAGCTGACCTCAAAGGGTGCGCAACCCTCGGTTTGACTGGCATTGAACTGCGCCACCGGACCCCTGAAGATATTGACTTCAGCAGTGGCCACAGCAGTGTCATTTCCTTCAATAACGCTTAAAAAAACCAGATAAGTTCCCGGATCTGTATATACTTCTTCAAGGATCATTTCAGCAGAATGGCTGATGGCTCCGTTCCCGAAGTCCCATTCATAAGTAATTCCATGTCCCTGGGATGATTCGTTCGTAAATACAACCCGTGCAGGGGCGCAATTGTTTCGTTTCTCAAATGTAAAACCGGCGGTCTGGGCGACCAGGTTATTCCCGAAAATAAGCAACAGAAAACCAATTAAAGAGCAGGAGGGGTTGGGGTTTTTTTTATAATATTGCATTAATGACGTCATGCGTATGTTCAGGATATAGCTAATGATATCTAAAAATAAGACATTTTGAAGATTGACGGATTAAAAATAGCAATAATTGTTATTGCGTTAACTTTTTTTCTGCATCCTGAAGGTTCAGCGCAGGATGTCCATTTTACGCAGATTCATGCGACTCCGTTATTGATTAACCCTGCCAATACAGGGGTCTCTGATTATGATTTCAGGCTGGTGAATAATTACCGGAATCAGTGGAGGCAGATTGAAGCACCATACAATACCTACAGCATATCGGCCGATAAAAGGCTTTTCCTGGGGAGTCAGGCCATAGGCATAGGAGCCTGCATCGTGCATGATCTTTCATCAGGCAATCATCTGGTTGCGGATAAATTTCATATATCGGTGAGTTATTCGCGATTTTACCGCAATCATCAGTTCATTCTGGGTATACAGCCTGGCGTGGTATTCCGTAATTTTAACCAGCAGGAAATAACTTTTGGTTCCCAGTTCAGCACCATCGACAATCGTTTTAGTACCGCTCTTCCCAGCAATGAATACCTGTTGGCCGATAAGCTTTCCTATTTTGACTGCAATGCCGGCTTTTTGTGGAGAGCCCGCATTGCAGCATATCAGCTGGCTGCAGGGATTGCAGTTTACCATCTGAACAGGCCGGTGGAATCTTTTATGAAAAACAACGATGACGAACATTTACCGTTACGGTATAATGTGCATGCCCATATGCTGATCCCTTTAGCTGAGCGGATCGATCTGATTCCCCTGATACTCTATAGTGCAACGTCGGGTGCAAGAGAATTTATAGGGGGCAGTTTGCTGGGATATTCAGTACCGTCTGCCAGATCGGTTAAAAACATATATGCGCTTGCTTCATTGCGGGCTAACCCTGTCAGGAATATGGATGCCATCATGGTAGGAGGAGGTATCCGGATCCTGAAATTTGACCTTTTTGTCAGCTATGACATCAATATTTCTTTGCTTCGCAAGGCAACCAATTTTTATGGAGCCTTTGAAATATCAGTGATCTACAGAAACCTTCATTCACGGTCGAAGGATACAACCGAGCCATGTTACATCTTATAAAAATAAGCCAGGTGTTTGGGTTCAGGGCAGCCATTAAACCTTTGTTCATGCTGGCGGCTGGTTTTCTAATTGAACTGGTAATGATGCCCGGAGATATTCGTGCGGCGGACACAACCAGGATACTGTCAGGCGAATTAAAGCGCAATGCTGTTAATAGCTTTAACAGGGGAGATATATATAAGGCCATTGATTATTATGATCGTTATATCAGGCTCAACAATGATGACCTGAAATCATGGTATCGCCTGGCCATGCTCTATTACTCAACCCGTAATTACATGAAAGCACGCGAATGCTTTAATGCCCTGTTGAATAAGGATCCTGAAAAATACAACATGGCCTGGTATTATCGCGGGATCACCAGCATGAATCTTGAAGAATATAACGTTGCCATCGAAAGCTTTACCCATTTCCGCAAGATTTATAAAAAAAGAAGGGATCCTTCCCAGTACCGGAAGCTGGCTTCCGTTTATACGGAAAGCGCAAACTGGGCTTTATCCCATCCCGGCAACAATGCATCCGTCTCCATTCATCATCTGGATGCATTGATTAACGGTTCGCATATCGAGTTTTCTCCTTTCCCCGTCAGTGAAAACCAGATACTTTTCGGAGCGCTGATTACGGACAGTTCTCAGGCCGGTAATAAAGTCAGGCAGCTTTATGTTGCTGAAAGGAATTCCGGCCGGTGGGATCCCTTGGGCCTCCTTGAAGGGCCGGTCAATGATCCTGATGCTAACACTGGAAATGCCGTTATCTCGGATGACGGACAGCGGATGTATTTTACCCGCAGCAGGGTGAACTGGCAAAACAGGGAAATCAGCGAGATTTATCTGAGCTATAATGAGAAAGGACAATGGCAGCAGCCTGCTAAGCTTCCTTATCCGGTGAATATGGAGAATCATACAAGCACGCAACCGGCGCTGGGCAAAAACCTGCGTACCGGGGAGGATATTCTATATTTTGTTTCAGACCGGCCGGGGACAAAGGGAGGCCTTGATATCTGGTATACAGAAAGGGACAATCATTCAGCAACGTACAGGGAGCCGAGAAACCCCGGAAGAAACATCAATTCGCCCGCAAACGACTGTTGCCCGTTTTATGACCTGCAGACTCGTACCTTGTATTTCAGTAGTGCAGGAAGAAACGGGTATGGAGGTTATGATCTGTTCAGCGCAACCGGTTCCGCCAGCAAGTGGACCGACGCAGTAAACCTGGGCAAACCTTTGAATACCTCGTATGACGACCTTTACATGACCATGATAAGGAACGGCAGGGAAGGTTTTTTTACTTCAAACCGTCCCGGCTCCTTTTCCATGGATAATGGCAGTTGCTGTGACGATATATTCTATTTTCAGTTCAATGAGTGCACGCGCATCACATCATACGGTATCGTTTACAACAGCAGCAATTATGATGTATATGACCAGCTGAACGAGAAATATCATTTAAAGCTGGAATATCCCGAAGAAAAAGCCTTGTTGCAGGATGTCCCGGTTAATCTTTATCAGGTTGAAAAAGAAACGGAATCAGAAATTCTAATCGGACAAACCATCACCGATGAAAACGGCCGGTATGCTTTTAACCTGGAAATGGACAGGAACTACCGTATCGTCATTAAGAATTACGGCTTCTTTGATAAGATCATTAATCTTTCAACCGAGGGAAAGGATTGCAATGATACCCTGGTCATCAGTGAAACCGGTGTTAATTATTTACCGGAGATCACCGTGCGTTTCAATGTGTATTATGAACACGACAAATACAGGCTGACCCCTGAAGCCAGGACCACCATTGATACTTCACTGTTGCCGCTGATAGACCTGTTCCCAAACGCCATTATTGAGATCGGGTCACACACCGACAGCACGGGTACCGATGACTATAACATCAAATTATCACAACGCCGCTCGGAAAGTGTTGTTAAATACCTTTCAGAAAAGGGAATCCCTGAAGAAAGACTGCAGGCCAAGGGCTATGGCGAAAGCATTCCGGTTGCGCCCAATTCAAATCCGGATGGCTCCGATAATCCGGAAGGCAGGCAGCTTAACCGCAGGACCGAGCTGAAGATCATGGGTGAAAGCAACCTGTTTTATGAGGATGAGTAACAGGATGAAAAGGCAACCTATGCAAAAGCATATAAAACAATACCATGGGTAAAACAAAAACAACGCAAAGACACTGGCTTTGCATAAAATGGTTCAGGCTGTGTCTGCTGGCCTGCCTGTTGCTGTCGGCCGGAATTAAATTGCCTGCCCAGCTTCCCGACGGCACAAAGACGACACAGGAATGGACCGATGAAATAGTAAAGAACATGGACAAAGAAGAGGAGCTATCGTACAATGTAGCATCGGTATACAATTCAGCCAACCTCTCCATTGCCGCCTACATTATCAGCGATGTCAATGGCATGGCCAACTGTGATTACAATGATATCGCTGCCGGCGTTGCCCTCCTGAACAATAACTTTATTAAGATAAACCTGGCTTTCAGTCTTAAGCCTGTTCAATATATTGATGACTATAATTACAGCATCATTCAGGATGAAGAGGATTTGGAGGAACTGGTTAAGAAACACAGTGAGGAAAATACCATCAACCTCTACCTGGTTGAATCGGCAGAGGTTGATTCGGTTCCGTGTTACGGATTTACTTATTTCCCCAACGATACCATACGAAACTATATTTTCCTGAATAAGGAATTTATCCGGGGTAACTATCTGACAACCCTGATGGGGCATTTCCTTGGCCTTTTGTCAACCCACGACACCCTGGGTGGCTATGAGCAGGTAGATGAAAGCAATTGCAGCGTAAGCGGAGATTTTCTTTGTGATACCTGGGCCGATCCCAATCTTCTTGGATGGGTTGATACGAATTGCGTTTATTTCGGGAACCATATAGATACCCGGGGTGAATTTTATGTGCCCTCGGTTGCCAACCTGATGTCGGAAAGTTATGATGACTGCAAGTGCATTTTCACGCCT
>CAYWCR010000036.1:35996-39439 GCA_964456825.1 uncultured Bacteroidales bacterium
GGTTGCCAACCTGATGTCGGAAAGTTATGATGACTGCAAGTGCATTTTCACGCCTTACCAGTACAGGAGGATGCTTTTTTACCTGAAGAATTACAGGGATTATCTGCGATAGACAGTGAATAGTGAAACCTGCCTACCGGCAGGCAGGAACGAAAAGTGAAAAGTGAAAACATAGGCTTTTAGCTGTTTAGCTTTTTAGCGTTTTAGAAATTCCTAAACACCTAAACTGCTCAATAGCTAAATCCCTGATCGCACGACCGCACGATCTCCAGCCTAACAGCCTAACAGCCTAAAAGCCTGGCCGCCTCATCTTTTCAGAAAAATAAACCCCGTGCTGAGCGTGCCCAACTCAGGGTGATCAAAGGCGTACCAGTAAGTGTCGGCTTTCAGCGGTTTTCCCTGCTGGTCAATGCCATACCAGCAGTCATCAGGATTATAGGGGTCCCTGGTAAATAACAGTCGTCCCTGTTTATCAAAAAGCCTGAAAGCTGAACCTTCAGGGAGTCCGTAAACCTTCAGGCAGTCATTATATCCGTCGCTGTTAGGGGTAATGGTGTTGGGAATCAGGAAATCCATCCTGAGGGAGAAAACTTCATTATGATAGCACCCGTATTCGTCCCTGAGCGATACACTGTAATTAACCGAACGTTGGGGAGTTGCAACAGGATTTTGGCAATCAAAACAGCTGAGATGATATTGCGGCTGCCATTCATCGTTTATAAAACCATATCTGGGCATAAGCGTGACAGATGATTCAGGAGGGAGAAGTAAATCGAGGACAGTGATGGGATTTTCAGGATAAAGCGTATCACAGGAGAGGATAATATTAAAATATTCGTTGAATATACAATCATATTTACTGGTGACCACAACGGAATAATGATCATGAAAGGCAGTCATGAACGGAGCCTGCACATCATATGCCGTCAGATTAATCTCCGGTTCCCAATCGTAAATTATGCCAGCCGATGCTTCCAGCGGGATATTGTCCTCGTAACGGTAATAATGATCCACCACACGATTGGTGTCTTCCGGATATACAGTATCGCAATCAAGTATCAGATGAAATACATCAAGGACAGGACAGTCGTCTCCCATGCTTACTGTCGCTGTAATAGTTTCAGCAAATGATTTTACGGATACCGATTGCCCGTGGGGCGATGAAACCGTTTCAGGAGGATACCAGTCGTAAACAAGTCCGGAGGCAGCGGTAAGCGTATCTTCATTGTCACCATGAAAATAAAGGGTCTTTTCATGCTGTATATCCATTGTCCCGGTTTTGACAAGGCTCATGGCATCAACCAGGATCATCCCGTTGTATGGCTCCGACTGTATGCTTATCGTATCCCATTGGGGCTCAAAAAGCAGGTAGGTGATATTGTCGGTTTCACTGGTTGTGAAATTAAATGAATAGTTAAGCCATTCGGTATAATTTATCGGATCGCTGTCAACCAACAGTATATCCCTGCCGGCAGCATGGTCGGATCCCCATACCTGAAATCTCAGGGGAAAGCCAACATTGGAATTCTCTTCATCCGTAACAGCGTAATCGGGATTTGTGCATAAATATACATTGAGCTGGAAGCAGGATTTTTTTTCCAGTGGCTGGATCAATGGCTGATAAAGGTATTCCCGTTCCCTGGGCCCATGCCAGTTTTCGATATAGTGGACACCCCTGGCCCGCAACAGGGCGAAATTACCCCCGTCCACAGGCCCATATGACTTGTTGCCACTCAGTGTACTATATAAAGACAACAGGTCAGGATCACTGAAATCGTCGCCCGGATATACGTACCAGTCATAGGGTGGATAGGTGTCGCCCGGTGGGCCTTCAAGGGATCCATTGGTCAGGTATTGAGCCCATGTTGCCTGGCAAACCATAAAGGGAACTGACAACAGCAACAATTTGAGCCGGTATTGATAATGATGAATCATGGTTTTCTTTTTGCAGTTTTTCTGATCCCTTCGGGTTCGAATAGTCCGATGTTGAGCCCGAGCATCACCTCGTGCGATCCCGAAAAATAATGGCTCAGGGACGAAACGCTTTGCTCATAGCCATATGCCAGGTGCAGCCGGCCCACACGAAATCCCAGTGATACCAGCAGGCTTCTTGTTGATTTAAAACCTATGGCCAGCCAGTTGTAGTTCTGGTAAAACAATTTTATCTGTGAATAATAATAAATGGGATCGCGGTCTATTCTGCCCAGGAAAACGGAAGGCTCAAGGTCAATATGACGAAGGTAGAATTTATAGCCGGTCTGAAAAAAGAAATCCGTTGTATTGCTGTAATAACGGATGTCATCAAGCGGGCTTTGTGTATGAAACAATTCATTAACACTGCCTCCGGCATGAAATTGTTGGGTGTGGAAGTAAATGCCAAAACCGCCATCAGCCTGGTAAGGCAACTTATCCAGATTTGCCAGCTCAGGGTCTCCCGGCTGGCTTGGTTCGAGCAGCCCTTCATTAACATTGACATGTTTTAGCTGTGCGGAAAGCCCGAATGACAATTCAGCGCTGTGGTTAGGATTCAGGGGTAGGAAATAGGCATATGTAACCGAAGCAAAGAACTGGTTAAGCGGGCCGTTTTGCTCATTCATCAGGAAGCCCCCGAAACCCATCCTGTCTTTTGACAGAAACCAGCCCCTGTTCAGCATTTTTGTCGGGGTGTAGAAATTAAACTCACCCAACCGGAAAGAACCACCGGCGCAAATGGAATTGGGTGCATGTTTAGTCCCGATCCAGTTCCTTTTGTGAGCAATATTTACCAATGGGTAATGGTCTCTTCCGGTAATGGCAGGATTGATAAACTGCTCATAATTATAATGTTTCGAATATACCGGCGAAATCTGACAGCTGATCTCCCGGGAAATAAATAACAGGGAGGAAACGAGAACCGGCAGAAAAATCTGACCGGTATTCACATTGCAGGGAAACGGCCGGGGTTTCACTTTTGGTAAAAGTTTGAAAGGTATAACACCATGCAAGTTAATGGGAATAATTGAAAAAAGTCAGGATTATGCGCAATAAAATAATGCAAGGCAATGGCAGGAAGAAGAAAAGAAAGCCTGCTCTTTTCGGGCAGGCTTTTTGAAAAAGCAATGTTGTTTTTTATTATTTTTTCAGCAGATCCCTGATTTCAGTGAGCAGTACCTGATCCTTGGTGGGTGCGGGAGGCGCTGCCGGTGCTGCTTCTTCCTTCTTCTTCAAATTATTTATAGCCCTGATCAGCATGAAAACAACCAATGCAATGATCAGGAAATCAACAGCCGTTTGTATAAAAGTGCCGTAATTGAGGGTTACAGCCGGAACAGCTTCTCCCAGGTTGTTCACTGAAGCCGCTTTCAGGGTTGCTTTCATATTGTTAAAGTCAACACCACCGAGCAGTAATCCCAGGGGAGGCATGATCACATCATTGACCAGCGAGGCGACTATTTTTCCGAAAG
>CAYWCR010000037.1:0-14558 GCA_964456825.1 uncultured Bacteroidales bacterium
AAACCGGCATGTTTTATGACCGCGCTTTACCAAATGTTATGGATTGAATTTCGAAAAATCATAAGACGCATCTTTGTTTACCAGTATTAATAGAAAATCACTGCCCCAACCATCAGACCAGGGTTTAAATTCATGTGGGATCTTTGTTTTAAAATCTCCGATATGAATTATTCTGCCGCTTCTGGGATTAAACCAATATGCTTTAACCTCTTCTGAATTCATTTTTGTTAAATCGATTTCTATCGGATTACCTGTTGGTGTGTAGGCAACCACAAAGTCATTATCCTGACCAATTGCAGATAAAATATATGATTCATTCTCCGGATTACTATTCAGAATTAATGCCTGATTAAAGATCATTTTTTGAAAAGGTAAAATCTCAAAAATTTCTTTCATATATTTCATTTGAGAAGACCCTGGCAGTTCAAGGGCAACATACCAATCTGTCCGGGCTTCTATAACAGGCATTCTGTTTGCATCATACATTTGCCAGATATCATTGCAACCATATGTATATCCTGCTGCCCCCGATATTATACTCCAGTAGGCAGAGACTCTGACATCAGCATCATCTAACCAACCATAGGATTTATTTTCCCAGAATCTGTCCACGATATTCTCATACCGTGCTTCACCATTTATGATGGGTCGTTGTTTTGCTGATTTCTTGCTTTCGGCTACGTAATGGTATTCTTTTGCTATTCTGGTATGTCCACTCTGATACATATCAATATCAAGCCAGGTATCATTGAAAAAATCTGTTGCTTTTTTTCCACCAACCGGGTGATAAGTGATTAAATGAAGGCTATCAGTTTTTCGGATACCTTTTGCCATGGCACGAATTATCGCAAAATGGTTTTCATTTTCTGGCCCCCTGTCCCCTCCAAGAATCCATATTATGTTGTTATGGGAGCGGTATCTTTTGGCCAATAGCTCTCCATACTTTTCTGAATTTTCCGGATTAAAAATCTCAGGACCTGCACCCCATTTTTTATTAAACTTGTCCCCCCACGTTGGCAGAAGCCCTGCATATAATCCGAGTTGTGCTGATTTCGTTACAACATAGTCAACAAGTTCAAAATATTTCTCATTGAAATTCTCAGGATTATTGTCAATTAATGGATTATCACCATAAGCATTTGGCGTATTTAATCCATCAAGTTCGGCAAGAATGACTGTTTGTATAACAGTAAATCCTTTTTTAGCCCTGTCCGTAAGGTACAAATCAATCTCCTCTTTCGTTAATCGATGAATTAACTCCCAGGCTGTACCACCTAACCAGAAAAAAGGTTCATTACCCTGCGTTACAATATATCTTTGATCCTCTGAAATTTTTAATAAAGGAAGTTGTTGTCCTTTTGCAGAAATTATTAAAAATCCTAATATTAGAATCATCAATATTTTTTTCATACGATGTCTTTTTTAATATTTGGTGAACACATCCATAAACTCATTGGCGTTCATCACAATGATATTTATTCCAAATATATACTTATTACCAAGTGATCTGACTATCAGATCGCCCTTTGATTTTTAATTGCAGGTATAAATATAGTGTTTTCACTTAAGCTATATTTATTATATTTAATGCGAATTTTAACAACCACACCAATAACCAATTATCAACTCATCAAACCTCATGGAAATTATCGAACTCCATCAGGTGACCAAGACTTTTGGCCCTGTTAAGGCGGTTCAGAACCTCGACCTGAAAGTACCTGCCGGTACCATCTATGGTTTTATAGGGCCGAACGGTTCGGGAAAAACCACCACCATCAGGATGATCATGAATATCCTGTTCCCTGATTCGGGAAATATTTATATTCATGGTAAACAGCATGCAAATGCCAGGCTTGAACATGTCGGATACCTTCCCGAAGAAAGAGGCCTGTATAAAAAAATGAAGGTATTTGATGTGCTGAAATTCCACGGCGACCTGAAAAACACGAAAAACCTCAGATCGGAGATCAAATACTGGCTGAAGAAACTGGACCTCTATGACAGGATCGATAAGAAGGTCGAGACCCTCAGCAAAGGGATGACCCAGAAGCTGCAGTTCATAGCCACCGTCATCGACAGGCCGGAGATTATCATCCTTGATGAACCTTTCAGCGGCCTCGACCCGGTTAATGCGGAAATCCTTAAATCATCGCTGCTGGAATTGCAGAAAAACGGGGCAACCATCATCTTCAGCACACACGACATGAACATGGCCGAAAAGATGTGCGATTATATTTTCATGATATACAATGGGCAAAAAGTGCTTGACGGAACCTTGCAGAGCATCCAGAACAATTACGGAAATGACACCGTAAGGCTGCAGACCGAATCGGGAATCGATGCCCTGGCAGGGATAAAGGGCATCGAGAAAATCAATGATTACGGACAGGTTCAGGAATTGAGGCTGGCCCCTGGTGCCGAGACACAGAGCATCCTTGCCGGTGCCATGAAGAAGACCCGGATATTGAAATTTGAGGTAACGAGGCCTTCGCTGAACGATATTTTTATACGGATTGCTGCACCCGAAAGAAAGGAGGAAAGCCATGCGTAAAACCCTGATCATCGCTCTCAGAGAATACAAGGCTGCGGTAAGAACCAAAAGTTTTATCGTGAGCCTTGTCCTGATGCCCGTATTGATGGGCGGAAGCACGGCTGTCTCCGTCATTTCACAGAGCAAAAAGGATACTTCCGATAAAAAGTTTGTGGTCATAGACCATTCAGGACTCTTTTCGCAAGTCCTTCATCAGCATGTAAAACTGCGTAACGATTCAGCGATCTTCAATCCGGAAACCCGCGAAAAGATCAGGCCTGCCTATTTTGTTGAATTTGCTGATCCCGATACTGCCGATCCGGGTAAACAAAAGCTGGGGCTCTCGGAACGCATAGCCGCCAAAGACCTTTACGGATTTTTTGAAATAGGGCCCTCTGTCCTGCATCCCGAAAAAGATCCGGACAATGCATATATCCGGTTCTATTCCGAAAATGCATTTCTGGATGAGACCAGGGGTTGGTTTGCCAATACGGTTAACAATCACCTGAGACAGCTTCGCGTGGCGGAACTGAACCTGACTCCCGAAAGCACGAAGGAGTTATTCACCTGGACCAACATAGAAGGCCTGGGATTGTTGAAGGTAGATGAAAACACGGGAAGCATCAGGGATGCTGAAAAAAGCAATGTTGTTCAATCCATTCTTATTCCTTATATACTGGTAATGCTGATGTTTATGATGGCGATCATGGGTGTCACGCCGCTGTTAACGGCTGTAATGGAGGAGAAAATGGAAAGAATCGCTGAAGTCCTGCTGGCTACCGTTACTCCATTCCAGTTTATGACCGGCAAGATCCTGGGAAGTTTAAGCGTATCCCTCACCACTGCGGCTATTTATATCCTGGGTGGCATTATCACCATGCAGCAGCTGGGAGCCGGCGACAAGATACCCTATCACCTGCTCCCCTGGTTTTTCATATACCTGGTATTTTTCCTGATCATGGCCGGTTCCATTATGGCTGCCTTTGGATCGGCATGCAATGATAACAAAGATGCCCAGAATGTTTCATTCCCTGCCATGCTGCCAATGATCATGCCCTTGTTTGTAGTCTGGCCTGTGATACAGAATCCGATGAGTTCTTTCGCCACATGGTTATCGCTTTTCCCGCCTTTCACCCCGATGCTCATGATCGTGCGCATGGCCTCGCCCGTTTCCATTCCGGTGTGGCAGCCAATTACGGGTCTGATCGGGATCATTGTCTTCACTGTCCTTTCTGTCTGGGCCGGTGCAAGGATATTTCGGACAGGCATCCTGATGCAAGGACAAAAGCCCACACTGGCAAATCTGGTAAAGTATGTACTGAAAGGTTAGAAGAAATAAACCAGCAGTGACCAATAAATAGGGGTCGGACCAAAATTTTATAATTGAATCATACGGATTGATGTTTAAATAGGCTTTTTTTGCGCTTAGCATATCGTTTTCGGGTTAAAAAAATGTATTGTAAGGAATTGTAGATTTAGGGATCGGACCGATCTTTTTCGTTGATATTTAGCTGGCCAGAAGAAGGTGTTTCATTCGCGTTATTCGTACCATTAGTGGCTGCATTTCTTAGGCGTCAGGCGAAGCCGGATGTTTAAAATTTGAACCACATAAGGACACAACAGGGCACATAGGCTGTGGACCGTCGGCTATCAGGAGTCTAATCCCGATAATTATCGGGAGAAAATTTGAAAGTTTGCCGATGTGCCGTATTTTCGTTGCCGGTTAATCATTTTGTCTATGCCTTGGGTAAATTATCATACGCATTGTCTTTATTGTGACGGGAAAGCGGAACCGGAGGCTTATCTGTTAAAGGCGATCGAAAAGGGTTTTCCTGCTATCGGATATTCTTCCCATGCTCCGCTGCCTTTTACGACAAGTTGGAATCTGAAGCAGGAGAGGCTGCAGGAGTACCTTGCCGAAATTAACCGGCTAAGGGAGAAATACAGGTCCACCATACAGGTATACACAGGGCTTGAAATTGACTATATAGGAGGATTATGGGGTTTTCATAATCCCTTTTTCAGGGATCTGAAACTGGACTATACCATTGGCTCGGTTCATTTCATGGATACCTTCTCAGCGGGTATTCCCTGGACAATAGACGGCTCATCAGATGAGTTTTTCAAAGGCTTTGAATCAGCCTATAACAACGACACAAGAAAACTGGCTACCCGCTATTATGAACTGGTAAGGGAAATGATAATTAAAGACAATCCCACCATCATCGGACATCTGGATAAGATCAAAATGCACAACCGGTACCGGACTTATCTTGATGAAGAGGAAGGCTGGTACAGGAATTGTGTGGAAGATACACTAGATCTGATCGCTGAAAAGGGATGCATGGTTGAGATCAACACGCGCGGCATTTACCGGTATGGTCAACCTGATTTATACCCGGGCACATGGATACTGGAGAGGATTTACCGGAAAAAGATCCCGGTAATGATCAATGCCGACGCACACCTCCCCGATGAAATTGATTCGGGATACGCTTATGCAGCCGTCATCTTAAAAACAATCGGATTTAGATCATTGAGGATCTTATGGAAGAACCGGTGGACTGATTGTGCTTTTACGGAGTCCGGAGTAGAACCTGGAATAAAGGATTAATACATCGTATCACTAATGACCTGCCCTTTTTCATTATAGCTGATCCATTTGCCAGCCCTGCTGTTTTGGATGTACTGCCCTTTTTCTTTCATCAGGCCGCTACTGTACCATGAATAGAAAGGACCGGTCAGACTATCGTTGTTATAAGTGGCTTCGATGATCTTATTTCCGTGCTGATCCCAGTATTCCCATTTGCCCATGCAGCAGCCATTATAGTAATGGCCTTTCCACCTCAGCTTGCCATCGCGGTAATAGGCAACAGCCTCGCCGTTCAGTATTCCATTCCTGAACTCGAATTTCTCCTTTAGCAGATTGGTGTCACTGAAAACAACCTTGCAGGTTCCGGAAAAGGGATTGATTTCGTTGCTGCTGTAAAACAGATCGGGTTTTATCTCCTCTTCCGTAATGATTACCTCTTTGCCGCAGGAGACAAGTGCCAGTAAAGCTATAAAAATAATTGCTCTCATTTTTCCTTGGTTAGTAGTTTGCCTTCAACTAGTATAACGCAACCGACCCCGGCTTGTTGTTATATGTTGATGAATGGTACGGAATTGAAAATGAAGGAATAATAATGTCGGATAAATGGATATTGCAATCATAGAGACGCGATTAATCGCGTCTCAACTGATAATATAAAGGAATGATTGTTGAGTAAAGAATAGATTCCTGTAAATCAGCGGTATAGATAAATGAATCCGGTTTTTCGGAAACGGTTATTCGGATCGCCGCTGAGGGCATCCAGCACATAATAGTATATGCCATGGCTTAGCTCCAGTCCCCACGAGGTTTTTCCATCCCAGGTGATGGTATAGCCTTCGGCTTTATAAACGAGGGTACCTGTACGGGAATATATTCTGATGGAAAGTGGAACGCTTCCATTACTGCTTACTTCGAAGTAATCATTCACATCATCGCCGTTGGGGGTAAATACATTTTGTGCCTGCAGCTCCTCGAACACAAAAACAGCTGCCTCACCGGAGCTGGCGCATCCGCGATTGTCCGTGACGGTTAAACGAACAGCATATGCGGTATCGGATGCCGGAAGTGTCACAACCTCCCGGGGCCCGTCACCCGTGCTGATACCACCGAAATCCCATAGATAGGTATAGGTGGCTGTATTATCGGTTTCCCCGGTATGCTCAAATACAAAGGTGTCATAGGTCACGGTGTCAGCATAAGTGAAATCAGCCGGAGACACAAGCTGAACATGGATCAGGTCTTCTTCCGTGACGCCATGTACAGCATCTCCGTTAATAACAACCCCTACATCATAAAAACCGGGATCATTGTAATGAACGGTATCGGGATCAACGATACTGCTGGTTGTGCCATTCCCGAAATCCCAGCTGATGGTGCTGATGGTATCCGTATCGACATTGGCGAGGGAGAATTTCACGCTGGCCTCACCACAGCCGAACGTGTCGCTTGCCACGATGTCTATCAGTCCGGGAGGGATCGTCAGTACCAGCGTTTGTTCCGTGCTGTCGATGCAGCCGGCAGGAGTGGAAACGACTAATCTGACGTTATAAGTCCCCGGTCCCGGGTAAGTGTGAATAGCATTTTCCTGATTGCTGGAGGATCCGTCCCCGAAACTCCAGTTATAATTACCGGCAACGCTGTAAGTTTGCTCTATATGCTTAAAGGAAACGGTATAATAGCCGATTTCTGACGTGTCAGCATAGGTGAATTCAGCCGACAGGGAAGGATATACGGTAATATAGTTGTATTTGATGATGGGTTCGTTCCATAGCAAATTATCGGCACTGCTGCCAAAAAAAAGAATAATATCATACGTGCCCGGAACATCGTATAAAACGGTATCCGGATCACGAACATAACTGGTTATGCCGGGAGCCAGATCCCATCCAAAATGGGTAATGGTATCCACGGTGGCGGTACTGATAAAGGTGAATTTTACCTTAAATGAATCACATCCTTCGGTCACGTCAGCGGTGAAATCATAGGCCCCACTCTGTGCTAATCCGGCTAAGGGCAAAAGAAAGGCCAGCGCAATGGCGGTTATGTGTTTTTTAATCAGCATTCGGTTTTTATATATTCTTTGTAAGCGATCGGACAAATTTAAAGTTATTAAAAAATTCCTTAGCAAAAACTCTTATCACAATATAAGCAGGAACCGCTGCTATCATACCTAAAATTCCACCGAGGCTTCCGGCCATCAGAAAGACAATGAAAATCTCCAACGGATGGGCACTTACGCTGCTGGAATAGATGAGTGGCTGAAAAATCCAGTTATCTATCCACTGCACGATGATACAAACCACCAAAACCCATATCAGAAAGGGCAACATTTCCGAAGGGAAAGACAGATGCATATGGGTGACAAAGCCAATCATTAAAGCAAGAGCGCTTCCAATAATGGGACCAATATAGGGAATAATATTGAATATTCCGGCCAGAAATCCCATTAGCAATGAATCACTGAAGGAGATGCCGACAATCAGAAAGCCGATAAAGCTCAATAGGATCACACCGGAGACTTCCAGGACAAGACCGCCGAAGTAGCGGATCAGCAATCTTTTTGTTGATGCCATGAACCGTGTTACCTCATCCGTTAAATGGTCAGGAACAATGGACAAGAGCCCTTTGGCAAACAGCGATTCATCTTTCAGAAAGAAAAAAGTAATAAATATAATGCTGAAAATGGCAACGGCAACATTGCCCACCGTGCCTGCAACGGAGCTGAAGAAATCAGCCACTGAGTTGATGTTGATCTTAGCGGTGAATTTCGCAACAATATCCTGGATCGAGAATCCCCCTTCAGGTAATATCTTAAAACGGTTCAGCAGTTTTTCGAGTCTCCACAGGGGTTCCTGCAGGCTTGCTACGATACTCTGGATATCGAGTTTAGAAAGCTCGTTGGCTTTGTTTACAATGAGGGGTATGAAAATACCGAAAAAGATAATAATGAAAAAGATCAGAATCAGCAGGGTAATTACGGAACGCAGGGCGGCAGGCAGTTTGAATTTACGGATCCTGAATTTACCCAGCAGGTCAAAAATGGGCCGGCCCAGCAAGGCCAAAACCAGGGAAACCAGAACATAAATTACAATGTTTTTAAAATACCACAGGATAAAACCTAACAGCACAAGGCCGATTGCAGTGAAGATATACCGCGCGGTTTTGCTCATCATCAACGAAATAAGGGCTAAAAATAGTAAAAAATGGTCCCCTGTTAATGTTAATAACTGAAAAGAAATTAACATCTGTAGATAACTTTATCGGATTCATTCAGGAGCTTTAGGGCTTCTTTACTATTTTTACGCCGCAATAGATTCATAGAAACAAATTATCATGAAACCTTACCTGGACTTGCTGCAACATGTGCTTGAACATGGATGCGAAAAGAAGGACCGGACCGGAACAGGCACGATCAGCGTTTTTGGATACCAGATGAGGTTCAGCCTGCAGGACGGTTTTCCGCTGATGACAACGAAAAAGCTGCACCTCAAATCCATCATTTATGAGCTTCTCTGGTTTCTACGGGGAGAGACAAACACCAAATACCTCAACGACAACGGGGTTACCATCTGGAATGAATGGGCTGATGTCCGGGGTGAACTGGGACACATATACGGATATCAGTGGAGGTCATGGCCTGCCTATTCCGGCAAATCCATTGACCAGATTGAAAAAGTGCTTCATTCGATCCGGCAAAATCCCGATTCGCGCCGTCATATTGTGAGTGCCTGGAATGTTGCCGATCTTGAGAATATGGCACTGCCTCCCTGTCACGTTTTGTTTCAGTTTTATATTGCTGACGGAAGGCTTTCGCTTCAGCTTTATCAGCGAAGTGCCGACATTTTTATAGGTGTCCCTTTCAACATTGCATCCTATTCCCTGTTATTGATGATGGTGGCGCAGGTCACTAAGCTCAAACCCGGGGATTTTATCCACACGCTCGGAGATGCCCATATTTACAACAATCATCTTGAGCAGGTGAAGCTGCAGCTGACGCGCGAACCGCGGTCTCTGCCTTCCATGAGACTGAATCCGGAGGTACAATCACTCTTTGATTTTACGTTTCAGGATTTCAGTCTTGAAAACTACAACCCTCATCCCCACATCAAAGGAGAGATATCCGTATAAACAATTTTACAGGATGAAGCAAATCTCCATCATTGTAGCCATTGCCGGGAACAATGCCATTGGCAGGGATAACAAACTGCTCTGGCACATATCAGCAGATCTGAAGCGGTTTAAAAAGATCACCGCAGGAAATACGGTAATCATGGGGAAGAATACCTATTTTTCCTTGCCCAAAAGACCCCTGGTCAACCGCAGGAATATTGTTATTTCGGATAATGCCCTCGACCATTTCCCGGGATGTGAAATGGCCTATTCACTTGAAGAGGCAATATGGCTGAGCGATAGCGGAAAAGAAAGTTTTGTAATCGGGGGCGCATCCCTGTACCGGCAATTTTTGCCTTATGCCGGGAAGCTTTATATTACGCAGGTCCATAAATCCTTTGAGGCTGATACCTTCTTCCCGGAAATTTCACCTGATCAATGGGAAATTATAGAACAGGAGGATATTATGACCGATCCACAAAATGATTTTACCTATTCCTTTATAATCTATCAAAGAAAAAATTATCTTTAATGGTTTAACATTAATTCTAAATCTTATGAAAAGAAATTTGTTCGTCTCGATAGTACTGGCATTCTCAACTTGTTTCCTTTACGGGCAGGCTGACAAGCTTGTAGGAATTTACCTGACCGCGGAAAAAGGATCCCAGGTAAGGATCTTCAAGGCAACCGATGGCAAATATTATGGCAAGGTGGAATGGATAGAGGAAGAACCCGATAAGCTTGACGTTAATAATCCCGATGAAAGCCTAAAGACAAAGAAAGTCTGGGGGCTTATGATCCTGAAAGGTTTTCAATATAATGAAGCCAAAAACAGGTGGGAAGGCGGTACTGTCTATGATCCGGATAACGGCAAGACGTATGATGCCTTTATGTGGTTTGATGGGGATAACATCAATCTGCATTTAAAAGGGTATGTAATGGGTATGAAATTCGTGGGAAGGGAGAGCCTGTGGACGCGGGAGAATGAGCTGCGTAAATAATACAACCATAATAACCTATGATTGATGCGTCTGGGAACCTGCTGATCGGCAAGTCAGACAAAGAACTGTGCATGGTGCCGAAAATGGCCAACCGTCATGGCCTTGCATTTGCTTCATCCCTCATACCTGCCTGCAATCACCTTCCAGTCGATGATGTTCCAGAAAGCCTGCAGGTAATCCGGCCTTTTGTTCTGATAGTCGAGGTAATAGGCATGTTCCCAGACGTCGCAGGTTAAAAGCGGCGTTAACCCGCTCCGCAGCGGATTCCCGGCATTGCCTTCCTGCGTGATCACCAGTGAATGATCTTCCTTTTTTACCAGCCAGGCCCAGCCCGATCCAAAAAGGGTAACAGCCGCTTTTGTAAACTGTTCCTTAAAAGCCGAAAAAGATCCATACTGGCTGTTTATGGTCTGTGCAAGTTTTCCTTCCGGTTCACGGATCCCTTCCGGTGAAAAACTTAAAAAATAGAAGGTGTGATTCCATACCTGCGCCCCATTGTTAAAAATGCCTCCATCCGCTTCACGGATGATCTGCTCAAGGCTGGCATTTTCAAATTTTGTCCCGGGTATCAGGTTGTTCAGATTATTAATATAGGCCTGATGATGCTTTCCATAGTGAAAATCAAGAGTCTGTTTTGAAAGGTGAGGCTGGAGGGCATCCGGGGCATACGGTAATTTCGGCAATTCGAACGGCATAGTTTTTAGTTTTTAAATTATCATACAAGGTAGTGATAATTTGGAAAAATAAAAAATGCCGTTAAGGAGTCGGTCCACAATTTACAGTCACAGTTGATTGGGTAATGATTGAATCTTTGTCCTTTTATTTCAAAGACTGCATGACTGAGTGACCTGCCTGCCTGCAGGCAGGCTGCAAAACACCGAATACCGGTTACTGATTACCGATCACCTCCCTCATCCCCTGAACCTCCGGTTAACTTCCTCCCAGTTGATCACATTCCAGAAAGCTGCCACATATTCATTTCGGCGGTTCTGATATTGCAAATAATAGGCATGTTCCCAGACATCGATGCCCAGCACAGGAATGCCCTTTACCTCGGCAATATCCATGATTGGATTGTCCTGGTTTGGAGTGGAAGCAATCTTTAATTCATTTCCGCTTTTGATCAGCCAGGCCCAGCCCGACCCAAAACGGGTCATGGCAGCATTGGCAAAAGCTTCCCTGAATTTCTCGAAAGACCCGAAGAACCGGTTGATGGCCTGCGCAAAATCACCCCCGGGTTGTCCTCCACCGTTGGGTGACATGATACTCCAGAAGAGGTTGTGATTATAGTATCCTCCTCCGTTATTTCTCACGGCTGCGGGCAATGCTGAAATACCGGCAAGAATTGCTTCGATTTTTTTATTTTCCCATTCACTTCCTGCCAATGCATTGTTAAGATTGGTGGTGTAAGCGCCATGATGCCTGGTATAATGGATCTCCATGGTACGTGCATCAATATTCGGTTCCAGTGCAGCGTAATCATACGCTAATTTTGGTAATTCAAATGCCATATTTTTTTGTTTAAGTGCAACGTGGTTAAATATTATTTAGAATCGTTCTAAATTAAAAGGGTAACATTTAATTTATCAGATTGTTCAAAAAATGATTTACTTTGTGACCGGTTCACCTAAAGGGTATGAAGTGTATCTATTCTGCGGGATTGTGGATTTATTACCTGGGCATCCTGACGGCATCCGTTTTCAATCCGAAGGCCCGCTTGTGGATCCGGGGAAGGAAAGGGATCTTCCATCAGATTCGGGAAAGGGTCAAAGACGATCCCCTGATCTGGGTTCACGTGGCATCACTGGGGGAATTCGAACAGGGCAGGCCGGTTATGGAAGAAATCAAACGCCGTTGCCAGCAATATAAGATACTGCTCACTTTTTTTTCACCTTCCGGTTACGAGATCCGCAGGAATTATGGCGGAGCTGATTATATATTCTATTTACCGCTGGATACCCGGCGCAATGCCCGTCGTTTTATTCAACGGGTAAAACCGGCCATGGCTATATTCGTAAAGTATGAATTCTGGTACCACTATATTCATCAGCTTAACCGGAACAGAATACCTGTTTATCTTATATCAGGCATCTTCAGGCAGGATCAGGTTTTTTTCCGCTGGTACGGAGGCTGGTTCCGGAAAATACTGCTGCATTTCAATCACCTGTTTGTGCAGACTGAAGAATCGTTGGATTTGCTTTCCCATATAAAGGTTAACCAGGTTACGTTGGCAGGGGATACCCGTTTTGACCGTGTTCTTCAGATTGCATCAGCCACCAGGGAAATACCGCTGGCTGCCAGTTTTAAAGGACACGGCCCGTGCCTGGTAGCGGGAAGTACCTGGCCCGGCGACGAGGTCTTTTTGCTGTCTTATATCAATGAATATAAAGGACAGGCAAAATTTATCATAGCGCCCCACGAAATACAGGAAGAACATATACAGAAAATAACACAGCAGCTGAAAAAGCCCTTTATTCGGTTTTCCCTGGCCCGTGACGCCAGCATTGCCGATAAGCAGGTGCTGATCATTGACAACATCGGTATGTTATCCTCCCTTTACCGGTATGGTGACATAGCCTATATTGGGGGCGGATTTGGCAAGGGCATACACAATATTCTTGAAGCAGCAACTTTCGGTCTTCCTATATTATTTGGTCCCAACTATGCAAAATTCAATGAAGCTGTCGAACTGATCAACCTGGGAGGGGCTGTGAGTTTCACTGCCATGGATGCATTGAAAGCCAGACTGGACCACTGGCTGGATGATCCGGAAGAAAGGGTGCGACTGGGATTGATCTCAAGAGATTTCGTTCACCGGAAAGCCGGAGCCACAAGCATTATAATAAACCAGCTGTTCTCAGGGCAGCCATAATGGTACCGCGGATGATGTCAGATTCTTCCTTTTCAGCATTAAACAATGCATTTCTGCAATATATCAATTCCTTACCGGTTGAGCATGATGAGATCCGGGAACATTTTAAGATCAAAAAAGACCATACCTACAGGGTAATCGGGAATATCAGGTCCATCGCCGTGCGAAGCAGGTTATCCGAAGGTGAAACCGAACTGGCGATGATCATTGCTCTCTTTCATGATATCGGGCGTTTTGAGCAATTCAATAAATACAGGACATTCAACGATGATATTGCTGAAAATCATGCTGCCATATCGATCCGGGTATTGAAAGAACAGCATTTCCTTTCAGCTTTTAACAGGAAAACGGGAGAAATCATTACGGGTTCAATTATAAATCATAATATTCCGGTCCTGCCTGAAATTAAGGATGCCGATGTTTTGCTTTTTTCCCGCCTGTTGCGCGATGCAGATAAGCTTGATATCTGGAGGCTGACCCTGGATCAGAACGTAGCTTTTACCATTATGGACAGTGAGGAACCTGCTTCCTATCAGGTGCCGGAAGTCATACTCAGGTGCATCCGTGAGGGACGTGTGGTATTATTGAAATATGCCCATTCTATGAACGATTTCAGGCTGCTACGCCTTAGCTGGCTGGTTGATATGAATTTCCAGGCCACTTTTGCCATCATTGAGGAAAAAGGATATATCGACGGCATACTAGCGAAGATGCCTGAATTCCCTGAAAAAGCAGAAATTTCCGGCATCCTTCATCAGGTATGCCATAGCCGTTTATGATCTGTCCCCTGATACCCTGCCGGTGCATGGAAGGATATGATACCCCAAATTATTTTATTTTTTCCCGGAAAAGATTTTTTATTGCTAATTTTAGAATAGTATGTTTATTGATTTTATAACAGATTTTTTAACATTTAAATTAACAAAGATGGGATTATTAGACAGTCTACTTAAAATGACAGCGGGTGCCACTAAAGACACCAAAACCAACCAAAATGCCGTTACCAGCATAATGGACATTCTGATCAACAACAAGCAAAGAGGAGGCCTTGACGGCCTTGTCGGCAAATTAACCCAGGCGGGCCTTGGAAACGTTGTAGATTCATGGATCAGCACAGGCAAAAACCAATCCATAAAATCGGGACAGCTCAGTAAAGCTCTTGGCAGCGATGTTATTTCTCAGATCGCTTCAAAACTGGGGGTTTCGAACAGTTCTGCTTCAGGCCTGCTCGCCAGGTTATTGCCCCAGATCATTGACAAGCTCACCCCAGATGGAAATACTACATCTGCAAGCCAGGTCAATGTTCAGGATATTTTATCCAGGATTCTTAAAAAGTAAAGCCTTATTTTTTTATTGTCTTTGCCAGGTTCAAACGACCTGGCTTTTTTATATTTGTCGATTTGCTTTGCCTATAAATCACTACCGTATAATATTAACTGCCTCCTGCCACTG
>CAYWCR010000037.1:14658-39030 GCA_964456825.1 uncultured Bacteroidales bacterium
GATTTGCTTTGCCTATAAATCACTACCGTATAATATTAACTGCCTCCTGCCACTGCCTTCTGCCACTGCTTCCCGCTCCTGCCACTGCTTCCTGCCTACAGCCTATCCCTCTTTAGCATCTCTAAAGCCTTCACCATGTCTTCCGGTGTATCGATGCCATGGCTTTCATGGTCGGTGATTTCAACCCGTATGGGATAGCCATTTTCTATCCACCTGAGTTGCTCCAGTGATTCAGCTTTTTCAAGGGGCGTTGTTCCCAGCTTCGTAATGGCTGTAAGTACCTCCCTGCGAAAAGCATATAGCCCGATATGAATATAGTAATGATGATGATCAAGCCATGCTGCTGCATCAATTCCCCTCATATAAGGAATGACGGAGCGGCTGAAATAGATAGCATCCTGGTTCTTGTCTATTATAACCTTGGGCTTGTTGGGATCAAAGAGTTCCTGAGTATTACGGACAGGCCTTGCCAGTGTTGCGATCTGGGTCCCGGCTGTTGCAAAGCATGAATGGATCAGCTGCAGCTGGTCCGGCTTAATGAAGGGTTCATCACCTTGCAGGTTAACAATTATCCCATACACGCCTGAATGCAATCTTTCCCAACGCTGCAACGCCTCTGCGCACCGGTCGGTACCGCTCTTATGATCAGCAGAAGTCATCACGGCATTCCCGCCGAAATTCCTTACAGCTGCTGAGATGCGTTCATCATCAGTGGCCACGACAACGTTTTCAAAAACCGCAAGAGCCTGTTCGTATACCCTTTGTATCATAGGTTTTCCCCCCAGATCAGCAAGGGGCTTTCCGGGAAACCTGGTAGAGGCATAGCGGGCCGGAATAACTGCAATACTATTCATAGGAATCCGTCGTTATTAATGGCAGGTTTTGTCGTTGTTTCCATATCACAGAAAAAACTCAACCAACGAAACAAAACCAAATGTAATGAATAATTTAAGTACATTAAAACATGAAGAAATGGCAGTTGAAAATTCATAAAAAACCATTAATATTGTAATTTTGTCATACTTTAGGTTTATTAAGCCTGATTTACGCAGGAAGCGACATGGAGAAAGGTGAATTGCAGAAAATAAAACAACGATTTGGCATTATTGGCAATGCCCCGGAATTAAACCGTGCCATCGACATCGCCATACAGGTTGCTCCCACCGACTTGTCGGTACTGATCACCGGAGAAAGCGGGGTTGGGAAAGAATCATTTCCGCAAATCATCCATCAGTTCAGCTCCCGGAAGCATGGTGCCTATATTGCCGTCAACTGTGGTGCGATACCGGAAGGCACTATTGATTCGGAATTATTCGGCCACGAAAAAGGATCCTTTACCGGTGCTTATGAGAGCCGGAAAGGATATTTTGAGGTTGCCAACGGGGGGACCATTTTTCTGGATGAAGTGGCTGAACTTCCGCTTTCCACACAGGTAAGGCTGCTCAGGGTTCTGGAAACGGGTGAATTTCTGAAGGTGGGCTCATCCAAGGTGGTTAAAACCAATGTCAGGGTAATTGCAGCTACTAATCTGGATGTGCAGCAAGCTATTCATCAGGGGCGTTTCCGCGAAGACTTGTTCTACCGGCTCAATACTGTACCCATAGATATTCCTCCGCTGCGCGACAGAAAAGAGGATATTGCACTGCTGTTCCGTAAGTTTTCGGTTGATTTCGCCGAAAGGAACAGGATGCCTGCCATATCGCTTTCAGATGATGCCATGAATATGCTGTCGAACTATCGCTGGCCCGGAAATATCCGTCAGTTAAAAAATATAACGGAGCAGATTTCAATCATTGAATCAAAGCGGGAAATCACCGCCGATATTTTACGGAATTATCTTCCTGATTATTTCGAATCGAAGTTACCGGCGCTTTATGATACCGTTGACAGCAGAACCTTCGCTTCCGAACGGGAAATCCTTTACAAAATCCTGTTCGACATGAAAAATGATGTCAACGACCTGAAAAAACTTGTTTTTGAGATCATGCAGCATGGACCCGCTGCCACGGAAGTGCATGAAGGTCATGCAGGATTGATCCATAAGCTTTATCAGGACGTGGAGCCAGTGGTCCCCGAGGAAAAAATTCCCCGCAAACTGGAAATAATCAGGCCACAACCCGACAATATACAGGATACACAGGAAGTTACAGAAGAGTCACTTTCTCTGGCAGACAAAGAAATGGAGTTGATCATCAAGGCATTGGAAAAGCATCATGGCAAACGAAAAAATGCTGCCAATGAACTGGGTATTTCTGAGCGGACATTGTACAGAAAAATTAAGGAATATAATATTGAAGAATAAATGGCCATGAAAAGAATCCTTGGATGGGCAATCGTTATTGCGGTCTCATGGCTAGCCCAGGCTTGTTTTACCTTTCGCGTAACCACAAAAGATGCCTCTATACCGGAAGAAGCGAAAACCGTATCAGTGCAGTATTTTCAGAACATGGCAAGAATTGTTGAACCCACCCTCAGCCAGCAGATAACCGATAATTTTAAAGATTACATTCAGGCTAACGCACGACAGGTGATTCTGGTAAACGGTGCAGCCGATCTGGATTTTGAAGGGACTATCACCGGTTATGATATTAAGCCGGTGTCCATAACATCGGAGGAGCAGGCGGCACAAAACCGGTTTACCCTTACATTAAAAGTGAAATATACCTGTTTGGTCAAAGAAGGTATGGATTTTGAGGCCAGCTTTTCGCGGTATGAAGATTTTGGGTCTTCACAGAATTTTGAAGATGTGAAAGCGGAAATGACCGAAAGGATCCTGAAATTGCTGATTGAGGATATTTATAATAAGGCTTTTGTAAACTGGTGAAAGAAGTATGCTGAACAATGATATGCTGATAAAGTACCTTAGAAATCCTGACTTGCTGGGTTCCCAGTCATTAAAAGAGATTCAGCTCCTGACCGACCAGTATCCTTTTTTTCAGACTGCCCGTTTGCTTGAGATCAAGAATTATTATGCCACCGGATCCGCAGGATTTCAGTCAAGGCTCAATTTTGGCGCGGCATATGTTGCTGACCGCAGGATACTGTATGAGTTGATCTATCCTTTGGCATCCACCACCGGTGATTCAGGAAAGGAATATCCGGATGAACCGGTTTACGGCAAAGTTGAAAAGGACATTAAACCCACGATGCAGGAAAATATTGCTGACGCTCTTGCAGCGCAGCTTCACATGACCAGTTCACTCAATCCGGCGGAAGCGGAATTTGTTCCCCCCATTGCCCTTGACATTGAAAAAGAGTATGGCGGACCGGCAACTGTTGAATTGGAGGAAACTGCTGAAGGAGCAGACGGTGAGATAATCTGGCTCGATGAAGCCGAAACCGATACCATGGAAATTGTTGCCCGGGATGAACCTGTTGTTGCAACTTCCGATGAAAAGGAAGCCCTGATTGACCTGGATGACAGCGGTGCTTTTGAGCCTTATGCAGTCCCGGACAATATGGCTGAGGAAAAGCAGCCGGCATCCGGTTCTTTGCCGGAACCTGAATTCACGGTAAGCGATACCGCAGACATTATGGAACAGGAGGCCGCTTCAGGACCCGCAAGCGAATTGCAGGAGATGGAAGCATCAAAAAACCTCAGCGAATGGCTGGAACCCGCAGAAGAAAAAGATAGTTCAGCTGACTTTCCGGCAGAAGAACCGGTGAGCGGGGAAGATTCATCCGTCAGCAAAAGTGAGCTGATTGACCGTTTTATAGAGACCAATCCGCGTATTGCTCCGCCGGCGGGAGCCGTTCCACAAATCGATATTTCAGCTGGAAGCGTGAAGGAAGATGAAGGATTTCTCACGGATACGCTGGCAAAAATATACATAAAACAAGGGTACTATACCAAGGCTATTTTTGCTTATGAAAAATTGTTGTTGAAATTTCCGGAAAAAAGTACTTACTTTGCAGGCCAAATTGAAGCGATTAAAAAAATAATGAATAAAAAGGACTGAAGCGGTTAGCTTGTCAGCAAACAGCCAAAGGCCAATCAACCCACCTGCGCTAAAGCTACGGTGGGCAAAGCAAATAAGCAAATCAACAAATCAATAAATCAATAAATCAATAAATCAATAAATAGTATATGTACGGATTAATTATAGGAATTATTTTGTTTATCAGTATTCTCCTGATCCTTGTGGTATTGGTTCAGAATCCCAAAGGAGGCGGTTTGGCATCGGGATTTTCATCGTCCAATCAGATTATGGGTGTTAAACGGACAGCAGATTTTATCGAAAAGGCTACCTGGGGTTTTGCTGCAACCATTGTAGTACTCAGTATTTTAGCCACCATGTTCATTGGCCGGAATAAAGGGACGGGTGCTCAGACCAAAATTCAGAATATTGAGAATGCCATTCCCACCGATCAGATGCCGTCTTATCCTACCAATATTCCCGAAGAGGATGCAGCGGGTAATTAGTAACCGGTATTAAAAAATGACGAAAAGTGTCAGGTTGTCATAACAACTGACACTTTTTTGTTTTTTGGTCTGCAAAATAGCTATATAATCCTTTTGGCATAGAATTCGCTAACAACACTTCGAAATTTGGAATCATGTTTAACTTAAAAATAATTGATTATGTCAGATGTAAAGATTAAGCCTTTAGCCGACAGAGTGGTTATTAAACCATTGGAAGCCCAGGAAAAAACAATCAGCGGGATCATCATCCCTGATTCAGCCAAAGAAAAGCCTCAACGTGGTACTGTAGTAGCAGCCGGACCCGGTACGAAAGATGACAAGATGGAAGTTAAGATAGGCGATACCGTTCTGTACGGAAAATATGCCGGAACAGAGATCAATGTTGACGGAAAGGATTATCTGATCATGAAGCAGACAGACATTCTGGCAATTGTATAACAATGTGATTAACCAATAATTCAAAAAATAAAAATATGGCAACAAAAGAGATTAAGTATGATATTGAAGCCCGCGATCTTCTAAAAAAGGGTGTTGACGCGCTCGCCAACGCTGTTAAAGTTACGCTGGGTCCCAAGGGCCGTAATGTTATCCTGGATAAAAAGTTTGGTGCACCGGCAGTTACCAAAGACGGTGTGACAGTGGCCAAGGAAATCGAGCTTGAAGATCCGTTTGAAAATATAGGAGCGCAGCTGGTTAAGGAAGTTGCATCCAAAACCAATGATGATGCCGGTGATGGCACAACAACCGCCACTGTACTGGCACAATCCATTGTCAATGTTGGTTTGAAGAATGTTACGGCCGGAGCCAATCCGATGGACCTGAAAAGGGGTATTGACAAAGCGGTTCAGGCTGTCATTGCAGACCTTAAAAAACAATCGCATTCCATTGGGGAAGACAACCAGAAGATTGAGCAGGTTGCTTCTGTTTCAGCCAATAACGATCATAATATTGGCAAACTCATCGCCGAAGCTATGGGCAAGGTAAAAAAAGAAGGTGTTATCACGGTTGAAGAAGCCAAGGCAACGGAAACCCATGTAGATGTTGTTGAGGGAATGCAGTTTGACCGGGGTTACATCTCCGCATATTTTATTACTGACCCTGACAAAATGGAATCTGTACTGGAAAATTCCTATATCCTGCTTTCAGACAAGAAGATCTCCACCATGAAAGACCTTCTTCCTGTGCTGGAGCCCATTGCACAGGCTGGCAAGCCTTTGTTGATCATTGCAGAAGATATTGACGGCGAAGCCCTGGCAACGCTGGTTGTCAATAAACTGAGAGGTTCGCTTAAAATTGCTGCTGTGAAAGCACCGGGATTTGGTGACAGAAGGAAAGAGATGCTCGAAGATATCGCAGTTCTTACCGGTGGTGTGGTAATTTCAGAAGAAAAAGGCCTGACCCTGGAAGGTGCAAAAATTGATATGCTGGGTCGTTGTGAAAAGGTGGTAATTGACAAGGAGAATACCACCATCGTTAACGGAGCCGGTGAAAAGAAAAATATCGAGGGCCGGATCAAGCAGATCAAAGCCCAGATTGAGACCACCACTTCAGATTATGATAAGGAGAAGCTGCAGGAAAGACTGGCCAAACTCGCCGGCGGTGTAGCAGTTTTATATGTCGGTGCCGCTTCAGAGGTTGAGATGAAAGAAAAGAAAGCGCGCGTTGAAGATGCCTTGAGTGCAACCCGTGCAGCTGTAGAAGAAGGTATTATCCCCGGTGGCGGTGTGGCATACATCAGAGCTATGAAAGCACTGGATAACCTGAAGGGTGATAATGAAGACCAGACCACAGGAATCGCTATTGTGCGCCGTGCGCTGGAAGAACCGGCCCGCCAGATTGCTGAAAATGCAGGCAATGAAGGTTCGGTAGTCGTTCAGCGGATCAAGGAAGGGAAAGACGACTTTGGTTATAATGCCCAGGATGATAAATTCGAGCCTTTGACCAAGGCCGGTGTCATCGATCCTACCAAGGTGGTAAGGGTAGCGCTGGAAAATGCAGCTTCCATTGCAGGAATGTTCCTGACTACCGAATGTGTTGTTGCCGAAAAACCTGAAAAGGAACCCCCGATGCCAATGGGTGGCGGCCCCGGAATGGGCGGAATGATGTAAAAATCAAGATACAAATCATAAATATAAGCCTCGTCGGTATGACGGGGCTTTTTTTTGCCTGAAATCATGATGTCCTGAAACGCTGGCCTGACTGCATTCAGACAGGCATTGAACATCGGAGGTACTATATTTCAGACAGCTCAGCTGATCAGCTTTTCAGCAAAAGAAGTCTCTCTTTTGCATGGTATACGGTATCAATATTATCAATGGTGAGTGTAAGCTTATGATTTCCTTCCTTCATCCTGTATAACAATGGTTCCTGCTGAATATGGGTCAGGATATTTCCAAAGGTGGCCGATTTGAAGTAAGTCGAACCGGAATCGGGAAGAAAATATCCGATCATTTTGTGGCCTTTGAGTACCAGTTTTTCAAAACCCAGGCTAACGGCCAGCCATCGCACCCTCACGATCTCAATCAATTCGACTGATTCTGGCGGTAACGGTCCAAAACGATCCTTCAGCTGGTTTACAAATGCAGCCAGTGCCGTTTCATCTTCCATCTGATCCAATTGTCTGTATAGATCCATTCGTTCGGCCACGTTCGAAACATAGGATTCGGGAAAGAGCAGCTCAAAATCTGTATCGATCTGGCAATCATCAAGATACTTTGAAGGGATTTTTGAAGATTCCTGTTTTTGTTCCTGCTCAAATACTTCCCGGTATTCTTTTTCTTTAAGTTCCTGAATGGCTTCGTTAAGGATACGGGTGTAGGTTTCAAAACCAATGTCGGCAATGAATCCGCTCTGCTCGGCACCGAGCAGGTTACCCGCCCCTCGGATATCAAGGTCCTGCAGGGCTATATTGAAACCACTGCCGAGATCAGAAAATTCTTCAATAGCCTTCACCCTGCGGCGTGCTTCTGGTGTCATCAGGTTTACCGGAGGAGCCAGCAGGTAGCAGAATGCTTTCTTGTTTGACCGTCCGACCCGGCCCCGCAGCTGATGAAGATCACTCAGTCCAAAGTGATGGGCGTTGTTAATGAAAATAGTATTGGCATTGGGAATGTCAAGTCCTGATTCAATGATAGCCGTTGCTATCAGCACATCATAGTCCCCACCGATAAAATCAAGCATGGTCTTTTCGAGTTTTGGTCCCTCCATCTGGCCATGGGCAATAACCGTTTTGACTCCGGGACAGAGTCTCCTCACCAGTGTCTCCACTTCAGCAATATTCTGTACGCGGTTGTGAATAAAGAATACCTGTCCTCCGCGGGATACCTCATATAAGATCCCTTCACGGATAATATCTTCATTGAATGTGTGCAGTTCGGTTACGATGGGATGGCGATTGGGGGGAGGTGTGTTGATGATGGACAGATCCCTGGCTCCCATCAGTGAGAATTGCAGGGTGCGCGGAATAGGAGTTGCGGTAAGCGTCAGTGCGTCAACATTCAGTTTCAGTTTTTTAAGTTTTTCCTTTGCCGTGACGCCGAATTTCTGCTCTTCATCCAGGATCAGCAATCCCAGGTCTTTAAACCTTATATCTGAGCCCAATAACCGGTGTGTTCCGATGATGATGTCAATTTTTCCTTCTTCCAGTTTCTTCAGGGTTTCTTTCTGGTCCTTTGTTTTTTTAAGCCTGCTGATATAGTCAATATTGCACGGAAAGCCCCTGAGCCTTTCGCGGAATGTGTTGTAATGCTGTAAGGCAAGTATGGTGGTGGGAACCAGTATGGCTACCTGCCTGCTGTCAGCAACAGCTTTAAAAGCAGCTCTCACAGCCACTTCCGTTTTCCCGAAACCCACATCACCGCAAACCAGCCTGTCCATAGGAACCGCTGATTCCATGTCCTCCTTGACTGAGCGTGTGGCTTTGATCTGGTCAGGCGTGTCCTCAAACATAAAAGAAGCTTCAAGTTCGTATTGAAGGTAAGTATCGGGAGAATAGGCCATCCCTGTTATCATCCTGCGTTTGGCATAAAGAGCTATCAGGTCGCGGGCTATGTCCTGGATCTTGCTTTTGGTTGCCTGTTTCAGGCGCTGCCATGCACCCGTTCCGAGCTTGTACAGCCGCGGAGCTTCATCATCCTTGCTCTTATACCTTGATATCTTGTGGAGGGAATGAATGCTGACGTACAAAATATCCTGATCCTGGTATACCAGCCTTACCGCCTCCTGACTCCTGCCGTTGATCTCAATTTTTTCAAGGCCACCGAATTTTCCAATGCCATGATCAATATGGACCACGTAATCACCCGGTTGCAGGCCTTTTAATTCCTTGAGGGTAAGGACTCCCTTATGGGTAAAATAGGCGTCAAGGGAATATTTATGATATCGTTCAAAGATTTGATGATCGGTATAACAGCAGATCCCGAGATCATGATCCATGAATCCTTCATGCAGGGTGCGAAGCAGTGCATGAAAAGAGAGTGAGGGGTTGATATCCCGGAATATGGCTGTCAGACGTTCAATTTGCTTTTCGCTGTCGCTCAATATGTAGTTCACAAGTCCGTTTTCCTGATTCTGCCGAAAGGTTTCCGCCAGCAAATTAAAATTCTTGTTAAAGGAAGGCTGGGGACTGGTGGAAAACGAAAAAATCCTGGCATTGGCATAATAGGGACGAGGGTTGAATTCTGCCACGGTGAAATCTTCAAGCTTTTGAATCAGGTAATGTCCGGTGGTGAGATGATCCTCTCTTACCAGGATGCTTTCCTGCCCGTCTTTTATGGCATGATGATAGATCTCATTCAGTTTTTCTGCCGTAAAAGCAACATCTTGCACCCAGATGATGGAATTACCCGGAAGATAGTCCAGAAAGGATTCACACACATCATTCAGGGTCAGGTCACGGATATTGGGAATAATATTGATCGATTCATACTGTTCCTTTGAAAGCTGGTCGTCAACATCAAAAGATCGTATCGATTCCACTTCGTCTCCGAAAAAGTCAATCCGGTAGGGGAGTGGTCCTGAAAATGAGAAAATATCAACAATGCTGCCGCGAATGGAGTATTGTCCGGGTTCATATACAAAATCAACCATTTGGAATTTATACTCATCGAGGACTTCATGAATAAATGCCGGTGAAATCTTCTCCCCGCGGTTGAGCTGAAGGGTATTCTTTTTTAATTTCTTATGGGTGATAACCTTTTCTGACAGGCCTTCAGGATAAGTCACCACTACCGTAAAGGTCTGTCCGGTCTTATCCGTTCTTTCCGAGCCGATCCTGTCGAGCGCATTGGTGCGCAGAATGATGTTGCCCGGGTCGACCTGATTATATGGAAGGCTTCGTTTATAAGACGAGGGAAAGAAGTAAACATGCTCCTTACCCAGCAGATTGGTCAGATCGTTGTAAAAATAGGCGGCCTCTTCCTTTTCCGGCAGGATCATCAGATGAGGGACAGCACAGGCACTGATAACCGATGCAGTAACCAGGGAGGCTGAAGATCCGGTAAGGCCGCTCAGGCATATTTTCCGGTCACCATGACGGATCAGTTCCCCGTAATGAGGGTGTTGCTGGTATAGGTTAAGCAGGTCAGAAAGTGCCACAATTGCAGAAGCATTGAATTGAAGGCTGCAAAGTTGGTTAAAATTTCCAATATTTATTTGCACGATCAGTTTTAAAAGAAAAGAATGATCTTTACCGTATAATGTTGAGTTGGTAAACTATAAATTTGTCAAAAAAACAGCATGAAAATCTTCAAGTTTGGAGGAGCCTCGGTGAAGAATGCTGACGCCGTCAGGAATATCGGCACCATTCTCAGGAAATACCATGAGCCGCTGGTGGTGGTGGTATCTGCCATGGGAAAAACCACCAATGCCATGGAGCGGGTTGTCAATGCTCATGTTAAAGGAGACAAAGTTAAAGCCCGGTCAGCGCTTGACCAGGTGAAGGATTATCATAGTTCCATCGTGGAAAGCCTGATCCCTGATCCCGATGATGCGCTCATGACCGAATTGCTGGCCATTTTTACGGGTTTGTATAATGCTGTTGACGAAAGCCCGTCTTCATTTTACAACAGGGAATATGACCAGTTGGTCTCGTGGGGTGAGATCTTGTCATCCATCATCGTAAGCCGCTACCTCAATTCGGCAGGATTAGCGAACGAATGGGTAGATATCCGGCAATACCTTAAGACCGACAGCACTTACAGGGAAGGAAGGGTCGACTGGACCCTGACCTCGCGCCTGATCCGTGAACGCTTTCATTTTCATGCCACTGAACTATATGTCACCCAGGGTTTTCTTGGATCCACCGTGAATAACCAAACCACAACCCTGGGCCGTGAAGGTTCGGACTATACGGCTGCTGTGCTGGCACATGTCCTGGATGCCGAATCCGTTACCGTCTGGAAGGATGTACCGGGCCTGCTGAATGCTGATCCCAAATGGTTTGACAATACCGTAAAAATAGATAAGATCTCCTATATGGATGCAATCGAGCTGGCGTATTACGGGGCCAGCGTGATCCATCCCAAGACCATACAGCCCCTCCAGAACAAAAAGATAAGATTATTTGTCAAATCCTTTCTGAATCCCGATGAACCGGGTACCGTCATTGGCGATGAAACCTATGACAAGCTGATCCCTTCGTTTATTTTTAAGATGGATCAGGTGCTGATCCATATACATCCGGTTGACTTTTCCTTTATTGCAGAAGACAACATGGAAAGAATCTTCAGGTGCTTTGCGGGCTATGGCATGAAAGTAAACCTGATGCAAAATTCAGCCATCAGCTTTGATATATGCGTAAACAATGATCAGAGCAGGATCCCGGGTATTCTGGCCGACCTTGAAAAGGACTTCAGGGTAAGATGCACCTATAATCTTGAACTGATCACCATACGGTATTACGATGATGCTACCATCAGCAGGGTTTTGGTAAACAAGGATCTGCTGCTGACCCAGCGGACAAAATCGATCATACAGATGGTGGTGAGGGACAAGGGGAAGGAGTAGAATGAGAATCAGAATGAGAGACGGAGAGACGGAAAAGTTTACGGATTAAGGATTGATAAATCTGGTGTCGGCTTTTTACCGATTACCGCTTACTGATTACAGTTTACCTCTTCCCCCTTCTTCCCGTAATTTTCACCAGATAATGAACCGTTACATTTACCGCCTGAAACCTTGATCCCAGGTAGATAAACTCCTCATCTCCCGGTTTGAACAGGTTAGTCAGGCAGTGGTTGTATCTGCCCTCCAGCTCAAAAATTCCTATCCGGCTTCTGAGCGCAACTGAAACTCCTCCACAATAGCCAAATTCAATGTTACGTGCCGGAGCCTTTCCGTAATAATCCCTGTATTCAAAGGTATCAGCGACATTGATTTTTTCAGCATCTTTCAGCAGGTATGCCGCATACGGACCTAAAGCAAACTGGAACCGTGCCTTGGTATTTTTCCCGAAATAAACATGGGTCATTAACGGAAAGTTCAGTATCTCCTGTGTTCTCTTATAGGTGCCGGAGGATTGGGTCTCCTCGAGCCAACCCCGTTGCAGATAGTTGACTTCCAGCTGCATACCGAGATGAGGTTCGGAAATATAGCGAATGATGAGCCCTCCGGTATATCCCTGGAAAAGCTTCTGGCTTACGTAGGGATCAAATACGACACGGCTAATGGAGGCACCCTGTGACAGTCCTATATTCAATTCCTTCTTGAAATCAGGCTGAGCAGCAGTATAAGGCAAAGCAAGCCCCAGGATCAGGATCGTCAGACTATTTCTCAAGATATTTTCACGTTGAATGAAAGCTGAAAGATACAGGAAAGTCGGGTGAATACCAAAGGAACAGGATAAGAACCGAAACTATAGCTGCCTGGGAAGATTAAGGCAAATCATTCTACTTTCCTGGGAAGAAAAATCCTTTTCCCGGATAACAGAAATTTTTCAATGAAATCTAAATCAGGCCTGCTTCAAGTTTGTTAATAACTTCCTTGCTAAATTTCTTCGGGTTCTTTTTTTTGACTTCCTTGAGGATTCCAAGGGCCATTGTACCGAATTCAATTAAGCCAACCGGGTTTTTATCATAATTATAACTACCGATAACAAATTCTAACTTTGAGATTATTTCATTAAACTGAGGATTTTTGAGCTTTTTTAAAGTATCCATTGCCAGCTGGCAGGCATCTCTTAATTTTTCACTTTTGTTTTCCATGATAACAGGTATTTTTTTTATTATAAATACAGAAATAAAATTAGCCTATTTTTAGCATTCTTGCAAGGCATTGTTAAAAAATGGAATAATTTGTGATGAGGTCCGATTACCGCTTACTGATTACCGGTTACCTTTCACCTCCTCACCCCCCTGCCCCCTCTCCACCCTGGAGAGGGGCGGCTCGAAGAGCCGGGGTGAGGACTGGAAAATTACCTTTTGCTTTTATAAAATTAAATTCTATTTATTGAAGGACCGGTTACCGCTTACCTTATTCTTAAGGTTCGGGTTCGGCTGAAAAAAGAATATCGAAAAGGGATTTGAAACTAAACAAACGGGAAATAAAAGAAAAAATAGCCCCCACCATCAGGAATAATCCAAAGGAATAATACCATTCCCATTGAATTTTCCGGACCAGCATGCCGGTAATGAATAAAACACCGATAAACAGGGTTAACCTTATGATCAGGGGAACATTAACCTGAAATTTAAACAATCTGACCGCCAGTATGATTTGCACAAGGGAAGTAAAAATTTGTGTGGAGACATTCGTGATGGCTGCACCATAGACTCCTGACCGGGGAATAAGGATCAGGTTGAGGGTGAGATTCAATACAACGGCTGAAATGGCCATAAAATTCAATTCCCTCATGCTGCCATTGGCAGTCAGCAAAGTGCCGAATATATACGTTGTACACATGCCCAGAAAGCTGAAGATAAGAATTTTGAAGACTTTTGAGGAATCCGGTATGTGAGCAATGTACAGGATATCCATGATTTCATTGCTGAAAAACATACATCCCAGGGTGATGATGATGGCCGGTACGAAGAGAAGCAGAAAAGACAGTTTCGACAATTGTTCAACCGATTCTTTCTTTTTAATCATCCTGGAAAAGATGGGCAGCAGGATAATGGTGAACAAATATCCGTAATTGGACAATATTTCAACGATCCTGAAACTTTGTGCATAGATTCCGGCCTGTTCTTTTCCGTCGGGCAGCAATTTTCCCAGCAGAACGGAATCGATCCTCAGATAAGCTGCCATGAATAATGTAAGCAAAGCAAAGGGATAACTCTTTTTCAGGAAGCTAAGGTTCTTTTTCAGGCTAAGCTGAAATTTGAATGAAGTGGCTTTTGAAAATACCACTGAAAAAGCTATGACGGCACTTATTAAATAGGCTGCTGTTTGCGCATATACAAACCATTCAATACGGAAAGCATTTTTGGTAACCGGTTCAAGCAGGAGAAATCCGCAAATTACGATAACAACAAAACGGTCAAGGACAGAAAGGAAACTGTCGATCTTAAACATATGCAGTCCGCCCAGATTAGATCTGAGATAAAGAATAAAGCTTGCCAGGAACTGATTGAATAACATCACCCACAACAGGCTGAATTCCTGAATTCTCCATCCCAGTAAATAGCCTATAATGGTGCAAACGACAACATAAATAATACCCAGGATAACCTTTAGCGGGAAAAGATACGAGAAATACCGGTTTAACACATGCTGGTGTCTGGCAATTTCACGGCGGTTGAAATTCTCAATACCCAGGTCAAGGATGATGGAAAAAATCAGGGAGAAATTAAGCAGTATGAAGAAATTGCCATACAAGGTGGAGCCTACTGCATTCTGAACAGTAACATCAATACCAAAAGCATAAATAGGTTTAATCAGAAGATTCAGGAAAAGAAGAAGGGCAAGATTGGTGACAAATTTCCTTTTCAAGGCAATACTTCATTATTTCCGTCGCAAATGTAAGAAGAATTCACTATTCTTGATAATTTTAATGCCCATTTTACAAAGCAAAACGCTGTTCATGCTGAGGGACTTTTATAAAAAAGAGGGGAAGGAGGCCGGGTGTGATGAAGCCGGAAGAGGATGCCTGGCCGGTCCTGTTTATGCTGCAGCCGTCATTCTTCCACCGGGGTATGACCATCGGTACCTGAATGATTCAAAAAAGCTCACAAAGGCCAGGCGGGAACTTATGCGGGCAGAAATAGAAAAAAATGCGCTTTCATGGGCAGTTGCCTGTTGTGATAATGACGAAATAGATGAACTGAATATTCTCAGGGCATCCATATTAGCTATGCACAGGGCACTGGACCAGCTTGCCATTAATGCCGACCGGATAATGGTAGATGGGAACCGGTTTATTCCCTATAAGAACGTTGAATACCATTGCATTATTAAGGGGGATGCTACCTATAAGTCTATTGCTGCGGCGTCTATTCTTGCAAAGGTATACCGTGATGAGCATATGTTGCAGTTGCATCGGTTGCATGACTGTTATTCCTGGCATAAGAACAAAGGGTATCCAACCCTGGAACACAGGCAGGCCATTGAAAAGTTCGGCATTACCGGATATCATCGAAAGTCATTTTTATTAATCAAAAGACAGTTATCTTTGCCGCTTGATTTTTAAAACATTTGGAATAAACAAGTTTATTTATGAAGAAAGGAATTGCACTGGTTGTTGGTATGCTGATGCTGGCCGGGGGCCCGCTGAAGGCAGATGAGGGGATGTGGCTTTTGCCCTTGCTGGAAATGCTTAATATGGATAAAATGACCTCGATGGGATTAAAGCTTTCAACTGAGGATATATACAGTATTAATCACAGCAGTCTGAAAGATGCCGTGGTCATATTTAGCAACGGATGCACTGGCGAAATCGTATCGGGGGAGGGTTTGCTGCTGACCAACCATCACTGCGGTTATGACGCTATACAGAATCACAGTACTATCGGGCAAAATTACCTTGAGCAAGGTTTCTGGGCGATGACCCGGGAAGAGGAATTGCCCAATCCCGGCCTTACAGCAACTTTTCTTATCCGGATGGAAGATGTTACCCCGCGGGTGCTGGTCAATCTGAATGATACCCTGTCGGAGGAACTGAGAAATGAGAAAATAAAAAGGATAAGCCGGGAAATTGCGGAAAATGCAGTCCGGGACAACCACTACAAAGCTTTGGTGCGGTCCTTTTTTGACGGAAATAGTTATTACCTCCTGGTGTATGAGGTGTATAATGATGTCAGACTTGTCGGGACGCCACCTTCCTCGATCGGTAATTTCGGGGACGATACAGACAACTGGATGTGGCCAAGGCATACGGGTGATTTCAGTGTCTTCAGGGTGTATGCGGGACCCGACGGAAAGCCGGCTGCTTATTCCAAAAAAAATGTCCCGCTGAAACCAAAGCATTTTTTACCGGTTTCCCTGAAGGGTTTTCAGGAAGGGGATTTCACCATGATCATTGGATATCCCGGTAATACCGAGCGGTATATGACCTCTTATGAAGTTAAGGAACTGACCGGTGTTATCCATCCTAACCGGATCGCCACCCGGGGATTGCGACAGGAACTATTGATGAAGGACATGCAGGCTGATCCGGCTGTCAACATTAAATATGCCTCCAAATATTCAAGGTCAAGCAATTACTGGAAATTTTCCATCGGGCAAAGCCAGGGTTTAAAAGCCCTTAAAACCTATGAGAAAAAACTGGAAATGGAAAACAGATTTTCAACGTGGGTAAATGAAAATGATGAGCGGAAGTCTAAATACGGAAATGCCCTGAGTCTTGTCGGTGAGGCCGTCGCAGCCCGAAAACCTTATCAGCATGCCCTGCAATATACGGCTGAGTGCCTGTTAAGTGCAACCGAGATCATTGGATTTGCCGGTAAAGCCATGGGCCTGTACAACATGATGATATTGGAACCTGATAATAAACAAAAAATTGATTCGGTGGCATCGGAACTGAAATTGCTGGGAGACGAGTTCTATGATGAATACAGCCTGATCACTGACGAAAAAGTTACGCCGGCCATGCTAAAGCTGTTTTATGAAAAGGTCCCTGAATCCAACCGACCTGATTTTTTCAGGGTGATAAAGTCAAAATATAGAGGCGACACAGACCGATATTCCAGGGATCTGTTCAGCCGGTCATTGTTTTCCAATCAGGACAGGTTTAATGCCTTTCTTCAGAACCCTGACCGGAATGAGCTTGAAAAAGATATGGCTTTTATAGCGGCCCTTACTACCCAGTCAAAATATCGTGAACTGTTGCAGAAACGGACTCAGATCAACATGAACTATGATAAAGGACAACGTCTGTATGTTAAGGGACTGATGGAAATGCAGGAAGGCAGGATTTTTTATCCTGATGCCAATTCAACTATGCGTCTCACCTATGGCATTGTTCAGGATTATTTTCCCCGGGATGCAGTGCAATATGACTATTATACGACGCTCCGGGGCGTAATGCAAAAAGAGGACAGTACCAGCCGGGAATTTAATGTTCCGCAAAGACTCAAAGAACTATTTATAAACAATGATTACGGCCCGTATGGAGAAAATGGAGTAATGCCGGTTTGTTTTATTACCAATAATGATATAACAGGCGGAAATTCAGGAAGTCCGGTTATGGATGCTGAAGGAAACCTGACCGGACTTGCATTTGACGGCAACTGGGAAGCCATGACCGGAGATGTAATCTTTGAACCTGAGCTTCAGCGCTGCATATGCGTTGACATACGGTATGTTTTATTCATCATGGATAAATTTGCCGGGGCTTCACACCTGGTCAGCGAGATGAAGATCATAAGCCGGTAGGGGCGATGCTGGTGATCGTTCTTCCGGAAGAAGGCGATGGTTTGATTAGCCTGCCTGCCGGCAGGAAGGTCTGAAAGTCCTGCATTCGTATTATCTTTGTTCTTGGCTCTTTTGTCTTTGTTCCTGGTTCTTGATTCTACATTGCCACAATGGATCTAAAAAGATAAATAAATGGAATTCAAATTTGTTGATGTCATTACGGTTTTTATGGTTTTGTTTGCTGTTATCGATATAACAGGATCAATTCCCATCATCGTTGGTATTAAACGTAAAACAGGACACATTGATGCTGAAAGGGCTACCCTGGTTTCTTTTATCCTGATGCTGCTGTTTCTTTTTGCCGGTGAACCTTTTCTGAATCTTTTCGGAGTAGATGTTTCTTCATTTGCCATTGCCGGTGCCATTGTTTTACTGTTGCTGGGCTTTGAGATGGTGCTGGGGGTTGAGTTTTTCAAATATGAATCACTTAAACACACCTCCATTGTGCCCCTGGCATTTCCCCTTATCGCAGGAGCAGGCACCATGACAACCATTCTTTCCCTTAAGGCGGTATATAGCGTCTGGACGATTTTAACCGCCCTGGTCCTGAATATGGTCATTGTATACTTCGTATTAAAGGCCACCCGTTTGGTGGAAAAAATTCTGGGCACAACCGGAATTCTGGTGCTGAGGAAAATATTCGGCGTCATTCTGCTGGCCATCGCTATTAAACTGTTTTTAACCACAACAGGAATACAACTGAATCGTGTCCCATAACATCACCATTTATACCGATGGAGCGGCCAGCGGCAATCCGGGCCCCGGAGGTTATGGCATTATCCTGCTTTCAGGGCGTCACCGCAAAGAGCTGTCCGGGGGATTCAGGATGACCACCAACAACCGGATGGAGTTGCTGGCTGTAATCATTGCTCTTGAAACCCTCAGATTCCCTGATTGTGATGTCACAGTATACACTGATTCAAGGTATGTGGCCGATGCGGTTGAGAAAGGATGGTTGTTTGATTGGGAAAGGAAAAGGTTCAAAAAGAAAAAAAATCCCGATTTGTGGATCCGGTTCCTGAAAGCCTTTCGCCAGCATAACGTGAAGTTCATATGGATCAAAGGTCATGCCGATAATCCTGAGAATGAAAAATGCGACCGTTTGGCTGTATCGGCCTCACAATCCGGATATTTACCGGAGGATGAAGGATACCATCAGGGTGAGGATGGAATTTTTACAGACAATGAGGAATAATTTTTGAAAGTATCAACTTTTCAATAATTTTGAATTAAATTTCACCTGATTCAACATCATTTATGCGTTCACGTACCGCTAATGATTTTATCATTCATTTTACTGGCAAAATTCGGTACGATACCATCGGCATTCTTATCAACGAATTGAAAAGCAAAGTTTCATTGTTGGGAATTCAAACCAATCTTTACAAGAAAATATTGCTGGTGATGATCGAATCGCTTGAAAATATCATGAAATATACGGCAGATAATGCTGCATCGGAGTCTGTCAATAAAAAGTTTCAGCCTTGTTTTTATATTGAGAGAAAAGAAAAAAAGTATATTCTGGGCTCCTCCAACCTGATCGAAAGCAATAATATCGAACACCTGAAAAAAAGGCTGGAACACCTTAACAAACTCGATAATCACGGACTTAAAGAACTCTATAAATCAACCATTACCGACGGGCAGTTTTCCCATAAAGGAGGGGCTGGTTTAGGATTCATTGAATTGGCCAAGATTTCTGCTGAAGGGATCAAATACTCTTTTGAGCCTGTGAATGATGTTTTATCGTACTTCAGATACATCATAACGATTGAATGACAGATCTGTGCCTGATGGGGGAAGATATAAATAATTTATTCTTTATCAAGGAATTATCCATTAGCGAACAGGCAATGTATCGAAAACGGACACTTCAACAGTTGATACCGCTGGATTAGTTTTTAATAAATGTCAGTCAGATAAAAAGTTAGAACATTTGGTACACTATTTGGGCCTGTTTTTTTTGGTCATAATACATTCAACCAATGACGGGTAATTTTCTCAAGGTAGCCATTCGTATTTTTTATAAATACAGGTCCTATACCCTTGTCAATATATTTGCATTGGCTATAGGTATGGCCAGCAGTATCATTATATTTCTGTACGTTGAGAATGAATATAGCTTTGACCGGTTTCACACCCATGCCAAACAGATTTACCGTATCGGTATCCGCGGAAATGTATCGGGAAACGAACTTAATCATGCAGTCACCTCGGCACCCTTAGCCCCGACCCTGGTAAAAGAATTTCCTGAAATTACAAAGGCTGTGCGTATCGGCCGTTTTGGAGCATGGCTTGTGCGGTATGATGAGATCAAACACAATGAGGACAATATCATTTTTGCCGATTCCTCTTTTTTTGAAATGTTCTCCTTTCCTTTGCTGGAGGGCCATCCTGCACAGGTACTGGACAAGCCTGAAAGCATTGTCTTGAGCCGGCAGGCTGCGCAGCGGTATTTTGGTACCGAAAAAAATGCCATAGGCAGGAAACTCAGGATTGAGAATGATTCCACTTTTTATGAAGTAACCGGTATCATGGAGGATGTACCCAAGAATTCCCACATGCATTTTGATATGGTGGCCTCCTTGTCCACCCTGTACAAATACATACAGGGGCATTCTTGGATCATGAATAATTTTTATACCTATATACAGGTTAAGGAAGGTGCAGACAGAAATTATCTTGAACAGAAGTTAGGCACGCTGGTTGAGAAATATGTTGAGCCCGCCTATTACAAAATGCTCAACCTGAAAGAAGATGAGATAAATGACGCAGAGGACCGTTATAAATTTGTGCTTCAGCCTTTGCTGGATATTCATTTAAAATCAGATTTCAAGGTAGAGTTTGAACCTGGAGGCAACCTTCAGTATGTTTATATATTTACGACCATCGCCCTCCTTATCCTTATCGTTGCCTGCATCAATTTTATGAACCTTGCAACCGCTACTACTGCTAACAGGGCAAAGGAAGTCGGAATCCGGAAAATTGCAGGGTCCGATAAAAAAGTTCTGATACAGCAGTTTCTGATCGAATCCCTGCTGATCACATTATTGTCGCTGGTGATGGCCTTACTGCTGGTTGAATTGTTATTGCCCTTGTTTAATAATTATATCGATCTCTGCCTTACGCTTTCACAACTGGCTACCCCGAAAGGATTTTTATATTTGTTTGGCCTTGTTGCCATAGTCGGCTTATTTGCCGGGTTTTACCCAGCTTTTTTCCTTTCTTCTTTTGATCCCATTGTCGTATTGCGTACCTGGCTCTGGCATGGATCCAGAAGCAGTTACCTGCGCACGGGACTTGTATTCTTCCAGTTCTTTGTTACCATTGCCCTATTGGCCATGACCTTTATCATTTATGCGCAGTTCAACTTTGCGGTAAACAAGGACCTGGGATTTAACAAGGATGACCTGGTGGTCATACGCCGGCCTGACGGGTTGAAAAAGGACCTTGAAAATTACAGGAATGCTGTTTTACAGCATGAAAACGTGCTTAAGGCTACCAACTCCATTGCGATACCCGGGAATATCGTAAATTCCAACACCTTTTACCTTGAAGGTACTTCTCCTGAAGAGAACTATCACCTTACGGTTCACCTGGTGAATTATGATTTTCCTGAAGCATATGATGTAAAGCTATCCTCCGGCAGATTTTTTGAACCTGGCATTGATACCGATTCCATAGCCTGCGTTATTAATGAGACTGCCGCTCGTGTGCTGGGATTACAAAATCCTGTAGAAGAAAAACTCATCATGCTCTATTCGAAAAATGAAAAAAAAATTCCTTTTAAAATTATTGGTGTGGTCAGGGATTTTAATTTTCAGCCCCTCGAAAATCCCATCGGAGCGCTGATCATGATATTGATCCATGGAAATCCTGAAGGATATCTCACGGTTAAGATAGCTTCACGGGACAAAGAAAAGACCATTGATTTTTTGCGATCGGAATGGGAAAAATTCACCGATGATTATCCCTTTGTTTATTTCTTTCTGGATGAACAGTTAAAAGAACATTACTTCGATATCCGGAAGACGGCCAGGATTTTTCTGGTTTTGTCTATCATTGCCGTATTTATTGCCTGCCTTGGATTGTTCGGGCTCGTTTCTTACACGGCCAGCCAGCGTATTCGCGAGATCGGAATCCGTAAAGCCATGGGGGCCAGTAACCTGAGATTGCAGCTGTTGCAACTAAGGGAAATTTTGTGGCTTATCATCCTTTCTTCCGCTGTTGCCTGGATACTGGCATATTTTGTTGCCGATCTGTGGCTTCGGAATTTTTACTACCGGATCCCGCTTTCTCCGCTATATTTCTTGCTGGCTATGGCTATTGTGCTCATTATTGCCATCATCACGGTAAGCCGGCAGACTTACGTGGCGGCCCATATTAATCCGGGACAGGCGATTAAGTATGAATGAAGCCGATAGTCTGAAGTCTGCAACCGGTTTTATGCACCGAAATATTCCTGAAACTTTTCATCAATATGCTGATTGAACCATTTATCAATGACCGATTTTCTGAACCGCCATTCTTTCCCCAGTTTTGCCGCCGGGATCTTTTTTTCCTGAGCCCAGGTATAAATCGTCTGAGGTTTTAATCTCAGATAATCCGCTACTTCATCAATCGTCATTATGGTATCTTTGCTTTCCATGGTCCGTTGTGCAAGGTTGAAAAAGTCGCGAATTCAGATTATCTGTTCCCGGGTGGATTGGCCTTTTCATCTTCAGGATCGAACATGTCCGCTACAGATTGCATGACAGCAAGGTAGAAATTGCCTTCTTTCACCCTGAAAAGCTCAAAGGGCAGGTCCTTGCTCCCTACAAACGGTCTCAGGTTCCATGCCAGCTGGGCACTTACGAAAGCAAAGATGACAATCCATATTTTGAAAATGTTCAATCCCATTTTGGGATAAATATTCTTTTTTTCACAGGAATATTTTAATCCTCCTATAATGGTCTTCATAGCGAAAATGCCTGAAAAACAAAAGATAGCCACATGCAAAAGTTTGATAAAACCATAATTGTTGCCGGTAATCATAAAGAAAATTACAATGGTCGAGAAGGATAGTGCAATGGTGGTAAAAACAACAAATCCTGATAAGATCATATTGACCATCTGAATAACCGACATTTTGGAGCCGATCATGAACTGAACGACAAACAGAGCAGGGAAACAAACGATAATGGAAAGAAAGATCAGTACCGGGATTTTGATTCCCGTGACCAGACTTTGCTGAAACCCATTATAACTTCCCATGATAATGCCATAAAGAACAGAGAATACGAGTATCAGAAGGATTTGCTGCAGGGCATATTTCCCTGCATATTCGGGACTGCTGAGTTTTTCATAATATTCGTCCCCTTGCTGAAATACTTTAAATACGTTAACCATAGTAGTGGATTTTTGTTACAAATATAATTAATAAACATTAATAAACAATAACAAACAGTAAAATAAATTTAAAAAGGAAATAATGGATTATCTTGCTTATGAGATCTATCTTCCTCCCCTTCTTCGCTTTTCACCAAATAATAGTATATTAGTAGAGATAAAACCATACCGTTATGACATACTTTACCGACAAGGAAATTGACGACCTGCTGATCGAGGACATGCCCTATATTGATCTTACAACCTCCATGCTCAGGCTTGAGAACAAGCCCGCCAAGATCCAGTTTTTTACCCGTGACGATACGGTTCTCTGCTGTACTGAAGAGGTAATGAAAATATTCAATAAAACAGGAATCCAGACTACATTATTCACCCCCAGTGGTGAATTCATTGAGAAAGGGATCAAATTCTTTGAAGGGGAAGGACTGACAAAAAATATCCAGGCCATTATGCGGATATGTGAGAACCTGATGGGATTTGCCTCGGGTATTGCGACCCGGACACGTTTGTTGGTTGACAAGGCCAGGGAGATCAATCCTGCTGTAATCATTGCTACAACCCGCAAAACCATTCCTTATACAAAAAAAATTGCTATAAAAGCTGTGACAGCGGGCGGAGCTGCAGTTCACCGGCTGGGATTATCAGAATCGGTCCTTGTTTTTGATAATCATTACAATTTTCTGGGCGGGGTAGAAAACCTCGGCAAACGCATCAAAGAACAGAAAAGACTTATCTCCGGGAAATCCGTAACGGTTGAAGTTAAAAATCCGGCGGATGCCAGGCTTATCGCCAATGCCGGTATTGACATAATCCAGCTTGACCGGATGGACCCCAGGGATATCATCATGCTCAAAAAGGAGATCAACGCCCTGAATCCCGCTGTTAAGATTGCAGTCAGCGGCCTTATTAATGCAAACAATATAGAAGAATATACACGAACCGGAGCTGACCTTCTGGTCACCTCATGGCCTTATTTTGGAGGACCCAGCGATTTTATGGTAACGGTGGTACCGATATTTGATATTTATTGACAAGGAAAGGGATAAGGGATAAGGGATAAGGAATAAGGGACAAGATAAATGACCATAAAACAAAGATTAATAACTGCATGAATTTATTACATCCTGCAGTCTTCAGTCTGTAGCCTGTAGCCTGTAGTCTTTAGCCTGCAGCCCCCGTCCCCATTTCCCCTAAAGGTATTTCGTCCAGAAATGGTGCACTGGTTCGCATTCATTGAAATCAAGGCTTTTATAGAGGTTTTGTGCCGGTTCATTGTCCTCTCTCACTTCGAGGGTAATTTTGGAGCAATCCAGTTTCCGGGCATGCTCAATCACCCCTTCCATCAGTTTTCGCCCGGCACCCGTGCCCCTGAATTCCTGCAGCACGATTACGTCATGAATATTGACAAAGGGCTTCAGGGAGAAAGTGGCAAAGTTGATGAAACAATTGGCCAGACCAACCATTTTATCGTCTGCGGCAACAAACAGAACGAGCCGGGAAGGATGGTTCTTAAGGCCTTCAATCAACCGCTTTCGCTGAAAGGGCGTATAGGGTTGCCCTCCTCCCATCCGATCGGTAATGTATGCATTCATGAGATCGGCCAGTGTTTCACAATGGACCGGATTATCGAAATCGCATTCAAAAACCTTCAGTATTGACATGTTTCTATATTAATTATCGCCTAATATACTGTTTTGTTCAATACCGATTTTCAC
>CAYWCR010000038.1:0-13456 GCA_964456825.1 uncultured Bacteroidales bacterium
GTTGTGTGGTTAGCTCCGTTCAGCCGGCGGAAATGCTGGCCCTGATCTCAAGCGCCTTCTCATCATCCTTGTTTTTATCCAGGATCTGATTGACCATGACCAGCGCCTGTTCTTTGTCACCCAGGAGCAACAAAGCTTCGGCTTTTTTATACAGGATGGGATTGCCTACCTTGTAGTTTTCACCGTTGTTATCATAGCCAAGCGCGATGTCACAACTCTCAATGGTTTTTGCCGCATCGCCCATTTTCAGGTAACAATCTGCAATGTTGTCCCATGTTGAAGCAAGGTTATGGTTATAAAACGGATTATCCTTTTCTTTTTCCAGGCTGTTCTTAATATTAAGGAAGGATGCCAGTGCCTGCTGATAATCTTTGCCTTTCATGCTGATAAAGCCATTAAGGCCTTCCAATGGCATACACGACGGGTAACGTTCCTTTGCCCTGGCCACCAGCCTTTGAAATACCGGAATATATTCTTCCTGCTCGGCCTTCAGGTACAAATTGGACAGGGTATCGGTAATGTTAGCCTCATTGGTATACCGGTCCACCATGATGGATCCTGCTTCTTCCAGCTTATCATACTCCTTCAGGGTCGCAAACCTGGCGATGGCAATAAAATCACAAAGCTCCGCATAGAAAGGAGCCGCAAGAGAAGACTCTTTAAATTCCGCAAAATGCTCCAGGGCAACGAGGTCTTCATCGAGGGATTCATTCATCACAGCCATTAACATTACGCTAAAGGCGCTGACTGACAGACCCGCCTCTTTTAACCGGCTTATGCCATCCTCCATCTTATCGTAGCGCAACTCTCCATAATCGAGATATTTGCTGCATGTATCACAGATCTTCCGGAGGGAACGGTCCTGGTCTTTCTTTTCCTGCTCAATGACCTTATTCAACGCAGCTTTTATCTTATCGCTCAAATCTTCAATGACATCGATGAAAAGAGACATAGGTTGTGGCTTATTGTTTCGGTGACAAATATAAAATATTCCCGCAAACCTGCCTATAGGTCTCTTTTTCGTTTAGGGTGGGTTTATCAATCGACTGTGAATTCTTTGGATACCGATTCAGCATGTGTGTACTGATGTGCTGAATTAAAAACTGAAAATAAAAATTTCAGCCGGTATTTGCCCTTTTCAAGGTTTGTCCAGTTGATGGTATCAGCAATTGATTCAAGTTGGGCAAATTCCTTGCAGCAATAGGTCATGAATCCGTCACAAACCGGTGAAAGTATGACTGACCACTGATCATCACCGTATTTTTCAATGTTGGGGATGGGCTTGGGATATCCGCTGCAAACCAGGAAGAAGGCACTGGTGTCGGTCAGGTTCCGTAAACTGAAGATCAGGGTATCGGTTTGGAGATAAGTGGTTCTGTCGATCAGGGTGTAGATTTTTTTCTCGATGGGGACGTCGGTTTTGGATTCACTGCAGGCGAAGGAAAGAATCGTGATGACAGGTATGAACAGATATTTAAGGCTTGACATAAGGCGTCTGTTATATTTAAGATTATGATGAATATTTGGATTCTTAGGTTGCGTGAATTTTTTTTATGGTGCTCTCTTTGCTACAAACATTGCGCCACTAAGTGGCTGTTAAGAACAAAGACTCGTGCTAAATTTTGCTTAATCCAAAACAATGGTAATTTTGCTGTCCTGATGGAAGAAAAAGGATCACTGGTTGCATTAGGGACTGATAATGTGTGGCGTTTGCTCCTGCAATATGCCATCCCGTCCGTTATTGCCATGACAGCTATATCGCTTTACAACATGACCGACAGCATTTTTATCGGCCAGGGCGTGGGGGCACTGGCCATATCGGGACTGGCCATCACCTTCCCGCTGATGAACCTGGCCGCTGCATTCGGTTCGCTGGTCGGCGTCGGTGCTTCCACGTTGATGTCGCTAAGGCTGGGACAGAAAGATTATTCCGGTGCCAACGCCATCCTGGGTAACGTATTCACGTTAAACCTGATCTTCGGGATTGCATACACCATCATAGTCCTGATATTCCTGGATCCCATCCTGTATTTTTTCGGGGCCAGTCCCGTCACCATCTCCTATGCCCGTGAATACATGCAGGTCATCACGGCGGGCAATGTGATCACACATATGTATTTCGGATTGAACGCTTTGCTCCGTGCCACAGGCAGGCCGAAAAAAGCCATGTACCTGACGATCTATTCTGTAATCATCAATGCCGTCATATCCTGGCTCTTAATTTTTATTTTCGACTGGGGCATACGCGGAGCTGCCCTGGGCACTGTTATAGCCCAGGCCTCCATGCTGGTATGGCAGGTCAGTCTTTTCAGCGACAAAGAAAATTTCATTCATCTTCAGCCGGGGATCTTCAGGCTGCAACACAGGATCGTGAAAGATTCCCTGTACATCGGCCTGGCGCCTTTCCTGATGAATACCGCCGGCTGTATACTGGTCATCATCCTCAACAAAAGCCTTATCAGATATGGCGGAGATTTAGAGGTTGGAGCCTATGGGATCGTCAACCGGGTGGCTTTTCTCTTCGGGATGATGGTGATGGGAGTGAACATGGGGATGCAGCCGATTGCAGGATACAACTTCGGAGCCAGGCAGTTTGACCGGGTGAACAGGGTGCTGAAATACACTATTTTTATTGCGGTGGTTGTTTTGTCGGTTGGATTTATCGTCAGCGAACTTTTTCCGCGCGCCGTGGCTTCGTTGTTCACCCAGGACAAGAATCTGATAGACATGGTGGAACCAGGATTACGGATTGTTTTTATGTTTGCCCCGCTGGTTGGGTTTCAAATGGTCACCTCCAATTTCTTCCAGAGTATCGGGATGGTGCGAAAGGCTATTTTATTGTCGTTGTCGCGTCAGGTGCTTATTTTACTGCCCTGCCTGCTTATCCTGCCCCGGTTTTTTGGTCTGAAAGGGGTCTGGTACAGCCTGCCCGCCGCCGACCTGGTGGCATGTGTCATTGCAGCCTTTTTGCTGGTTAATCAGTACAGAAAATTCAACATTGTGCAGTAACTTTGCTATTCAATACTCTGGTCATGGACGAACGATTTATTATTACCATTGGGCGTCAGCTTGGAAGCGGCGGCCGGCTGATCGGCGAAAAACTGGCCACCCGTCTCGGCATCTCCTTTTATGATAAGGAGCTCATCCTGATCGCTTCGCAGGAAAGCGGCCTGGGAAAGGAGTTTTTTGAACAGGTGGATGAGAAAACAAGCTACAGCCTGATAGGCGGGATTTTCGGTACCATCGGGTCGTTGGGAGATGGCAACTATTCCAGCAACTATCTAAGCGGTGAGACCTTGTTTAAGATACAAAGCGATGTGGTCCGTGAACTGGCTGCAAAGCAATCAGCTGTATTCGTCGGACGCTGTGCTGATTATATTCTCAAAGATTATCCGCGGTGCATGAACGTTTTCATCAGCGCCGATATAGAGGACAGGATAAAACGCATTGCGGAAATTCAGCAGGTCTCTGAGAAAAAGGCCAGGGATATCGTTGAAAAAACGGACAAGAAGCGTGCCGGATATTACAACTATTACAGCAATAAAGTGTGGGGAGCAGCAGAGTCATACCATTTATGCGTCAATTCCTCCGTGCTGGGCATCGATAATACAGTAAGCCTTATCCACCAGTTTGTAATACAACGTTTCGGTTTGAAAGGGGAATAGCAAAGAATGAACTGCCCCGCTGCAGGTAACGGGGTATTAATAAGGGATGTTAACCATATCGGCTTCTTAATTACAAAGGAAAAAAGGGCATCCCTCTTCTACATCATTCCTGAATATTTCGCGTCTTTTATATACATTTACACAAGCAAATCTTCCAATCCGCCGTTAATGAAACTGCTCTTTTTAAGTAGAACGGTTATCAGTTTAATCCTGGCTGTCCCTTTTGCAGGCGGCTATTCACAGACCATTGAAAAGAAAACCTACCAGACCACATATACTCAGGCAGCGCCAACCATTGACGGGCTGATGAACGATACCTGCTGGAACCAGGTTGCGTGGGGTGGCAATTTTGTTCAGACCCAGCCTTATGAAAACAAACCTCCCTCTCAGCTGACAGCTTTCAAGATTGTGTATGACGATAATAACCTGTATGTATTCATTCGAGCTTATGATAGCATACCGGAAAAGATAAGCCGGAGAATATCGCGCAGGGATAACTTTGATGGCGATATGGTAGAGATCAATATCGACAGCTACTATGATCAGCAAACAGCATTTTCTTTCACCGCCATGGCCTCCGGTGCAAGAGGTGATGAAGCAGTCACGCAGAATGGCAACAACTGGGACGCCAGCTGGAACCCGGTATGGTACCTTAAAACCTCCATCGACGATAGCGGTTGGTGTGCCGAGATGAAAATTCCATTCAGCCAGCTTCGGTTTGGGAAAAAGGATGAGCATGTATGGGGGATCCAGATCATGCGCCATATCTTCCGGATGGAGGAGCGTTCCACCTGGCAGTTCATTCCAAAAGGTTCTCCTGGTACAGTTCACCTGTTTGGTGAACTTCACGGCATTGTCAACATCAAACCAAAACGTCAGGTTGAATTGCTTCCCTATGCCGTTGGACGTATCGAACGCTTTGAAAAGGAAGAAGGCAATCCTTTCCTCGATGGCAGATCAGGCGCCGTCTCCGGAGGACTGGACGGGAAAGTAGCCATTACCAATGACTTTATGCTCGACTTCTCAATCAATCCTGATTTCGGTCAGGTTGAAGCCGATCCTTCAGAAGTTAACCTCACCGCCTTTGAAACCTATTTCTCTGAACGGCGTCCTTTATTCGTTGAGGGCAAAAATATTTACCAGTTCCAACCTTCCAATACCATTGTGATAGGCAATATGGGTTCTGATAACCTGTTCTATTCGCGCCGGATAGGAAGATATCCTCATCATTATCCCCAGGTGTCGGATTCAGAATATGTGGATATGCCCGAATCGTCAACCATACTGGCTGCAACGAAACTGTCGGGCAAAACAAAAAAAGGACTATCGGTGGGGATCCTCGAGAGTGTTACATCCAGCGAAAAAGCCCTGATTGACAATGAAGGAATCCGGAGAAAAGAGACTGTCGAACCGTTCACAAACTATTTTACAGGACGCCTGCAAAAGGATTTCAACAAGGGAGAGACCGTGCTTGGGGGAATCATTACAGCGGTGAACAGGGACATCCATAATCCGGCCCTCGAATATCTGCATACAGCGGCCTACGTTGGGGGGATCGACTTTAAACACTACTGGAAAGAGCGGACATGGTACTTTGCAGGAAATACGGTATTCAGCAATGTAAGGGGGAAGGAAGAAGCCATCATCCAGACCCAGGAATCCTCGGCCCGGTATTTTCAACGGCCCGATGCAGGCCATCTTTCGGTTGACTCCACCCGGTCCTCCCTGGAAGGCTTAGGAGGAACCTTTAAATTAGGAAAGTACAGCAGTAAAAAAATACAATTCGAGACCAGCCTGACGGTACGCTCTCCCGGATTGGAATTCAATGACATCGGTTATATGCGGTATTCGGATGTCATTCACCATGGCACATGGGTAGCCTATTATCTGCGTGAGCCTTTTTCCATTTTCAGGAACTTTTTCCTGAATACGAATTACTGGATGTATTGGGATTTCTCAGGCAAACTTCTTTCGGCTTATACCAACATGAATTTCAATTCCGAGTTTAAAAACCGCTGGAGCATCAATGGATCCTTTTCACTATGGGGCAAAAATATTTCAACCAGGCTGTTACGGGGCGGTCCTTCTATTACAATGCCGGGTGGTGAAGAAATGAATCTGAGTATATCCACGGACAGATCGAAGAAAATTTCATTTCATGCGGGGAACTATCAAAATTGGGGAGATCTGGAAAGTTACCGATATCAGGAATACTGGATAGGTGGTGATTTCCGCCCGCTGAATGCCATGTCGCTTTCTTTTGAAACCATATACGGCATTAAGGATAATCCCTTGCAGTATGTCGAAACGACTGATAGGAATGATGATCCCAGGTACCTGTTTGCCTATCTGGATCAAAAAACACTTTATTTTACCTTCAGGCTGAACTATGCACTTAACCCTGAACTCTCACTGGAATACTATGGTCAGCCCTTTATTTCTGCCGGCAAGTATGAACTTTTCAGGAAGATAACGAATACGGATGCGGATCAGTTCACCGACAGGTTCCATATTTTCCCGGACACTGAGATAAGTTACAACGTTGCGGATAGTGAATATGGGGTGGATGAGAATATCGACGGAACAGCTGATTATTCTTTTGCCAATCCGGATTTCAATTTCCGGCAGTTTCGTTCAAACCTGGTTTTACGGTGGGAATACAAACCCGGATCAACGCTTTTTCTGGTGTGGTCGCAAGGCAGGACCAGCAGTGCATCCAATGGATCTTTTTCATACGGGAGCGATATGAAAGATCTGTTTAGTATCACACCGCATGACATATTCCTCCTGAAATTCTCCTATTGGTTCTCCCTATGAATCCCGGCCTGTCATCCCATATGTAAAAAGCTAAGGTCCGGAGCAGATGAGGTTGATAACACAAAAAAATGTGAACCAGGCCAAAACGTAAAGCAGGCAAAGAATGGTTCAATCTCAGGATTTCATTTGCGGCCTTTTGGCTCCTTTCCATAAAAGCCATACCGTCAGCAGCAATTCTCCGATGAACTTAAAAGTCGAAATTGCCTGCACCTGGCTGGTTTCGCCTATAATTCAGGTCATAAAATGATCATAAATGAAAGGAAGATTGGGGGTGGGATAAAACTGCGGTAACCCGGCTTAAAAAATTTAAGCATTATTACTGATATTGCTAACTTTAACCTTTTATTTATAAAAGATGGAACTTTTAATTATTTTAATCCTGCTGTTGTTCAACGGCGTCTTTGCCATGTATGAGATTGCCCTGGTTTCCTCCCGGAAAACCCGGCTGGAAGAAAAGGCCAAATACGGCAACCAAGGGGCAAGGACTGCCTTGTTGTTGCTCCAGAAACCCGAGAGCATATTGTCGGCCATACAGGTGGGCATAACCTTGATCAGCATTGTTACGGGAGCATACGGAGGCCTGGCCTTTGCCGAAGATATTGCCCCGTTATTTGCCGGGATACCCTGGCTTGCCCCTTATGCAGATACAATCGCCATCATACTGGTGGTAAGCTTTATCACATACCTGTCGGTCATTATCGGAGAACTGGTGCCAAAAACATTGGCGCTTAACAATCCCGAGACCATATCCTCTTTTCTTTCACCTGCCATGAAAATCCTGGGATCCGTCTTTTATCCGGTTATCTGGTTTCTTGCCGTCTCCACGAAATTGATACTGAAGCTTTTCAACGTTAAGAAGAAAGCTGAAGTTCCCGTGACGGAAGAGGAACTGAGGATCCTGTTAAAAAAGGGGTCTGAATCAGGCATTATTGAGAAAGAAGAATCAGAGATCATCATTGAGGTCATGCGGTTTGGCGATAAAAAAGCATCCCAGGTCATGATACAGCGCATGGATGTGAACTGGCTTGACATTCATGCTGAAACCCATGAAATAGTCAATGCAGCGGTTCATTCGGCGCACATGCTGTTGCCGGTTTGCAGTCATTCCATTGATGAGATCATAGGGATCGTCAATGTCAGGGATATACTGGCGGAATACCTCACCAACAATTCACTTGCACTTGAGAAACTTTTAACCGATCCTTTGTATATTCCTGAACAGGTCTCTGCCGTTAAAATCCTGGAACTGTTCCGTAAAACAAAAAAACACTTCGGTGTTGTGGTCGATGAACGCGGAAGCATGGAAGGAATCATAACCCTGCATGACCTGGCTGAAAACATCCTGGGGGATCTTCCGGCCATGACTGATGCCGATGAGCCTGATGCAGTCCGCAGGGAAGACGGATCTTATATCATCGACGGTCTGATGAAGCTCGATGATCTGAAAGACCTGCTGGGCCTTTACTCCTTTTTCGGGCCCGACGAAGATGCGGCGGATGTCAATACTGCAGGAGGCCTTGCGATGCAAAAGCTGGGCATAATACCGAATGTAGGCAACACCTTCATTATCGGCCATTACCGTTTTGAAATTGTGGATATGGATGGCAACCGCGTGGACAAGTTGCTGGTGAGCGAAATTAAAAGGTGAATATAGCATTGAACGGATGAATCCCGCAGGTTGCAAAATATGCGGGATTTTTGTTTCTCCTATACCGCCATGGTCCATATTTCAAATGCTGAATGATGAGGCATGGCTGAAAAAGATCACCGTCATTTGAGTTTCCGGTATCCATATGATTTTTCTATCTTTGTCAGCACTAAAGATTGATCCCATGAATAACCGGCGCGTACGAGTCCGTTTTGCTCCCAGTCCAACCGGGCCCTTGCATATTGGTGGTGTCCGCACAGCCTTGTTCAACTACTTTTTTGCCAGAAAGCATGGCGGTGATTTTTTGTTGCGGATTGAGGATACCGACATGCAGCGCTTTGTCGCCGGTGCCGAAGAGTATATCAACGAATCATTGCGCTGGTGCGGAATAAAGATTGATGAAGGTGTTGCGGAAGGAGGAAAATATGCTCCATACCGCCAAAGTGAACGACGGGCCATATACAGACAATATGCCGATCAGCTTGTGGCGTCGGGGAATGCCTACTATGCTTTTGACACACCCGAATCACTGGAAGCATTGCGAAAGGATGCCTCATCAAAAGGCCGGACTTTTACCTATAACCATCAGGTCCGCGGCCAGATGAAAAATGCATTGACCTTGTCGCAGAGCGAGGTTCAGGCACTTATTTCGCAAGGGGAGAAATGGGTTATCCGCTTCAGGATGCCCGGGGACGAGGAGGTAAAGATGAGCGACCTGATCCGCGGGGAACTGGTTGTCAAAACCTCAACCCTGGATGACAAAGTTCTTTTTAAAAGTACCGATATGCTCCCGACCTATCATCTGGCAAACGTTACCGATGACCACCTGATGGAGATATCGCATGTAATCCGCGGAGAGGAGTGGCTGCCCTCGCTTCCCCTGCATGTATTGCTTTATAAGGCATTGGGCTGGGAAGAAAGTATGCCGCAGTTTGCGCATCTTCCACTGCTGTTGAAGCCTACCGGAGACGGAAAGTTGAGTAAGCGCGATGGTGACAAGATGGGCTTTCCGGTATTTCCGCTGTTGTGGAAATCCCCCGAAGGGGAAACTTCCCGCGGCTATCGCGAGGACGGGTATTTCCCTGAGGCATTTGTAAACCTGCTCGCATTGCTGGGATGGAATCCGGGGACCGAACAGGAGATCTTCAGCATGGACGAGCTGATCCGGCAATTTTCCCTTGAGCGGGTAAATAAAGCAGGGGCCCGGTTCGATCCTGCAAAAGCCAGATGGTTCAATCATCAATACCTTATGCAAAAAAGTGACGATGAACTTGCAGGGTTGTATAGGCAATTCCTCAGTGAAAAGAACGTAACGGCAGCATCCGGTATGGTTGAGAAAATTACAGTGCTGATGAAGGAGCGTGTCGACTTTATCCATGAGATCTGGGAAAAATCATCATTCTTTTTCCTTAAGCCTGCAACTTATGATGCGGCATCTGTTAAAAAGTTCTGGCATGAGGATAGCCCTGCCGTCATGAAAGAAACCGTTGCCGTTCTTGACAGGGTAAACCCATTCGAAAGCCCCGAAATAGAGGAAAAACTCATGGCCTTTATCAGCGGGAAAGGGTACGCGGCAGGCAAGGTCATGAATGTCCTGAGGCTTGTTCTCACCGGTTCATCCAACGGACCCGGCGTTGCTGATATTTGCACTATACTGGGCAAAGAGGAGACCGTGGAACGGATAAACCGGGCGATTGATCAAAATTTGCATTAGCCCGCTAATTTTTGGAAAAAATCTTTTAATTTTGTACCGGCATTTTTTTGCAGCAGTAAACTATGGCGCATTCCTCTAACGGTTAGGAGGTCTGATTCTCAATCAGAAAATAGCAGTTCGATTCTGCTATGCGCTACCAGACTTTCAACAGGCATCAGCCGGGACCAGCAGCGGGAGCAATCCCGCTTTTTTATTTTACCATGGCAGAAATCTATCTTATGCTTGAAGGAATAATTCCAGGTAACAAAATATTTCTTTATATTTGATAAACAATCATATGGAATTATCAATTCTTTTTAAATAATCTAATAAGGAGGAACAAACATGGCAAAAAAAATTACCAGGGTAGAAGACGGAGAAACCACCGTTGCATCAGCAGCAAAGGAGACAAAGCCCTTTGTGGTAACGGAAGAAAGCAAGGGGAAAGCCAGAACCTTGCGTATTCTTGCAATTATTTCCTGGATCGTTGCGATTGGCGCTGAGGTATGGGCCATTCTCAAACTCAGGGAAGTACCCGTCAGCACCCTTTGGCTCATCATTTTTATTATAGCGGCTTTAATATTTGCCGTTACAGGTTCCCTGCTGTGGAAAAAGTCAAACAGGCTTGATCCGGCCTCGGAAAAGGAAAAAACCAGGTTTTTCATCCAGAACCAGCTGGGCCTGATCATCAGTATCATTGCCTTCCTTCCCCTTATTATTCTTATCTTTACGAACAAGAATCTGACCGGTAAGCAAAAAGGCCTGGTCGGCTCAATTGGTGTAGTGGCGCTGCTGATTGCAGGTTTGCTGGGCATTGACTTCAATCCCCCTTCCGTGGAGCAGTATCTCGAGCAAACGCAGGAAGTCGAGGCACTCAATGATGGAGTGAACTATGTGTACTGGACACAATTTGGCCACAGTTATCACCTGTATCAGGATTGCTCTTATATCAATACGGACAGGACCGATGAGATATTTGAAGGCACCGTTGCACAGGCAAGGGAACTGAAGAATATAACGGATCTGTGCGACCGCTGCGAGAACAGGGCGAAAAAGGAGAAGGGACTACTGGAAGAATAGTATGGTTGGCAGATGAAATAAAGGCCTGGAATGCTAGGCCTTAGTGCAGCCTTATCCTGTTTGCTGAATTATTTATTAGAATAAAAGCGGCTTACCCTGAAAACGGGCAAGCCGTTTTTATTTTACAAAGTCTGCCACAGGCAGCTCAGTTGCCGGTCATCGCAATAGGGTTATGAATCCTTTCCGCGTATGGTTCTGCTGGTGCCTGTCGGGATAGCTGAGGGAATAAAAATAGGTATCGGGGTCAGCGGGCTTCCCTTTATAAGTTCCATCCCACCCTGCAGTTCCTTTATAGAGTGACAATCCGTTCCGGTCGAATACCTCCAATTCAAGGTCTTCCATAAAAATATCATTGATCCCGTCGCCGTTAGGCGTAAAGACATTGGGGACAAAGGGGATCACATCAACAATAACCGAAATGGTGTCTGTACAGCCGTACAGGCTCGTTGCCGTAAGGGTTATGGTGTATGCCAGCTCGTTGCCCTCAATTTGGTAATTATGCTGAATCGTTGCACCTGTTTCAGTCAGGCCATCGCCCATATCCCAACTATAACGGACCCCGTCCCGGCCCTCACTGTTTCCCATGAGTTGATTATTCCTGCTGTCCAGTGTATAGCGCGACAGGGTATAGCCGACACCCGGAACAGGGACTTCCGCCAGGGCCAAAGTGGCTGACTTTTCACATCCTCTTTTGTTGGTGCCGGTGACGTCATAGGTTCCGGCCGCTTTTGCATAAATGGAATCTGCCGTATCGCCGGTACTCCAAAGATAACGGACAGCGCCGCTGGCCACAAGGATGGTGCTGTCTCCCGTGCAGAATGTCGTATCGCCTTCGGTGAGGAAAGGCCAGTCGGGCTCCTCCCCCACCAGCCTGACAATGGTATCGGAAACACATCCCGTACTCGAGCGGCCCAGCAGCCAGAATTTCCCACCCGGTGCGCTGATCTCAATGGAATCTGCTTTTGAGCCTGTGTTCCATGTATAATCATAGGCGCCGTATGCCGTCAGGTTGACACTCAAACCGGGGCAATAAGTAGAATCCCCGGTAATGCCTACCAGCGGGGGTGAAAAGGATTCAACATCTTTGGTCAGGATATCGATACAGGATGAAGGCGGATTGGTCAGGGTCAGGCTAACCTGATGCATGCCGGAAGTCTTGAAAGTATAGAGCGGGTTTTCTTCATATATTACATTATCCTCCCCAAAATTCCAGTTATATAACAGGGTACCGTGGTTTGTGGATGATAAATTGTTAAGCCGGACCGTATTGGAATTACAGTCAATCATGGTGGAACTGAAATCAGCGATGGGTATGTATTTGTTTATGGTAGACTGCAACGTAACGTCGCATCCGGTGGCGGAAGTCATCAGGCAGGAATAAGGGGCACCCTCAGCAGGACTCACAATGCCCAGTGTTTGCAGGGTGTCAACAACAGTACCCTGGGCATCCGTCCAGCTGTATTTCTCAAAGCCCTCGGGGGCTGTCAGGCTGGCGACAACATCATCACGGCAATAATTCTCAGTGATGTACAAAGGATGACATTCAGCCACAAAGTAAGCATAGCCAAAATGATATTGCTCTGCGCAATCAGCTGCCATGAATTCAAGGGTGATGGTCTGCCCCATATAGCCCATCAGGTTGGCCCCCACGGTCGTCCAGTCTCTCCACCGGACCGGGTCGTCATCATTTTCACGGATGAATGTTTGCCAACCTTTCACCATCTCATTCGAGGCATATACGTTGTAATTGGAACAATCGGGTATGGTATCGCCGTTCTGGTCAAAGAGCGTAAAACGAAAGCGTGGTTCATTCACTTCGGTGTGATCATCTGCGTATTCCAGCACCGGCGCAAATTTGATAATCAGCAACGCATTGTTGGAATTGATCGTCATCGTATACCGCAGGCTTTGTTCCCAGCATCTGGGACCCGTATAAGGGCTGTTGATCTCATCGCCCAGCCGTGCGGAATATTTGTATCCGGGAGGTATTTTTTTAAGGGCATAGCCTGTATTGGCATCGAAAGCGTTGTTGTCCGTAATGATGGTATGCCTCCGGCTGACAAATCCCTCAACCTTATCCGTGTTGATATCGGGTACTTCTATACTGTAAAGCCAGGTGTGGCCTACCCAGTTTGTAAAATCTCCCAGTTCAAAACCCAGGTTTGAACAATGGGAGATCTGGGCCTGAACAGACAACCCGTAAAATATAAAAAAAAGGCAAAGCAGGAGGTAAAACCTGATTTTCTTCCCGGCAGAACCTGAAAGCCGGGCAGTATATATCTTTTTATGGATCATAACGTTACCCTTGCAATGGCTTATTTTAACACCCTGTGACATCTTCCTGTTCTTTAATAAGACCGGGACAACGAAAAACTCCCTGACAAGATAAGGATAATTTCGGGGTGTTTAAAACGGATGGCAGGAAAGTTTAAAACAACGTTCCGTATTGGTATTTCAAAATTAACGCTTTCAAAGGCCAATGTCAAGAGGGTTTGGTTTTAAAAACCACATTCAGTGCGGGGGAAGGGCTATTTAAAAACTTGACTTGTGTTC
>CAYWCR010000038.1:13556-19086 GCA_964456825.1 uncultured Bacteroidales bacterium
TATCTTTATGAAGATAATTTTCCCCATGAATCAGGAATAATATCGAAACCTGAATGACCCAAAAATCATTTACTGTTCCTGACTTTTTTGTGGATTCTCTGCCCGACATGGCAAACACTGATTGCAGGGAGCTGCTTCGGCATATTGAAATACGGGCTGATGCATCCGCTGTATTCGTATGGTTGAAACAGCTGCGCGTTGCACCTTACAGTTTTGATTTTATGGATAACAGAGGACGCAAATCACCCGGATATATAATTGAAAACCTGCCCCCCCTAAAAGTTAATGCACATTACCTGTTGGCGTTTCATATATTCGGATTTGAAGAAAACTCTTTTATCGTGTGCCGTTTCTGCGAGCCCATTAATCCACCCGTTAACCGATATATGAAAGGACTGTATATTGAATACAGGATAGCAGAAAAGGGTACCAAAACCATATTATGGTGCAAGATCAAAGGTTATTTCAATAAGGAACTATCTTCAAAAGGATTCTTTTTTATTTTTTCTGTGGTTAATAAAATAATGACAGCAAGGCAGCTGAGGAATATTAAGAAGTTATCAGAGCGATTAGTTGCCGGAAAAGTTGAAACCAGAATGCACGACATAAAAAGTTGCTATTCCGCTTCAGGAATATACTGGTGGTTGTTTTGCCGCCGCTACAATTGTAAAGGATTATCAGACTATTGGACGGATGACAAAGTCCCCTCCATCCATTAATCCTGATAATTTAAAAAAAGCAAGGAATAATACGGCTGAAAATTCCCTTGGTATCAAAATCTTACAAAACAGCATTCTGACCGACATCATGCGATGCATCGTATTCCCTGATTTTTTGAAGTATTCCTGCTTCAGCCCCGTTATACATTTCCCGGATATAATCATCAGAAAAATTGAAAGTACGCTCTTCAAACCGCATCGTATCGGTCCTGTCAAAAAGCATAGCCTTGGCCTGCGCAATATCCTTACCGTAGATATGGTATGAATCGGCTTGCCAGTTCAGTCTTCCCAGCCTGACTTCTTTCCCCGAGCGGCGGGCAATCTCATCTGCAATGATCTCCTTATTGAATTGAATGAATCCGAACATGTTCATAAAGCTGGCACCCCAGGCATCGTTGCTGCGGAAACGGATGTTGCAGTTGAGCCAGTATATCCCGTCCTCATCTTCAAGTATGCGATACCAGAGGGATTGCAGGCATGGGGGGTCAAAGCAATCAAGGTCAAGGTTCGGCATCCAGGTGATCATTTGTGCCTGGCGGGTAAAGGGCTGTTTGCAGAGTTTGCTGATAACATTTTCAATCTGGTCGATATTAAAGTGGCCCTTTATTTCCGGCCCGTTCTCTCCCGTTTCCTTCCAGGTTCCGTATTTCTTCAGCCTGCCATGATAAGTATATTCCCAGCGGGTATCACCGGGAATGTTCATACTTTTCACCCAATGGTCCTTGAAGCCCTTCAGTTCAAGCACATATTCCTTCAGGTCTTCAATGCCTCCCGGAAAGGCCATATGGATCATAGGCTCACATTCAGGCTCTTCAATGGTAAGGTTCAACGTGCAATCCAGGCTTTCCGGGTCACCCGGCTTGTCATATTGTGTCTTAAAGCGGACGCCCCTTTTGTATAGTTCAGTAAGGGCATTCTCAAAAGCCATCGCCAGTGTCTTCCCCGTAACCGTGATAACCGGAATATTCTGCATGGTCATTTTTTTCTTAAAAATAAATGATCTGCAACTTCATCCAAAATCCTGTTCCTTAAAGTTATTACTATCTTTTTCACATATGCTTATAAACAATGCGGAAGGTTGAGTTCGGGCAGGGAGAATAGTGAATTGTCCAGTTTCCTTCTATTGCCGGACTTCAACGCATCAAAGCCGGTACTGCCCATGGAGTTTTAAAAATTGTTCATGTTAAAAAAAAATCGGAAAAAATTAATTTCTAACTTTGTTATTAAGTTAATAAGATATGATCCATGACAACTCAGCGTTAAATCAGTTCTTTATTTTAGCAGTTAAGTACTATGGAAAAGATTAACAGAATCCGGCTTTTCACGTTTATGGTGACAGGAAGTATAATATTCCTTACACTTGGTTGTAATAAAGCTGATGATGACATACCTGCATTAATTACAGCTACCGTGAGCAATATAACACAAACTTCTGCTACCAGTGGAGGCCGCATAAGAGGCTATGACAGCGCAGATTATTCTGCTGTAGGTGTTTGCTGGGGTACAGACGATAAACCAACCATTGACGACAATATTACCACCGATACCACCAGCACCGGAATTTTTACCAGTAAAATAACCGGTTTAACACCCAATACCAAATACTATATTCGGGCTTATGCTACCGAGAGCGGTAATACTGAATATGGAAATGTGATTTCATTTACAACAGGGGATTATGGAAAAGTAACCGACATCGATGGCAATGATTACAAAACATTAACCATTGGAACCCAAACTTGGATGATCGAAAATCTGAAAGTAACTCATTACCAAAACGGTGACCTTATAGAAAATGTGACAGAAAATACAGAATGGAGCACTATAAAAATAGGCGCATATTGTCATTATGAAAATTCACTTAACAATAATAAAACATATGGTAATCTTTACAACTGGTATGCTTTGTATGATGACAGAAATATAGCACCAGCAGGCTGGCATGTGCCTACGGATGCCGAATGGACAAAACTAATCGATTATTTGATCAATAACGGCTTCGGATACCAGGGTAGTGGCAGAGATATTTGCAAATCAATGGCATCCCAATCCGGATGGACCCTCAGCAAAACCGAAGGGGCCACAGGCTTTGAACAGCTGACCAATAATAGCAGTGGCTTTACAGCACTTCCGGGCGGCTGCCGTGACCCCGAAGGTGTTTTCCAATACATTGAAGGTTACGGCTTCTGGTGGAATACTACCCCATACAGTTTGGACGATGCTTATTATCTGTGCATTTATAGCCATTATTTTGATGTATACAGGGTAACCTGCAGTAAGAGGTACGGTTTTTCTGTACGTTGTGTCATGGATTAAGCGTGTCCGGCAGGGTAATGTCATTTACTGAAAAATGCATTCTCAGTCAGTAGTTTACAGGCAAAAAAATGATAATATAAAACGGCTTTATGGCAAACGTTTTAAATGCAGGATTATGTAGGGACTTAGCACCTGAAACAAAAATTTTCTGTATATTTAAATTACGAAGCAGTGTGGATGAAGTGCGAAAATGATTGACAACCAACCTGTGTGGCTTATCTTCACTGGATAATCAATAACGATTTTTAAAATAATCAACATGAGAACGAAAACGAGAATTAAAGCAGGCATATTACTGCTTCTGTTGAACACGGTTGTGGTATTAAGTTCGTTAAGCCAGGATCTACCTCCCCTCGTGTATGAAGTTGAGAACACAGGCGTGGATTGCACGAAGCCGCCCTTACCGGCCTTTATCGACCTGCCGGTCATAGAACCGCTGACCGACCCGTTTGAGTGGTCTGACGGGAGTGGCCGCGACACCACCCTGGCAGGTTGGACCCGGCGTCGTGCTGAGATCAAGGCTGAGATCGAACATTATGAAATCGGACTTAAGCCGGACCGGCCGGACACTATTACTGCCAGCTACGTTGAGGACACCGTTACTGCCACCAACATTCAGGGCACGCTCACGGTAAACATAACGGTTAAGGGAAAGACACTCACCCTGACCTCGATGATTACCCTGCCTTTGGGTACGGGACCTTTCCCGGCATTGATCGGAATAGGTTTTGGTACGGGTAGTCTCCCGGCTGACATCTTTACCAGCCGGAATGTTGCACAGGTTTCATTCAGCTATTGGGAGGTAATGGCCCATACACAATCACGGGGTAGTGAACCGATCAACAGGCTATATCCTGAACTTATCTATATGGGGGCTTACAGTGCATGGTCCTGGGGAGTCAGCCGCTTAATCGATGGTTTGGAGCTGGTTTCGGCAGATCTCCCTATAGACCTGAAACATCTGGCCATAACCGGTTGCTCTTTTGCCGGCAAAATGGCGCTCTTTGCCGGAGCGTTTGACGAGCGTATTGCACTTACCATTGCCCAGGAGTCTGGAGGCGGCGGCGCCGCTGCCTGGCGTGTATCACAGACGCTGGAAGGCGTGGAGAATTTGGGCAATACCAGTCAGGCCTGGTTTATTCAGGACATGTGGCAATTTACCGGCAAGAACGTTTCGAAACTGCCGCACGATCATCATGAGTTAATGGCAATGGTGGCACCCCGTGCGTTGTTTGTGATGGGGAACCCTGATTATGTATGGCTGGCAGATGAGTCGGGCTACGTCTCTTGCGAGGCTGCAAAACGGGTTTGGGATAATTTTGGTGTATCCGACAGGTTTGGCTTTTCCATTGCCGGGGGACATCCCCACTGCGGTATCCTGGATTTTCAGAAGCCGCAGATAGAGGCTTTTGTGGATAAATTCCTGCTGGGGGACACGACCGTGAATACCAACATTCTGACCCACCCGTACAATAACGTTGACCCTACATACTGGACTGATTGGTGGGGAAAAGGAGACCCTTATTTCACCGTGCTGGATAGAGGAGAAAGCGAGGAGGTCTGGTATGAAGCAGAATGTGCAACCGTGGGAGCGGCCTGGAATGTCAGACTGGATACCCTGGCTTCCAATGAAAGCTATGCCACGCCAAAAACCGGTTTAACCAAAAACATTACGAACTGGCCTACCGATAGTGCCAGCTTCATTTATTTTCCTTTTACCGTGGATAGTGATACAACCTTTTACGTATTTGGGCGGGTAAATTGTTCAGCATACGATAACTTTTCTTTCTGGCGAAAAATAGACAATAAATCGTATGAGAGAATTTACGGATCCCGCACAAATGGTTGGAAATGGGTCGAGTTTAGCAAACATGTTCTGACCGCAGGTGAACACACCTATATGATTGCCTTTCGTCAAAATGAGGCCCTGCTTGATAAAATATGCATTTCAGCATTTCGGTACCCGCCGGGTGAATCGGGTGAAGCAGCCGAGACCATTTGTTTAGCTGATACTACAACAAAACCCTATATTGAATTTAGTGCAATATCTGAATTCAGTGCAAGGGATGCATACACCCTTGGACAAAACTATCCAAATCCGCTAAACAATAATACCTCTATTGCTTTTGAAATTCCCATTTCAGCTTACGTTTCACTGAAAGTGTATTCCATGCTTGGCGAAGAAATCGCAGAACTTGCCGCGAAGGAATATACAGCTGGCAGGCATACTGTAGAATTTGATGCCCGTAAACTTTCCAGCGGCATTTACTTTTATACGCTTAAAGCCGGCCATTTCTCAGCAAGCCGGAAGATGATCATACAAACTGAATAGTTTATACCTGTAAAACATAAGAGGCTGTCCCGAAAGTCGGGACAGCCTCTTTCTTTATTAGTCGGGGCGATGTGACTCGAACACACGACCCCTTGCACCCCATGCAAGTACGCTAGCCAACTGCGCCACGCCCCGAATATTTAATGCGTTCCTTCTACCTAAC
>CAYWCR010000038.1:19186-38984 GCA_964456825.1 uncultured Bacteroidales bacterium
ACTTCAAAACCCTTGCCCTGAATCACACACCCACACTCAATCATCAAATCAACAAACCTGCCTGCCGGCAGGCAGGTCATCAAATCGATCAATATTTAGTGCGGCAAATATAATCGAACTTTTTAAAATAAAGAATAGTTTAAATCGAAATACAAGATAAGTTGATTTTTTTTAGTATAAAAAACATATTGATCACTCAGCAAAGCCGGGCGATTAAACGAATTTGTTAATACAAATCCAGACCCTGGCAGGTCTTTCTTGTCCCTACCTCCTGATCGTTATCTTCCCCGAAATTCTTTCCCTTCCATAGATAACATACAGGTATACCCCTTCTTTCAGATGACGGACCTGCATTTGTCTGCTCTCATTCAGCCGCTGAGAGGCCACTACCCTCCCCTGCATGTCGTACAACTCAATAAAAGCTATATCAGGCTGGCTTACGTCAAATAAAATCAGATCCGCTGCAGGATTGGGGTAGACTTTAATTTCCGCTTTTTTATCACCTGTGACTACCGGAGTGGATTGATATGTGTAGTAATAGGCACTTCTTCTATGTTGAAACCATTGACTGCCTGTCTGATTCCAATAATAATGTATTGCCAGTACAATACTGCCTTGGCCATCACGCGTATATTCATACCTGGCCCTGGGCATCCAATCACCTGAAAGCGTATCCCAACGAAAGTTATTGACCCATGATTCGTATCCTGCTGCATCGTATCCTCTTTCCCATTTTTGAGCGTTTGTCCATTGATCAGCAACAGGATCATAAACTGTGTTAATGCATAGTATATCCCTTCTGCCGGTATCGTATGTATACTCAGACACATTATTCTTAAACCATTGATCATCTATCCAATAATAATATTCATCCTGAATCATATTTTTGTTTTCATCATAATTCCAGCTTTCCTTTTGCTGAGGGCTCCAGATACCGGAGCTTTTAAACCATTGATATAATATGTTCTGCGTTGCGAATCCGTCAGCATTATAACCATATTCGTTCTTACCTGAAGGAATCCATTGCATCTCTGTTTTTTCATAATAATACCATATCCTCTGCAAACATTTTCCGTCTATTTCGCAGAGATATTCACATTTCGTCGCCAAAGACCATTGACTGGCAATTGAGTCCCATGTGTAGTACAGGTTCTGCTGAAGGTTTGCATGGGTATCATACGCATATTCATCTTTGGATAAAGTATCCCATTGATTATGTGAGCTATTCCAGGAATAATGTTCAGACTGATATTTGTTATCGTCAGCATTATAGCTGTGCCGGTCCATGATAGTACAGATCCATTTATCTGAAATTGTATCCCAGTGGTAATCTATATATTGTTCATTAAGTCCGTTGGCATTATAAGCATATACCTGCCGGTTATAATAAATCCATTGTTTTGTTATCGTATCATAGTTTTCTTCCACCAATGAGTCAAGCAGAGATTTTATTTCTTGTGCGGATTTATATCTTACCGGCACAGGGGCTGAAGAAGACCGGTCCTGGCCGAAGGCAGAAACCGAAGCCACCAGTACAAAAAACAGCAATGCTACAACTGGTTTTACGGACAGGTTCTTATTCTTAGAAACATTTTTGCTTTTCATGGCTTTTGGTCATATATTGACTTTTTTGGTTGCCTGCTTACATGGCAGGCAAGTTTATCCGTAACAGGGCATTGATGGTTGTACATTCTTTACCATGCCGAATCTGTCAGCAATAAAAGCGTGTAACTATCAAAGCCATTATGGTGTCATCCTTTCACCTCCCCTCCGGATCGATATTTTTCCGGCAAATATATGGGTATTAATAGAAATCCTGTACAGGTATATTCCGCTTGTTAACCGGCTTGTGGAAATCCTGTTGTTTATATCTGCACCCTGAGATAAAAGCTTCCTTCCCTGCATATCATATAATTCAAAAGTGGCATTGCCGGACATCGGGTTCAGGTCAACTCTGATATAATCATCAGCGGGGTTGGGCCAGACACGTATTGATGTCAATTCCTTACCTTGTATTTCGGTAATATTCCGCGATGAATAATAATTAAATCCTCTGTCAAAATAGGACCAGTCGCTGACATCTTTGTTCCAGCGATACATAATGTACAGGATTCTATTGCCATAAATATCATAAGCGTAATCGTATTTTTCTCTGTTAATCCATTGACTGGTTATCGTATCCCAGTCAAAACTCAGATCCTGTATTTTGTTTCCATCGGCATCCCAGCTATATTCATGCTTTGCAGCTATTAACCACTGGCTGAGGGTTGTATCCCGGTTGTAAATTAAGGATTGGATTTCATTCCCCTTATCATCAAAGGTGTATTCATAATTGTAGGATGCCATCCACTGATTAACGTTGCTATCCCATTTATATCTAATAAATCGAGTGTTTTTTCCATCCTCATTTTTTATATATTCATATTTACTGCTATTCAGCCATTGGTTGCCGGTATCATTCCAAACCATATAAATTTCCCGTATCTTGTATCCATTGGCGTCATATTCGTATTCATAAATATAATCATTGGCCCACAGGCTGTCATCGCCGTGCCAGAAATAGCTCGTCTCCTTAATTCTGTAGCCATTCTCATTAAAAGAATTTTCATGCTTATGATCATTCATCCATTCACCCGTTATAGTATCCCAAAGCCGGCAAATGGCAAAGGTTACATTTCCGTCCGTGTTACAGGTGTATTCTTCCTTGAATTTATTCTTATCTTCTTCAGCTTTCATCCAGGAACCGTAAATCATTTGTAAAAGCTTTCCGTCGGATGAATACGTGAATTCTTCCTTCCAGCGTATTGCCCATTGGCCCGTTGATTCGTTATATCTCTCCGTCACCGTGGAGTCTAACATTTGAATAAGTTCATGGCCTGATTTAAGTCTTTTATGTGTATGATCATTATTTTGATAATACTGACCGAAAGCAGGATTCGCTGCTGATAGTATAAAACATGCAATGGTCGATAAAAGGCACAAGCGAATGCCTGACTGCCTGACAGGCAGAATTGTCCAGTTCGAAATTGATTTGTTTTTCATTTTTATTTACCCATATAAGGGTCTCCGTTCCATTGTAAATAGCCTCATCTGTTTCCGCTGCATTTATGGTTAATTCTTCGATCAAGGTTGTACATGCAACGGTTTACGCACTCCTTTTACAACCCCGGGCTGACACCCGGGACTACCTGTTTGCCGCCCCGCCGGGGCTTTGTTTGTCCGGGGATAATCCATAGATTTCAATTCTTACCTGTCACTTGTCACTCGTCACTTGTCACTATCTCGTCCCTTTTTTATTAATTGTCACTCTTCACTAATTTGTATACTGTTACATGTTTGCCGGGTGAGGTGACTTTGATGAAATAAACCGAGTTTTGCAGGAATGTCAGGTCAAGTTCACACCTTTCACGGGTAAAGCTTTTATTCAGCATTTCCTTTCCTGTCAGGTCATATACCTGCAGGCATTTTTCTCCGGGGACGTCTGTTTCAACCGTAACCGTTGATGAAGCAGGATTGGGATACACGCTAATGGAAACTTCCCTGTCCTCATTGAATCCAACCGGTTCCGGTTCAGGTTCCGGTTCAGCTTCAGGCACATATCCGGTATGGAATGCAGCAACCGTTATGGCTTCATAATCTGTATTATAGGAATAGCCGGCAGTATAGATCATGTTTTCCGTCGGGCTCAATGCAAGGCTCTCAATTCTCTGGTCAGCAACCAATGCGGGAAGCACCAGTCCTCCTGTTCCAAAAGAAGTGTCAGGTGTACCATTGAAATTGATGCGACCCAGCAGAAAATCCTCTGTTCCATTGATATTGCTGTATCCGCCAATGTAATATTTACCGTCAGATTGTTGAACTGCTGCCAGCAAGTTTTCCTCCGATGCAGCACTGCGCAACCATGCCCAGCCATTCACCCCAAACGAATTGTCGAAACTACCGTCAGCAGCATTCAACCGAAACGCACACATATCCATATCGCCCGCTGTATGCCTGTATTCGCCAAATGCTGCAAGTACGCCACTGTCCTTTTCCAGCACTATACCATGGATAGTTAATTCAAGAGCTGCAAGCGATTCGGAAGAGACAATCCCCCCGTCACCAAACAGGATATCCGGACTTCCGCCGGGCAAATTATACTTTACAATGGCAGCCATATTCCCTGAAAGGAAAATGCACGCATACAGGTTATTGTTCTCATTGTCAATGATAATATCAGAAAAATATCCCTCATGGGCTTCATACTTTAAAATTCCTGTAGCATTAAAATCGGTTTCGAGGTATCCTTGCGGATCCACCATAATCATCTGCGGATAACCGGTAACATCACTACCGGCAAGCACAATACCGTATGAATCCTCATCTCCGTAAAGGCCAATATCATTAACTCTCATCCCGATCATATCATCATAATAAACACCGTTTTCGGCATAGCCCTCATCAATCTCTCCATCGGGAAGCAAGCGGATGGCAAATGGGTGATTTCCTGCAGGACTCGAATAGTACCCGGCAATCATGATCTTGTTATCCGGCAATGTTTTCACACAGGTAGCGCGTCCCCCCTCATCAAAATCATGCAGATATCCGCGGGAGAAATTTCCAAATCCCTGTAATTGACCGCTGCCATTCAGACCTAAAGCAAAGACCTGTTTGACGGAGCCTGTATTCCCAAGATAACCTGATACAACAAGGTCCCCGTCGGGTTGCACGGCGACATCATAAGCACGTGTAAGGGTATCTGTCCATATCGCAGCACTTAATCCCAATGTGCCAAAACCGGTATTCAGGTCACCCGGTTCCTGCGCCGTGAGTACAAAGCCCAGCAGGGTAAAGACTGATGTATACATTATTTTTTTCATGGATTTAGTGGTTTTAATTTGATTTGCCGGTGAAATATATTTAACAAAGCAAAGCCTATAGCTATAATGGTCATTGCGGATATTTCAATCCCTGACACAGCGTACAGAGCAACCTCCTTTTTTGATATAGAGGTTATGCGACACGGTATTTACCGTATTGGCAACGGTTCTGATCCAGGCATCCGTTGCTGAATTCTCTCCGGAGGACCAAAAGATGCCTCCGAGTCCAATCTGGTAAAATAATCCGTCGGAACTGACCATGCCTCCCGGCAGGGCCGTAAAGCCGGATTCGTTTGTGGCTCCCGTATTCGGTGAGGTCCAGTGTTTTGTGCCGGTTTCCTTCAGTTTGCCGCCTGCCTCATCCAATCCTCCCAGGTAATTGGTGAGGATGGTCCATTCGGCGTCATTGGGCACATGCCATTCAGCCGGGCATAAATGGCCCGTATTGACGGTATACCAGTTGTAAAGGGCACCCAAAACCACCGATGAATAAGCATTGGCCGTGGCATATCCATACCAGCAATAAGCAGGGTCTGTAGTACCCGACCAGGTAACAAATTCGGTTACCAGGTTTATCGGCGTTCCGTCGTTCAGCGTGCCGGTTCTCAGGTTCTCATCCATCCAGGTTTGTGTGCCAATGGTCACGGTCTCATAAATATTGCCCTCGATGTCTTTTATAGTTCCCGAGGTGTTCTTGTGGATCATACCCATGGCCTCTATTAAATTCCTTGATTTTGAGCTTTTGGCATAGAGGGCATAGGGCACGCTTAAAAGCTGGCTGCTGCCCAGGTCGTTCCCTTCTGTTTCAATCTGAATATAATAAGGCCCGTCAGCCCAGTCAATAGTTACAAAATCAAGGGGATTTTCAGAACCGACTTCAAGCCAGACCTGTCCCATGCCATTGGTGGTTGCATGATGCACCTCGCTGAACACTACGGATCCTGTTTCACTGCCCTGATGAATTGACAGGGTAAGGTTTACAGCAGCATCAGTCCTGGCTGTGCCTGATGCGTCACGCAATACAGCCTGATAGGCAATGCTTTCAGGAGCCTGACCGTAAATCCGGGCTCCGGGCAACAGTGCCAGGAGTAACCATAGGATATTATTTACTATTTGCAGACACATGGGCGTTATTGGGTTATTATTTTTCATGGCTGTTTATTATTGTTTGTATTTTTCTTTTTCCAGGTACTCTTATTGATGGTCACGTATCGGACCGGTTTGTGAACAGGAATCTAATCCTTAAGACAGCGTACGGATAATCCGCCGGTTTTTGGCCAGGCGAGGGCAACCACTTGTGGATGCATCATTATAATAGTCCACATATAAGCAGTAGAAAGTGATTCTTCAGCTACAGACCACCAAAATCCAGCAATTCCAAGGTCAGCAAATGCACCGCCGGGATTACGCATGCCTCCCGGAAGCGCTGCAAAGCCTGTTTCGTTCGAGGAGAGTTCTTCAAATAACCAATGTTTTGTACCCGCCTCGGCCAGCTTTGCAGCGGCAGCTTCTGCTCCGCCTAAAAAGTTAATCAGGGCCGTCCCCTCTGCGGCATTGAGTATATGCCAGCCGGCAGGGCAAAGCTTGCCGGTATTGACCGCATGCCAATTATACAGGGTTCCGTAATTAACCGATAAAAAGGAATTGCCCGCCTCATTGTTGTACCAGCAACAGGCAGGATCGGTTGTGGCCGCCCATATCGCATTATCGGTAACCAGTGCTATGGGTGTATTGTCATTCAACGTGACGGTTCTGAGGTTTTCAGCCATCCAGGTCTGGGTGCCGATCGTAATGGTTTTATATATATTCCCTTCAATGTCGGTCACCGTTCCGGCAAAATTGTTGGGGAACATACCCAGGGTGTGAATGAGGCTGTCCTCTTTCGTTGAATCGGCATATAAGGCATAGGGCACGCTCATGAGCTGGCTGGTGCCAATAAGTCTTCCATCTGCCGCTATTTTCAGGAAGTAGGGTCCCCCGGACCAGTCAATACCGTTGAATGCCGCTGTATTTTCCTTGCCCACCTCGAGGCTGACCAGGCCCAGGCTGTTGGTGGTGACCGTATGGTCCTCCTGGTAAACAAGACTGCCATCGGCGTTGTCTTTCACGATCAGCAGCGTTAAAGTAACGTCATCATTGACCCTTACGGAACCCAGGGTATCACGAAGTATGGCCTGAAAGGCGAAACTTTGCGGGACCTGCCCTTTCACCGGGATAATGAAAAGAAATTGTGCCAGTAATAAGCCTGCTGTGAATATTAATATGGGCTGTAGCCTGTTTTTCATGATTTTATGGATTTGTTTTTAATTCATTACTCTTTGATACATCGTACTGAAAAACCTGATCGCACATCCATTGCTCCCCTGTATAGCTCACCGTTATTGCGACTCATGCCGAAAAAACTGGCCTCTGGCGGAATGTCGATTGTGGCTGTCCACCAGTATCCCAGGTTTCCTATGGCTGCATAAGATCCGCTGATATTCCGGTAGCCACCCGGAAGCGCTGCAAAGTTGATTTCATTGGTGGCTTCTTCATTGGGACTTTCCCAATGTGTTGTGCCTGATTCCTTCAGTTTTCCTCCGGCCACTTCATCGCCTCCCAGATAATCAGCGAGGACTCCCCACTCGTTGTAGGTAGGCACGCGCCAGCCCGCAGGGCATAACTTGTCGGAATAGACAGCTATATAATTATACAATGCCCCGCAGGTAACTGAAGTGTATGTATTGGGCAGTCCGTATCCGTAAAAACAAACGGCGCTACCGGTTTCATTCTGCCATTCAATATCGCTGTCAGGATATTGAATCGGGGTACTGTCATTAAAATGAACGGTCCTTAAGTTCTCCGCCATCCAGGTCTGGGTACCAATGGTAATGGTTTTATAAACATTCCCTTCGATATCCGTTACAGTTCCTGCAAAGTTCTCAGGAATGACATCCAATTCTTCGAGCAAATCCAGCGTTTCAGAGGACTCAGCATACAAGGCATAGGGTACGCTCAGCAACTGCACCGTGCCGGCCCATGAACCATCCACTTCGGTTTTCAGAAAGTAGGGTCCCTGGCCCCAGTCTATGTCAGCAAAATCCGCGGGTTCTGCGGCACCCAACTGCAGGTTTATGCTTCCCTTACCGGAAGTGGTCAGGTTGTGGGCTTCGCTGTATATGCTGCTGCCGGTAGCACTGCCTTGCAGGATTGAAAGGGTAATGCTGACTTCAGCATTGGCCCTGACATTGCCCGATGCATTATACAGTATGGTCTGGTAGCTTAGACCATTCGGAATCTGGCAGAAACCGGAGATTTCGTTTAGTACCATACAAACCATCAGACCTGCCAGGCTGACAATGAAAGGATGACTTTTGTTTTTCATGGCTTAAAGACTTTATTGTTTGATCACCTCGAAGGTCTTGACTTCTTTGCCGGAAAGTGATATCCTCAGCAGGTATATGCCGAAAGGGTAATGATTCATATCAACCGTCGTAACATCACCCTGAAGCTCCTTTTCCTCCAGCAGTCTTCCATTCATGTCGTACAACCCATACTGATAATCCGCTGTCTCTTCATTTTCAAGTTTTATCAGCAATCTGTCACAGGCTGGATTCGGATAGGCTTCAAGTGTATACGGAATTTCAACCGGCATTTTGATGGCGGTAATGACCAGGCCCGGTTGGTGAAAACCCTGAGATAGGATGGTTGTCTCATTGGATAAGGTAGCAATCACCGGTTCACCCAGTGTCCATTCGACAGCAAGTTCACCGCTCTGACCGCTGCCACCTGAGGTGGCGATAACCTGTTGCAGTTGTGACTGGCCTTGCACCATAAGGCAGGGCAGAAAGAAAGAAAATAAGAATAATATTTTTTTCATGGCAGAAAGATTTTGGGATTGTTGTTTTATTCTTTTCAATTTTTGAATTTCAGGGCTCCTGCACCTGATATTTCATTATTGGTGCTGAGGAGCCGGGTTTGGTATGAAAGCAGGGAAGCAGGGATGAGCTAAAAAGATTTGTTGACCAGATGACCACTGAACCATGTTTCGTTATGGGTTTCATTGCCGGTTATTCTGAAGTTAACATCTCCTGAATAAACATAAACTTCAACATAATCAGAAGCATTTAATTTCAGGGTTACGGAACCGTTAAGGGCTATATAATCCCCTCTCGAATAGCCGGAAGAAAGAGCCACATATGGATCTCCGTTGACATAGAGGTGCAATACCACATACGTATCGACAGCAAGATCATCAAAATGCACCGAAGTGGAAAAATGATAAACTCCTTCTGCAATGGCGGTATACTTATCCTGACTGGTACTGAACATGAGCAAAGAGTTATAATCCGTTGCATTGAATTCCACCTTGTGAAAATTACCTTCGGTAAAGTAATCGGTCATCGTATTCCGTGCCAGAAAATTCACATCCAGATTATATCTTATGTCGGACTGGATCCGGGTAAGGATATCATTTGCATTATCATTGTCAAGCTTTCCTTCAATATCCAGGTCATCGTATGGCGAATTTACGTGCGCAGCATGAAGTGCATAGGGAACACTCAGTATCTGGCTGGTTCCCAGATCGGAGCCATCGACCTCAATATTCAGAAAGTAAGGACCGCCGGCCCAGTCGATTGCATTAAAAGAAGCGGTGTTTTTTGAACCTACTTCGAGGGTCACCAAACCCAGATCGTTGGTTGTTACACTATGTGTTTCGGTATAGGTAACGGTTCCGGAAGCACTACCCTGCAGCATTGAAAGCTTGATGCTGACAGCAGTATTTGCCCTGACTGCACCGGCTGCATCACGCAACACGGCCTGATAATTAAAGGTACCCGGTGCCTGACTGAAGGCTGAGCCAAAAAAGGACAACAAAGCCAGCAGCGTACAGGCTGACACTTTCACCCATAATTTGGTTTTGAGATTTTTTTTCATGATCATTAGTTTTATTGTTTGATAACTTCGAATGTTTTTACTTCTTGTTCCGGCCGCATAACTTTTAAAAGGTATACTCCGGCCGGATAGTTGACCATTTTGACGGCGGTAACATCGCTTTCAAATGCCTGCTGTTCGATTACTTTTCCGGTCATGTCATACAAAACATACCAGAAATTCCGTGAATTGACATTTTTCAGTTGGATCAGCAACAAATCACCGGTAGGGTTCGAATAGGCCTCAATAGTATAAGACAGGCTGTCAATTGTTTTTATGACCGTTACCATAAGGTTTGCCTGATGAAAATCCTGCGTTAAGGTAGTGCCGTCATTTTTTGCCGGAGCCATAACCGGTTTGCCCAAAGTCCTTTCAATGCTGGTTTCGGTATCCTTTCTATGGCCATCTGCAACAACATTTTCCTGTTGCGTCTGTCCATGGCCGTAATCTGACAAACCGGTCATGAAAAGCGGGATAAGCCATAATACTTTCTTCATGATTTTGAGGACTTTTTGATGAATGACTACCCAAATTTATATGGATCAGCCACGGTAAAGCAAATATATGTGCTGAACTGCACAGGGTTGGGATGTGTGTCAGGAAAGAAGGGATGAAAGTTGCAGGAGGCAATGGCAGGAGGCAGCGGCAGGAGGCAGTAGCAGGAGTCAGCGGCAGGAGGTAGCGGCAGCTTTCTAGGTATTTAAATCTCCAGATTCAGTGTTTTCTTAACCATTTCCAGGTAAGATCGTCCGATAGGCACCTGTACATTTTTCAGCCAGATGTTGCTGTGATCGATGGCAGTGACGAATTTAATATTGATGCAATAGGATTTATGCACCTGAAGAAATGTATCGGAAGGTAATTTATCAACAAAGTCTTTCATCGTGGATCGGACAAGATGTTTGTTTTCCCGGCAGAATAATTCAAGATAATTCAATTCTGACCTGATCCAGATCAGATCATCAAATTTTACTTTTATCAGCATATAATCCTTACGGATAAAAATGCTGTCGCGGATTACTACACCCTCTGAATCCTCTTTCTCTATCCTTACTCCTTTCTTTTGACGCATCGAGAAGTTGTTCATTGCAATTTCAATGGCCGTATAAAGATCTGCTTTTTCAAAAGGCTTTACAATGTATCCTTCAGGTCTGACTTGCTTAGCCCTGTCGACCGTTGTCTTATCCGAATAGGAAGTAATAAAAATGATGGGGATATCATATTTTCCGCGTATGGACAGGGCAAGTGATATTCCGTCATCTCCGCCACGCAGGTGGATGTCTATCAGTGCAATATCCGGTACATCCCGGTCCAGGATCTCCATTGCTTCTTCGCAATCGCCGGCAATTCCGATGACCTCATGTTGCATTTCCTGCAGCATTCCCTTCATATCTTCCGCAATGATGAGCTCATCCTCAACGATCAATGTTTTAATGTTACTCATGACGCCACATCAAATTAACATTCAGTCCATAAATATAAAAGATTATATCGAATATTATGCATTTTCAGAGAAAACAACGTTAAATGCTGTTCCGTTATTAGTACTGTAATCCAGTTTTGCCCTGATCTGTTTTGTGAGGATCTTCACCAGCTTCAGTCCCAGGGTCGGGGAATTCCCGATGTCGAATCCCTGCGGCAGTCCTTTCCCGTTATCGGAAACCCTTAGCAGAACCTTATGATCAGCCGTTCTGCAGAAATCTATAGCTATTTTCCCGTCGGCACTATCCGCAAATGCGTATTTGTAAGCATTGGTTGCCAGTTCATTGGTAATCAATCCCAGGGGGATGGCCGTATCAATATCGATTTTGATATGCTCGGCCCTGATGATGTATTGGATGTTTTTTCCCGGTTTGCCATAGGCACTTTGCAGGGAAGCCATAAGCTGTTCAAGGTATTTCGGGAAATCGATGCTGGTGAACATCTCCGACTGGTATAGCAGCTGGTGGATGAGTGCCATCGATTTCACCCGGCTCTGGCTTTCTTTCACAGCCGATCGCGTATTGTCATCCGTTATGGATCCTGATTGCAGGTTAAGGAGACTACTGATCACCATCAGATTATTCTTTACCCTGTGATGGATCTCTTTAAGCAGGGCCTCCTTTTCCTTATCGGCTTTCCGGGATTTCTGAAAACTGTGGTATAAAAAGATACCGAATGCAATGATCAGCAATCCAAATAGCATGGAGAAGTTCCGGATCAGCTTATTCCTCTTAAGTTCTGTTTCATATTGCAGCGTTTCCTGTAAATGGCTGACCTCAATTTCATTTTGTTTTTTATCGAAGCCATACTGCATTTCAAGCTGCGTGATCTTTTTAAAATTCTCGCCGCTGATAATACTGTCGCTTATTTCATTGTTTATCTGCATGTTGGAAAATGCCTTTTTAAAGTTGCCGGTAAGGGCATACAATTCACTTAAGGCTCCCGACGCTTCCATCTGTACATCCATATTGTTGTATAGTTTCGCCATGGCGAGACCTTGTTCAAGATATCCGATAGCCGTTGAATAGTCATTTTTCAGGGCAAAGATTTTACCTGACAACATATAGTTCTTTGCCAGTCCGTCATAATTATTGATTTCCCTGTCAATCTTCAGCGATTGGCTGAGGTATGTCAACGCCAGGTCAGCACTGTCTTTCATGAGAAAATACGTATATCCTATGTTATACAGTGAATTGCTGATAGCCAGTTTGAAGTTCATCCTGTTACGTATTTCCAGCGCTTTCATGTGATATCCGAGTCCGGCAGTATAGTCCTTTAATGCATTATATGCCTCACCCAGGTTCGTATAGGTAGTTGATAATTCAAATTCGTTGTTCATGTCTTTCAGGATCACTTCCTGCCGGCGATAATATTCGATTGCATCGTTGTATTCCCGCAGATAAAGTTTTGCCAGGCCCACGCTTCCCTGAGCATTGGCTATTTCAATAGAATCCCCGGATTCTTCGGCAATTTTGAGGGATTTAAAGTAGGCATCAATGGCCAGGTTGAGGTAAGCCTGTTCGAGATAACGATTACCCAGGGTAAAGTAGCTGTTAGCCAGCCTCTTCTTATCCTTTATTCTTTCAGCCGTCATGATCAGTTCATTCATCAGGGAATCAATTTCTTTCTCTTCATGCAGCTGTTTGTGAATATAAATCAGTCCTTCGATTACATCATAGAGTTTCAGGTAATTGCCGGCTTTTTCATACAAAGATCTTGCTTTCCGGGCGCACTCCAGTGATTTGTGCATGTCTTGTTTCAGGCTGTAATCATAGCTCATGGCATACAATACCTGGGCCATCCCGTTTATGTTGTTTGTCTTTTCGTAAATTGCATATGCTTTGTTATGCAGGTAAATGGCAGTGTCATACTGATATTTGTAAAAGTAGGCAACCCCGAGATAGGTGTATGCATCTCCGATTCCATCCATGTAGTTTATTGACATGGATTGCTGCAATGTCCTGTTTAAATAAAAAATTGTGCTGTCAGGATTTTTTCGGCGAAGGGATAAGGCATATCGGTTCAGTGAGTTGATGGAGGAGGTGTCTGACGTGAAATTACCGGGCTGTAAATTATTGTCTCTAACCGATATCTCTTTTTTGCAGCCTGTTGATATGAGACCAATAGCAATGACGAAACAGCGAATGGAATTCTTCATGGGCTGGGAAAAAGGTGTTGGGTTTCGAATACTAAGATAATGGAAAAAATATTATGGTAAGCGGGAGGGATGAAGAAGGGACAAGGAAGAAGGGACAAGCCTGCCTGCCGGCAAGGCAGGGGACAAGGGACAAGTGGGTGTGGGATGTGGGAAGTGGGAGGGGTCGCACAGGCATGCGTAGAGACGCGATCAATCGCGTCTCTGATTCCTACATCAGATTTTGCGACATCCCTCCATTATTCGGTTTTCCGACAGACTGTCCATCGGACGGACGGACGCCTAACCACCGGAATGCTTCCTCACGGGCGGAGAAAAACTCCACCATGGTCCCCCGGTTACGGGAAACGGTTTTAAAGAACTCCGTCAGTTCATCGGCCTTATAACCTTCGAAATAACATGCCAGTACCAGTCCCGCAACTGACTTTGACAATTGGTCGCCTGAGACAAATGCACCGGCCATGTTCATGTGGCGGCTGGGCATCAGGCCTTCGGCCAAAATATTGCGGCAGTCGTAAGCATTGCTGGCTTCCGCAAGTTCTGACCATAACCTGTTCATACTATCGGGACATATCACAAATCCCGGGTCAAGCTGCACATGAAGATAGGTGCCAAAGAATGATATTTTGAAACCTGTGTTTATCATTGCCATAACAATAAAAACAAACGTTAATACCTTAAGTTCGTCTTCATCCGGTAATATCCTTTTTGATAGCATTATTAAAGTCTGCCAATACAGGATATTTCCATTTAAAACAGTGTTCTAATTTACAAAATAAAACATTGTAAAACAAATAATTATTGATTTATATTTGATCCCGGTTTGCTTCAATTAATCCTCATTTTAAACACAGTAACAACGTGTCACTCGTCACCTGCCTGCCGGCAGGCAGGCTCGTCACTTGTCACTCCTAAAAAGTGATCCTATACTGCATCATCGGATAAATGCCCAGCTGATTCATGGTTATGATCTCCCCGGTACTCTTCTTGTACATCTGGTAAAATACGTTCTTGTGATTGGTAACGTTTTCAATAAAAAACAGGTATTCCTGGGTAATATGGGCGCCGTTCAATTTGTATCCGAACTTTATATCTGCTTTAAAATAATCGGTATACCTGTCTTCATAAGGATTATCCAGATCATACACCGATGTCTTTTCCTCTATTGATTTTTCGATATCAAGGGGTATATATCGCGTGCCACCGGCCCAGGTTACCTTCAGGTCAACCGTAAGCATGGACTTTTCTTTAATGGATATCTCCTTTCCCGCCAGGGCATTGAATACATAGTTACCATTAAAGGCAGTGTTTCTTTCAATCCCGTCGCTTCCCTTATACTTTGAATCAAACAGGGACCCCGTGATCAGATAATAATATCCCTTGCTCAGGAATTTCTCAAAGGTTATCTCAAGGCCGAAATTCCTGCCGGTACCCTCATTCACCAGGCTGTCTGATGCCCCTACTCCCCAGCCGGCACCGGTATTGAGGATGCTGAAATAAGAAGGTTGCTGTTCCACCGGGACATCATAGAGGTACTGATAATAGAGTTCCGTCTTCAATCTCAGGTTTTCCCTGATATTCCAGTCATGACCCAGCACAACCTGTTGAGATCTGGTATATCCCAGATCGGTATTGGTTTCCACATATTGCCCGTCGGGCAGATAAGAACCCAGGAAATAGGTTCCCAGGGTATGTGTTTTGGCATGATTGCCATAACCCAGGTTAATGCTGCGGTTCTCGCCATAGTTCCACGAAATACTCATCCTTGGCTCTAAAGAAGGCCTTCCTGTCAGGGTGTAATAAAGCAGGTGAATGCCGGGTGTAAATATCCATTGATCGGTTATCTTCATGTTAAGCTGGAAAAAGCTTCTTACCAGGTATCCCCCCTCTCCCAGTCCTTTATTCTCCTGGATCCTGGTTATCATCCTGAGGGAATCATAATCATACTGAAGTGTTTTCATGTCATAGCCCATTTGATCGATGATGAGCCCTGCCCTGGAGGAGAATGAAGCATTGAATTTCGTACCTGTAAAGGCTGAAAAAGTAAACCTGTATTCCGAAATATTGTGATCAAAATACCGGGTTTTATTTTTATCCGCATCAAGGGTGTCAATTTCTGTGCCGCCATTCTGATAAAAACCCGAAAGGATGAATTTCGCATAGGTGTTGGATGAAAGGTATCGCAGCCAGGATATTCCTGAAGCCCCCATTTTTGATCCGTTGTACAGATCCTGGCCTTCGTTGGTATAAAGGCTTACATCTTTCGCCTTGCTGTCCAGCATGGCAACACTGCTAATACCGCCAATGCCGAAGATTGTGACGAGCCCTTTTTTAACGGGACAGTTAAATTTAAAGGAAAGATCCTGATAGTGTGGAACCCCGGTTGTCCCAAAATTAACCCCCAGCAAACTGACAAAATCCATGACAGAGAATCGGTAATTGGCCAGATATGAACTCTTGTGATTCTTTGAAAGGGGGCCTTCGGAGCCCAGTTCCAATCCGTTAAAGCCCACCTGGAACATATGTTCGAATTGTTCATTGTTGCCATTTCTCATTTTCAGGTCGAACACGCCCGACAAGGCATTGCCAAATTCAGCCGGGAAAGCGCCTGTTAAAAAATCTGAATTGCGCAACAAATTGTTGTTAAGCATACTTACAGGACCGCCGGTGGTCCCGTTTTCGGCAAAATGGTTAGGATTGGGCAAATCAGTATCTTCAAGCCTCCACAGCAGTCCGGCGGGGGAATTGCCACGGATCACAATATCATTGCGCGAATCATTGGCAAAGGATACGCCGGCATAAGAAGATGCCATACGGGCAACATCACCACGGCTTCCGGCGTACTTTTCCGTTTCCTCAACGGTAAAGGAACGGGCGCTGATCAGTGCCATATCGTTGCTGGGCTTGTCCTTCTGACGGGAAGCTCTCACCACCGCCTCGCCCATATGCTGTACTTCCTCTTGCAGTTCAACCGTAAGGATCATTTCCTTCCCTGATATAAGGAACAGGTTGTGATAGGTTGTATGCCGGTAACCCACAAAACTAATATCAACACTTACACGGCCAAGGGCGATGTCGTTAAGCTTAAACCAGCCATCGGCATCGGTCACGGCTCCCCTGACCGGATCGGTATTAAGAACAATGACATTTGCGCCGGGCATGGGCTGCTGGGTAGCTTTATCGATGACCCTTCCCCTGATGGTCTGGGAATAAGGCTGGGCAAAAAGCCCGATTTGAATTGCAATGCCAAGGATCAGGTACAGGATTTTCTTCATCATGATGTTTCAGGGCTAATGTAAAGATAATGACAAATATTCTTTGAGAGGGTTGCATGAAGGTTGTGAGGGTTGTGTGAGATTTATTTATAACCCTGTTCATTTTTGCATTACATTTATCATCCAAAACCTGCAAACATTTACCCGGATGAGACCGACGCTGTTTTTCATTATATTGGCTTTATTGGGAGGTTGTCACATAGGCTCCTCCCAGCCTGCGGAACTTGACCAATGCAACATTGTATGGACCAGCCAGAGTCTGAATTCCGCTGAGTCGATGCCCTGCGGCGGTCATGATATCGGTCTGAATGTTTGGGTCGAAAACGGCGAACTGCTTTTTTACATCTCCCGCAGTGGCTCTTTTGATGAGAACAACGGCTTCATGAAACTGGGCCGGGTGCGTGTTAAGCTTGATCCAAATCCTTTGGCAGGCAATGAGTTCAGGCAGGAACTGGTGCTTAGGGAAGGATGCGTCAGGATTTCAGGAGCGAACGGCGGTCATTCCGCCCAGGTGGTTTTATGGGTTGACGTTTTCCGCCCCGTCGTGCATATCGATATCAGCGGCAATAAGCCACTGAAAGCGGAAGCCATTTTTGAAAGCTGGCGTTGTAAAGATCTTGTACAGCGCGACGGTGAATATTTTGCGAATTCATACAAATGGGGGCCGGTGTCAAATCCGGTGACATTCCATGACAGCATCGCTTTTCAGCAGTCCGGTGTGCTCTTCTTTCACCACAACCATGACTATACGGTATTTGATCCGACCCTGAAACAACAGGGATTTGATACGATCAAAAGCAGAATCTTTAACCCGCTGGCCCGCCTTACTTTTGGAGGATTCATGGAAGGTCCCAGTATGTCACCGGCCGGTAAAACATCCGGACTTTTTACTGACACCTATTTTGAAGGATGGAAACTGCAAAGCAAAGGGGCGGCCAGAAGCCATAAAATAAACCTTTACCTGCATACCGGCCAGGCAGATTCCCTGGCAGACTGGAATAATGGGCTGAACCAGCTTATAAGGGAAGCCCGTGCCGGTCAAAAGAAAGCGCAGGAAAAAACGAAATCCTGGTGGAATGATTTTTGGGAACGGAGTTATGTTTTTATCAATCCCGATTCAGCTGATCCGGTATCTCCGGTCTGGCAGACCGGACGCAACTACCAGCTGTTCCGTTACATGCTGGCCTGTAACACCTTTGGTGATTATCCCACAAAATTCAACGGGGGTATGTTCACCTACGATCCCGTTTTTGTGGATCCGCAGAAACACTTCACACCCGATTACCGCAACTGGGGCGGAGGTATCCATACGGCCCAGAACCAGCGTCTGGTTTATTTCCCCATGCTGAAGAACGGTGACTTTGAAATGATGAAAGCGCAATTTGAATTTTACCACCGTATTTTACACAATGCCGAATTGCGCAGCGAGATATACTGGGGGCACAAAGGGGCTTGCTTCACCGAGCAGATGGAAAATTTCGGGTTTCCCAACATGGCTGAATACGGATATGACCGGCCTGCACATGCTGATCCGGGGATGGAATATAATCCCTGGCTCGAATACGAATGGGATACCGCCCTTGAATTCTGCTTCATGATCCTGGAGACACAACGTTACAACGGTGATAACATTGAACGTTATATCCCGCTGATCGAAAGCTGCCTGACCTTCTTCGACGAGCACTATCTGTACCTAGCAGAAAGGCGGGGAGCCAAAAGCCTGGATGAAAACGGTCATCTGATCCTCTACCCCGGGTCAGCCGGAGAAACATATAAGATGGCTTATAATGCCAGCTCCACCATTGCCGCATTGCGGACCGTGCTGGCCCGTTTGCTGGAACTACCTGATCAGTACCTTTCCGAAAACCAGCGCACGGCATGGAAGACTATGCTCAACCGCATACCTCCCATCAGTTTCCGCGAATGCGAAGGACACGTCACCATTGCCCCGGCCAGGTTGTGGGAACGGGTTAACAATACCGAGCCCATGCAGCTGTACCCGGTTTACCCCTGGGGGATTTACGGTGTGGAGAAACCAGGACTGGATACTGCCATCAATACCTGGAGATACGATCCCGATGCCATCCGGTTCCGGAGCCATGTCGGCTGGAAGCAGGACAATATCTTTGCAGCGCGGCTGGGACTGACAGAAGAAGCCGCTGACCTGACCGTCAGAAAACTCAGGGATAGCGAGCGCCGCTTCCCGGCATTCTGGGGGCCGGGAATGGATTGGACACCTGACCATAACTGGGGCGGGTCGGCCATGATCGGACTGCAGGAGATGCTGATGCAGGTTGACGGAAAGAAGATAAACCTGCTGCCGGCCTGGCCGAAAAACTGGGATGTGCACTTCAAACTGCACGCCCCATACAATACAACGGTTGAATGCATTGTCAAACAGGGCAAGGTGGAAATGCTGGAGGTTTTGCCGGCGGAGAGAGGAAGGGATGTTCGTCTGAATTTGGATTTTCAGGATTAGTGGATTATTGAATTTTAAGAATTTTACTATTTTTAATCTGATAATACATTATTCCCGTTACAAAAAACAAACAGAAACCTTCATCATACATTCAATCCGGTAATCCATCAATCCCGTAAATCCAAATTCAGACACCAGGTAACCTTAATCCAAATAATAAGTATACTATTCAATAAAAAAAGATATAAAAATTATGAGAAGGTATTTATTGTTTCTGTGGATTTTTTTGCTTCCGGCAATGGTTTTTGGTCAGGATAACAAATCATCCAAAACCAAGCTGAAAAGGATGACGGTGACCAAATATGTATATGACAAGGGAGAAGAAAAGAAATTTCCCGAACTGGATGTTTGGTATGATGCAAGAGGGAATGTGGTGGAAGAGAAAGAATATGATGAAGGGACCTTCATCATGCATTTCAAATACGAGTATGATGCGGCCAGCAACAAAATCAAGGAAACCGAACTGGATGCGGCAGGCAGGATCGTAAAAATAACCACCTACAAATATGACAGTGCCAACAAGAGGATTGAGAAGCTGGTGTATGATCCGAAGAACAAGCTAAAATCGAAAAGGATCTATAAGTACGAAAGCTGGTGACCAGGGAAAGGTAATCGGTAATCGGTAATCGGTAAT
>CAYWCR010000039.1:0-2377 GCA_964456825.1 uncultured Bacteroidales bacterium
AAGTCGGGGTGGCCGGACTCGAACCGGCGACCGCCTGGTCCCAAACCAGGAACGCTAGCCAACTGCGCTACACCCCGGAATATTTGTTGATTGGGTGATTTATTGATTTGTTGATTGAATGCCTCTGGTTTAATAATAATCTGTCAATCTGTAAACTTATAAACCCACCCCTACCCCTCCCAGGAGGGGAATTTTAAATTTTCAAATAATCAAATTTCAAATCCCTAAACCCTATACTCAATACACACACTACTTGTCCCTTGTCCCCTGCCTGCCGGCAGGCAGGCTTGTCCCTTGTCCCTACTTCTCCTGCGAATAGCTGCGGATCATCCCCAGCATCATCTTTGATATCTTTTCATACCCGTCGTAAAAGTCCTGATAGGTCAGGTCATCAACATAACCCAGCTGATGAGCGATATCCAATATCGCAACCGCCCCAAATACACTGCCACGCGCGATGGTGATGAAATTTCTCTTTTCCGCGCTGGCCATCCTGCCCGTGCCTTCGGCCAGATTGAGGACTATACTCAGACTGGCTTTCTTCCATTCGTCCCGAATAAACGGATCCAGTTCACCGTGCTCCAGGATGAATTTCAAAACCTTGGTGTTCTGATCCCTGATAACCTGGTATAGATCGAGTTTTTCAAAATCAAACATCGTCTCGGTTTTTCAGCTGCGAATATAGTAATTTATCCTGATGAAAAGTACTTTTTTGGAAGGGGGAAAGAGGAATGGGGGGATGACTGCGAGATCCCTGGGGGGGAGTCCCTGCATCGGAAATTAAATCCCTTCTGCTCCCGATGGCTCGGGAGCAGCGGTCTTTTGTTTTTTACAGGGGCCTCAAGCAGAGCTTGGGTCCCTGTAAAAAACAAAATCCCGGCCCGATTTCATCGGGCGGGATTTATTTTCCGGTGCGGAGAGGGGGGGATTCGAACCCCCGGTACCAGTTACCCAGTACGACAGTTTAGCAAACTGTTAGTTTCAGCCACTCACTCACCTCTCCGGATAAATGCTGAATCGAGTATGAAAATATACAAAGAACCCTGTTAAAAACCGGACAAAAGTATAAAATCAAAGCACAATCACAAAATTAGGGATTTAAAATGTGATTTAATAATACAAGTAGTTTGAAGCTGGAAGCTAGAAGTTAGAAGACGGAAAACCAGGTATATGTCATTGGACTCGTCTGGAATAGACCCACCCCTACCCCTCCAAGGAGGGGAATTTTACATTTTCAAACAATCAAACTCTCAAATCCCCAAACCCTATACTCAATACACACACTACTTGTCCCTGGTCCCTGGTCCCTGGTCCCTTCTTAAAACGGAATGTCATCCACATAATCCGCATTCTTCGAGAGGTCGTCCTTATTGAAGCCAAAACCGGCCAGGTTCTCATTCATCCGCGATCCTTTGGTAACGGCCATCGACTGGGTCGGATCGTCTACCAGTGGCTCGATCAATGCCTCTTCAAGATCGGTGAACTTGGCCAGCTCTTTGATGAACTTCAGCTGAATATCACCGATGGGGCCATTACGGTGCTTGGCCAGTATGATCTCCGCAATCCCCCGCAGGGAATTCCCGTTCTCATCTTCGGTAAATCCATATATCTCAGGCCGGTGAATGAAAAGCACCATGTCGGCATCCTGCTCGATAGCCCCCGACTCCCTGAGGTCCGACAGCTGGGGACGCTTGTTCCCTGCACGGATCTCAACGGCACGGTTTAACTGGGAGAGGGCAATGATGGGAATATCCAGCTCCTTGGCAATGCTCTTCAGGGCCCTTGAAATAGTACTTACCTCCTGTTCACGGCTTCCCCTGTTATCGGAAGTACCGGACATCAGCTGCAGGTAGTCGATGATGATGATCTCCACATTATACTGGCGTTTCATCCTCCTGCACTTGGCCCGAAGCTCGAAAATGGAAATGGCAGGGGTATCGTCGATGTAAATGGGGGCCTCTACAAGCCTCTTTATTTTATAATCCAGCTGCTCCCACTCAAAATCAGCCAGCTTACCATTCCTGATCCTGTGCGACGGCAATTCCGTTTCGGCTACGATCAAACGGTTCACCAGCTGCAGCGAAGCCATTTCAAGCGAGAATATGGCAACCGACCGGTTGTGCTCAATGGCCATGTTCCTGGCCATGGACAATACAAAGGCAGTCTTTCCCATCGAAGGCCTTGCTGCCACGATCACCAGATCGGATTTCTGCCAGCCATTGGTCAGCCTGTCAAGCCGGGTATATCCCGAAGGGATGCCGATCAGACTGTCGGCCCGCTTGCTGGCTTCTTCAATCTGGAATATCGCTTCCTTGATAAGGACGTCAATCTTTTGCGATTCCTTTTTAATATTACCCTGACCAATGTTGAAGATCTC
>CAYWCR010000039.1:2477-6319 GCA_964456825.1 uncultured Bacteroidales bacterium
AGAGGACAAATTGACAACAGCCTGGAAAATTTTCTGATGCTCCTCTTTATAAAAACTCCCGGGAGTAAGAATATCAATAACCTCCAGGATGGCATCCTTTTCCAGCATTACGGCACCTAAAACCGCCTCTTCCAGATCAATAGCCTGGGGTGGTATTTTTCCCAATTCGAGATTGATCGTGCTGATCTTTGCAGGATTCTGATTATTGCCTTTCTGCGCCATGATGCCTTGGTTTAATCAAATAGTTTTATCTGGTCAGTAAAGTTAGAAATTGCCCCATCGTCATTTGCTTTTTGCCGGTGTTGTTTATAAACAGTTTATTCAACATCGCAATTCACAAATGTTGAAAAATAATAAGAAGGTCGTGCGGTCGTTCAGTCCTGCAGTCTTGCAGCCTGCCTGCCTGGCATGGGCCATTGCTTTAGCAGGCAGGTCATTCAGTCTTGCGGTCTTGCAGTCTGACTCGTCCTTGGTTCACTCTTCCACCGTTCCACTGTTCCATTGTTTCACCGTTCCACTTTTCCACCTTTCCACTTTTCTATTTTTCCGATCCAATTCCTAACTTTATACAAAATTATCTCTTCAATTATGCTGCTATTTCCCAACGCAAAAATAAATCTCGGCCTTTCCATAACCGGAAAACGGCCGGACGGATACCATAACCTGCTTACGGTTTTCTATCCCATCAGCCTGGCAGATATGCTTGAATTTGTTGAAGACCCGAAAGTACCAAAAGGACAGATTAACATAACATTAACGGGCATCAGCGTTGACGGTGATCCGATGAATAACCTTTGCGTAAAGGCGTATCGCCTGCTGAATGATGATTTCGGATTGCCCGGGATTTCCGTGCATCTCCATAAGATAATCCCCATAGGGGCGGGACTTGGAGGTGGTTCCTCTGATGCTGCCTTCATGCTCAAAGGATTAAACAGTCATTTCAACCTGTCTGTAGCGCAGGAAAAACTGGAAGAATACGCGGCCCGGCTGGGCAGCGACTGTGCCTTTTTCATCCGCAACCAACCCTTATTTGCCCTGGAAAGAGGGAATGTATTCAGGGATATTAAACTGACCCTTGACGACTATTTCATCATGCTGATCCATCCGGGGATCCATATCAGCACATCCGAAGCCTATTCGCAGATAACGCCTGCAATCCCTGAAAGATCACCTGACCTGATCGTGCAACTGCCGGTTAAGGAGTGGAGAGAGGAACTGAAGAATGATTTTGAGAATAACATACTGCTGAAACATCCTGAAATAAGCAGGATCAAAGAAAGGCTATATGCATCGGGGGCTTTATATGCCTGCATGTCGGGAAGCGGATCATCGGTTTTCGGCATTTTCAGCAAGATGCCTTCCGTGCCGGAGGACCTGGGCGGTTATTTTCACTGGAAGGGGAAGCTGAAGGCAGAGGTGGAAGGTAATCCATAATCGGATTGGACTTGCAGTCGTGCAATCGGAGCCGTCATTGCGAGGAGCGTTACCAAAATCATTAAGTAAGTATTACGACCAGTATATGCGACGAAGCAATCGAATCGGAGGAGCAAAACATATCAGATTGCTGGTTAGACTTATGTAAGCCCGTCTTATGATCAATTGCCTGTTCGAAGCGATTGCCACGCCATGCATAGTAATCGTTTCTCGATGCCAGTCATGATTGTTGCATGGCTCGCAATGACGCATCGTTTACCGATTACCTTTGTCCTACTCAAATTCAATCATCAGGACACCCTTTCCTATTTTCTGACCTTCTTTGACCCGCACTGATTTTATCCGGCCAGCCACAGGGGAATAAATGATGTTCTGCATCTTCATGGCGTCGATGATCATCAGCCTGCTTGTTTTGTCAACCCTGTCTCCGACACTGACAAGGATCTGGCAGATGGTCCCGGGAATATTGCTTAACAGGCTCTTTTCATCGGGCTTCTTCCATTTCGGCTTTTGCTCAAATTTCCGGGTCAGCCTTGTATGGTATAACTCTCCCCTGATATTCAGAATTTTAAGTTCGTTTACCTTGTTTTCCGTTGAACCGGACTTATTTTTCATTTCATCTTTTGCTGTCATGGCCACTGCATATTAAAATGGAGGAATACCGTGTTTTTTATTGGGCATGGCAACAGATTTTTCGCTGGCCACATCCAGTGCATGCAGTAATATTTTGCGGGTTTCCTCCGGTTCAATCACGGCGTCGATATATCCCCGTGAAGCTGCAACGTAGGGATTGGCAAATTTTTCCTTGTATTCTTTCACCTTTTGCTGACGTACCTCTTCAGGATTCTCTGATTCCATGATCTCTTTCCTGAATATTATGTTGGCAGCACCTTCCGGTCCCATCACCGCGATTTCCGCTGTCGGCCATGCAAAGACAAAATCTGCCCGCAGGTGCCTTGATCCCATGGCTATGTATCCACCGCCATATGCCTTTCGCAGAATTACCGTAATCTTGGGTACGGTTGCCTCGCTGTAAGCATACAGTACCTTGGCTCCGTGACGGATAACACCGGCGTGCTCCTGGTCAACACCGGGAAGATAACCGGGCAGGTCCACCAGCGTGATAATGGGAATATTAAAAGCATCGCAGTAGCGGATGAAACGCGCTGCCTTGTCGGAAGAATCAACATCGAGGACACCGGCCATGACGAGGGGCTGATTGCAAACGAAACCACAGGTCTTCCCTTCCATACGCCCGAAACCAATTACCATATTGGCTGCCCACAGTTCCTGGATCTCAAAGAATTCAGCATCGTCAACCACGGATTTTATCACATCCCTGACATCATAAGGCTGTTTTGGATCATCGGGGACAATTTCGTCAGGCTTAAAATCCGGCCGGGGCGGTTTTGATTCCATTACCCGGGCCTTGTGCTCATTGCTCCGGGGAATAAATGTCATGAGCTTTTTGATCTGTTCAAAACATTCTATCTCCGTTTTGGCATAAAAATGGGCGTTGCCCGTGATCTCGCTGTGCACCCTGGCGCCCCCCAGGTCTTCCATGGATATTTCCTCACCCAGTACGGTTTTGATGACTTCCGGTCCGGTAATGAACATCTTTGAGATGTTCTCCACCACAAAAACAAAATCGGTAAGGGCCGGTGAATATACCGCCCCTCCTGCACAAGGGCCAAGGATGACTGATATCTGGGGGATCACCCCGGATGAGATGGTATTGCGAAAGAATATCTCACCATAGCCTGCCAGGGAATTGACACCTTCCTGTATCCTTGCCCCTCCCGAATCGTTGATTCCGATCAGGGGCATCTTCATCTTCAGGGCATGTTCCATGATCTTGACTATTTTACGGGAATGCATCGCTCCCAGCGACCCTCCGGCTACGGTAAAATCCTGGGCGAACACACAAACAGGGTGTCCGAAAATGTTTCCGGTGCCGATGACAACCCCGTCTCCGGCCAGCACCTTTTTGCCCATATCAAAATCGCGGGCATCATGCTCCACGAACATGTCATATTCCTGAAATGAGTTTTCATCAAGCAAGGTGCTGATTCGGTTCCGGGCGGTCATCTTGCCCATAGCCACCTGCTTTTCAATGGCTTTTTCACCGCCGCCCATCTGAACTTCTTCACGTTTCCGCCTCAGCTCCTGAATTTTCTTTTTAATGGCCATGACTGATGGTATTACAGATCAAATCGTATTGTTTCATGAAGGACAACCTGCCTTCACGGGTAATGCATGAAAACAGAGCCGACAAAAGTAAGAAAAAACGGCATAATTCCTAGTTAGGAGGGAGAATTGTCGATCTGGTCATGCGGTCTTGCAGTCATGCAGTCGTGCGGCCTGCCTGCCGGCAGGCAGGTCTGGAAGAAAGGGATTTAGCTTTTTAG
>CAYWCR010000039.1:6419-29246 GCA_964456825.1 uncultured Bacteroidales bacterium
TGTTTAGGTGTTTAGGGGATTAACAATTTAGGATGAAGCCTTATTGGCTTTTCCCTATACCGCTAAACTGCTAAACCGCTAAATTGCTAAACCGTCGATTAATCTCTACGGATCTTAAAAGAGGTAGCTAAGCCCTGCAAAAACGCCAAGGGAATAAGGAAACACATTCAGGTCCCCGCTCGTGTAAATAGGATTGAGGTAATACCTGAATTTGGGCTCGAGGCTGACCAGCAGATTGGTCAAAATGGGATATTCAATGCCGACGCCCACTGAACCTGAGTAGTTGACTTTTGCAATATCCGTTGTTTCCCCGAAATCATACAGGTTGTTATTATCGCTGATCTTCACGCTGTTCCCGGCCAGGAAATTGGTACTGATCCCCCCGAGCAGACTGAAATCCATTTTCCTGTCAATTAGTTTGTAGCGCACCATGAGGGGAACTTCAAGGTACTCAAAATACTGAAAAGCAGTCAGGTCCTTTGCTTCCAATGTAGTATTATCGGCAATACCCGGCGTAACATCCGCATAGTATACCACTCCCCATTGTTTCAAACCCTTTTGCGTCATTGTATTGGGCTGGTTCATTTTTTCATCCATGTAAACCTCGTTGGTAATAACCCCGGTTGAGTTGGAAATGGTTACCTGGACGTTGCTTGGGGATTGGTAGGCTTCATTAATATCTTCATTCCGGTTGTATGCAACATTTTCAATATCGGTTTTTTCCTGCCCATATTTTGAATAATAAATACCGGACTGCACCGATAACCGCCTGGAGGGTGAAAAGGCCATGGCAATACCTCCTGCGTAGGCTATGATACCTTTTTCAGTATGGTTCAGGGCTTTTATGTCATCGTTGCTTATGATGTCAGCGTTCACCGTGTTCAGGTTTCTGTATGAATACAAGGGGGCAACCTGTCCGCCTACCATCCAGTTTTTGTAGTCCTGTTGCGCCTCTCCCTCGTCTTCCATCATGGCCAGATTCTGCTGTATGATCTGGTTTGTCTCCGATTCCGGAACGGATGTCCGGTTTTTTAGATGAACCACCATATCCGACATCGCTATTTCGCTCTGCAGGATGGCAGAGACCGGGCGGATCCTGAGCGGCACATTGTCAAATGACGGTAATCGGGAATGCTGTTCCTGAGCCTCAGCAGCGATCATCACGGCAGTTGCACTGCCTGTGGTTAAACGGCTATTGGCAGCTGTCATTCCGGATACAGCTCCCTGCTCATCTGCCACGCGGGATGCCGGAGTATGGGATCCGGGAGTTACGGCATTTTCCTTGCCGGCCGGTGTTTCAGGTTGAATGCCGGATGGCTGATCCTGCTGTTGTTGTTTTTCAGTAATGGTTGGCTGAACGGTCCTGTCCTGCCGTGTAAAATAATAATAGCCCAATCCGAGTGAAAGCATCAGGAGCATGCCGGCCGCAATGCGCATAATAAAAATAAGGATCCGCTTTTTCTGCTTATGGCCAAGCTTCTCCGCAATATTATCCCATGCCGCTGCCCTTGGAGTCTCCTCATAGGTCTCCAGCCGCTCTTTGAACCAGGCATCAAAATTCTCTGCTGCACTTCCCATGGTTATATTGATTTAACCGATTTTAAATAAAACCTGTTCACTCTTTCCTGCAAAATATCCCTGGCCCTGGAAAGGTTTGATTTTGATGTACCTTCCGTGATGCCAAGCATTTCGGCAATTTCTTTATGCGAATACCCTTCAATGGCATACAGGTTGAAAACAATCCTGTACCTGGGTGACAATTCCTGAACAAACCTGATCAGTTCGCGGGCGTCGATATCCGACGTAAAATCTCCGCTTATTTCACGGTCGACCTCTTTCAGGTTATCATTAATATTGATGACCTGGTAATTCGTCCGGAACCGCTCAAGGGCCGTGTTCACCATTATTTTTCTGATCCAGCCTTCAAAGGCACCTTTGAACCCGAACTGATCAATCTTTTCAAACACCTTCAGGAACCCGTCCTGCAAAATATCCTGTGCATCATCATAATTTCCGGCATACCGCAAACAAATACCAAACATCTTTGATCTGAATGTTTCGTACAATTCCTTCTGCGCCACAGGGTTCCTCTCACGGCAGCCATTAATGATATGTTGCAGGATATCAGTCAATATGCATGAAATGAATGATCAAAAATACATGTTTTTTCGATCCTTCCGGATCCCTTTGCATTAAAATACAGCATTAGGATGCAGGGACTTCGCTGATGGTTGCGTAAGAAGATATTTTTTTTGACGCAACCCATTAATCCCTAAAATCATCTTACCTTTAAACCAATATTAAATATATATGAAATCCAATCTTATATTGCTGCTCCTTTTTGGTTTGTTCATGGTAAGCTGTGAGAAACAGGAAAACATAAAAGATGAACCAAAAAAAATAACGGTATCCAAAACAACGGAACAGGTGATCGCGGCCGACAACCTCTTTGGCATTGAGTTGTTTCAGCGGGTGCTAACCAATGATACTGCCGATAATATTTTTATTTCTCCCACCAGTGTTGCCCTGGCATTGGCCATGACCTATAACGGAGCCGACGGTGACACGAAATCAGCCATGCAGGAGACGCTGAGAAAGCAGGGACTGACACCGGAGGAATTGAATCAATCCTACAACGCTTTAATCGATGCGCTGGTTTCCGTTGACCCGAAGGTATTGCTTGAAATAGCCAACTCAATCTGGTACCGCAATGACATTGAGGTGTTATCCGAATTTATCGGTGTCAACCAAACTTATTACGATGCCGAAGTGAATTCACTTGTTTTTAATGATCAGGCAAAGGACATTATCAATGGTTGGGTGGCTGATAAAACCCATGATAAGATCAAAGAAGTGCTTGATTTTATACCCCCTGATGCGATCATGTACCTGATCAACGCCATTTACTTCAAAGGTATATGGAGATCGGAGTTTGACAAGGAAAAAACAAGTGAACTCCCATTCTATCTGCCGGAGGGTACTCCTGTTCAGGTTCCCACCATGCAGCAGCAGGACACATTCCGGTATGTAAAAAATGACCTGCTCTCGGCGGTTGAGTTGCCTTATGGCCATGGGAACTTCAGTATGGTAATCCTGCTGCCCAATGAAGGCAAGACGGCCGGCGATATTGTATCATCGCTGACCATTGACAACTGGAATGCCTGGATGCAGGGGCTGTCTGAAAAAGATGTTGTGATTCATCTGCCCCGGCTGAAGTTTGAATATGAAAAACTGCTCAATCAGGACCTTGCCGACATGGGCATGGGTATAGCATTTTCGGGCGCTGCTGATTTTTCAAAAATTGACTCAACCCGTGACCTGTGTATCTCAAGGGTGATCCACAAAACCTTCGTTGAGGTGAACGAGGAAGGAACGGAAGCCGCTGCCGTTACCGTTGTTGAAATCAGAGAAACCTCATACCCCGGCCCGCAGGAACAGCCTGTCTATTTCTATGTCGACCGTCCGTTTGTTTTTATCATTAAGGAGAGAGACACCGGTGCCATGCTGTTCGTGGGAAGGGTGAATAATCCATTGAAGAATTAGATTTACAGGTTTATCGCGGTTTAGCGGTTTAGCGGTTTAGCAGTTTAGCAATTTAGCCTTTTAGCGGTTTAGGCAAGAGCCAATAAGGCTTCATCCTAAATTGCTAATCCCCTAAACACCTAAAAAGCTAAACACCTAAACCCCTTAATACCTATCTTCCAGGTTGCACGACATGCCTGCCAAAGACATGGCTCCTACCAGGCAGGTTTCACTTTTCACTGTTCACTGTTCACTGTTCACTGTACAGAATCGTACATTCTATGTACCAATTCGTTACAAATACGGACCCAATTGGATCTTTCCGGGTTGCACAATTTAACGACTAATAAACTGAAAATCAATTAATAATTTTCAATGGCATAATTATTGTAAAATTTCTTCCATTGAACCTATTCTTGTAATACCCATGATCACGTTAACTAATTTGCACAAATCTTATGTTACCGGAGAGAATTCCCTTCATGTACTAAAAGGCATCAGCCTTCAGATCGAAAAAGGCGAGATGGTTTCCGTAATGGGACCTTCGGGCTCCGGTAAATCAACCCTGTTGAACGTCATCGGCATCCTGGATAACTATGATGAAGGTGAGTATTATCTTGACGGCATGCTGATCAGAGGCCTGAATGAGACCCGGGCTGCCTATCTGCGAAACCACAAGATCGGTTTTGTATTCCAGAGCTTTAACCTGATCTCTTTCAAAAATGCCATGGAAAACGTTGCCCTGCCGCTGTATTATCAGGGGGTCAACCGGAAGAAAAGAAATCTGATCGCCATGGAATATCTCGACAGGATGGGGCTAAAGGATTGGTGGACCCATCTGCCCAGTGAGCTTTCAGGAGGCCAGAAGCAGCGTATTGCCATAGCCCGTGCATTGATCAGCAAGCCCAAAATAATCCTTGCCGATGAACCTACCGGGGCACTCGATACGGTGACCTCCATGGAAGTGATGGACATCCTGCAGGAGATCAACAATACCGGCATCACCATCGTTATCGTGACCCATGAGCGGGATATTGCAGAGCGCACACAGCGTTCCATCAAATTAAGGGACGGGGTCATCGAAAATGTGATCCATCATTCCCTGAATTACAAAACCGCCGTTTAATCTAATTCCTGAAAAACCATGTTTGATCTGGACAAATGGCAGGAGATCTTCTCCACCATCAGCAAAAACAAGATGCGTACCTTTCTTACCGGGTTCAGCGTGGCCTGGGGGATTTTTATGCTGATCATTTTGCTGGGATCGGGAAAAGGACTTCAAAACGCAATTGACGGTCAGTTCCGCGAGGATGCCGTAAATACCATCTGGTTCGGCGCCGGTACCACAAGCAAGGCATACAAAGGCATGCAACCGGGCCGTCAGGTCAGGTTTACCGATGAGGATTATGAATTCGTAAAGGACCAGATCAAAGGCGTTGACAAAATATCTGCCCGTTATTATATGTGGGGCAACCGGGTGATATCCTATAAAAAAGAATACGGTGTGTTCAACATTATTTCCGTGCATCCCGATTACCAGGATATTGAAACTGCAACCCTGATCGAGGGAAGGTTTATTAACCAGATTGACATTAAAAAACGCCGCAAGGTAGTGACCATTGGAAAACCGGTAAAGGAAGCCCTGTTTAAGAAGGGAGAAAATCCCATCGGGGAATTCATCAAGGTGAACAATGTTCTTTTTCAGGTTGTGGGTGTATTTAAAGATAAGAATGAAAATGATGAAAGGCGTATCTATTTGCCTATCTCCACGGCACAGATGATTTCCGGAGGGGGAAATACCATCCACAATTTAACGATCACCAGCAATCTTTCCGCCAAAGAAAGCGAACAGCTGGAAAAAAACATCAAAGCTGAAATGGCGGAAAGGCACAGGTTTGATAAAGATGATGAACAGGCCATATGGATGTGGAATACGATTAAGGAGTACAAGAAATTCTCCAACCTTTTTATGGGCATCCAGATCTTCGTGACCATGATCGGAGCCTTTACCATTATCGCCGGCATTGTAGGCGTCAGTAATATCATGATCATCGTGGTGAATGAAAGGACCAAGGAAATTGGCATCCGGAAAGCCATTGGGGCTTCGCCGGCTTCGGTTATCGGCATGATCATTTTTGAAGCCGTTATTATCACCGGCACTGCAGGTTATATAGGACTGCTGGCCGGGATCGGGCTGATTGAGCTGGCCGGCAGCCTTATCCCTCCGAATGAGGTCTTTTCCAATCCGGAAGTCAATTTTAATGTTGCGCTGATCGCAACAGGAGTGCTGATATTGGCCGGCACGCTGGCGGGACTTGTTCCGGCGCTCAGGGCTGCAAAGATCAGGCCCGTTTTGGCCTTACGTGACGAATAATGCATAAAAGCTATGTTTGACAGGGACCGTTGGCAGGAAATATACAGCACGCTCAGAAGCAATAAGCTCAGAACGTTCATGACCGCCTTTGGCGTATTCTGGGGCATTTTTATGCTTATCATTATGATGGGCGCGGGAAACGGACTGGAAAATGCCATTTTCGACGGATTCCAGAACTATGCCACCAACAGTGCTTTTATTTGGACGCGGCAGACAACGATGCCATACAAAGGATTGCCCAGGGGAAGGTATTGGCTCTTTGACAATGATGACATGGTGGCGCTTAAGGATAATATTCCGGAAATTGACCTGCTTGCTCCACGGGTTCAGCCATGGGCAGGTGAAACAGAAGGAGGCAACAATGTCGTCAGGGGCACAAAAACAGCTTCCTATACCATCACCGGCGATTACCCTGCCTATTTCAGGATAGAACCGACCAAAATCTTACAGGGACGTGAAATAAACGATATTGACATCGCTGAAAAACGGAAAGTGGCTTTGATCGGGATCCGGGTAAGAAATGAAATGTTTGAGAAAGACGAAAATCCTATCGGCCAGTATGTCCGTATCCGGGGTGTCTATTTCCAGGTGGTGGGAGTATTTGAACCGGAAAATAAAAATATAAGCTTCGGAGGCGACAAGGAAGCTACCATTATTTTGCCCTTTAGCTCATTACAGGTTGCCTATAACCTGGGCGATGAAGTGCATTATTTTATGGTAACCGCCAAAAAGAATAAATCGGTAGCCCAGCTTGAAAAACGATGCATGCAGGTGCTGGCCGAGCGCAACAAGATTCATCCCGAGGATGAACAGGCCTTCGGCCATTTTAACCTCGACAAGGAATTTAAGCAGATGAGCGGCCTATTTTTAGGCATCCGCATCCTGATCTGGATCGTCGGAACAGGAACCCTGCTGGCAGGTGTGATTGGCGTGAGCAACATCATGCTCATCGTGGTAAAAGAGAGAACCAAGGAAATAGGCATTCAGCGGTCCATCGGGGCATCACCCTGGAGGATCATCAGCCAGATCATCATGGAATCGGTTGTGCTTACTGCATCAGCCGGCATGTTGGGGCTGTCGGTCGGGGCGGTCCTCCTTGAACTGCTGAACTACCAGCTGATCAATTCCGGCGGTAATTCGGAAATGTTTAAAAATCCCGGAGTGGATTTTAACATCGCCATCACCGCACTGATTGTATTGATTGCTTCCGGTATTTTTGCCGGATTTATTCCGGCCCGGAAGGCGGTAAGCATTAAACCCGTGGAAGCGCTGCGTGCCGAGTAACCGAAGTCCATGAAAAAAACAAAGCATTAACAAACAAATATCCATACGCTATGAAGAAGTTTTTCAAAATATTTTTACTGGTTGTTTTCATCGGATTGGTCCTGGGGACCCTGTTTTTCTTATATCAGAAATCCAGAAAGAAACCCGAGGTCTTTGAAACCAAATCTCCTTTCATTTCTGACGTGATAAAGAAAACCGTGGCTACCGGATCGGTTGTCCCCCGCAATGAGATCCTTATCAAACCACAGGTTTCCGGTATCGTTGATGAAATATTCATCGAAGCCGGTGATCCTGTAAAAAAGGGAGACCTGATTGCCCGGGTGAGGATCATTCCGAACATGGTTGAGCTCAACAATGCAGAATCAAGGCTCAACAAAGCCAAAATAAAACATGACGATGCCAAAACAGTGTACGAACGGCAAAAAAAGGTCTATGAGCAGGGAGTGATCCCCGAAGCCGAGTTTCAGCAATACCGGCTTGACTATATGAATTCCGTGGAAGAAATGGATGCTGCGGATGCACACCTTCAACTCATCAAAGAAGGGGTCTCCAAAAAATCCGGTGCGACCACCAATACCCTTATCCGCTCGACCATTAACGGAATGGTGCTCGATGTTCCGGTAGAAGTGGGAAATTCAGTGATTGAATCCAACAATTTCAATGAAGGAACCACCATAGCCAGTGTTGCCGACATGGGCGAAATGATCTTTGAAGGCAAAGTGGATGAGACCGAGGTGGGAAAGATCAGGGTCGGGATGCCTTTGCTTTTATCGATCGGAGCCATAGAGGACCAGAAATTTGACGCGACGCTGGAATATATTGCCCCGAAGGGGAAAGAAGAAAACGGCGCTATCCAGTTTGAAATCAAGGCTGCCCTGGAACTGAAGAAAGATGTATTTGTCCGCGCAGGCTATAGCGCCAATGCCGATATTGTACTGGACCGGAAAGACAGTATACTGGTAATACCGGAAAGCCTGATCAAATTTGAAAAGGAAGGTGATTCAGCTTACGTTGAGGTGGAAACCCAGCCCCAGCAATTTGAAAAACGATATATCGAACTGGGCCTCTCCGACGGTGTCAATATGGAGATCAAATCAGGCCTGACCAAAGACGATAAAGTCAAAGGAGCATTAAAAGAAACCGAAAAGAAAAAGAAGGAGACACAAGAAACCACCTGATGATATACTCCGGTTAGGCGTAATTAATTCATTAATTTACTGCATTTTACTCGAATAGGTTTATGTAGGGTTAAGCAGAACCCCGGTTTATTTTAAAAACCGGGGTTAATTTTTGTTAAAAAACAAAACTTTTTTTTCGTGATAACGTTTAACAATTAAAGCATTAGTTAAGAATACAAACAAAATAAACTTATTAACAATTTAAGAAAGGAGAAGATTTTTTATTGTTGATAAAGTGGTTCTTTAAAAATTTGTATTGCCTATCAAAAAATCACTTCTAATTATTTAATTATTAGTGATATATAAAAAGTGATCTAGATCACCCGAACAGGTAACTTAAATCACTTGTTAATAATTGACTTAAGATAGATGTTTCATTATCTTTATAGAAATGCGTTTATCGAAAAGTACTAACCAAAACTTCACCGCCATGCTTGATGTAAAATACAACATCAAAAGTTTAATTTCAAGCATTTACGAATGCCAGAAGAAAATCATCATTAATCGCCGGTTCATTCGGGATCTCGAATCAGAAGGATCTGATACATCAAGGCTCAGGACTGAGATTATGGACCTTGAGCATCGCATCTCTGAATATCAGACTGAATTGCGGAACAAGTATCAGTTTACTTATTAGGTAAGGTTAGCTGTTGCTTTGCAAATGATATCAAAACCACTTCATCGGAGTGGTTTTTTTATTTTCTTCCATTGGCCTCCGATTTACCATTTTATACACCCATAATATCCAAAAGTCCACCCGGTTTGATGGATTAATGCTTAATTTTAATCAGCCAATTGTATACAATTAACCATTAACCGGTCTGTTTCCGGGAAATTTTTTATTGTACCCTGAACATGACCAGGGGACAATCGTGCAGAAAAGCCTTATTCATCAGTAAACTGAAAAGATAGGTTCACAGTAATTATCGGAATTTACAGTAACCTGATACCCTGGCAGGATCCTGGTCCTGTCAGGGTTAAAACAGAAAAACCATGGAGAGATCTGTTAACAGCTATTGTGATGGCATTGAAAAAAAGATTAATCCTTTTTTATGGTCCTTACCGGAATTGAGTATTACCTGGTTCAGATGTCTATTTGCACTGATTGTTATCACGGCAACCCTGAGCTTTGGCTGCAATAACCCCACCCAGCCCGGCAATCCGGGACAGGATACAAAAGATAAAAAGGATCGACAGGATATTACCAATGCATCGGATAGAAAGATAAGCCAGAAGGCCGGTAATGTATTAAAATTCAAAAAGTTCAGCTACATTGACCATCAGGGGACAGGCAGTGAAGCATTTAGTTTTCTCATGCCCGTTGACTGGACTTTTAAAGGAGGATTGATCTGGCTGACAGATAATCCGGGCATGCCTGCCACAGCGGCTTTCACCGTCAGCAATCCTGGCGGAACCGAAGAATTTGAGGTGTTCCCGAACCAGCCTTTCTTCTGGTCGACCAACCAGCAGTTGCTGGCCTTATTTCCGACAGGATCAAAATACTTTGGAAATGAGGTCCATCCCGTCATAAATGCGCAACAGGCTTTGCATCATGTTGTGCTTCCACGTTTCAGGAGCAAGGTTGCCGATCTGGTTGTTATCAATGAAGGGCCTGTTCCCGAGCTTGCCCGGGCTATCAGCGCTACATCCCAGCAACAGGGTGGTGTGATTTCCAACTTTGATGCTGCCAAGGTGCGCGTTGGATACAGTATCAATGGCATAAACATGGAAGAAGAGATATATGCTGTTGTGGAATCATACAGCTATCCGGTCCAGACATGGACTTCATTGACATACAATACCAACTGGACGGTAGACTATATCTTTTCCTATAAAGCCGCTAAGGGTAAACTGGAACCTGCCGCCAAGATTTTTCAGACCATCACCTATTCCTTTCAGACGAATAAATACTGGTACAATAAGTATGTTCAGCTGGTGGAATACCTTATTAAGGCGCAGATACAGCAAATCCACAACGTAGGGGAATTCAGCCGGAAGCTGGCCCAGATCAGTGATGAAATACGCGAAGACAATCTGAAATCGTGGTATGATCGTCAGGCAGTTGGCGACAGGATAGCTGAAGATTTCAGCCAGTATGTGAGAGGTGTTGATGAGTATTATGATCCCATTGAAGGAAGGCCTGTTGAATTGCCTGCCGGTTACGACAATGCCTGGGTCAATGCCAATGGAGAATATATCATTTCAGACAACCCGAACTATAATCCTAATATAGGTTCAAACCTTAACTGGGAGATGATGAAGAAGAAGTAGAATCAAAGAGTCCACAGGAAATGAACAATGAACAATGAACAATGAAAGCTATTGTCTTTGCTCTTTTTTCTTCCTTGTCCCCTGCCTTGCCGGCAGGCAGGCTAGTCCCTATATATGAATCACCTCCCCATACGCCGCTGCGGCTGCTTCCATAATGGCCTCGCTCATGGTGGGATGCGGGTGGATGGATTTGATCATCTCATGGCCTGTGGTTTCCAGGTTCCGGGCCACGACGATCTCGGCAATCATCTCGGTTACGTTGGAGCCGATCATATGGGCGCCCAGCAGCTCCCCGTATTTAGTATCAAAAATGAGCTTGATGAATCCTTCCTTATGTCCCGATGCCTTTGCCTTGCCTGATGCGGTAAAAGGAAATTTGCCAACCCTGATCTCATAGCCTGCCTCTTTTGCCGCTTTTTCGGTATAACCCACCGAAGCAATTTCAGGCATGGTATAGGTGCAGCCGGGAACGTTACGGTAATTGACGGGGTCAGGATTTTTACCGGCGATCTTTTCAACGCAGGTAATCCCCTCAGCGGAGGCAACATGGGCAAGGGCGGGACCGGCAACGATATCACCGATCGCATATATTCCCTCCACGCTGGTCCTGTAGAAAGCATCCGTTTTGACCTTGCCGTTTTCAAGGGCAATGCCGAGCTTTTCAATTCCAAGCCCCTCAAGATTGGGCGTAATACCCACGGCGGACAAAACAATGTCGGCTTCACGCACTTCCTGCCCTTTCGCCGTTTTTATCATCACCTTGCATTTTTTTCCCTTTGTATCGACCGATTCAACGGTAGCCGATGTCATAACCTCCATCCCCGACTTTTTAAAGGACCGTTCCAGCGCCTTTGACACTTCCTCATCCTCGAGCGGAACAACATTGGGCATGAATTCCACCAGGGTGACCTTCGTACCGATGGTATTATAGAAATAAGCAAATTCACTGCCTATGGCGCCTGATCCGACCACCACCATCGATTCGGGTTTTTTCTTCAGGGTCATGGCTTCGCGGTATCCGATGATCTTTTTGCCATCCTGCTTCAGGTTGGGAAGTTCGCGCGAGCGGGCACCGGTGGCCAGTATTATATGCGGAGCATTGACCCTGGTCTTTTTTCCGTCGGGCGCGGTTACTTCAACAGTCTTGTTATCGATCAGACTGCCTGTGCCCTGAATATGCTCTATCTTGTTCTTTTTGAACAGGAATTGAACCCCATTATTCATTTCTCCGGCAATGCCGCGGCTCCGTGCAATCATTTTTTCAAAATCGGCTTTTACATCTCCTTCAATGCTTATCCCGTAATCGGATGCATGGGCAATATACCCGTAAACCGAAGCGCTCTTAAGCAGGGATTTTGTAGGGATGCAACCCCAGTTGAGGCAGACGCCCCCCAATTCAGCTTTTTCAACCACGCCAACCTTCATCCCGAGCTGGGATGCCCTGATAGCGGCAACATATCCGCCGGGGCCACTGCCAATGATGATAAGATCAAAATTCATAGTTATTGGAATTTATTGTGGTACCTATTATATTTCATAAAATCCTGTCAGGGTTAACTGATCATCTAAACCATCTTTGTGGTATTTTGTTCATGCCATAGCTTGTCAGCGCTTATAGTATAGCTTGATGTACCGCCGTTTATAATATTTCTCGAGCAAAGCCCTCGCCGGCGCAAACGGAGATGTTTCGCCTTCAACCACCTGTTTTTCATATTGGCGAAGCAGCTTCTGTATCCGGTTGTCATGATAAAAGCTGTCTCTCAGGCTCTGGTTAATGGTTTCATACATCCAGTAACTGGCCTGGTCCTTTCGGTTTTTCTCAAAGTAACCGTTGGATTTTGTCTGGCCAATATATTCCAGCAGGTTGTCCCATACCTCGCTAATGCCGTGGCCCGTTTTTGATGAACAGGTGATTACCCTGGGGATCCAGCCTGACTCACTGGGGGGAAACAGGTGAAGCGCATTGGAGAATTCAGCTTTGGCACGTTCGGCACGGGATATATTTTCTCCATCAGCCTTGGTTATAGCGATGGCATCAGCCATTTCCATGATCCCTCTTTTGATGCCCTGCAGCTCATCTCCTGCTCCGGCCAGCATCAGCAGCAGAAAAAAATCCACCATCGAATGCACGGCAGTTTCACTCTGCCCCACGCCTACGGTTTCCACAAAAAGTGTATCGTAACCGGCTGCTTCACAAAGGATAATAGTTTCACGGGTTTTACGGGCCACCCCTCCCAGCGAACCGGCTGAAGGAGAAGGCCTGATGAAAGCATTGGCATGGGCCGAGAGTTCTTCCATCCGGGTTTTGTCGCCCAGGATACTTCCCCTTGATCTTTCACTGCTCGGGTCAATAGCCAGCACGGCCAGTTTGTGAAAGTCATTGACAAGTCTGAGCCCGAGGATTTCAATAAAACTGCTTTTGCCCACGCCGGGAACCCCGGTAATGCCAATTCTTATCGAATTGCCCGAATAAGGAATGCATTTTTCGAGTATTTGTTGCGCAAGGTCAGTATGGGCAGGAAGGGAGCTTTCGATGAGCGTAATGGCTTGTGACAGAATGGTACGGTTCCCCTTCAGTATCCCGTCGGTGAATTCCTCTGCCGTCAGCAATTTCTTTCGCTTCGCCTTATAACGCATGACCGACTCCTCATTGATCAGGGGCGGCTGAGATACTCCGTTTACCAGGGTAAGTGCGCTTTTAAATTCCTGTTCTCCCATGATGTACTGAGCCGGTTGGTACGTTCATATGATCCTGGTCTTAGGGTGTCGCTGATAACTGACTTTCGACATAGGCTTTGATCCACAGGATGATTTTTGGCCGTCTGGGATCATTGGTTATGACAGTGATGGCTTTCTTGTCGGCTCCATTTCGACCCTGCGTATTATACAACACCTTTATGACGGTTGAATCACCCGGGGGGATGACGGTTTTCGAGGGCTGAACAGCAGTGCAGCCGCAACTTGCAATTACCTTACGTATGTACAGATCGGATTTGCCGTTATTGGTCAGCACAAAATCATGCTCAACACCGGTGTTAACCGCTACGGAACCAAAATCATAGGTGTTGGTATCCAGCAATACAACCGGAGACCTGGCAAATTCGCCCGCCGTCATCGCCGAAAAGTCTTCCTTGATATTGGCGGTAAGGCTGATGGTATTGTTGGGCACCAGTTCGCCGTTTTCCATAAGGAAAAGCCGGTCAATAACATAATCCCAATCGTTTCGTTGGGTGGATGAAAAGGCAAATATTATTTTGCCCATTTCCTGCGGAGGAATGGATTCGGGCACAAACGTAACCGAAATATGATCCGGAATGCTGAGAAATCCCGGGCGAATGGTCTTTTCGGAGGAAATATTGACTAAATTGATGACGGCTGTGTCATTCCTCCCCATCAGTATATCCCCGAAAGAGACATGAACTGTCTGCAACATCAAATCGCCAACGGTATACTGGTATCCCAGCGAACTCACCAGCTTTGACTTCTGGGCCGGGATCACCGTGCCTTTAATGGTGAGCGTATGGTTGGCAGGTTCGGCATTGCTGGTAACGGTAATGGTCTTGACAAACGGTCCCGGCCGGTTCTTCGGATCAAAATTAACCTTAATACGACCCTGCCGTCCCGGAACAACAGGCTCTTTTGTCCATTCCGGTGTGGTGCAACCACAGCTGGCACGCACATTCTGCAGTATAAGGGGAACCTTCCCGGTATTGGTATATTCAAACTCATAGCTCACCGGGCCATCCGCTTCCCGAATGGTTCCAAAATCATAATCAGCAGCAGCAAAGGAGATGGTTGGTTTCAAAAACTGCGCATGCATAAACAGCGTACTACCCGAAAAAAACAAGGCCAACAGGATTCTGGTTATCTTCATGGGAGAGACTATTATTATATCATGATGAAACACAAAATTATAAATTCTTTGCGTATAGTAACCGGGTTGATTGTATATTCCCAATAATAAATTAATTTTATCTTCCGTTTTTAACCATTTCGCGGGATATGATGAGGAAGGTTTTAAGGATATCAACCTGGCCTGTTTTATTGCTTTTTCTGGGTGTAGAAATCAATGCCCAGTTTTACAACGGGCACCAGATGAGTTTTGGCAAAAACCGGGTGCAGTATAATGATTACGTCTGGTCATTCTACCGGCATGACAAATTCGATATATATTTTAATGAAGACGGGCAGAAACTGGCTGCATACACTGCGGATTACGCGGACGTCATATTGCCGAAAATCGAGTCTTTCTTTGACTATACCCTGGATAACCGGATTATCTTCATGGTTTATAACCGTTTGTCCGATTTCAGGGAAAGCAACATCGATCTGGTAACCGGAAATGAGGATTATAACATCGGCGGTGTCACCACCATCAGCAGGAACAAGGTCTTTCTCTATTATGAGGGTGACCTTAAACTTTTTGATATTCAGATCAGGGCCGCTGTTACCAGGGTGGTGTTGAATGAAATGTTGTTTGGCAATCTGCTGAGAGAGAATGTAACCAATTCAACGCTGATCAATATTCCCGATTGGTATTCTGAAGGCCTGATCTCCTATCTTTCCAACCGCTGGGATTTTCAGATTGAAAACCGTGTTAAAGACGGCATTGTTAACGGAAAATATGAGAAGTTTAACAGGCTGACCGGTGATGATGCAAAATTTGCCGGCCATTCTTTCTGGAAATTCATTGCTGACACCTACGGTGAATCAGTGATCCCCAGCATCATATACCTTACCCGGATCAATAAATCACCCAAGACAGGGTTTTCCAATGTACTTGGACTGACGTTAAAGGAACTTTCCTATGAATGGATGGGTTATTACCTGAACCTTTTTGAATCGGATAAACAATCGATGAATACTCCCGAATCGGGCAAAATATTCAAAAGAACAAAAAAGGGAGTAGCCTACCAGAACCTGAAAATCAGTCCGGGCGGCAGCACCATTGCATACGTCACCAATCAGATGGGCCAATATAAAATCTGGTTATACGATGTTGAAAGCGGCAAAAAGATGAGGATCCTGAAAAAAGAACATAAACTGGAACAGGTCACCGATTATTCCTATCCGGTAATAGCCTGGCATCCTTCCGGACGGATTTTGTCCTTTATAACCGAGGAGAAAGGAGGCCTTAAGCTTTACTATTATATTCTCAATGAAAAGAATATGATCGTTAGGAACCTGCTGTACTTTGAAAAAGTGCTGGATTATTCTTTTTCAGATGACGGATTGCTGCTGGTTTTGTCGGCGGTTATCGATGGGCAGACTGATATTTATGTGCATAACCTGGCCGCATCCACGAACCAGCAAATAACCAATGACCAGGCCAATGATCTTTCACCCAGGTTCATTCAAAATTCAAAACAGATCCTTTTTAGTTCCGACCGGATCTCCGATACGTTGTCCGTTGCTTCACCCGAGGCAAAGAGAGCGCTGACCAATGATCTGTTCATATATGACTATGCATCACCCAAAAACATACTGATGAGGCTTGAAGACGGTAAATTTGTCAACAAGTATTTCCCTGAGGAGGTGACACAAAATCATTTTATCCAGCTGAATGATCAGACCGGTATAATAAACCGCTACCTGTCGAAGTTTGACAGCACCATTAGTTTTGTTGACACCACCGTGCACTACCGGTATTTTGCCCGTACAAAGCCGGTTACCCATTACAGCCGTAACATAATCGAGCAGGATTACAATGCTGCCTCCGGCTCGATCGGGGAAATATTTTTCAATAAAGGCCGCTATAACCTTTACTTAAATCCGCTTGATCTTGATAATGCAACAGTGGACAAACAGGAAATCACTGCATCGCGAAAGCAGATAAGCCGTCATCTGGCCCTGGAAGACAGTCTCAGAAACTACAGCCAGCGGGTACTTGGCATGGAATCCATATCCGAAGATGGCATCATCATTGATGAAGACACGGTGAAAATCGGCAGTAATGAAATTGATATCAATAAATACGTTTTTGAACTTGAAAAGATCAATCTGTATAACGAGAAGCTGCGGAGTAAAAATGCGGTGATCAAAATGGATACATCGGGGATGAAACGACCCAGAATCCGCATCTATGAAACCGCCTTTTATCAGAATTACCTGGTCAGCCAGGTTGATTTCAATTTCCTGAATGCCTCTTATCAGGCTTTTACCGGCGGTGCATATTATTTTAATCCGGGATTTAACATTTTGTTAAAGCTTGGGACCAATGACCTTTTTGAAGATTATAAAATCACCGGCGGCTTCAGGCTTTCACCTGATTTTGACGCCAATGAATACCTGGTCAGCTTTGAGAATCTTAAGCGAAGGCTGGACAGGTCGGTGGTATTTCACCGGCAGGCATTCAAGAATACAGGAACAGAAGGGGACATATCCTTTATTGTGAAAACACATACCCATGAGTTGTCCTATATTCTGAGGTACCCCCTCGACCAGGTGAAATCATTTGTAACCACCATCAACTTCAGAACTGACCGGTCCGTTTATCTTTCTACCGGCCCCTATACCCTGACCCAGCCTGATGAGTATAAAGTATGGGGGGGACTGAAATTTGAATTCATCCACGATAACACAAGGCATCTTGGATTGAATCTATACAGCGGATTGCGATACAAATTATTCGCCGAGTTTTATGAACAGGTGCATAATGAATTTAATGACCTGGTGGTGTTCGGGGCTGACGCAAGACATTATACCCGGTTACACCGCAACCTGATCTGGGCAAACCGGTTCGCCTGGAGTTCTTCACAGGGAAGCACGCGCATCATATATTATCTCGGCGGAGTGGACAACTGGATCAATCTTACCCCCAACAAAAATCCCACTTTTATTCCTTTCTCAGAGATCAGGATCAATCCCGACCAGAATTATGCCTATCAGGCGGTGGGGACCAACATGAGAGGATTCTCCCAGAACATCAGAAATGGTAATAATTTTGCCGTTTTCAACTCAGAAATCCGTTTTCCCGTGATCAAATACCTGGCTAATTATCCCATGAGCAACAGTTTCCTCGAAAACTTTCAGATTGTGGGATTCTTTGACGTGGGCACGGCATGGTCAGGGCCAACGCCCTGGTCGGGTGAAAATGCTTACGACAATGATATTATTGTGAACGGACCTGTTACCATAACCATTGATGCTGACCGTGATCCGATCGTTGCCGGTTACGGGTTCGGTATCCGGTCACAATTGCTGGGGTATTTCATACGGCTTGACTGGGCCTGGGGCATCGAGAACTATCAGCTATTGCCCCGTATATTTTACTTCTCCATGAATTTAGACTTCTGACCTTATGAGTATTAACGAGATCCTGATCCTGGTGGCCATCGGACTTTCGGCAGGCCTGATAGCCGGAGCCCTTGGAGTCGGAGGCGCCATTGTAATCGTTCCGGCGCTGGTATATTTTTTCCATATGTCCCAGCATACGGCTCAGGGAACAAGCCTTGCCATATTACTGTTTCCTGTCGGGATCCTTGCATTTCTGAACTATTACAAGCATGGGTTTGTGAATTTCAGGGTTGCCATCATTGTTATGCTGGCCTTTATTGTCGGCGGTTATTTTGGCTCTCTCCTTTCCGTAAACCTGCCTGCCAGAACCCTCAAAATATTTTTCGGAGCCCTCATGCTGCTCGCCGGGATCAAGATGATCTGGGGGAAGTAGGGACAAGGGACAAGGGACGAGGAAGGTAAACGGTAATAGGTATTCAGTAAGTCAATGCCTGAATACCGTGGAAAAAAATAACATTATCCTGCATTAATCATTTTTTGTATTGAATGAATAATTTATATTTGTCCGAATAACTATAAATTTTGATGTTATGGCATATATAATTAGTAATGAATGCACCGCTTGCGGTACCTGCCTTCCGGAATGTCCGTCTGAAGCTATCTCTGAAGGTGATATCTATAAAATAGACCCCGATAAGTGTATTGATTGTGGTGCATGTGCTGATGTTTGTCCGGTGGAAGCTATTAGTCCGGCCTGATTCGAATGCAGCATAAAAACTGAAAGTCCGTTCACAAGACGGACTTTTTTATTGTTGCAGATTTTATTAACTATGTTGTATGTTTGGAACAGTAATATTGAATTTTAACGGAATATCGGTTAATGGGCTACAGCCCAAGCTATGACAATGAAAGTAACGGATACTAATACAATATCAATCATGAAGCGGTTAACTATTTTTCTAGGATTCCTGCTTGGCATGAACATGCAGGCGCAGCAAACTTCATTTCTTAAGGTTGATTTTGCAGCCATAGAGACTGCTGTTGCATCAGCAGCCTCTCCTTTTTACTTTCCTGCGCTGTTTGCCCGCTACCGGAACGCAGATACCACGCTGAGCATGGAAGAATTCCGGTACCTCTATTACGGATTTACCTTTCAGGAAAATTACCAGCCTTATAAAAGACCGGAGGCAGAAAGCGCAATCCAGGAACTGATGCAGCATGATACGCTTACAACAGATGATTTCAACGTGATCCGCAGCCATGGTCTGGATATATTAAAACAACATCCTTTCAGCACGCGTTATCTCTTAACATCAGCCGTAGCATGCACACAAACCGGCAGGCATGAAGAAGCACGGAAATATTATTTTCAGTACGAAAGCCTTATTTCCACTATCCTTTCATCGGGTGACGGGGCAACCGAACAAAGTGCCTGGAGTGTGATACTGATCTCTGACGAGGCTGAACTGATAAGTGCCCTGGGATTTCAACGGACAGGGCAGCAAAAGATGCTGGGTAAAAGCCTTTGCGACTTTGTTTATGTAGGGGATAACGAATATGACATTGATGGATTCTATTTCGATATCAGCAGATTGTTTTCAGGAGCGGGAGTTGGGGAGTAGAGTCTTTGTTTTTTAATTTGTTATGCTATCTTTGTTTTGTTACCATTGGATCCACAATGATGCAGGCGCTGAATGAGTTTTTATTGCAGCTCGATAAATATCTGGGCAGTCATTTCTGGTTCGTTTATTTATTGGTAGGGACCGGTATTTTTTTCACCCTCTATCTCAGGTTTCCTCAGATCAGGTATTTCAGGCATGCCCTTAAAATTACCAGGGGCAAATATGACCGGAAAGGCGATGCCGGAGATGCATCACATTTCCAGGCGCTGGCGACAGCACTTTCAGGAACAGTGGGCACCGGCAATATCGCCGGGGTTGCCCTGGCCATTCACCTGGGCGGACCGGCCGCCCTGTTCTGGATGCTTGTCACTGCCTTCCTCGGGATGACCACTAAATTTGTTGAAGTGTTGCTGTCCCACAAATACCGTGATTTTGTCGAGGACGGTACTGCTGCCGGAGGCCCGATGTATTACATGAAAAAACGGCTGAACATCGGCATAAAAGGAAGGACCATCAGGACCGGGTACATATTGGGGGCTGTATTTGCGGTTGCCACCATCCTTTGCTCCTTTGGCACAGGGAGCCTTCCGCAGGTCAACAACATTGCTTATTCCATGTTCCAGTCCTTTGGCATAAAGCATATCATTACCGGCGGCATCCTTTCGGTATTGCTCGCGCTGATCATCATCGGTGGCATCCGCAGCATCGTGAAGGTTACCGATAAGTTGGTTCCTGCCATGGCCATTATCTATTTCTTAGGGGCCGTTTCAGTGCTGATATACAATATTGGCAATGTGCCCGAAGCATTTATCTCCATTTTCAGGGATGTATTCACCGGTACGGCTGCCACGGGAGGATTCCTGGGAGCGGGTTTTGCCTTTGCCTTCAACCGGGGGGTGAACCGGGGATTGTTCTCCAACGAGGCAGGACAAGGATCAGCGCCCATTGCTCATGCCGCAGCGCGCGCACACGAGCCCGTTTCAGAAGGCGTGGTGGCGATCCTCGAACCCTTTATCGATACCATTATCATTTGCTTCCTCACCGGGATCACGCTGATCTCTTCAGGGGTGTGGAACGACAAGATTGAAAATCAGTTTCAGTCATCCGATACCCAGATCCTGGCAGGGCTCTATTCCGACAAGGAAAAGTCAGATCAGGAGGCGCTTTATATGCACCTGAAGAAAGAGAAAATGCTGCCCCTTTATACGGGGACTCTTGTTGTAGAAGGAGGAGAGGTCAGGAGTCCGGTAACGATCATCAATGCCAGATCCGTGGCAGAAGATGTCAGGATATTTACCACTGAGAAGAAATTATATACAGGTCAGTTAGCTATTCAGGACGGCAATATCGCTCCAGGCAATCCTGCCTGCTTCATGCAGGGAAAATCGCTTGTACATAGTGCCGCGCTCACCAATGAAGCCTTTAAACGTAGTTTCTTTGGCCGGTGGGGTGAATACATTGTATCCGTCAGCATATTGCTTTTTGCTTTCTCCACCGCTATTTCGTGGTCTTATTACGGAGACAGGGCTGTCACCTTCCTGTTTGGTTCAAGGTACGTTATTATCTACCGGATCATTTATATCATCGCCTTTTTCATTGCCTCCTTCACCGATACCACCATCATCTGGAACCTTTCGGGAATCACCCTGGTGCTGATGGCTGCTCCCAACCTTGTTGGCATCCTGTTGCTACGAAGGGAGGTGAAATCAACCATAAAAAAATACTGGATAGATTTTCACAGGGAACATCCCGGTGAACCGATACCTGAAAAGCTAAAAACCTAAAGGATTATTTGGGCTGCAGTTTCTCGAATATCTTTTTCTCTATTTCCTGGGTCAATTCAGGGTTATCAGCCAGCAATTGTTTCACGGCATCACGTCCCTGTCCCAGTTTTGTGTCACCGTAGCTAAACCAGGAACCGCTCTTCTTAATGATCTCATTCTCGGTGGCCAGGTCGACGATCTCACCCAATCTGGAGATCCCTTCCCCATAGAGGATGTCAAACTCAGCCCTCCGGAAAGGAGGAGCAAGCTTGTTCTTGACGATTTTCACCTTGGTACGGTTGCCGAATACCTCTTCTCCTTCTTTCAGCTGATTCATCCGCCGGATGTCAACACGAACCGAAGCATAGAATTTCAATGCGTTCCCGCCGGTGGTGGTTTCCGGATTGCCAAACATGATGCCGATCTTTTCCCTCAGCTGATTGATAAAAATACAGCAGGTATTGGTTTTGCTGATGGTGGCTGTGAGCTTTCTGAGGGCCTGTGACATCAGGCGGGCCTGAAGCCCCATCTTGGAATCGCCCATTTCTCCTTCGATCTCAGCCCTGGGAGTTAAGGCTGCCACTGAATCGATCACGATTATATCAATGGCTCCCGAGCGGATAAGATGATCGGTAATTTCCAGTGCCTGTTCACCGTCATCGGGCTGGGAAATCAGCAGATTTTCGACATCAACGCCAAGCTTCTGCGCATAAAACCTGTCAAATGCATGCTCTGCATCGATAAAGGCCGCAATGCCGCCGGCTTTTTGTGCTTCCGCTATGGCGTGAATGGCCAGGGTGGTTTTACCGGAAGATTCGGGGCCGTATATTTCCACCACGCGGCCTCTCGGATATCCGCCCACACCCAGGGCTATATCCATGCCTATGGAGCCTGAAGAGATGGCAGCCACGTTGACAATGGCATGATCGCCCAGTTTCATGATGGCCCCCTTGCCAAAGTCCTTTTCAATTTTGCCTAAGGTGATTTCCAGCGATTTCAGCTTTTCTTTTTTGATTTCGTCGATAGTCTGTTCTTTTGCCATTGATATATAGGAGTTTAATTTAATCCAAGCTCAGTAAGGATCTGCCTTGTGTGATCCCCTGTATCCACTTTTGCGATGGTCTTCAGGATCTTCCCCTTCTCATCGATAACATAAGTAGTGCGCAGGACACCCATATACGACCTGCCATACATCTTCTTCTCGCCCCATGCGCCATATGCCTTGATGATCGTGGCATCCGGATCGGCGATCAGGCTGAAGGGCAGGTCATACTTAGACCTGAATCTGGTATGCGATTTTTCGTTATCGGGGCTGACTCCGATAATGGCAAATCCGCGGGATAAAAGGCTTTCATAGTTATCACGCAGGTTACATGCTTCAGCAGTGCATCCCGGCGTATCGTCCTTGGGATAAAAATACAGAATAACCTTTTTTCCTTTAAAATCTTCCAGGCCAACGGTCTTCCCGTCCTGATCCTTACCTTTAAAAACAGGTGCTACAGCACCTTCCTTCAACTGTGTCATAATTTTCTGATTGAGTAAAAATACAAATTAAGGATTGATTCCTATAAATTTTT
>CAYWCR010000039.1:29346-34186 GCA_964456825.1 uncultured Bacteroidales bacterium
GAGAATATCACAGTCTATCCGTTAATCATTGACATCTGCGGTTCAGATCCTTTCAGCGCACCACATGCACCACCTTCTTCGTTTCAAAAAACGGTTCGCTGAAATAATCGCTGAGGTTGAAAACAGTGGCCGGAGTTTTTAAGGCCTTTAATTCCTGGTCCAGTTCCCCGCCTTTGAGCGCAAGCAGCCCGTTTTTCAGGGTATTGCTTCCGCCCGGGATGATGTTTTTTGAGGTCCATTTCAGCAGGGTGGAAAGATCAGTTACCGCCCTCACCACCACGAAATCAACCTGGTTTTCCAGTTTCTCAACCCTTTCAGTAACGGGAATGCAGTTATCCAGCTTTAATGCCCTGATCACCGCTTCCACTACCTTCATTTTTTTGGCGATGGAATCTGCCAGTATGAAATTCACATGCGGGAAATATACCGCCAGCGGGATGCCGGGAAATCCACCGCCGGTACCGGCATCGAGGATCACCGTTCCGGGCCGGAATGCAATGATCCTTGCAATGGCAAGAGAATGCAGCACATGATGGATATAAAGATTTTCCAAATCTTTTCGGGAGATCACATTGATCCGTTCATTCCAGTATGCATATAAGGGTTGTAATGCACGGATCTGTTCCTTTTGAACCAGGGACAGGGAAGGAAAATATGGCCCGATGACTTCCATAAACAAAAAACGGGAAGCTTACATCTTCCCGCTCGTATTCTTGAGTATGTTGTAAAGCAGCTCGCGGGCCCTGAACAGTTGTGCTTTCACTGTGCCAATAGGCAGCTCCAGTTCCTCGGCGATCTCTTCATACGAAAGTTCATTAAAATACCTGAGTTCAATCAGCTTGCGGTAGCGGGGTTTCAGTTTTGATACCACCGACCGCATCAGCCTGATCTTTTGTTCGTTGATAAGGCTCTCTTCCGGATCCATAACCGGAGCCTGGATATCCATGCTGGCCTTTTCATGTTCCTCATCATTGTGATCGAGGGAAATATGGTTGGCTTTTTTCTTGCGGATAAAGTCGATGCAATTGTTGGTCGCTATTTTAAAAAGCCAGGTGCTGAAAGCATAATTAGGAGCATACTGGGTTATGTTCTTGAAGGCTTTTCCGAAGGCTTCAATGGTAAGATCCTCGGCATCGCTGGCATTATTGACCATCTTCAGCAGCATATAATAGATAGCATCCCTGTACCGACCCATTAACTCGGCAAAAGCTCTTTGATCACCGCTTGTTGCCCGTTGAACTAAAATAAAATCCCGCTGCGCTTTCTCAGATAGGTTTAAATTTACTTCCATGGACGGTTTCTCACACTTATACGGTTAGATACAAAAAGCACAAAGTTAATAAACAATGCAAAAAGATCAAACATAAACGAATATAGTAATAAATTATTCTCCTTTAAACGGATCATGGCAAATTTAATGACGACAAGCTGCACCGCCATGCGGAATGCAAACGCGCCCAATGCAAAGATCCATGTTTCGGGATAGCATAAAAGCACTGCAAACAGGATATAAAAAAACAACCGGCTGAGTGGTTCGAGTGTCAGCAGAAACTTATCCCTGCTTTTATAGAGCGGAGCGGTAGTGAGATGTCTTTTCTTCTGCATCCGCCATTGATGGAATGAACGGCTGGGATTGGACCGGGTATGGCTTTCATGGGAATATTCGACTGCTGTATTCCGTTTGGTGGCATTTTCATTGACAAAAAGATCGTCATCGCCTGATAGAATATGCAGATGCTGGCTGAAACCTGTTGTTTTGTAAAAAAAGGACTTCCGGTAGGCTATGTTGCGCCCAACGCCCATGTAAGGGAATCCGCTGATGGCGAAACTCAGATACTGCATCGCAATGGTTAAGGTGTCATAACGGATATATTTATTCAGCAATTCCTTGTGGCTGAAATAGCCTCCATACCCCAGCACAATTTTTTTCTCTCCGGTAAAATTTGAAGCAATTCTTTTTAACCATTGATTGCCGGCAGGTTCACAGTCGGCATCTGTAAATACCATGATATCGTTTCTGGCTGCCTTGATGCCGATGGTGATAGCAAGTTTCTTGCTGTGCGAGAACTTTTTGTCTTCCCGTATGGTCGTCGTGCGTAAATGAGGATATTGAGCCATGAAACCCCTTAACAGATCCCCGGTTTCATCCGAAGATCCGTCATCCACAACAATCACTTCAAATGCCGGGTATTGCTGGGACAACATGGCGGGAAGAAATTGCTGAAGATTTTCGGCTTCGTTCCGGGCGCAAATAATGACCGAAACCGGTTCGCTTATGGCAGGTGATTTTGAAGCAGGGGAAAAAATGATGCGGGAATAAATGCCCAGGTAATAAATAAGCTGGATCAGCAAGCATAAAATGAAAAGGCCTGAAAGTATATATAGTTGATTATCAACAAAAAAACTTCTGGCTATTGAAATATCCATAGATTTGGTTCAACGATGGACAATTTTATTAAAGATTTTAATTGAATGCAAATAATAGTTTGAACAAATAATCAATATTTATTAGCTGGAAAATGGGAAGCAACTGACAACCACAACAACCATAACAACCACAACAACTCTTACAACTTTTGCTCTATTATCTTTTATTCTCTATATTTACCCCCGATCATTTGCCAGATGCAGTTCAGGCTTGAAAATACAGACCTCAGTACCCATGCACGTGCCGGTATAATTTCTACCGGTCACGGTGATATCCAAACACCTGTCTTCATGCCTGTTGGTACAGCAGGTACTGTCAAAGCCGTGCACCAGCGCGAACTGAAAGATGATGTCGGTGCACAGATCATCCTGGCGAATACCTATCACCTTTATCTGCGGCCCGGCACAGCAATAATAGTAAAAGCCGGCGGACTGCACAGGTTCATTAACTGGGAGAAACCCCTCCTTACCGACAGCGGGGGCTACCAGGTATTCTCCCTGGCTGAAAACCGAAAGCTAAGCGAAGACGGAGCTGTTTTCAGTTCCCACATTGACGGATCAAAACATCATTTTACGCCGGAAAATATCGTTGATATCCAGCGGCAGATCGGAGCTGATATTATGATGGCCTTTGATGAATGTGCCCCTTATCCCTGTGACCATCACTATGCCTCGGAATCGACAAAGCTGACGCACCGGTGGCTGAAACGTGGATTTCAACAGTACAGCAATACAGAAGCTTTATATGGGTACCCCCAGGCCTTTTTCCCTATCGTACAGGGCAGTATATATCCTGACCTGCGCAGGGAATCAGCAACCGAGGTTATGCAATATGATGCTCTGGGCTACGCCATCGGTGGCCTTTCAGTTGGCGAACCCGAGGGCATTATGGTTGATATGGTGGATATTGTCACCGGCATACTTCCGGAGGACAAACCCCGTTATCTGATGGGTGTGGGAACACCGGTGAATATCCTGGAGTCCATCAGCAGGGGTATCGACATGTTTGATTGCGTGATCCCAACAAGGAACGGAAGGAACGGCATGCTGTTTACCCGGAACGGTATCATCAACATACGCAACCAGAAGTGGAAGGATGACTTTTCACCGGTGGAGGAGGGTGGAACAATTTTTGCCGATACACAATATTCAAGAGCTTATTTGCGTCATCTTGTCATCTCCGGAGAGATACTGGGAGCACAAATAGCCACACTGCATAACCTGAGTTTTTATATGTGGCTTGTTGAAGAAGCACGGAAGAAAATAACAGAAGGAGTCTTTGGACCATGGAAAAAACAAATGATAAAAAAACTCTCCGCAAGATTATAAAATGGCCGGCTCTGCTGATCATCGACCGTTATATCATCCGGAAGTTCCTGAGCACTTTCTTCTTTTCTATTGCACTGATCATGGCAATTGCCGTGGTCTTTGACTTTTCCGAGAAGATCGATGACTTCCTGGAAAGCAATGCCCCGCTGAATAAAGTGATCTTTGAATATTACCTTAATTTTATTCCCTATTTTGCTTCCCTTTTCAGCCATCTGTTCACCTTCATATCGGTTATCTATTTTACGTCACGCATGGCCTATAATACGGAATTCATCGCCATCCTCAGCAACGGGGTTAGCTTTAACCGTATCCTGTACCCGTATTTTATTTCTGCCTTTATCATTACCGCATTCTCCTTTGCCCTTAACAATTTTATAATTCCGCATGCCTCGGCAAAAAAACTGGCCTTTGAGGAGCAATATTACCATAAGTCGCCCAAGGTATATAATGAAAGAAACATCCATAAGCAGATCAACCCCGGGGTATTTATCTATCTTGAGAATTTTAACACATACAACAACAGTGGCCGGCAATTCTCCATGGAGAAGTTTGAGAACGGCGAACTGGTTTCCAAACTACTTTCCAGGGAAGTAAGATGGGATTCGGCATCCCATAAATGGAAGATAAGAGACTATATGATCCGCAATTACCAGGGAGAAAACCAAACCATCATTACCGGTAAAAGCATGGATACCACCTTAAACATTACCCCGGATGAATTCAGGCGTCGCGATAATGCGGTGGAGGCCATGAACCTTCCTGAACTCAACCGGTTCATTAAAAGACAGCGGATGCAGGGGGCATCCAATCTGGATGAGTTGCTGATCGAAAAACATAAACGCTTTTCATTTCCCTTTTCCACCTTTATCCTTACCCTTATCGGAGTTTCGGTCTCATCGCGAAAAGTAAAGGGAGGAATAGGCATGCAGATCGGGATCGGACTGCTGATAAGCTTTTCCTATATCCTCTTTCTTCAGTTTTCCTCCCAGTTTGCCATTTCCGGAGCATTCAGCCCCTTTGTGGCAGCCTGGATCCCCAACGTCCTTTTTGCTATCATTGCCATCTTTTTATACCGGATGGCACC
>CAYWCR010000039.1:34286-38430 GCA_964456825.1 uncultured Bacteroidales bacterium
AAAAAAAGGACAGGTTTCATTTCCATTTTTAACAGCCGGCCTGAAACATGTCGACTTAATTAACGTAGTATAGAAATGGCATCCGTTCCCAAAATCAGAACCGGGACGAAGGGCAGAGAAAGAAACATTAACGCAACACGGAGGAATTTACCATGATCAGCAATTGGATTAAGAAATCTACATCCCCTGTCATTTATATACTTTCAGGTATGATACTCGGCATTACCATGCTGGCGATTCAAAGTTTTTCCGAGAGAGACAGCACGGAAATCATGACCAGCGGGAGAACAGTCCAGATGGCTGAAGCCTGCAGCATTCCTGAAGAAATGATTTTTGCCGGTGAACCGGTACCGCTGCAGAATTTCGATACACGGGAAAGCCTTGACCGGGAATTGCTGGTTAATGCTTACTGGCATTCACGCACCCTGCTGGTCCTTAAGAAAACAAAACGATATTTTGCCGTTATTGAACCCATTTTGGAAAAATACGGCATCCCCGAGGATTTCAAATACATTCCCCTGGCGGAAAGCGGTTTTGAGAACGCAACTTCGCCTGTCGGAGCAGTCGGCGTATGGCAGTTTCTGGAAAGCACGGGCAAAGAATACGGATTGGAAGTCAACAATGAGGTTGACGAACGGTATCATCTTGAAAAATCAACGGAAGCTGCCTGCAAATTCTTTTTAGAATCCTATGCGCTGTATAAAAACTGGACCCTGGCCGCCGCTTCTTACAACGTTGGCCGCAAAGGAATAAACTACCAGATCGAGCGGCAACAGGTGAATAACTATTATGATCTTTTGCTGAATGAAGAAACGGCCCGTTATGTATTCCGCATTCTTGCCTTTAAGCTGATCACACAGAATCCGCAACAATTTGGCTTTCACCTCGGAAATGAGGACTACTATCCTCCCCTGCCCCTGTATGAGGTAAAGGTCGATACGGGCATTTCCAATATGGCTGATTTTGCCAGCCGTTATTCCATTAATTATAAACTGCTGAAACTTTTCAATCCATGGTTGCGTGAGAGCTTCCTTACCAATAAATCAGGGAAGACATACCTGATCAAGATCCCTGAAGGAAGCAAGCGAAATTACGCTGATTTTGCAGCCGGTATAAACGAGGAATTCAATGGAGGCAACCCGCAGTAAAGCCTTGAATTCCGATAAAAACCCGGAGGCCATAGAAACTGGTGAAATACAGGTACTGGGCGCCCGGGTGCACAACCTCAAGAATATCGATGTAAGCATTCCCCGAAACAAGCTCGTTGTAATTACCGGACTTAGCGGCAGCGGAAAATCCTCACTGGCATTCGATACCATCTATGCTGAAGGACAGCGCAGGTACATGGAGACATTGTCAGCGTATGCCCGTCAGTTTCTCGGTAATATGGAAAGGCCTGATGTGGACAAAGTAACCGGACTAAGTCCCGTTATCTCTATCGAACAAAGAACCACCAGCCGAAATCCCAGGTCAACAGTCGGCACCATCACGGAAATCTATGATTTTCTCAGGCTTCTGTATGCCCGGGCCGGGATAGCCTATTCTTACAATACCGGCGAGCCCATGGTAAAATATACCGATGAACAGATTATTGGACTCATACTGGACAAATTCAGGGATAAGAAGGTCTATTTGCTTGCCCCTATTGTGAAAGGCCGGAAAGGGCATTACAAGGAACTGTTCGAGCAAATCCGCAGGAAAGGCTTTTTAAATGTCAGGATTGACGGAGAAATGACCGAGATCAGGCATGGGATGAAGATTGACCGGTATAAGAACCATTATATTGAGATCGTAATTGACAAGCTCGAGGTGTCCAAAAAGGACAAGGAACGGCTGAAGCGTTCCGTATCCCTTGCGATGCAGCATGGCAAGGGGATCCTGATGATACTGGAAGCCGAAGGAAAAAATGCGCGGTATTTCAGCCGCCAGCTGATGTGTCCCACAACCGGAATATCCTATAATGAACCGGCACCGCATACTTTTTCCTTCAACTCCCCGCAGGGTGCCTGCCATCGGTGCAATGGGCTGGGGACCATCAACGAGGTGGATATCAACAAGATAATTCCCGATCCTGAGATCAGTATAAAAAAAGGAGGGATCCAGCCACTGGGGCCCTACAAGAACTCACTTATCTTCTGGCAGCTTGATGCCATAGCCGCCAAATATCATTTCACCCTTAACACGCCCATCCGCGACCTGCCGGAAGACGGACTGAATGTTATCCTCTATGGCTCCGAGGAGACCTTCAAACTCGAGAACACTCCCATCGGCCTGTCAACGAATTACTTTCTCAGCTTTGAAGGGATTGTCAACTATGTGGCCAGCCACCAGGAAGGAAACGGGTCAGATAATGAAAAATGGGCCGATCAGTTCATCCGCAAAGTTATCTGTCCCGAATGCCATGGGGCCCGGCTGAAAAAGGAATCCCTGTATTTCCGTATCCATGACCGTAACATCTTTGAGCTGGCTTCGATGGAAATGGTAGCACTTTACCGGTGGTTCAGCACCATAGACGCTCACCTCTCTGACCGCCAGCGAAAGATAGGTGCCGAGATAATAAAAGAGCTGAAAACAAGAATTAAATTTCTTCTCGATGTGGGCCTTGAATACCTGTCGCTCAACCGCAGCTCAGGCAGCCTCTCCGGCGGTGAGAGCCAGCGGATCAGGCTGGCAACCCAGATTGGCTCACAGCTGGTGAATGTATTGTATATACTGGATGAACCCAGCATAGGACTGCATCAGCGCGACAACCGCAAGCTTATACAGGCCCTGAAGGAACTTCGTGATGCCGGTAATTCGGTTATCGTGGTGGAACATGACAAGGAAATGATCCTTAGCGCCGATCATATTGTCGACCTGGGTCCCTTTGCCGGCAAACTGGGCGGAGAAGTCTGTGTTTGCGGTACCCCGCACGAGGTGATGAACAGCAACTCACTGACGGCACAATACCTGAAAGGTGACAAGGTGATTAAAACACCTTCCGTAAGAAGAAAGGGCAACGGCAAATCACTGATCCTGCGTGGTGTTTCGGGTAACAACCTGAAGAAAGTCAATGTTGAGTTTCCGCTGGGCCAGTTCATCTGCATCACCGGAGTATCCGGAAGCGGCAAATCCACTCTCTTATACGATACCCTCTATCCGATCCTGAGCCATCATTTCTACCGGTCGCTGTTGCAGCCCCTTCCCTATGATTCCATTGAGGGGCTTTCCCATCTTGATAAGGTAATTGAGGTCGACCAGGCACCACTGGGACGCACTCCAAGGTCCAATCCTGCCACCTACACCGGTGTCTTCTCTGATATCCGCAAACTGTTTGAGCAAACCCGCGAATCCAAAATCAGGGGTTATAAAGCGGGTCGCTTTTCATTCAATGTCAGGGGTGGACGCTGTGAGGTATGCCAGGGAGCAGGATTACAAACCATTGAGATGAATTTCCTTCCTGATGTTTACGTGGAATGCAGTGCATGCAACAGCCGGCGATATAACCGTGAAACCCTGGAAGTACGCTATAAGGGAAAGAACATCAGTGATGTGCTGGATATGACCATTGAACAGGCCGTTGAATTCTTTGAGAACATACCGGCAATCCTTCATAAACTGGTTACACTGAAACAGGTCGGGCTTGGCTATATAACCCTTGGCCAGCCTTCAACCACGCTTTCGGGAGGAGAATCACAACGGGTTAAACTGGCAGCTGAACTTGCCAAGAAAGACACAGGGAAAACCCTGTATATCCTTGATGAGCCCACCACCGGCCTGCACTTTGAAGATACCCGGGTCTTGCTTGATGTATTAAACCGCCTGGTTGACAAAGGCAATACCGTGGTGGTGATAGAACATAACCTGGAGGTGATAAAAGTGGCCGATCATATTATCGACCTGGGGCCTGAAGGAGGCGCACTGGGCGGTGAGATCGTATGCACCGGGTCTCCTGAGGAAATAATACAGCACCCGTCAAGTTATACAGGCCTGTACCTAAAGCAGGAACTCGAATTATCAAGGTTCATAAAAAATTGATTATTTTACAACCCGGTTATTGAATTATCGTATAGAGAAATACAATCTAATTTACTGTTACTATGACAAGCAGCGAGGAAAAAATAATAGATGCATTTAAAAAGAAGGACTGGCAGGAAATTCAAAC
>CAYWCR010000040.1:0-38174 GCA_964456825.1 uncultured Bacteroidales bacterium
AGGATACTCCCGAAGTCTGTTCGCCATCGCGGAGCGTGGTATCCATGATCGTTATTTTCATAGCCAATGCTTTATTCTTTGCTCTTGTATCTGATTATTTTTGTAGTTCAAATTTCTCAATCTTATCCTTTATGCTTAATAAATAGTCAATATCATCATAACCATTCAGCAAACAGGCCTTTTTATAAGGATTGATGTCGAAGCTTTCAGTATTTCCTGTTGCGAGGATAGTGATGGTCTGCTTTTCGAGATCGACTTTCACTGTTGAGGAGGGTTTTGTCTGAATTTCCTTCAATAAAACCGACAAAAATCCTTCCGAGACCTGCACGGGAAGCAATCCGTTATTAAGCGCGTTATTTTTGAATATATCGGCAAAGAAGCTTGAAACAACCACCCTGAAGCCATGGTCATAAATAGCCCAGGCGGCATGTTCCCGGCTTGATCCGCTGCCGAAATTCTTTCCGGCAACCAGTATGGTGCCTTTCCATGTTTTGATATTGAGAACAAAATCGGATTTTGGCTGGTCATTCTTGTCGTATCTCCAGTCCCTGAACAGGTTTTCACCAAATCCCTGTCTTGAAGTAGCCTTTAGGAATCTCGCCGGGATGATCTGGTCGGTGTCAACGTTCTCAATGGGAAGGGGAACGCAGGTTGAAACTATGGTTGAGAATTTTTCGACTGGCATATTTTTATTTTTTAAAACGATTTATAATAAGTCGCGCGGATCGGTTATTTTTCCCGTCAGTGCGGCGGCTGCAGCAGTCAAAGGACTGGCAAGGAAAGTCCGGGCTCCCGGTCCCTGCCTTCCTTCAAAATTCCGGTTTGATGTGGATACCGCGTATTTTCCTTCAGGAACTTTGTCGTCATTCATGGCCAGGCAGGCCGAACAGCCGGGCTGCCGGAAAGCAAATCCGGCTTCTTCCAGGATGTTAACCAGGCCTTCCTCACGGGCTTGTTTTTCTACCTGTCGTGATCCCGGAACAATCCATGCCACCACGTTTTCCTCCTTCTTCTTCCCCTTCACAAAACCGGCAAAAGCCCTCAGGTCTTCTATCCGGCCGTTGGTACAGGATCCAATAAATACGTAGTCGATCCTGCGGCCCAGCATCGGAGTGCCGGGTTCAATACCCATGTATTGCAGGGATTTATAAAAGGAAGGTTTTTCATTTTCGGCCAGGGATGAACCATCGGGAATTTGTGCACTGATTCTCATGCCCATTCCGGGATTTGTCCCGTAGGTGATCATAGGTTCTATGTCGGCTGCATCATAGCTGAGTTCAAGATCGAACGTTGCGCCCTCATCGGTTTGCAGGGATTTCCAGTGATCCATTGCGTGGTCCCAGTCCCTGCCTTTGGGTGCAAAATCGCGTCCCTTCAGGTAGCTGAAAGTTACCTCATCAGGTGCTATCAGTCCGCCCCGCGAACCGCATTCGATACTCATATTGCAGATGGTCATACGGCCTTCCATGCTGAGACTGCGGATCGCCGATCCTGCATATTCAATGAAATATCCGGTCCCTCCTGATGCAGAGATCTTTGATATAATATACAGGATGATATCCTTTGCGGTCACTCCGTTTTTTAGCTTTCCATCAACGGTGATCCTCATTTTTTTAGGCTTTGGCTGCATGATGCATTGCGATGCGAGCACCATTTCAATTTCGCTGGTACCGATCCCGAAGGCAACACTGCCGAAAGCACCGTGGGTAGCGGTGTGACTGTCACCACAAACAATGGTCATGCCGGGTTGTGTGAGGCCAAGTTCAGGCCCTATCACATGCACGATGCCCTGAAAAGGATGGTTAAGTCCGTATAATGTTATGCCATGCCTGCCGCAATTCTCGGTAAGTTTATCCACCTGTGATCTTGACAGCATGTCGCGGATGGGGAGATGCTGATCGGTGGTGGGCACATTGTGGTCAGCCGTTGCAACCGTCTGCTTTGGCCTGAACACGGAGAGCCCACGGCGTTCAAGACCGGAAAAGGCAACCGGACTGGTGACTTCGTGGATCAGGTGACGGTCGATATACAATACGCTGGGACCCTGGTCAATCTGTTCAACAACATGACTGTCCCATATTTTGTCAAATAGTGTTTTTGCTGTCAATGGTTTAATTTTTAAGCGGTTAAACAATTCTGTTCAAGGCATCAATAAGGGCTTCCACCGATGCCGTTACGATATCCGTATTGGCGGCAAATCCGTAATAATACCTGCCCCTGTTTTCAATCTGTACATGTACCCGGCCGGGGTCATCACTTCCCTTGGTTATGGCCTGTATCAGGAATTCCTCGAGTTTAAACTTGTGATGTACCAGCTCCTTAATGGCATTAAAAGAGGCATCAATAGGTCCGATTCCATCACAGGTCCGGGTAAGGGTCTCGCCTTCAAAATTTATGGAAACGGTGGCAACGGGATGGGTGGATGCGCCGCATAATACCTGAAGGTGCTGGAGCTTCAGCTTTTTTCTACCTCCAATGGTACTGCCTGCCAGTATTTCAAGGTCATCATCGCGGATATCTTTTTTCTTGTCGGCCATTTCGAGAAATTTCTGATACACCTCATCGAGCCGTGACTGATTAAGTTGGTGCCCCAGCAGGGACAGACGGTGTTTCAGGGCGGCTCTTCCACTGCGCGCGGTAAGGGCAATGGATGATTCATCGATCCCGACTTCCACCGGGTCGATGATCTCATAATTCTCCCGGTTCTTCAGCACACCATCCTGGTGAATTCCCGATGAGTGGGCAAAGGCATTCCGTCCGACAATAGATTTGTTGGGCTGGACCGGCATGTTCATGAGACTTGAAACCAGGCGGCTGGTATGGATTATTTTGCGTGTGTTGATACCGGTTTCAATACCCAGGTGTTTGCGGCTTTTCATGATCATCACCACTTCTTCAAGCGAGGTGTTCCCGGCCCTTTCACCAATGCCGTTGATGGTCACTTCCACCTGCCTTGCACCGTTGATGACGCCGCTGACGGAATTGGCCGTGGCCATGCCCAGGTCGTTATGACAATGTGTGGATATGATGGCCTTGTCGATATTTTTCACATTTTCTTTCAGAAAACGGATCTTGGCACCGTATTCGTCAGGAAGGCAATAGCCAGTAGTATCAGGGATATTGACCACGGTGGCACCGGCCTTGATCACAGCTTCGATAACACGGGCAAGGTATTCATTTTCGGTACGGCCGGCATCTTCGGCATAGAATTCCACATCTTCCACCAATTTCTTTGCGTATTTCACGGCATTTACAGCACGTTCGATGATTTCTTCGCGGTTGGAATTGAATTTGTATTTTATGTGCATATCGGAGGTGCCAATACCGGTATGGATACGTTTGTGCTTTGCATATCTGAGCGCTTCGGCGGCCACATCAATATCTTTCTCCACCGAACGTGTGAGGGCACAGATTACCGGTTTCTTAACGGCCTTGGATAGCTCGACAACCGACTGAAAATCACCGGGACTGGAAATGGGGAAGCCCGCCTCGAGTATGTCTATGCCGAGTAGTTCCAGGGCTTTTGCCACTTCAATCTTTTCTACTGTGTTTAACTGGCACCCCGGGACCTGTTCTCCGTCGCGAAGGGTGGTGTCGAAGATGAATAATCTGTCACTCATGGTGTTAATTGTTGGGTTTTTATGTCAGTTTGATTTTTGATGTGCACCTTATTAAAATCAATTAAACTAAAAAAGCCACTCTCTTTTTCGAGAATGGCTCATGGTTATTTTTGTTTCCGTTTATACAAAACCATTCTCACCCGGTCACCTGAAGGATGCCAAGAATGAGGATAAGGCCCAGTATGCTCGGATTTATATTCATGCAATGAAATTGTTTAGCTGCAAATATATTGATAAAAATCATATTTCAAAGCATCCTGACAATTTTTTTATGATACGCTCAGCCAACAACATCCGGGTTGCCTGATTATGGCCAAAGAAGGAACACCTGAATTATTATGCCTTACGGATTATTTTTAGGTGCCATAATGCCAGCAGTTAAGACAACCCAGTTATCTTTGCATAATCATTTGAAAATATAATCATCATGATCAGGAAGGTATTATTGCTGGTTGGTTTACTGCTCCTCATTTCCCCATTAACACATGCGGTGGAATTGACCGGAGCTCTGGGGACACACGACCCGTCGCGCATAATGAAAGATAGTACGAGGTACTGGTTTTACATGACCGGAAATGGTATTCCCATGTCCTTTTCGGATAACCTTACAAGCTGGAGAATGACAATCTATACAGTATTCCCGGCGGGTACCTGGCCAGCCTGGGTAAATACCGCAGTGCCTGCTTTTGGCGGCAATTTCTGGGCCCCTGATCTGATTTATATGAATAATGCCTATTATTGTTACTATTCCTGTTCAACCTGGGGTTCGTCCCGGTCGGCCATCGGTGTTGCCCGGTCTCCCTCGTTGAACAAGCCGGAGTGGACTGATCTGGGCATGGTGGTTTCGTCAGACGGAACATCAACTGCCATTAATGCCATTGATCCGGGTCTTTTCAAAGACGATGACGGTAAATTTTATATGGTCTATGGCTCCTGGTTCGGAGGCATTGGAATGGTTGAAATTGATTCCGTTACAGGATTGGCAACGAGCGCTACCACTCACCTGTATGGAGGAAGTCACCAGGCCATGGAAGCTGCAAACCTGATAAAAGAAGGAAGTAATTATTACCTGATTGTTAACCGGGGGACCTGCTGCGATGGCGTCAACAGCACCTATTATATAACGGCAGGCATATCGGAGAACGTAATGGGCCCTTATATCAGCTTTAGAACCATATTGGCAACCGATGGAAAATATATAGGGCCGGGACACTTCAGCCCCCTGCATGACAGCTGTGCCACCTATGCTTCTATTCATTATTATGACAGAACGGCAAACGGTACCTCCAAGCTGGACATCCTGAGATTGTCGTTTGCAGATAGCTATCCTGTTCTCACCCGCGATTTCACTTTTGCGAATTGTGGGGCGACATGGATTGAGGACTATTCAGCGGACGGGAGCCGTCCTGATCTGAATGTTTTTCCCAATCCTGCAGAAAATAATCAGTTTTCAATAACCATTCCCGAGGAATTCAGGGACGAAAATATAACCGTAGAAGTTTATAGTATAGACGGAAGGCAATTACTTAAAAATGATTATACCGGCGTTCAGACTGTGCCGGTAACTATGTCACCGGGAAAGGGAATATACATGGTGCATGTGAATAACGGCAAAATAGCTTATACACAAAAGGTGGTTGTGCAATAAGACCGGGAATCAAATACCTGAGTGAGAAGGAAGCATCGAATCATGCTGCTGTTGACTCTCACTCTGCTTCCAGCGCAGCAACCAGCTCTTCGCTCATTTCGAGATTGTGGTATACATTCTGCACTTCATCGATCTCTTCAAACTCCTCGACCAGGCGAAGCACTTTCCGGGCAGAATCAATATCCAGCTTTTTGGTTTCAATGGCAATACGCTGCAATTCTGCATTTTCCACTTTGACATGCATTTCTTCCAGCTTTTTGTGCACCTTGCCAAATGCTTCCACCGCCGTGGTTATTATAAATGTATCTTCATGCAGGTCAATATCTTCAACGCCGGCGTCGATCATTTCCAGTTCGAAGGTTTCAGGGTCGAGATTGTCCCTGGAAACGGTAAAGATGCCCTTGCGGTGAAAAATAAACCGGAGGGATCCGTTGGTTCCCAGTGTTCCGCCTCGCTTATTATAGATAGCCCGGATATTGCTGACGGTTCGCTGAGCGTTATCCGTAAGGCATTCAATGAATATGGCGATTCCACCCGAGGCATATCCTTCATAGCTAACCTCCTGAAGATTGCCGGCCTCGCTGCTGGCTTTGTTTATGGCACGTTCCACGTTGTCCTTGGGCATATTGGCCCCCTTGGCATTCTGAATGGCCAGCCGGAGGCGCGGGTTCCCTTCGGCACTTGCCCCTCCTTCTTTTACGGCCATCTGAATCTCTTTGACAATCCTCGAAAATATTTTTCCTCTTTTGGCATCCAGCGCTCCTTTTTTGCGCTTGATGGTTGACCATTTGCTGTGACCGGACATATAGTTTAGATTTTGGTTATTATCGTTATTGTTTAATTAGAGCCAGGAACCAAGAGCCAAGAATCAAGATTTACAGACCTGCCTGCTGTAGCGGCAGCGCAGGCAGGTTTACAGATTAACAGTTTGACAGATTTGCTGAATGCTGAATTCCTAAATAGCCAACCCCTAAACTGCTAAACCGCTATACTCCAAATCAACAAATCAACAATTAAATTTGTTATAAAGGTATAAAATAGTTTTTTTTCAGGAAATATGTAATTAAATTACTGATGAAATAAAAATATCCGTTGTTTGTTTAGGGTTTTGTCCGGCTGAAATGTCTTTTTATTAGAATCAAGAATCAAGAATCAAGAATCAAGAACCAGGAACCAAGATTTAAAGACCTGCCTGCCGTAGCGGCAGCGCAGGCAGGTTGACAGATTAACAGATTAACTGAATGGTAAATTCCTAAATAGCTAACCCCTAAATTGCTAAACAGCTAAACCGCTAAGCGCCAAATCATCAAATCATCAAATCAATAAATCAACCAATACTTCCAGATGGCAGCTTCAAGGCAACTCAAATATAGTCTTTTAATCCTGACTGCTGGTTGGCTGTTTCTTGGAATGGCCGATGAAGACACCAGGCATACGCGCATCAGGGAGGCCTTATTCAATTATTCGGCCAGGTTTCCGCAGCAAAAGGCTTACCTGCATCTTGACAAAGCTTACTATTATGCGGGCGGTACCTTATGGTTTAAAGCCTACCTGGTGGATGGCATGTTTCACAGGCCGGATTCTTTCACTACCAACCTGTATGTTGAGCTGATAACTCCGGCAGGAACGCAAGCGCGTATCATCAGGACCCGGATGGAAAATGGATTTGGTTTTGGTGATTTCAGCCTCTCGGACACCCTGCCCGAAGGCCTTTACCAGATCAGGGCATACACAAACTGGATGCAAAACTTTCATCCGGATTATTTCTTTTCAAAAAACATACAGATCTTAAATCCGGATTATAAAAAACGCATATCGCCTCAGCAGGCCAGGAAGAACCTGAAGACCATCAACAAGCAGGAACAGGAGATGGTTTATTCCGATATTGATGTACAGTTTTTTCCTGAAGGCGGTGACCTGGTAGAAGGGCTGGAAAGTGTTGTGGCCTTTAAAGCCATCAACAAATCAGGCTATGGCATATCCATTCAGGGCAACGTGGTTGACAACGATAAAAACCAGGTGGCATCGATCGTCACCCGGCATGACGGGATGGGAAGTTTCAGCCTTACACCACAGCCGGGGAAAAAATACGTTGCCATAGTTACGAACAACCGTAAGGAATACCGGTTTAACCTGCCCGGGCAGATGGAAAATGGCATAAGCCTGAGGATCGATGAACAGAACCGGGACATCCGGTTGTTGCTCAGTTCAAACAGGCCACCCACCAATGACCGGGTAGCCAATGAAGTCATGATAACCGGACAGGTCAGGGGACAGATGTGTTATCAGTCAACCGTAAACCTGGCTGAGGGACCTGTTACGGTAGCGGTCAGTAAAAGCCTCTTTCCAACAGGTATTGTGCAGTTCACGTTGTTTTCAGGACGGATGGTCCCCCTGGCTGAGCGGCTTGTTTTTGTCAATCATCACGATTTCATTAACATTAACCTGCATGTCTATGATACCATAACGGAACAGAATGAACGGCTGGTTTGCATGTCCCTAAACACCAGCGATAAATTCTCGGATGGAATAAAATCCAATCTCTCTGTTGCTGTTATGTACGATAATGAAGAAGAAAGGGAAATGCCGGATAATATTCTGAGCCACCTCCTGATAACTTCAGACCTGAGAGGTTATATCGGACATCCGGAGTACTATCTGCGTAATGCCGGTACCCGAACCTCAGAAGAGACGGACCTGCTGATGCTGACCCATGGCTGGAGAAAATTTGACTGGACTGAAATACTGGCAAATGATTACCCGAAAGTCAGGTTTGTTGAAGAGAAGGGGATCACCATTGCCGGAATTATCACCTCCGAATTGTTTTCAATACCCTTAAAAAACTGCAAGGTAAAGCTTTCGGTTTCAGAGGAATTTAATGATATTTTTACCCAGCAAACCGATAAGCGGGGCATGTTCAAATTCGAGAATATGTCCTACTATGATACCATGAACGTTAAGATTGAGGCATGGCGGGCTTCGGGGAAAAGAAACCTGGTCATCCTTGTCCCCGATGACAGTTTTGCTGAAGTCACCAAGCAGCAGGGCGAAAATATTCTCACCATCGTTTCGGAACGGGACAAAAAAGCATACAGAAAGGAACAATACGTGAGAAACAAGATAGCCTATGATGAGCAGCAGCGTCGGATGGCCAGTGCAGACAGCAATAAATTGCACGGGATACATGGAGAACCTGATGCGGTTATACGTTCGGAGGACATACCAAGTGGTTATTCTAATGCACTGCAGGCATTACAGGGCAGGGTACCCGGCGTGGTTGTAAGCGGGAACAGTGTAACCATAAGGGGAGTGAGCACTTTCTATGGCAATTCACAGCCCCTCTATCTGGTCGACGGTGTCCCTGTGAACGATGTGTCGTCTGTGCTCAGCATTCCGGTTGAAGATATTGACAGAATTGAGATCATCAAGGGGCCCAATGCTGCTATTTATGGAAGCAGGGGAGGGAACGGGGTGATCGCCATTTTTACAAAAAGAGGGATTTTTATGAAAAAGGGCATTTTGGAATTTCAAATGCTGGGATACCAATGGCCCCGGAAATTCTATCAGCCGGCATTTACTTCGGCCGAACCTCCTGATGATCTGGAGACGATAGGCTGGTTCCCTGTTGTGGTTACCAGTGAAACAGGTAATGCCAGGTTAATTCTCAGAAAACCAGCCATAGAAGGAAATTTGCGCATCGTTATTGAAGGAGTTTCTTATGAAGGGCAGGCAGGGTATGCAAATGTGGTTGTGGAGAATAATTAGTACTTTCTCTTATTTTTATCCACCATGGGAACAAAGCGCACCGGCAAAACAGCCTGCTGTATAAGCCTCCCCTTTTTCTTTACCAGCAGGATCAATTCCTGGTAGTTGGTCTCTCCAACGGGAATGATCATTTTACCTCCTTCAACCAGTTGTTCTTTCAGCGGATCGGGCACGTGGGTAGGTGCACAGGTGACAATAATGGCATCGAAAGGAGCATATTCAGCCCATCCCTGATAACCATCCCCTATTTTAACGAATACATTATCATAGCGAAGCACTTTTAGCAGTGCCTTCGCCTTCGAACCCAGTTCTTCAACAATTTCTATGGAAAAAACCGAATCGCATAGTTCCGCGAGCACGGCAGCCTGATAGCCTGATCCGGTACCAATTTCCAGCACTTTTGAACCCGGATCAAGTTTCAGGGCTTCCGTCATAAAAGCCACGATATAAGGTTGTGAGATCGTCTGGTTATAGCCAACGGGAAGAGGCTGATCTTCATAGGCATAAGAAGCAAGTTCAGCCGGCACAAACAGGTGCCGTTCCACCTTGCGCATGGCATCCAGTATACGATCATCCGTTACTCCTCTTGCCTCGATCTGCCATTTCACCATCTGTTCCCGTTGCTTTTCGAATTCCTTGTTAGCCTGCGGATTTCCGGTGCAATGAATGAAAAGCAAAAAAACCAGCAACAGCGGTGTGACATTTGAATATTTTGGGGTATGCCCGAAATTCATTTTCATATGATCTTTTTTTCTCCGGCTCATTATCAGAAAACAAGATGCTTCATACCGACGAAGTACTGGGAATCTCATCGGGGGACTATATTTTGTGCCCTTAAAACTTCACAAATAATATGCCAAATCAGGTTCGTCAGGGCAATTCCTGATTCATGCATCAGATCTCAATGATGAAAGTAATATGCTGATGGGTCTCATTTCCAAGTTTATCCACTGCCCTGATGTTGAGATTGTAATTACCTCCGGCAGTAAAGCTTCCGATTGGTGCCAGGTATTTTTTTTCAGGGGCTCCGTTCAATGAATAGTACAAGGCATCATATCCTGTCCTGTCATCGGTGCAGGACAAAAATACGACCGTATGGCCGGGATACACTTCCAATGTGTTTCCTTCGATGATCCTTTTGTCGACCGGCCGGATACTGAAATGTACTGAAACAGCGGGTCCGGTATTATCGGTTATGACATCAAATTCAGTATAGCTGGTGTTTTCAACGTTATCATAGCCGGTCGCACGGATCTTATGCCTTCCTTCGTTTTCCAGCCTGAAGGCAAGTCTGTAAGGCGTTGGTGTTGAACCGTCAACCGCATATTCAACACGATTGACTCCCGATTCACTGTCTGACGCCTTCAGCAGGATGCCGGTCTTAGCATTTATGAATACCGTATCACGCATTTTAAAGGTTGGCCCGGTAAATGAATGATTAAGAGTGGGGCCTGAAAGATCAATATAAGGGATGGTAAAGGCTTCCCCTTTCTCGAGGCTTTCCGTGCGGTTCCCCACATTATCCACCGCATATGCTTTGAGCAGCAGATCTCCCTTAACATCAGCCAGGTAAAATGGCTTTTCATAACGCACGTAGTCAGCATTGTTGACCGAATAAAAGACTTCTTTGATGCCGGCCTTGTTGTCAAAGGCAGTGATCTTAATCTGGTTTTTTCCGGAAGCATATTCTTTACCGCCTGCGGAGAAGCTTTGCCCGATAAGTTCCTGCACCATCACCGGCGGGGTCTTGTCAACATAAAAAGCAAAAGTTTTTTCAGTTTCCCGGTTTCCTGTCAGGTCAACAGCATAATACGAAAGAGTATGCTCTCCCTGGGCAACCGCACTGCCTGACAGCGGCAACTGATAATTGCGCCAGTCCGTGCTGTCAGTCCTGAAAAATATTTTGTCTGTGCCCATCCCCTTATCTTCGGCCTTTAATACGATTTTTGACCGGCCGGAGATGACATTCTCAAAACGGTCTCCGGTTATTTCAAGCAAGGTAAGGGGTGCTGACAGGTCAAGTACGATACTGATCTCACGGGGTGTCTCAGCATTGCCTACATGGTCGGCAGCATAATATCTGATGGTGTATTCACGCTCCTGCTGCAGATTTAAGGGTGCAGAAAAAACAGTATACGAAGCACCATCCATGGAATAATATATATTTTCCACTCCCGAAATCTCATCCACTGCATTCAGGGATACTTCAGCAGTCCCTTTGATGTAAGTCTTCCCACTTCTTTTGAAGGTTTCTTTTGTATTATATGCAAGGCTGGTTGACGGAGGCTTGCTGTCGGCATATACTTCATAGACAATGTCCTGCTTCGGGAAAACGGTTTCTTTGGTCACCGTATCAACGGCCCATGGTGAACGGATGGAATTATATCCTTCCTGGTCAAGGTACATGGGATTGGCGTAACCCGGTGTTGTTTCACTGTTCAGCAAATATGATTTATCCTGTTTTTCAGGGGATGCTGAAAGGCGAAGGTAAACGGGCAGGGCTTTGTTGATATATATTTTCCCTTCCGGAGAGACATAGACTTTTTTTACATGCTGCATGGGCTCCTGGGCTTTGAGGCCAAAGCATATGCAGGAAAAAAGCAGGATCAGTGTCGTAACCTTTTTCATGGCGAAGTTATTATATCAATATTTGCTTCTCCCTGACAAGAATGATCTTTCAGGGATTATACAGACAGCAGACACTTAGCCAAAATAAGGGAAAAAATAACGAAAATCAATGGATAATAACGAAAACTTATGAAACGTGTTACTCCACTTTTGCCCACGCCCTATTTGTAATATTTTTCGCTGTTGTTATGGTGCTTAAATCCGTATAGATCTCACCATCATTGCCTGAATAATGACTGTGGCCGATAAGGGTCAGTTCAGCAGAAGGACTGTTAATGGCCCGGTCAATCCGGGCTTTATACACAAGTGCCGGCTGGCACGATGTCTTATAGTCCTCATCACCGGGGTATTTGTTGTTGGTCCAGTATTCATTCCAGTCCCAGCTCTGGTTGATCTCAAAATACACATCAAAAACGGGCGGAGCGTTTCGTGACAAACGGCTGATGATCACAAAATCTCCCGGCGGGGTTGCCCCGGTTACGGCATCGGGAAGCGCGGTGCTGACGGTAGGAATATAATAGCCATCGTCTTCCCTGACACCCCGGCTGTATGACCAGACTGGCAGCGTCGCAGGCCTGCGGATGGGCCCCGGCAGCCATTTACCGGTTGATTTATCGCCATGGCCGTAAATACCCTTTGCAATGGATTCAGCCACATACAAAGTCTGCAGGTAATTTCCGGCGGTATCTTCAATCCACAGGGCCATGAGCGGATGATTAAAGCTTTCGCCTTTTTCGAAATGAAAAACAAGATTTGCTCCTGTTTCTTCCGGATTGGTAACCAGGGTATCCGGTTTTTCGGGTATGGCTGCCACGCGTGATGAACGGCATGAATGAACCGACATCGTCGATATGATGAGGAGCAGAGAAAGAGTAACGAAAGTTGCTGATATTATTCTTGTTTTCATGGATAAGGCAATTTTTAAAATTCAACAATGATACCAACGGTGGGCAATACGGTACCCGAACCATCCGACGGAATAGTTGTAAGCCTGTAGCGTTCAATCCCGTATTCATCAAGATAGGGATCGTTTTCAACAGGACTTCCGTTTAAGGTTGCTTCCCTAACCAGATTATCCGGTGTTTCCGATTTAAAATTATATACGTTCTGAACATCTACGTAAAAGTTCAACGACCATTTTTTAAAGAAATACTGTTTATCGATCCTAAGGTCAAGCTGATGGGCCGGCCCCAGGCGTTCCTCATTGAAGGCTGAGAAATCGAGGTAAGCCCTGCCCCGGGCATCCCATGCCGATTTAATGGAGGATTTGTCATCATCATATACCGTATAGGGTGCACCCCCGAGGAACCTCCACTTGCCGCCCAGGAACCAGTTGTGTTTGAACTTCCGGGTAGCGGTGAGGATGAGTATGTGCCGGTTGTCCCATGACGTTGAAGTGTATGTGTCGAGCAGCTCCAGGTTTTTGTCGAGGTCACGGGACTGGCTGATAACATAGGTATAGGACAGGATGGCATTAAAACCCAGGAGGTCTTTTGATTTTGCATAGACCTCAAAACCGTAAGTCCTGCCTTTCGAAACGGATTTCAGGGGTTCATCGCCGAAGGTGCCGAAGTCTCCTCCCTTGCTGGCCAGGGATATGGAATCGAGCAGTGAAAAAGGATAGTTGTCATACAGTTTGTAGAATCCCTCAACCGATACAATGGAGTTATCTGAGGGCCTGAGCTCAATACCTCCCACAATGTGATCGGCCCGGATAAAGGTAATGCCGTTTTCCTTGTTTTCAAGGGTTCCGGCCGCATTGCGATATCCGAGCGTAGTATAGGGAGGACGCTGATAAAAGCGCCCGCTGTTAAAATTCAGCGAAATCATGTCGTTCAGCCTGTAGGACGCGGAAAACCTGGGTGAAAAGTGCTTCAGCGGATTGGCCATTTCAGATGAATAAGCGCTTCCGTCGAGCCTGATGCCCAGTGACAAAGTAAGTTTGCGGTTAATGAATGCCCGGCTTACCTGGGAGAAAACGCCATAGTTGGTTGTGTTCAGCTCTGAGTCGTAATACAATTCAGATGAAGTATCATCGATGAACAATAACCGGGAGGTCTCATTGGTATATTGAGCATATTCAAAGTTTACACCGGAAACGATCTTGTAACCTGATTCGGTGCGGGTAAAATGCTCAAACCTGAATTTGTTTTCGGCTTCCGTTGATGCATAATCAAATGTCCTGGGCAGTTCAGGGTCATTCAGCAGATTTTTATAGGAAACATTGTTCAGATAGTTGCGGCTTACCACCAGGGTATTGAATCCCCTTTCACGGTAATGTTTGTATACAGCTCCCATAGCATAATTCCATTGCTCATTCACAGGCAGATATTCCAGTATATATCGTTGTGCAGCTGTTTCATTGGCCTTCAGGTTCAGGGAAGAATTGTCGATGGCGCCAATACCGATTAATGAGATCTCATTTTTTTCATTGATCCGGCTTTTTACCTTGAACTGGAAGTCACTGTAAGTAGGAAGAAAAGGAAGCTTCAGGGCGGTAAAGAGGAGTTGCAGATAGGAACGCCGGGCAGAAACGATAAAGCTGGTGTTCTCACCAAGGGGTCCGTCGAGTGTAAGGGCAAGGTCGGATGCGCCAACCGAGCCTTTGAACCTGATCTTCTCCTTGTTCCCGTCTACCTGGCTGAAATCGAAGACCGAGCTTAGCGCATTTCCCCTGTTGGAAGGGAATGCACCGGAATAGTATTCGACTTCGCGCAGAAAATCGACGTTGATGATTCCCGCCGGGCCTCCGGATGACCCCTGTGTGGAAAAATGATTGAGGTTGGGTATTTCAATGCCGTCGAGGTAAAACCGGTTTTCACTCGGCCCTCCGCCACGGACGATGAGGTCGTTGCGGAAGGAAACGGTTGAGCTGACACCGGGAAAGGACTGGATCACTTTGGATATATCACGGTTGCCGCCGGGATTTTTTTCAATTTCCGATATCTCTATTATTCTGAGGGAAACCGGGCTTTCTTCCTGTTTCCTGAAAGGGGATGCCTTCACCGTTACGGCTGAAAGCTCGATATTGGCTTCCTGCATCGGAATGTCAATGAAGATCTTTTTTGCATTGGTCAGCTGATACTCTTCCGTAATAGCGGGTTCGAAACCGACCGAGGAAGACTGCAGCCTGATAAATCCGGGCTCTATGCCGGTAAACAGAAATTTGCCGTCCATATCGCTTATGGAGCCGATGGTAGTCCCGTAAATAATGATGCTGGCAAAGGGAATAGGCTCGTTATTCCCGGCATTGAATATTCTTCCCTCGATGACGGCCCGGCTTTCCTGTTGAGAATATGTCAGCGGACTGAGGAGTAATGATGCAATCAGCAAGATAATCGTTGTAGTTCTCACATTTATCCGATTTATGTTTGATGAATTAACAGGATAGCAGATTTTTTGTTCAGTATTTTGTTTAAAAAAATAAACAAAATCTATTTACGGGAATTTTCTATGTTACTTCTCCTGTATTATCCCGGTTAGTGTTTCAATTTCGGTGTGGAAGTCAATATGGGAATATTGTGCTGACAGGCGGTTCATGGAATTGATGGTGGATTGCAGGAAATCCTTATAGGCAGGGTCCTGTGGGTTAACAGGCCTGTGACCGGCGGCTTTCACCAGTGATTGAATTTCTTTCATCAGGGGCAGGGTCTCTTCATCCAGATACGCATCCACGAACCTGTTCCAGGTATATTCAATACCTGATTCGGAAGGGTGCAGCATGTCGGAAGCATAAAACCGGTAGTCCCGCAATTCATCCATAAAAATCTCATAAGCAGGAAAATATTTTACGCCGGGGTGTTGCTCAGCTAATTTGTCAATGGCGTAGTGCAGGATGGATTTGCTTTTCTGATTGTTGACGGCGCCATCCTTCCAGTGTCTGACCGGGCTCAGGGTAAATATGACGGAAAGATCTGCATTAAATTCCTTTATATCGTGCAGCAGCTTGTCATAAGCATGGATGATCTCATCGGGACTTAGCAAATAACGGGTGAAAGCAGTGTCAGGTATCTTATGGCAGTTGGCAACGATCTTACCGGTTTCATTGAACCGGTATGTCCATGCTGTTCCAAAAGTAAGGAACAGGAAACGGGCTTGCCTTAGCATTGCCGAAGATGCTGTAATACCGCTGTTGATCTTTTCAAGGCATAGTTCCTTGTCAGGATGGGAGAACCCGGTATAATGATTAAAACTGATGTACTGTCCGTTGTGAAAATACAGGCCATCGGCAGTAAAGGGTTTATTTTCCATCAAAACCCTGATATTTTCTGAAATGGAAGCAGGATTAAACAGGGTGCCGAAGGGATTATAGCTGACCTGAAATTTCAGGGTTGCAAGTTTTTCCCCCGTATAATCTGAGAAACAGGAGCCCATGAACAGCATGGGCGTTGCATAGGTGATTTTTTCAGATGAAGGCTGAACTTCAACAATGGTGCGAAAAACGTTCATAAAGGAAACCAAAAGGTTGAGATTAAAATTACTGCAATATCCTGAAATAACAGTATATTTTGATTTTTAATAACTTAATTATTTGTTGCTATAGATCAGGTTTATTAGATACAAGAACCAAGAACCAAGAACCAAGAGGCAAGACAAAAGAACAAAGACAGATCCTTTAAGTAATCGTTGTCAAAGGCGACCAGCCTGAATTTCAAAAAAGCTAAAAAGCTAAACTGCTAAACAGCTATTGAATGGTTTTATGCTGATTGATAAAATGCAAATTGCGTCTCAGCCCTTCATACCCTGCCCGTTTAACAGGGGAGCCTGAAAAAAGGGAATTGAATTTTTCTTCCGAAAGGCGGTACCATTCTTCGCGGTTCATTTCCAGCAGGCCTTTAAGGGGAAGGAGCTTCTCCGTGCCATGGGGTATTGCCTTGCGGTTCCAGGGGCAGACATCCTGGCAGATGTCACAGCCAAAGACACGGTTTCTGAGTTTATCGCTGAAGGCAGGCGGGATTTCTCCTTTATGCTCGATGGTAAGATAGGAAATGCACCGGCTTCCGTCAACAACACAGGGGTTAACAATGGCATGGGTCGGGCAGGCCCTGATGCACCGGTCGCAATCACCGCACAAATCGCTGATGGGTGTATCATAATGAAGGGGCCTGTCTACCATCAGCGTACCGATGAAAAGAAAAGAGCCTTTACCCGGGGATATCAGGTTTGAATTTTTTCCCATCCATCCTGTTCCTGCCCTTACGGCCCATGCTTTGTCCATTATAGGAGCCGAATCGGAAAATCCGCGGCCGCTGGTTTTGCCAATGGCGGAATTGATAAATTGAAGGAGGAATTCAAGTTTCTTACGGATGATGGGATGGTAATCTTTACCATAGGCATATTTGGAAATTACCGGAGCATGGGGATCGGCCTGCTTTTTGTCCGTAAAGTAATTCAGCAGAACAACAATGACCGATTGAGTATCAGGTACCAGTTTGGTAACATCGGTACGCATTTCAGCATGATTTTCCATGTATTTCATGGTGCCGTGATATCCAAGCGAGAGCCACCGGGTAAGCTTTTCGCCCTCCCGGGTAAGAGGGCTGGCCTGGGCTATACCACAATCATCAAAGCCAAGCTTGAGGGCTTCGGCTTTGATCATGGCTGAATAGCGTTTAAGGTCAACCATGGTTTGTTGGACAACAGAAATGTTATGGAACCTGATCAGCAGGAGAAAAGACAGTTCAGAGTTTTTTCTTGACCTCGAAGGTTTCGTAAGCTTCGATGATATCTCCCGTTTTGATGTCGTTGTAATTTTCAATATTCAGGCCGCAATCCTGGCCGCTGACCACTTCCTTGACATCATCCTTGAAACGTTTCAGGGAGGCAAGTTCACCGGAATAAACGACAATACCTTCCCGGATGATCCTTACCTTCGAGTTCCGCCTGATCTTTCCTTCCTTCACCATACAACCGGCAATGGTTCCAACCTTTGTGATCTTGAATGTTTCCATGATCTCAAGGGTTGCGTTAATTTCTTCCTTGATCTCCGGCGACAACATTCCTTCCATGGCCGATTTAATTTCGTTGATGGCATTGTATATGATGGAATAGATCCGGATGTCGATTTCTTCCTTTTCAGCCAGTTTTCGTGCCTGCATGGAAGGCCGTACCTGGAATCCGATCACGATGGCGTTCGAGGCTGCGGCCAGCAGTACATCACCCTCGGAGATCTGACCCACGGCTTTGTGTATAACATTCACCTGGATTTCCTCGGTGGATAGTTTTATCAGCGAATCGGACAATGCTTCAACGGATCCGTCGACGTCACCTTTAACAATGATGTTGAGTTCCTTGAAACTGCCAATGGCAATCCTTCGTCCGATTTCATCCAGGGTGATATGCTTCTGTGTCCGCAGACCTTGTTCACGCTGCAGTTGTTCACGCTTATTGGCGATTTCCTTGGCTTCTTTTTCGCTTTCCAGTATGTTGAATTTGTCACCTGCCTGCGGGGCTCCGGTCAATCCGAGTACCAGCACAGGAGATGAAGGTCCCGCTTCATCGATCCGTTTTCCGCGTTCATTGTACATGGCTTTCACGCGGCCGGAATGATAGCCTGCCAGCATGATGTCGCCCACCCGGAGGGTGCCGGTCTGTACCAGCAGGGTTGCAATATAACCGCGGCCTTTGTCCAGCGAAGATTCTATAACGGTACCTGTTGCGTGTTTATTGGGATTGGCTTTCAGATCGAGCAATTCAGCCTCGAGCAATACCTTATCCAGCAAGGTTGATACATTAAGGCCGGTCTTGGCCGAAATTTCCTGTGACTGGTATTTTCCGCCCCAGTCCTCGACCAGTATGTTCATATTGGCAAGGGCTTCTTTGATCTTATCAGGATTTGCGGTGGGCTTGTCAATTTTATTGATGGCAAATACCATGGGAACCTGGGCAGCCTGGGCATGGTTGATGGCTTCAAGGGTCTGGGGCATTACACCGTCATCGGCGGCAACCACGATAATGGCTACATCAGTGATCTGGGCACCCCTGGCGCGCATGGCCGTGAAGGCTTCATGACCGGGAGTATCCAGAAAGGTTATCTGACGTCCGCCTTCCAGTTCCACACCGTATGCCCCGATATGCTGTGTTATGCCACCGGCCTCTCCGGCAATCACATTGGCATTTCTGACGTAGTCAAGCAATTTGGTTTTTCCGTGGTCGACATGTCCCATTACCGTAACAATGGGCGGACGGGCAATTAAGTCTTTATCGCTGTCTTCTTCCTCCGATATGGATTCCTGGAGTTCAACCGCTACAAATTCAACCGAGTAGTTGAATTCTTCTGCAACCAGGACAAGGGTTTCGGCATCGAGCCGCTGGTTGATGGAGACCATTACCCCCAGGCTCATGCAGGTTGAAATGACCTCGTTGACAGGAACGTGCATCAGGTTGGCCAGTTCATTAACGCTGACAAATTCCGTAACCTTGATGACATTCTTATCCTTTTCCTTTTGTTCTTCTTCCTGCAGCATCCGCTGACTGGCTATTTCACGTTTTTCTTTGCGGTGCTTTGATCCTTTGGATTTTCCCTTGTTAAACATCCGGGCAAAAGTATCCTTGATCTGACGGTCAACATCCTCATCACTGATCTCGGTATGGAATCCTTTTCTTTTCTTTTTCTTTTTCCCGAATTTGTCTTCTTCGAGTACTTCTTTAGCGGGGCCTGATTCAACGGCAACCCTGTGCGTATCTTTCTTGATGCGCTGACGCTTCTTCTTTCTGCCGGGTTCCGAATCCTCTTCTCCTCTTCGCTGGTCGGGTGGAAGCAGACTGATTTTACCCACAACGGTCGGGCCTGCCAGTTTTTCAGCTGTTGCCCTGATTATTTCTTCTTCCGGTTCTTCTGTAAATTCTTTTTCAGCGAAAGCATCAGTTGCTTTGGCCGATTTTGAAGGCGTTGATTCTTTATGCCGCGCCGCTATTTTTGCTTTTCGTTCTTCCTCTTTCTGCTGTTTTGATTTTTTCGGCGGCCGGGTACGCTGATTCATGGAATCGAGGTCGATCTTGCCCACCACTTTAACCTCAAGCTCTTTTATTTCCGGTTTAAGGAAATTTTCTTCTTCTTCGGGCAAGGCTTCAATTTCAGCCTCCGCTTGTTCGGGCAGCGTTTCAATCACGGTTTCCGGCTCCTGATCCATACCCGGCTTTTCTTTTTCCGGTTCCTTTTCCCTGGTTTCTTTCGCTGCTTTTTCAGACTTTTTAGACGGCGGGGTTACTTTTTCCGCCGGTGCCTTTTTGGGGGGTGCAATTTTTTCAACATCTATTTTTCCCAGGATGTTGAGTTTGATTGGAGCGGCTTTTTCAGGCTGCTTCTCTGCTTCTTTTTCGTGCAGGACTTCAGCGGTCCGGTCTTTGATGAGCACTTCCTCATCATATTCGGGGTTCTCGGTATCAACAGGTTCACGGAGATCATTCAACGAGATCGACTCCTGTTTTTCACGGAGGTGTTTGAGGTTGAGTTTTTCCGATTCTTTCTTAACATTCAGATCCGAACTATACTCTTTCAGCAGCAAATCATGCTGCTCGGGAGTAATTTTTGTATTCGGATTCGAATCGATTTTGACCCCTTTCTTATGCAGAAATTCCACGATTGTGGAGATCCCCACATTCAGTTCCCTGGCTATTTTGCTTAATCGTGTAACTTTAATATCTGACATCCCCGGTACGCAGTTGTTTTTTTTAGAACGACAAAGTTAGAAAATCCTTGATAATATCATTATTCCGTTGAATTAATCAAATTCAGCCCTTAATATTTTTATGATTTCTTTCACGGTTTCTTCTTCCAGGTCGGTGCGTTTAACGAGATCGTCGATGGAGAGATTCAGAACGCTTTTGGCTGTATCGCAACCAATCGCTTTCAGTTCATCGATAATCCAGCTGTCGATTTCATCGCCGAATTCTTCGAGGTTGACATCTTCGTCGTCCTCCAGATCTGTTTCACGGTAAACATCAATTTCATACCCGGTGAGCTGACTTGCCAGCTTGATGTTCAATCCGCCTTTTCCTATGGCCAGTGATACCTCATTGGGTTTCAGATATACCTCAGCTTTTTTATTTTTTTCGTCGATACGGATGCTGGATATCTTGGCAGGACTCAGCGCCCTGGTGATAAAAAGCTGGATATTATTGGTGAAATTGATCACATCGATATTTTCATTTTTCAGTTCCCTTACGATACCATGAATCCTTGATCCCTTCATACCTACACAGGCACCCACGGGATCGATCCGGTCATCATACGATTCCACAGCTACTTTTGCCCTTTCGCCGGGGATCCTGACGATTTTTTTGATGGTGATCAGGCCATCGAAGATCTCCGGTACTTCAAGCTCGAACAGCCGTTCGAGGAATACAGGGGAGGTTCTCGACATAACGATAAGCGGCGTATTGTTACGCATTTCCACTTTAATGACGACAGCCCTCAGGGTATCTCCTTTCCGGAAATAATCGGTAGGGATCTGCTCAGTTTTAGGCAGGATAAGCTCGTTGCCATCTTCGTCGAGTACCAGGATTTCGCGTTTCCATACCTGGTAAACTTCACCGGTGACAATTTCGCCGATCCGGTCGCGGTATTTCTGAAAAATATTGTTTTTTTCCAGGTCAAGGATACGGGCGGTAAGGTTTTGTCTCAGGGCCAGAATAGCCCTGCGCCCAAAGTTGGCCAGCTTGACCTCATCCGTTACTTCTTCGCCCACCTCATAGTCTTCGTCAATCTTCTTGGCTTCGGAGAGCGTGATCTGTATGTTTGGATCGGTGATCTGATCATCTTCCACCACCTGACGGTTGCGCCATATCTCAAAATCTCCCTTGTCGATGTTGATGATCACATCAAAATTATCTGCCGTGCCATACATCTTGATAAGCATTCCCCTGAATACATCTTCAAGGACACTCATCATGGTAGCACGATCAATACTTTTCAGATCCTTAAACTCAGAAAATGTTTCTATTAAATTCAACGTTTCCATTCTTCCTGTCCTGATTAGTTATCAGATTAATAATTTCGCTTTTATAATATCAGCATAATATATTTCAATCGGTTCGGCTTTTGTTTCTTTCTTTCTGCCCGGTTGTTTCTGATGCGGGGTTATCTCCAGTATCACTTTTTCATCATCAGCTTCTTTTATCTTTCCCTCTTGTGTATTGCCATCTGTTTTAACAATCCTCAGCATACGGCCGGTGTTCTTCTGATACTGAAACGGAAGCCGGAGCGGATTATCAAGGCCCGGTGATGAAACCTCAAGTTCATAGTCTTCCACGTTGCGGTCAATTTTACTTTCAACAAGCCTGCTGATCGCAACACATTCATCCAGGGTAATACCGTTAAAGGTATCCGCATAAACGAATATTTTACCCGAGGGTTTAACCTGAACATCCACCAGGAAAAAATTTCTTTCCCTGAGATCTTTTTCAATGAGCCCGCGTATATGTTCCGCCTTTATCATCCCGCCTGACATAAAGTAACAAAATAGGGGACTGCTGTCCCCTAAACGAATGCTGAAAATTCCCCGCAAAGGTAAATAAAATTTCCATTAAACTGCAAATATATTTGGTATTTTGTAGTGCAGGCCTCAATGTATTGCGGTAGGGATTAGTTTTTTTCTCAAATTATTTCCACCTTTGCGCACGGAAATCAGTCGTGCAGCCTGCCTGCCTTGCTTAGGTCTGCGCTATGGCAGGCAGGTCATGCGGTCATGCTGTCTCGCGGTCCTGCAGTCATGAAGTCTCATAGCCATGCAGTCTTTTGTCTTGCATCTTGCTTCTTGTTTCTTGGTTCCTGGTTCTTGTATCTAATATCTTTCATCAGTGTCCCTCAACAAGCACAAAATAATCAATGATCCGGTTCACGGATTTATCAAAATTCCCACTGATTTTATTTTTGATTTGCTGGAGCATCCATTCCTGCAGCGTCTGAGAAGGATCAAGCAACTCGGGCTGACGAGCCTGGTATATCCGGGGGCTACCCACACGCGTTTTCAGCATGCCATTGGCGCCATGCACCTGATGAACCAGGCCATTGACAATATCCGGCAGAAAGGCATGACGGTTACCGATGAGGAGGCTGAAGCAGCATCCGCAGCGATTTTGCTGCATGATATAGGCCACGGGCCCTTCTCACATGCACTGGAACAAAGTATAATACCCGGGCTGACCCATGAAGATATCTCCGGTTTGCTGATGCACAGGCTTAATGAAGAATTCAGGGGGAAGCTTGGGCTTGCGCTGCGGATTTTTGAAAATCAATATTCCAAGAGGTTCCTGCATCAGCTTGTATCAAGCCAGCTTGACATGGACAGGATGGACTACCTCATGCGAGACAGTTTTTATACGGGTGTGGCTGAAGCTACGATTGGCACGGAACGGATCATAAAAATGCTCAATGTGGTCGATGACCAGCTTGTGGTTGAATCAAAAGGTATTTACTCGATTGAGAAATTCCTGATTGCCCGCAGGCTCATGTACTGGCAGGTATATTTTCACAAAACCGTTATTGCCGCAGAAAATGTTTTGGTAAGAACCCTGCGGCGCGCTGGTGAAATTGCGGAGAATGACCCTGGGATTTTTGCTACGGAAGCCCTGGATTTCTTCCTCAGGAACAGGATCACAAAGGAGGGCTTACAGGATAAAAAAGAACTGGTCATTCGTAAATTCACCGGTCTGGACGATGATGATATTTTTGCCTCGGCAAAAGCCTGGGTTCACCATGCTGATAAGCTGCTGTCCTACCTTTCAGATAGTCTTCTGAAACGAAATCTTCCCAAGGTCAGGATCCAGGATACGCCCGTTGACATGACCCTTATTCAGCAGCTGAAACAAAAGGTGCAGGATCATTTCAGACTGGATGCTGCTCATGCCGATTACCTGGTTTATCAGGGGATCATTTCCAATCACGCCTACAGCGGATCAGATGAAAAAATCAGGGTATTGTATAACGATGGGGCCATAAAGGATATTGCAGAATCATCCGACCTGTTCAATGTATCATTGCTTGCAAAGCCTTCGGTAAAATATTTTTTATGCTACCCTAAAGAATGTGAGGTTTAATTACTAGTTTTGTGCGGGTTATATAAACCTGTCTATACGGTTTGAAGGAATGGACGACCGGCCTGCGGTATGCTTTAATAATTTTAATACCTGATTATTACAATGAATTTTACAGCGAAAATGATTGCTGATTTTTTACATGGAGAACTGATAGGCAATCCTGATGTTATGGTTTCAGATGTATCCCGGATTGAAGAAGGAAAGAAGGGAACCCTTTCATTTCTGGCAAATCCCAAATATGAAAAATATCTTTATACCACGCAGTCTTCTATCGTGCTTATCAATCGCGACCTTCCCATAAATGGCAAACTGGATCTTATCCTGATTAAAGTTGACGATGCTTACAAAGCTTTTGCCACGTTGCTGGAGCTTTATGCCAGCTCACTTCCGAAGAAATCGGGAACAGAACAGCCTTCTTTTGTACACCCAACGGCAGTTATAGGTTCTGATTGTTACATCGGTGCTTTTGCTTATCTGGGTGAAAAGGTAACGGTCGGAAATAATGTGAAACTATATCCGCATGTTTATATTGGTGACGGGGTAAGGATCAACGATAATACGATTTTGTACGCGGGCGTAAAAGTATACCAGGGCTGTGCCATCGGTGCCAATTGTATCATTCACGCCAGTACGGTTATAGGGAGTGATGGTTTTGGGTTTGCTCAGGGGGATGACAAGGGATTTAAGAAAATACCCCAGTTGGGCAACGTCATTATTGAGGATGATGTTGAAATCGGTTCTAATGTAAGCATCGACAGGGCAACGATGGGATCAACGCTGATCGGTAGGGGTACCAAGATCGATAATCTGGTGCAGATTGCCCATAATGTTGAAATTGGTATTAATACGGTGATCATATCCCAGGCGGGGATTGCGGGTTCCACCAAGGTTGGAAAAAACTGTGTGATCGCGGCACAGGCTGGACTTGTCGGGCATATTAAAATAGGTGATAATGTCATTATCGGAGCCCAATCAGGAGTCTCCAATAATGTTGAGGAAAACAAGATTTGTCTGGGCTCTCCGGCCATTGATGCAGGTACACAAAAAAAGGCGCTGGTGGTTTTTAAAAAGCTCCCCGAGATTTATAAGAAAATGAATGAATTTGAACGTTTTATAAAAGAACATCCTCAGGATGAAAGCAAAAAAGATCCTGACTAACAATTATTTTTGTTATATTTCGCCAATTTTGAAACCAATCGTTTTTTACGGTGTTAAAATCGTTGCATAATGTCGGATAAACAGAGAACCGTTGCAAAAACCATAAAGTTAACAGGCAGAGGATTACACACCGGTGCAGAAGTTGATATTACCATAAAACCGGCTCCTGAAAATACGGGTTATCAATTTAAGCGGACCGATGTGGACGGTCAACCGATAATTCGTGCTATTGCGGATAATGTTACATCCACCGAAAGAGGAACCAAGCTGGTTGAAAAGGGGGTATCGGTATCCACCATCGAGCATTTGCTGGCCGCCCTTTCAGGGATGGGTATTGACAATGCAATGATTGAGCTTAATGGCCCCGAGGTCCCTATATTGGACGGCAGTTCGCGGTTTTATGCTGAAGCCCTTAGCAAGGCAGGATCTACCCGACAGCAGGCAGACCGGTATTATTACCGTATCCGCGAAAAAATGGTTTTCAGGGATGAAGAAAAGGGAATTGAGCTGGTGGCCTATCCCGATGATAATTTTACCGTTGATGTGCATATTGATTACAATTCCAAGGTACTGGGATACCAGTATGCAAACTATAATGAATCCCATGCTTTCGACAAGGAGTTGGCGCCCTGCCGTACCTTCGTTTTTCTTCATGAACTGGAAGTTCTCCGGAAGCATAACCTGATCAAGGGAGGGGATCTTGATAATGCCATTGTCATCGTTGACCGCCCTGTTACCCAGGAAGAACTTGATCATCTGGCTGAGTTGTTCAATAAGCCCAAGGTCAAGGTAATGCCTGAGGGCATACTCAATAATGTGGAACTTTATTTCAGCAATGAGCCGGCCCGGCATAAACTGCTGGATGTTATCGGTGACCTGGCACTCTCGGGAGCGCGTATCAAGGGCAAGATCATTGCCACGCGGCCCGGACACCATGCCAATACTGAAATGGCAAAAATTCTGCGCAAACATATTAAAATAGAGCAGAACAAGCCGGTTACGCCTTATTATGATCCCAACAAGGAGCCCCTGTTTGATGTCGTGGAAATTCAGCGAAGGCTGCCCCACAGGCATCCTTTCCTGCTGGTGGATAAAATTACACACCTTGACGAATGGGTGGTAACCGGGATAAAGAACGTGACCATGAACGAAGCCTTCTTTGTTGGTCATTATCCTGATCAGCCTGTGATGCCCGGTGTTTTGCAGATCGAAGCACTGGCGCAGGTGGGCGGGATATTACTGCTCAGCTTTGTACCCGATCCGGAAAATTACATATTGTATTTTTTACGTATCGATTCAGTGCGGTTCAGGCACAAGGTAGTACCGGGAGATACACTGAATATACGGATGGTATTAAAAGAGCCTGTCCGAAGGGGTATTGCTTTATGTTACGGGCAGGGATTCGTTGGCGATCAGATTGTGATTGAAGCTGAATTTATGGCCCAGATGGCTCCAAAATCTAATATCTCTAAAAATTGAAATTCAATAATTCAAATACTATGACCCACTCCCTGACTTCCGTGCATCCGGATGCCAAGATAGGAAAAAATGTGGAGATCGGACCTTTTACCACCATTTACGGCGACGTGGTCATTGGTGATAACACATGGATCGGACCCAACGTAACGATTATGGATGGGGCCAGGATAGGAAAAAATTGCAGGGTATTTCCGGGAGCTGTGATTTCAGCCATTCCACAGGATCTTAAATTTGCCGGCGAAATTACGACAGCCGAAATAGGAGACGACACCACCATCAGGGAATGTGTAACCATCAACCGTGGCACAAAGGCCAAGGGGAAAACCATTGTCGGGTCACATTGCCTGGTTATGTCTTATGTTCACATAGCCCATGATTGTTTGATCGGGAATCATTGTGTGCTGGTTGGATATGTTGGCCTGGCCGGCGAAGTTGAAGTTGGGGACTGGGCCACCCTGGGTGGCGGGTCCATGGTCCATCAATTTGTTCGTGTGGGTGCCCATGCATTTATACAAGGGGGAAGCAAGGTGGGCAAAGATGTTCCTCCCTATATCCTGGCTGGCAGGGATCCTCTGTCCTTTGCCGGATTGAATATTGTAGGATTAAGGCGCCGCAGCTTCACCCAGGAAAAAATGCAGGAGCTTAACGAAATATACCGCACCATATACCAGAAAGGAATGAACCATTCGGATGCCGTGAATTATATCGAAACCCATTTTAACGGCTCTCAGGAACGTGACCATATCCTGGCTTTTATTCGAAGTTCTGAACGGGGCATCATCCGGGGATTGCTGGATGACTAATAAAAAGTGAAACCTGCCTGCCGGCAGGCAGGAGTGAACAGTGAACCTGATCTGTAAACTTGTCAACCTGCAGGTCTGTAAACCTGTCAATTATTTTTCTTCCAATACTTCAATGGCCTTTTGCAGGGTGTTGTCGATATCCTGTATAATGGGATAGAATCCCGCATTATCCATGAAGTTGCGGGCAATATAAGCCATGAGCTGGGTTTTGAGCAGGCTGCCGGATACCCTTATGTCAGCCGGATTTTCCCTGACTCCGTTTTTGGCCGCGAAGGCGATAAATTTCCGCAGGATTCCCGCCTGATTCAGGTTTTTGACAAATTCCTGGGGAGTGCTGAGGCGCGAAAGTGTTGCCCGGTTCGCATCGGAATAGTCAAGTGCAAACCGGTAGAGCAAACCCTTATCCCGTACTTCAGCATAATACCTGGAGATCCCTGTTGTGTCAAGGGGTACAAAGATATCCGGCATGATGCCGCCGCCGCCATACACCGTTTTACCGCCCGGTGTGACATATTTAAGTGAATCGGTAAATTTGATACTGTCGGGCGATTCCATTTCACCATTCAGGTACCTTAGGGTTAAGTCGTTGTAATAGTCGTCGATGCCATGTGTATAGGGTTTCTGAATGCTTCTTCCGGTGGGGGTATAATAGCGGGCTATGGTAAGGCGCAGGGCAGAACCATCGGGGAAAGATTTCTGCTCCTGAACAAGGCCTTTGCCAAACGACCTGCGGCCAATGATGGTCCCCCTGTCATTATCCTGGATGGCTCCTGCAAGGATCTCACTGGCTGAAGCCGAACCCTCGTCGATTAAAATGACCAGTTCAATATCGGTTGCCAGTCCCCCCTTTTCGGAATGGAATTGTTCACGGTTCCTTGCTTTGCCCTGAGTATAAACAATGAGCTCATTGTTGGCCAGGAACTGGTCAGCCAGGTAAACTGCCGCATCCATATAGCCACCGCCATTCTCGCGCAGGTCAAGGATAAGTTTCTTCATGTCTTTTGACCGGAGGTCGGTCATGGTCGTATTGAATTCCTCGGCAGTAAGCCGTGAAAACTTATTGAGATGAATATAGCCGATATCCTTTTTGATGATATACCCGATATCCACGCTGTAGAGCGGGATGTTGTCGCGGATAATATCAAATACAAGTCTATCCCTGACATTGCGTCTGATAAGTGCAACCGTCACTTTTGTCCCCTTTGGGCCACGGAGCCTGGATACAATGGAATCACTGGGCATTTTCTTCCCCGCAACGATCTCATCATCCACTGTTATGATACGGTCGCCGGCCAGGATCCCAACTTTTTCAGAAGGACCGTTGGCTATGACCTGGATGACCACCAGGGTGTCATCCAGCATGTTGAATTGTATGCCGATGCCGCTGAAATTCCCCTCCAGGGGTTCATTTACCTCCTGGACATCTTTGGCCGGAATGTATTGGGAATGAGGATCGAGGTCTTCGAGAATTTTCGGGATGGTGCTTTCGACGATCATTTCTTTCGAGACTTCATCCACATATTCATCCTCAATGTAATTCAATACATTTTCGAGTTTGTTGGCCTTTGGGATTATGATAAACCGGTTTTCGGCCTGCAGGCCAGCGTAAAAACGGCCGATAAGTATGCCGGCAATGATGGCTGCGGCAATGATCAGGGGAAGATAAACCCTGACCCCTTTGTTGTTAAATTCCATTTTCTTTTCCGACTTCTATATAAACTACTTCAATATTAGCCTTTTTCAATAAATCAACACCATCCTGCATCCGGTAATTATCGCAGAAAACAACGCGGCGGATTCCAGCCTGGATAATAAGTTTGGCACATTCCAGGCACGGGCCGGAAGTGATGTAAAGGGTCGCCCCTTCACTGCTGTTGTTCGACTTGGCCACTTTGGTGATTGCGTTTGCCTCAGCATGCAGAACATATGGCTTGGTCCGGTTGTCCTCGTCCTCGCATACATTTTCAAAACCGGAAGGAGTTCCGTTATAACCGTCGGAAATGATCATTTTTTCCTTTACGATAAGTGCGCCAACCTGCCGTCTTTTGCAATACGAATTGCGGGCCCAGATAAGGGCCATTTCAAGATAGCGCCGGTCAAACTGTTCCTGTTTTTCACCATAGGGCCGGATGGGGTCGTGTTTTTTCATGCAGTCATTTTCCGCTAAGGTTTCTAAGCTGTCAAACAGCCCGCAAATATAGCAATATTTTAACCGGAATGGATTTTACAAAACGGGCATTTTGGTAATCCTGCCTGTAAAACGGTTACCTGAATACTCGATTCTATAAACGTAGATTCCGGGATCCAGGGCTTCTGTTACAATGATATAATGATGGGTTCCCGCGCCGGACATATCATGATGTTCCTCTTTCACCAGTTCTCCTTTCAGATCAAACAATTGTATCTGCAATGAAGTTGAATTTTCGGAAACAATCTGCAGGTTAATCACGTCACCTCCGGGATTTGGAAATATCATCAGATCATCTCCCGCTTTGGCCTGGCTGATGTTGGTTACCACGGCTTTAATATTCACCGTCACCCTGGCGAAAATATCTCCGTATGCGGCCGTAACGACAGCCTTTATGGCACTGTCAGCCACATACGTGACAGAAGTCCCTGCCGGGTTGATCAACCTGCCATACCCTTCCGTGATTGACCAGTCGATCATGAACACGGTATCTGCCATAAGCTTATTCTCCTGATCATAATACGACAAGTTCAGATCAATACTATCGCCCTGAAAAATATTGATAGACCTGGGTGTAATGCTCAGCCGGTCAAGGGCAGGCTGATACACATTTTGTTCAATTTTCATCGAATCGACGCTCTTCTCACCTTTTGCCAGCAAGGTATAAACCTTTGTTTCAAGCGGGGCAACCTTAAGGCTTCCGTTGGCCGCAACAAGTTGTCCGTCAAGGGTAACCGTATCAGCATTGATCGTAACCCAGCTGAGGGTTGCAGAATCCCTGGCCGCCAGTATTTTTTTATCGGTTTTAAGCGAGTTGATAAAGGTCAGGCCGGTTTCAGCCTGATGAATAATATCGGATTCTATGATGGTGTTAAAAAGTATCCGTGCCATGGCACCGGAACCTGCAATATCAGGATGAATCTTATCCGGGAAAAGGGAAACGCTGTCAAGTAAAGGCGTATGAAAATCAACCAGAACGGCCCCGGTAACTTTCTGAACCGAGTCAACCAGCGGTATAATGTCACTTACAATAATCGTTTCACGAATCCCCCATACAACGTCAAAAGCAGGACAAGGGCGACATACCATAAATTTTGTGAAAGGGTTTCTCACCCTGAAGGTATCGATCATGGACATATAATCGCCAAAGAACTCAGTCTGATATAAATCCCAGTTTTGAGGTTTGGTATCGTTGGTGCCCAGGCAGATCAGCAAAATCTCAGGGGCAAGTTTCCAGGCATTGGTAAACTCGGTGTCATTCCAGATGGGAACATCACCATGTTTCAGCATGGTCCTTGATGAAATGCCGAAATTGTTTATGATGCATGTGTCACCGTATTTTTGCTGCAGCAGCACTCCCAGCTGGGCTGGATAACTCTGGGTAGCCGGGTTTGACAATCCGGCACCATAAGTAATGCTGTTTCCGATAAATCCGATACGGACATGATGGTCCTGTGACCGGACGGAAACGGTAAAAAATGTCAACATTATAACAACCGCGAAAATGGAATGATTTTTCATATGGATTGATTTTTTCAACGGAACAAATATAGTAAAGTATTTTTCGATGCAGTGCTGCAATCTATTACCAGGTGATTGCTGTATGTGTTGTCGGTTTTATCTTTTTTCTATTATCTATTATCTTTCATCCTTTTTGTTGGAAGGGCATTCAGCCGTTCATGGCATTCCAGCCCTGGGCAATCAATTCAATCGTATTGCCACCCGGTGCAACCAATAAAGCTTTTTCGGATGCAGCCGTGATATGTCCGATTACAGACACTCCCGGTTGTTTGGCTATAATCCCGAAATCACTGAGGGGAACCGTAAAAAGAAGCTCATAATCTTCCCCTCCGTTAAGGGCTGCTATCAGCGGCTCTATATTGAATTCGTCAGCTGCGGATGCCGTTGACGGATGAATGGGGACCTTATCCGCGAATATCCTGCAGCCCGTATTGGATTCCTTACAGATATGCAGGATTTCCGAAGATAATCCATCCGATATATCGATCATGGATGTTGGCCGGATGCCATTCTCCCGCAACAGCCGGATAATATCACCACGGGCTTCAGGCTTCAACTGCCGTTCGAGGATATAATTGTATTCCGACAGGTCTGGCTGGGCCTCCGGATGTCCCCGGTAAAGTTTTCGTTCCCGCTCCAAAACCTGAAGGCCCATGTAGGCTGCCCCAAGATCACCGGAAACGCAGATCAGATCATTTTCCCTGGCTCCCTTACGGTAAACCGTTGTCCCGCTTTCAGCTTCTCCCAGCACGGTAATGGAAAGCGTCATGCCGGTAAGCGAAGAAGAAGTGTCACCCCCCACCATGTCGACGCCGTATTTCCTGCAAGCCAGCAAAAGCCCTTCATACAGGGTTTCGATCATACCCATTTTAAACTTGGCTGAAAGGGCAATGGAAATCAGCAACTGCTTTGGAAAGGCATTCATGGCAAACACATCGGAAAAGTTCACCACTGCAGCCTTATAGCCCAGATGTTTCAGGGGTGTATATTCGAGGTTAAAGTGAATACCCTCGGTGAGTAGGTCGGTTGTTACTACGATCTTGTTGGCACCATAATCCAGGACGGCAGCATCATCACCTATCCCAACCTCCGAACTGGAATTCTGCAGCGTAATGTCTTTTGTCAGGTGACGGATCAGTCCAAATTCTCCCAGGGAGGAAATCTCATCGTTCGCTTGAACAGAATGCGGCATAGCTTTGTTTTATTAAGGCATATTATCGCACAAAGATCAATATAAATTCAGTTTCATTTATTATCTTTGTCCTTATTTAGAATCGTTCTAAATACAGAATCTATTTAAGATCAGGCTGTTATCAGACATATATCAGGAATTATGGAGCAGAATGAAAATTCACAGGATCATATATTGACCGAGGTTACCGGTAACGAATACAAATATGGTTTTGTTACCGACATCGAAACCGAGATCATCCCGAGGGGATTGAATGAGGATATTGTGCGGATTATTTCCGCCAAGAAGAATGAACCTGAGTTTTTGCTAGAATTCAGGCTCAAGGCATACCGGCACTGGACGACCATGAAGATGCCCCATTGGGCCCATCTGGTCATCCCGGAGATCAATTACCAGGATATCAGTTATTATGCAGCGCCGGTGCAGAAAATTGGCCCTGCCAGCCTGGATGAAGTAGATCCTGAATTATTGCGGACCTTTGAAAAACTCGGCATCTCGATCGACGAACAGAAACGGCTGACCGGTATGGCGGTGGATGTTGTAATGGACAGCATCTCGGTAAAGACGACTTTCAAAGAAACGCTGGCCGACCTGGGCATTATTTTCTGTTCGATGAGTGAAGCGGTTCGCGAGCATCCTGATCTGATCAGGAAATACCTGGGATCGGTGGTCCCTTATAGCGATAATTATTTTGCATCGCTTAATTCAGCGGTTTTCAGTGATGGATCCTTCTGTTACATTCCCAGGGGGGTTCGTTGCCCCATGGAGCTCTCCACGTATTTCAGGATCAATGCTGCCAATACCGGCCAGTTCGAAAGGACGCTGATCGTTGCGGAAGATGACAGCTATGTCAGCTATCTTGAAGGATGTACAGCGCCCATGCGGGATGAGAACCAGCTTCATGCTGCCGTGGTGGAGATCATAGCGCTGGAAAACGCCGAGGTGAAGTATTCAACGGTACAGAACTGGTATCCGGGAGACCGGAACGGCCATGGCGGTGTATTTAACTTTGTCACCAAAAGAGGGATCTGTAAGGGAGATAATGCAAAGATCTCCTGGACACAGGTTGAAACAGGTTCTGCCATTACCTGGAAATATCCAAGCTGCATATTGATAGGAAATAACTCGGTGGGGGAATTCTATTCGGTTGCCGTTACCAACCATTACCAGCAGGCAGATACCGGCACCAAGATGATCCATATCGGAAAGAATTCGAGTAGCACCATCATATCCAAGGGGATCTCAGCGGGACACGGCCAGAACAGTTACCGCGGACTGGTGAAAGTGGCTAAAAACGCCGGCAATGTGCGCAATTTTACCCAGTGTGACTCGCTGCTGCTGGGCGATAAATGCGGTGCCCATACTTTTCCCTATATTGAAGTGGAGAATGACTCGGCCATCATTGAACATGAAGCCACCACATCGAAAATCAGTGAAGACCAGATATTCTACTGCAATCAGCGGGGATTGGATACGGAGATTGCGGTAGGCCTGATTGTAAACGGGTATGCACGGGAGGTGCTGAACAAACTGCCCATGGAATTTGCCGTGGAAGCCCAGAAGCTTTTGCAGATAACGCTGGAGGGGAGTGTGGGATGAAGGTTAAAAGGTTGTGAAGGTTGTGAGGGTTATGAAGGTTGTGAAGGTTGTCGGCCTGCCTGCCGGCAGGCAGGTTGTCGGTTGTGATGGTTGTGATTGTTATGGTTGTCTTTATTCTTTTATCTATCATCTTGTTACTTGTATATTGGTTCTTGAATCTATTAAATAATTAAAATGCTTATTATTAAAGACCTGCATGTTGCCATTAACGGCAAGGAGATCATCAAGGGGGTGGACCTGGAAGTGAAGGCAGGAGAAGTTCATGCCATCATGGGGCCGAACGGATCAGGCAAGAGCACGCTTGCTGCCGCGCTGGCCGGGAGGGAATTATTTGAAATCACCAAAGGCCATGTTGTATACCTGGGAGAAGATCTGCTGGAGATGTCACCTGAAGACCGTGCTAGAAAAGGATTGTTTCTTGGATTTCAATATCCGGTCGAGATACCGGGGGTGTCCCTGGTCAATTTTATGAAAACTGCTGTCAATGAGCACCGCAAATTCAACGGAATGGATCCGATATCCGCATCCGATTTCCTTAAGTTGATGCGCGAAAAACAGGAACTGGTCGGATTGCATACAAACCTTACCAACCGTTCGGTAAATGAAGGATTTTCCGGTGGGGAGAAGAAGCGGAATGAGATCTTCCAGATGGCCATGCTCGGTCCGAAACTGGCTATACTCGACGAAACGGATTCAGGGCTTGACATTGATGCCCTGAAGATTGTTGCCAACGGTGTGAACAAACTGCGGACAAAAGACAATGCAACCATTATCATCACGCATTATCAGCGTTTGCTGGATTATATCATCCCCGATTTTGTACATGTGTTGTACAAAGGGAAGATCGTAAAATCAAGCGGCAGAGAACTTGCCCTCGAACTTGAGAAGAAGGGATACGACTGGATAAAAGAGGAGAATAAATAACAGAAACAAGGCATTGGCATGAATGAGTCGAACAACACCCATGATCTTTCCGCTAACCTGTTGAAGTTATACAGGGACAACACGGATATTCTGGCAAGGAATACGGGAGAAACACTGAACCTATACCGGCCCAAAGCCCTGGAAGATTTTATGCGGCTTGGGGTCCCTACAACTAAAAATGAGAATTATAAATATACCCGCATTGAAGATTATCTGAAAGGAAATTACGATGCTGAATTTACATATGACCCTTTTAAAGTTAACCTGAGGGAAATATTCAAATGTGATATTCCCGAACTTGATACTTATGTTGTTCTGGTCCTGAATGGTTTCTATTATAACGAGAATCGCTTGTCCGGCCTGCCGGAGGGGGTCATCATCTGCGGGCTCAATGAAGCATCGGTCAGATATCCTGACATTTTTCGCCTGCATTATGGCCAATATGCCGATACTACGACCGATGGCCTGATTGCCTTAAATACCCTGTTCGCCCACGACGGAGTATTTGTTTATGTACCCGATGGCGTGAAGCTTGAAAGGCCTCTTCAGGTCATTAACCTGAGCTTTTCCTTCCGCGACCTCAGCATTACCAGGCGTAATCTGATCGTAACCGGCGAAGAAGCGTCCTGCAGCATTGTATTGTGTGACCATACCCTTTGTGCCCACAGTTATGCGACCAATTCCCTCACGGAGATCTATGCCGGAAAAAATGCCCGTATAGATTTTTCAAGGATGCAGAACGAAAACAGCTTGTCATCTCAGATCACCCACACCTTCATCCACCAGGAAGAAAGCAGTGTGGTTACCTCCAACACCGTTTCCCTGCATGGCGGACTTATCCGCAACAATTTCTTCGCCCGGCTTAACGGAACAGGGTGCGAAAGCAATCTTTACGGATTATTCCTGGGAGACGGCAACCAGCATATTGGCAGTTACACATTGGTCAACCATGCCATGCCCAACTGCAACAGCAACCAGCTCTTCAAGGGCATATTGGATGACAATGCCACCGGTGCATTTAACGGAAAAATATTCGTTGGCAAGGACGCACAAAAGACGCTGGCTTATCAGAAAAACAGCAACATATTATTGTCTCCGTCCGCCCGGATGAACACCAAACCTCATCTTGAGATCTATGCCGACGATGTCAAATGCAGCCATGGCGCCACCATCGGAAGACTCGACAGTGAGGCAATGTTTTATTTGCGTTCACGCGGTATCGGTGAGAAGGAAGCGCGGCAGCTGCTGATGTATGCTTTTGCCGATGAGATCATCAGTAAGATTCAGATCAGCCTCCTGCGCGAACGCATTATTGAGCTGGTGGATAAAAGACTTCGCGGCGAGCTGGCACGCTGCAATAACTGTGATGTACGCTGCGGTTAACCTATGGTATGATGAACTACGATGGTAACAGGATAAGAGCGGATTTTCCCATCCTGCAGCAAAAGGTTTATGGCAGGCCACTGATCTATTTTGATAATGGAGCTACCACCCAGAAACCGCTGCCGGTGATAGAATGTATCAATAACTTTCACCGGCAAAAGAACAGCAGCATTCACCGCGGAGTGCATTACCTGAGCGAGCAGGCAACGGAAGATTATGAAAAAGCAAGGAAGACCGTACAGGATTTCATCCATGCCGGACATTCGCATGAGATCATTTTCACCGCGGGGACGACGGCATCCATAAACAGTGTAGCCTTTTCATTTGGAGAAAGATTCGTCCGCGAAGGGGATGAGATCATCATTACAGAGATGGAACATCATGCCAACATTGTACCCTGGCAGATGCTGTGCGAGCGAAAGAAGGCCATATTAAAGGTCATTCCTTTCAGCGATGACGGAATATTGCAGCTGGATAAATTTGAAACAATGATCAGTAATAAAACCCGCCTGGTCGCTGTTATCCATGCCTCCAATACCCTGGCCACGATAAATCCCGTCAAATCCATCACCGCTATTGCACACCGCCATAATGTACCCGTGCTCGTTGACGGTGCGCAGTCAGTCCAGCACATCCCCATTGACGTGCAGGAAATGGATTGTGATTTTTTCGTTTTTTCGGGGCATAAAATTTATGGTCCTACCGGTATCGGAATATTATACGGCCGGGAAAAATGGCTCAGTGAGATGCCTCCCTATCAGGGGGGAGGGGATATGGTGGATGTGGTTACCTTTGAAAGGACAACCTATAATCAGCTTCCCTATAAATTTGAAGCCGGGACCACCAACTTTACAGGAGCCATCGGCATGGCTGCCGCCCTTGAGTACCTGCTATCCATAGGATTGCAGGCTGTATCGGCGCATGAGCAGGCCTTGCTGCAATATGCCATTGGAAAACTGGATGATCTGGGCTATATTACGATTTACGGGAGAGCCCCGCAAAAGACTTCGCTGGTGACCTTCAACATCAGCGGTATCCATCCCTATGATGCCGGGATGGTGCTTGATAAAATGGGCATTGCCGTGCGTACCGGCACACATTGCGCACAGCCCGTGATGCAGCATTACGGCATTGAAGGGAACATTAGGGCTTCCTTTGCTTTGTATAATACGATCGAAGAAATTGACCGGCTGATCGAGGGGATAAAGAAAGTGAAATCGATGTTTGAAAGTTCAGTATCAAGTCCAGGCGGACGCCTGAACCATTAAGAGACTGCCGGCAGGTTGTCGGCCTGCCGGCGAGGCAGGTTGTCAGTTGTCAGTTATCTTTGTTCTTTTATCTTTTGTCCTGGTTCTTGGTTCTTGACTCCTGGTTCTGTTCTTGCGTTATTGCGCGAATTGAATTAATTTCGAACTTTCTTTTACAGCAATTGTTATTACTGATGGATAAGAAAAGCATTTCCGGCATACAGGAAGATATTATCGGTGAATTTGAGATCTACGATGACTGGATGGATAAATACAATTATATCATTGAGTTGAGCAGTGATCTGCCGGTCATCGATCCGAAGCTGAAGGTCAACGGCAACCTGATCAACGGATGCCAGTCGAAGGTTTGGTTAAATGCCGGTTATGAGGACGGGAAGGTGGTCTTTACCGCTGACAGCGATGCCATCATCACCAAAGGTATTGTTTCGCTGTTGATCCGTGTGCTTTCAAACCGCAGGCCCGAAGAAATTCTGGATTCCGACCTTTATTTTATCGACCGGATAGGTCTCAGGCAGAACCTTTCGCCCACCCGGTCAAACGGGCTGCTGTCGATGATCAAGCAAATGAAACTATATGCCCTGGCCTATAAAACTAAATTTGGCCGGGAGGGAAACTGAAAAAAAAATGACACCGGGAAACGAAAACATATTGCAACTGGAGTCGGAGATCGTAAAAGTGCTCAGGAATATCTACGATCCGGAAATACCGGTCAACATATATGACCTGGGGCTGATATATAATATCGATTTAGATGAACAGAAGAAGGCTGTGATCACCATGACCCTTACTGCTCCCAACTGTCCCGTTGCCGACCAGTTGCTGATCGAGGTCAGGGACAAGGTCAGTGCCCTTGAAGATATTGCAGGAGCGGAGATCAAACTGGTCTTTGATCCGCCATGGGACCATTCGATGATGTCGGAGGAGGCATTGCTGGAGCTGGGGATGCTTTGAGGAAGGCA
>CAYWCR010000041.1:0-17333 GCA_964456825.1 uncultured Bacteroidales bacterium
TCTCCGGATGTTCCTCCTCGATGGTTTTTAACGCCCGGGCAATGGTATTCGGTCCGCCCCATGCCTGCAGCCAAATCGGTCTATGGTCAGTCTCGTCCAACAGCACTTTTACGATAAGCTGCGATCCGGCCGTCCTTTCATCCATTTCCCCTTCAGCCTTTACATTCCCCAGGACCGTCCGCTCCCGCAGGTATTCAGGCGTTGGATATGCCGGATCATGTTTTACAAGATTTGGGTAAACCTGCGCATATGCATCCAGGTACGGGTCAATCCAGTTATCTCCTGCCCATTTGTGCCCTTGCCAGTGGTATTGCGAACTTGATGTGACGATACCCTCGATATCCCATTCGTTGGCATAGAGTAAGCACCGCACCATGGAGCATTCGTCATCAATCTCGCCATCTGAAGTGATAATAACCCTTGGTTTATTGATCTTAGTTAATGGTTTCTCCGTGTTAAAACTACAGGTGAGTGATAAAATTAAGCCTGTCAACAAACAAGTATTTATTTTAAAAGCAATACCCCCTGTTTTTGTTTGCATAATATTCTAATTATTGTTTTAATATTTGCCTTATCACATCTATGTTTTTGCCTGAAACCTTTACCTAAAGCATTAAAGCAATACCAATAATTAAATACCTGAAAGGATTCTGATTTCGGGAAAAACGAAAATTATTCACTCTGCTTAATATTAAATGACTTTATAAATTGATTTTAGTCTTCTCCATAGAAAACAATCATAATATACTACTCCTTCCCGGTCACCCTTCGCATACTTTCCAAAACCTTCAGCACCCGGAAAAGCAATTTATTGAGACCAGGAATCCGAAATTGACACCAGCATAGTTATTGCTGTTAGCAGTAAGCTCTTCATCATTTATAAGATTAGCATATGTTTTAAAATTTTGCATATGTCAGAAAACTCTTTTTAGCAGACTTTAATGGGTGTGAATAGGGATGATTAATAACCGCAAATACAGATATCTTTTTCTTTTTATTTATTATATCTTAATTATAGGATAAAATAAAAAAGTTAATAGTAATTTACCAAAATAGATTTAAGTTGCTTTAAATATTGATATAAAACATACCTGAATGATTTTTAATCATTCTGATTGTTATCTGCAATTTAGTTCTTATAAATTAGCATATTACAAGATCAGAAACTAATGAATAGCCATTCAATTATCTTCCTGTTTACCGAGCCAAAAAAACCCGGTTGAGAAATCCGGGTTTTTTTCTAACTGAAATTAAAAGCTATGAAAAAACTCTATTTAAAAAACACACTGCAATCATCTGAAGAAAAATAAACCTAAAATAATAGAATATCAAATAGTTACATTAATCAGTATCTTTTTTAATGTTATTAATACAATATTATTGTTATTTTGTATACTTCTTGAAACAAAAGTAAAAATAAATAAACGAAATTACAAAATAAATTTAAGAAAATTTAAAAAAAATAAAACGAAGCAGTATATAAAATTTTACTTTCCAATGATATACTATAAATTTAATGACTGCAGGTAATTGGTGTGACGAAAATAAACCCTAATATCCTGTAAAACCCGGTCCGACCCTGATTTTAGATTTTATATATTTGAAAAACACCTATAAAACGATTAATAGTATTATAAATGCTTAGAAACTTACGTGGAATGCCCGAAATTGGATTAAGAAGGTACCCAGACCACCTCCCCCTGCTGCACTTTTTCGGGGTCTTTTTATTGCAAACCTGATACAGTTTTTATTTTAGTAAAATTGCCTAACTTGTATTTCCAAATCTTTTAATAAAAAAACCATGAATACCACCCACCAGCTTAAACGCGATACCTTGTCGTCGAATTATTCAGGCAGGGACCATTATGACCTGATCATTGTCGGAGCGGGATTAAGCGGACTATCATCGGGATTGATGTGGCTTAAAAATACCACAGGGATGAAAACCCTTATCGTTGAAAAGAACAGCTATCCCGGAGGATACAGCACTGCCTATGAAAGAGGGGGATATGTTTTTGAGACCTCACAGCTGTTCCCTGATATTGTTGATATTCTCGATTACCTTGAAATTGACCTGCCCTTAAAGCGATATGAGAAGAATTTTATGCGAAGGCTGGTTGTTCACGGGGACCAGGTTGCAGAATATAAGATCCCTGCCGGATCGGAAAACTTCACCCGTTACCTGATGGAAAAATTTCCCGGCAGTGCAAAAAAAATCTCCGACCTGATGGAATACTCCGTTGACCTTTTTAAGCAGGTAAGAAAACTAAAGGCTAATGCCACCCTTAGGGATACGCTGACAGTTCCGTTCAAAGCACCGAAAGTAGTTGCTAACCTGAACCGCACATACTCAGGCTTGCTGGATAAATTCGGGATTACCGATCCTGAACTCAGGGAAGTGATGGAAACCTTCACTTCATTCTCGGGTGTGCCTTCTGACCGGGCCTCTGCAATTCTGGCCACCGGGGCCATGCTTTCATCCATGACCCGGTGTTTTCGTCCCCTTGGTTTTTTCGATGAGTATCCTGCAAAACTGGCAGAGAAATTCCAGTCCCTGGGAGGTGAAATGCGTTTTAATGCCGAGGTTGAAAAAATAGAAGTGAAAAACGGCGTTGTATCCGGCGTGAGAATAAAGGGGGAGCCTAAATTGATACAGGCCGACAAGGTAATTACCACCGTTGATCCCATGGTGGCTATGCGCCGGTTGGTAGGAGACGAACATTTCCCTGAGAAATATCTGCAAAAACTTAAGCATACCATCATGTCTCCTTCATCAGTCAATGTTGCCCTGGGGCTTGATGACAACATTGACATGACGAAATTTGACCTCGATTATCCTTACAATGTAGTATCTACAGGACTGGGAACAGCAGAAAAGCTGTTTAATGCATTTCTTGCCGGAAATCATGGGTTTTCAAATGATTGTTTTCATACAGCGGTTATCTGCCCTTCACTGACAACAGGAGCAAAGAACACGATCACCATCCGCAGCACTCCCTGGGCCATGAACGGATGGACAGAACTGAGGGAAAAGGATTACCGGAAATATCAGGCGGAGAAGGAAAAATGGGCCGGCTTTCTGATCGATATAGCAGAGAAATATTTTATACCCGGCCTGAAAAAACACATTGTGGTGAAAGATATAGCTACACCTGCGACTTATGCCCGCTTTTCGGGCTCTCCAACAGGAAGTATCTACGACATGGCCTCCCTGGTTACCCAGTTCGGACCCAAACGCCTCCCTATGAAAACACCGGTAAAAAACCTCTATCAGCCGAAATTTGCGCACGGCCTTTATGGGACGATGATGAATGGAGTGCAGGTAGTTGATCTGATGCTGAACAGGAAATTCAATAATGGAAATTCCTTGTTTGTTCCCGGTAAAGGTTAGACTTTGTTCATTCTTTTTGTTCGGACTGCCGTGGTTAAAAACCACCTGAATTTGTTTCATTTAGTTTCATTTCAATTATGACCCCACTTGAAAGTTTAAGGAACCTTGTGCTTGCGCCCTACATTCTGAAAGCTACTGCTTTGATCGGAGTGCAGCGGAGAGTAGGTGGAAACCAATTCCGGCATTGTTTTTCCACCCTGGGAATATTGCTGGATTATAAGTTCTATTCCAACAGCATACTGCTGAAAGCTTCCCTGCTTCATGACCTGCTCGAGGACCTGCCGGAGACACAGGTGGATGAGATCAGGTGGATTGACGACGAGAGCGATCAGGTGGTCAATCTGGTGCTTGAGGTCACAATGAAAAAGGAGGAGACCAAGTACCAATTCCTGCAGCGGATACTCAACACCGGCTCCAGTAATGCAATGCTGCTCAAATGTGCCGACCGGATCAGCAACCTCACCGACCTTCACCGCGATACCCATACCGACCAGAGTATTTCGGATTATCTCAATCAGACTGAACAATTTGTAATTCCCATGGCACGGAAGGTGAATGCCGATATGGTCATCGAACTTTCTGATCTCGTTACCAAGCGAAGAGGAATATTGAGAATGATGGAGGACAGTAAACTGAGGGAATAAAAATACAAATCCCGGTCATGTTGAGGAAAGTTCCCGCTATTCTCTGCTGGCTGCCTGAAGGATGATTTGCTTACCCTTCCATTAAATCCATTAATCATTGATTTTCGTGCATTAACGGAAAAAGGGATAATTGCAGTAGTAATGGCGGTTCGTTTTTGTACCTTTGTGCCCAAATGCAGGTAAACGAGCAATGATGCAGGAACAAAAACCCGGGTACTTGTGGTCGGGTAAGATGTGTTGCTCAAAGAGTTCTTTTATCCGGTTTAAATTCTCAAGCTATGAAACGAGGAAAATCAAAACTTTTAGTCCCGCTGCTTTTCATTGTAACGATCATACTCCCGCATTCCCTTAAATCCCAAACCTTTGTTGAAGTTTCAGCGAACCAGCCAGCTGAATTAATTGCCAATGCAGGCCCCGATGTCAGCATTGACGTCGGTTTCAGCACAACACTGGGAGGGACACCCGCTGCCACAGGTGGCACGGGTACTTTAACGTATTATTGGGATCCTCCCTTTTTTATAAATCAGGCGACCCTGCCGAATCCGCTGGCCACGCCACCGGGTAATCTTACCTATACCCTGATGGTCTCCGATGAACATGGCTGCTATGCCACCGATGAAATTTTCGTCACCGTAATCGGAGGAACAGGCATGGATGACCCTAACGAAGACGGAGAACTTTTCATATATCCGAATCCAAGCAACGGCGCATTTAACCTGGAGATCACCAGCAACCAGTCGCATGATATTCAGATTTCAGTCATTACCATGACCGGACAGGTTGTACAAAATAAAAACCTCACGAAAACTTCAACAACACTAAGAACGGCCATTGACCTTTCTTCCCTGCCAAAGGGTAGTTATATCCTGCTGATCAGCAGCGATTCAAGCGAAATTTATCGTCACATTATCCTGAATTAACCTCCGGAATCATGAAAACACAGTTACACCGTTTCATTCAAAGGACTTTATTGCTTTTGCTTTGCACCGTTATTGCGGCTGTGCAGTTAACGGCACAATCCGTCATTATACGGGACAGCAAAAGGACCTATGAGAACGATTCCGTTATCCTTTTCCTTAATAATATCCGGGGTACGGTGCATTGGGAATCCTCAGCCAACCTGGCAGTATGGGATTCATTGGCAGGACAAAATCATGACACCCTGGGCCTGCATGTTGACCATTCAGCCTATTACCGGGCGGTAATAAGAGAGGGCACCTGTGCTCCTTTTTATTCTGATACGGTATTAATTGCTGAATTATATGACGACCGTGACCAGCAGTTTTATGATGTTGTTAAAATAGGATCCCAGTATTGGATGTCTGAAAACCTGAATTATGATGCCGGAAACGGATCATGGCTTTACAATGGCGATATTTATAATGGTCTTATTTATGGAAGACTGTATAACTGGCCTTCAGCCAATAATTCCTGCCCGTCAGGCTGGCATTTGCCGGGTGACAGGGAATGGATGATCCTGGAAACCAGTTTGGGAATTGACCCTGCAGAGGTGATGAACACCGAATGGAGGGGAACCGGCCTTACCAATATAATGAAACCGGGTGGGTCAACAGGATTTGATCTATTGTTCGCAGGATTTAGAGCTCCCGAACAATACTTTGACGGCATGAACACCTTGTCCCTTTACTGGACATCAGGTGCTGATGAAAACGGCGTGCACTGGTACAGAGGTCTGAACACAACCAATACCGGGATCCATCGAATAGGTTTTGCTGATGACTATGCTTTTTCAGTTCGTTGTGTAAAAAATAATGGTCCTTTTCTGTATACTGATTCATTATCCAATATTACCGATACCTCGGTTGTGGCCCACGGATTCCTCTATGACGGCCAGGGAAGCGCTGTCACCAGCATGGGCTTTTGCTGGGATACAAAACCTGATCCTTCTTATAATGACAATTTCGTTACCGTTGGCATCTTCGATACAATCTTTAGTGCAGCAATACCTTACCTTACCACAGGCACTACTTATTATATCCGTGCATTTGCCGTGAATGCCACCGGTGTGGGCTATGGAAACACCCTGACCATTGCAACAAAAAGTCCCATACCTGTGATCATCACCACTGCAGCTACCTCCATTACCACCACCTCAGCCAGGAGCGGCGGCAATATTATTAACAGCAAGGGATTGCAGATCACCGGCCGCGGCATATGTTGGAGTACCCATGAACATCCTACGGTAAGTGATTTAAAGACTAGTAACGGTAGTGGAACGGGAAGCTATGTTTCAGATCTGACCGGACTTACAGCCAATACCCAGTATTATATCCGGGCTTACGTTACAACACCTGCCGGAGATTTTTACGGGGATGAGATCAGCATGAAGACACTGGCGATAAATGAAACAGGGACGACTACCGATGCCCGTGACGGAGAGTTATACAAAACCGTGAAGATCGGATTTCAATGGTGGATGGCAGAAAACCTGAAATATTATACCGCCGGCGGATCAGCCTTTTATGAAAATGACAGTGTGCAGTATTCAGCAGCAGGAAGGCTGTATAATATACTGACGGCAAAGAACGTCTGTATGTCAGGCTGGCACCTGCCTTCGGAAGATGAATGGAGGGTGCTGGAGATGACCCTCGGCATGGATACCACGGTAATTTCCAATACCGGGTGGCGTGGAACCGACGAAGGAGCGAAATTATTCCCGGGAGCACCCGATGGATTTGATGCTGAATTTGCCGGATTGCTTTCCAGTGATGGCATATTTTACGGATATGGCACTATAGCTGCATACTGGAGTTCCAGTGAATATGGAACTTCGGGGGATTACTGGTACCGGGGGATCAACTCGGGCCGCACAGACATTCACCGCGAAAAATACGGCAGCAATTTTATGCATTCGGTTCGCTGCGTTAAAAATGACAAGCCTTACCTGGTCACCGATTCTGTCGGCAGTATCCGGGAGGTGACAGCCATTGCCTACAACAGAATATTGAGCAACAGTGGCAGGACCATTACGGCAAGAGGTGTTTGCTGGAGCAAAAGCCCGAATCCTACTATCGCAAATTCGCATACTTCCGATGGAACAGGAAACCTGCCGTTTACCAGTTCGATTACCGGCCTTGATCAGAATGCAACCTATTATCTGCGTGCCTATGCCACCAATGACCAGGGTACCGCGTACGGAAATGAGATAACCTTTATCACGCTGAGGGCATTGCCGGTTGTAACAACAGCTTCGGTCTCAGCGATAACGTCGACGACAGCAAAGAGCGGCGGGGAAGTTGTCGACAACAAGGGATTTGCAATTACGGCAAGAGGAGTTTGCTGGAGCACCTTGCCGGAACCTACTACTGCCAATGCACATACTGCCAATGGCACAGGAACCGGCACTTTCACCAGTAACCTTACCGGACTGCAGCCCAATACGAAATATTATGTAAGGGCTTATGCGACATCAAGTGCAGGAACTGGTTACGGAAACGAGGTGTCATTCAGGACATCCTACCAGTACCCGACCGGTACCCTCACCGATAGCAGGGACGGACATGTTTATACAACCATAACCATAGGCAGTCAGCTGTGGATGGGAGAAAATCTCACGTACAGGACGGCAACCGGCTCCGTTTTCTATAATAACGACAGCAGTGCATACAGTCAGTATGGCCGCCTTTACAGCTGGCCGACCGCTGTGAATGCATGTCCGTCAACCTGGCACCTGCCCACTGATGCAGAATGGAAAACCCTTGAGATTGCCATGGGTATGAATGCTTCAGATGCCGATAACACCGGATGGAGGGGAACGACGGAAGGCACCAAACTGGTAGAGGGAGGCACATCAGGTTTTGAAGCACCCTTCGGAGGTCAGAGCTATCCCGGCGGTTATTTTGGAGAGGAAGGCACCATCGGTACATTCTGGACATCCACACAAACGGATGCCTCCAATGCCTGGTATCGAGGCTTCAACATAAGTCACGGAGACATACACCGCGAAAGCTATCTCAAGACATATAAATTTTCTGTACGATGCCTGAAAAACGAATTGCCTGTACTTACTACTGCTACAGTAACGGATAAATCAGACACATCGGCTTATTCAGGCGGGACCATTACCTATGATGGCGGGGCAACGGTTACCGCAAGGGGTGTTTGCTGGGGACTTTTGCACAATCCCACCGTATCGGATGACACCACGAAAAATGGCACAGGCACAGGGTCCTTTGTAAGTTTCATCACCGGACTGGATCCCGGAAAGACATACTATATAAGAGCTTATGCCACCAATTCCGTGGGTACGGCATACGGCGATGAGGTAAGTGTCACAACGCTTACCGGTGTACCAAAAGTAACTACATCAGCGGTTACGTCAATTACGGATTCATCAGCGGTATCGGGTGGTGTGGTAACCAGCTCCGGCGGACTGACAGTTACGGCAAGGGGTGTTTGCTGGAATACCAGCGGGAATCCGACGATAGCTGACGATAAAACGAGCAACGGAACAGGTATCGGTACTTTCACCAGTCTGATGCAGAACCTGCTGCCCAATACAACCTATTACATCAGGGCTTATGCTACCAACAGCAAGGGAACCGGATACGGCAGCCAGCGCAGTTTTAAGACCAGCGCAGCAATACCAGAGGTATCCACGGCAGCTATTACCGGTATTACTGATAATGCAGCAGTAGGAGGCGGCAGTGTGATATCCGATGGCGGACTCACCGTAACGGCAAGAGGTGTATGCTGGAGTACAACCCCCGGTCCGACGGTATCAGACAGCAAAACACTGAATGGCACCGGCACAGGTTCCTTTATAAGTTATCTCGAAGGCCTTGATGATGTTACGACCTATTATGTGAGGGCCTATGCAACCAACTCCACCGGTACCGGTTACGGAGAGGAATGGTCCTTTACCACTACTTACATTTCCGGTTCACTCACCGATGTCCGTGACGGACAGATCTATACAACCGTGAAGATCGATAATGACTGGTGGATGGCAGAGAACATGAATTATTCAGATTCAGGATCGGTTTATTATGCTGATGACAGTGTTGCTTATGCTGGTACCTATGGAAGGTTATACACCTGGGAAGCCATGATGAACGGTGATACCTCAAGTGTATTGGTCCCCAGCGGCGTTCAGGGTGTCTGCCCTGCAGGCTGGCATATCCCCAGCGAAGCTGAATGGACGGCGCTGATCAGCTATCTCGGAGGTACCGGTGTTGCCGGCAATGCCATGAAAGAAGCGGGCACAACACATTGGACCCAAACAACTGCCAGTGTTACCAATTCATCGGGATTTACAGCCCTGCCGGCCGGAATCGTTACAAATGTGCTGGTGTCCAATTATATTGGACGGCGTGCCTATTTCTGGTCCGCCACGGAAGTGAATGCCACCACGGCCAAACGCTGGATCCTGACCCGCACTGACGGGACGGTGACAACAGACGTGATCTCAAAAGAAAACCATATTTCGGTGAGGTGTAAAATGAACCCGTGAGATAAATAAGGAACGATTATACGATTATACTTTAAACCCTGACGGGATTCCAGACCTGGTCAGGGTTTTATTTTTCTGATCACGCCCGATACCCGAACACCCTGACAGGGTGTCCTTAACAGCATAAATTTGTTAAAAAACAGATTTTCAATTGATTAATTTTTGACCCTTATACCACCCTGTCAGGGTGTCCCGCATTTGAAATGTTTTATTATTCATGTTTTTAACAGGGTCAGGCAGGAATTTCTTAATTTTGCACGGTATTTGTGAAGCATAAAACATAGACGAAAAAGTTGGATTTACCAAGGGGTGGTTATTATGAGGACAAGATTTTTGAGCATGTTATGGGTAATGTTGGCAGTCATAACGCAGGGATTATCGGGACAGCATTATACCGTGCAGGATTTCACCAGACCTTTGCATCCTGTTAAAAGTACCGGGGATACCTTATTTTTGGTTGAAACAAATTACCCCGCAACAGGCATCCTGCTGAAAGTTGATGAATGGGAAAAAATTGCCGGTTCATTCCTGATATCAGGCATGGACACGCTTAATTTTACCGAAGGGGATGAGGGTCCTGCCGGAGAAAACAAGAAATTCAGCAACCTGTTGACCTTCAGTAACCCGATTTATTCCTTCCTCTTTTATCCCGGCAGAATCAAGGGGGATATTCAGTTTTATTATATCAACGCCCAACAGAATAAAGAAGGTTCAACAGCGAAACCTTCCAAAAAAAAAAGATTCAGACTGTGCCGAGCCCGGCATGATTGAACAGTCGGCATGGAGGGAAGGGCTTCCTGACCCCTCCTATGAGCGGATCAAAACCACCGTGCATAATGTTATCGTCCATCATTCGGCAGGCTCGAATACCGATACGAATTATACCGGAATTGTCCGGAATATCTATATATACCACACTGAGATAAGGGGCTGGTCTGATATCGGCTATAACTACCTGGTGGCACCTGACGGCGCAATATTCAAAGGCCGTGATCCGGGCAGCCTGGAACAGGACAATGTGCTGGGTGCCCATTTTTGTGCAGCCAATTCAGGAACCATGGGGATCTGTATTTTGGGTACCTATACGGAAGTATCACCGGCGCCTGAGTCCATAGCTTCATTAAAATTGCTGGTGAACTGGAAACTGGGCAAGGACAGTCTTGATCCTGTCGGGACACATCCGCATTTGCTTAATGCGTCACTGCCGGTTATTGCCGGTCATCGCGACGGCTGTGCAACAGAATGTCCGGGAGAAATATTATATCAGTCGCTGAACGGCATCCGGTATGATGTACAGGAAATATTCCGGGCCTGCGGTTACAGGGCTAAACCTGTTGAAACGGCCATAAAAAACAGTGCATCTTCAGTACTGACCATATCCTATACTGCTGAGACCCTATCCATCCGATTCAATGAGGGGAGAAACTGGCAGCTTAAACTCTTCGATCTTTTGGGGAGGGAGGTTTACCGCTCAAATCAGCAGGGTTCATCTGATGAGGTCATCCTGTTTACGGATGATCTGGCCACAGGCGTCTATCTGATAAAGATCCTGTGCAACGGTAATGTATACACGGATAAGCTGATATGCCGGTAAAGCACTGTAATGATTCTATTATCCCGCGTTAGCAGAAAATGAAAAAGTATGGCTGATCACGCAACCTTTTATTCTTTTTATCATCTTTTTAATATAAACTAAAAGGTCATTAAGACCTGTAGGGTTTATATACAATATCGGAATTTTCAGGGTTCAGTGATAGGCGTAAAAGGCAAGTCACAGATTGTTTCAGGGAAATCAGGAAACAAAAAACCCCGGGGTTATTGCTCCGGGGTTTTTGCTTTTTAGTTTTAATTTACACTGGCCAGTTTATCATCGCGTAAAACAATATTCCAGTCCGATAAGACATTCAAAGCATGTTTTATTTCACGACGACATTCTTCATACGAATAATAGTATTTTTTTGATATGGTATTCACAATCACTCCCATTCGTTGTTTGCGGTAAGCCGCCATTAACAGGTCGGCGTAAACATCCTCAAACTGAAGTTTGACAGCTTCACCATGCTGAACAGCACTCATTTCCACCCTGCCGTTCGAAAGCCGTTTAAGTTTGAAATCGGGATTAAGCTTAATGAAGGAATTCTCAAAAGTGCTGGCAGAAACAGCAATGCTGATGACGGAAAAAATCAACCACAGCATTAAGGTTTTGGTTTTTGTTGAGATGGTCATGCCTGAGAGTTTTTACGTTTAAAGAATCAACACAAAAAAACCTGAAATGTTCACGCAACAATCATACCATTTCTTTAAACAAGAAAGCGGCCAAAAAAGTATGTTAAAGTTATGCTTTTTTCATCACATGATGATCATTATTGCAAACTATTTTTCACTTTCTTCAGCCTTGATTTTGGAAAAGTCTTAACTAACTTTACAGGATGATTTTAGGGTAAATGAAAATATTGTAATGCGCATTGCCATCATCCATCATCATCTGCATCCGGGGGGTGTGACCCGGGTCATAGAATCGCAGGTGAAATCACTGCAACACAGAAGCAACTATAAATTGACGATTCATACGGGTGATCCCCTGCAGCATTTGTCATTCAATGGAACCGACGCTGAGGTTTTTGTCTGTGAATCCCTGCAATACCTATCAGAGGGCCGTACAAAAGAGCAGTTGCAGGAAAATTATCAAAACATTATGCAGTATCTGGAAAAGATTGCCGGTACGCATGATATCCTGCACCTGCACAACCTTAACCTGGGGAAAAATCCTTTGCTGACACTGGCCGCATTTCGCCTGGCAAAACGCGGCGTGAAAATCGTTAATCATTGCCACGATTTTGCCGAGGACAGGCCGCAGAATCATGCTTTTCTCAAATCCATCATCCGGGATTTATTCGGAGAAGACCTTTCCCATGTTTTATACCCGCCCTTTCAGCATTATCATTATATAGTCCTGACTGCAAAGGATTATGAAAGGCTTGCCGGATACGGCATAATGGATGGAAGAATAAGCCTGTTGCCCAATCCTGTCACCTTTCAGCTGAATACAGGCGAACAGATCACGCAGGCGATGGTTAAAGAAAGACTGGGAATTGAACAGGGGTTAAAGCTATGTCTTTATCCCGTTAGGGCTATACGCAGGAAAAATATCGGAGAGTTCATATTGTTATCTGTTTTGTTTCGTGAACAGGCTTCGTGGCTGATCACACAACCCCCTCAAAATCCGCTTGAAATACCCGGATATGAGCAGTGGAAAGATTTTTGCAGTGTCTGTCGCATTCCTGTCATATTCGAAGCAGGAAAGGCCATTGATATTCATGACCTGATGCCGGCAGCTGATTTCTGCATTACCACCAGCATGATGGAAGGCTTCGGGCTGGCCTTCATGGAGCCATGGCTGGCAGGCATTCCCGTGATCGGAAGGAATATTGAATATTGCACCGCTGATCTGGTTAGAAATGGAATACAGTTTCCATTGCTATATGACCGATTTATAGTATCTTTCAAGAGGGAAAAGACAGATTTTAAAGATCTTGGCCGGGAACAGCAGCAGCAGGTAATACAGGATGTTTTGCTGCAACCGGATAAAGCCCGTGAGGTGCTTGCTTTTAATCTCTTTCTGAAAGATTTTCTGAAACCTGTAAAGCAGGACATCATTCAGCACAATCAGCGGGTCATTCAGGAGAGGTATTCGGTTGAAAGGTATGGACAACAATTACATGGAATATATCAAAAACTTTCTGGCAGGGCTTGAGCCCCTGACTCCTGATCCCACCGGACTGGCTCCCGAACTTCACGGGCGTCATTCACTGAAAGCATTTGTGTTTGATGTATATGGTACATTGCTGATATCAGATTCAGGTGATATTGATGAGTCAGTAATCTCGTCCGGTAATTTGAAACGGGCTATGGAATTCTCCAATATTAGCGTGATGGGTGATGCCAGGCTGCAGGAACAGACACTCAATGCCATGCTGGATGAATTTGTTGATGAGATCAAAGACTTTCACAACCGTTACCGGACAATGGAAAGGCCTTATCCTGAAATTGACATTGAACACATCTGGGAAACCATCGTTAAGCGGAATCATTCCAGGGGCAATATTCAGATGGACGGGAACAGGTGTATCAAATGCATGACCTTTATTTTTGAAATACTCAGCAATCCGCTTTATCCGATGCCGGGAATGAGGGAGGTAATTAAAGAACTTTCCGGCCGGAAGATTCCCCTGGGGATCATTTCCAATGCGCAGTTTTACACGCCGGTTGTGCTGAATTATTTTCTTTCAGACCGTCTGGCAGAAGATGATGTTGTGGATTACTTTGATCCGGATCTGACTATATTCTCATACAAATACAAACGTTCAAAACCTGATCTTTTCCTGTTTCAGCTGCTGGCTGCTGCCCTTGAGAAGAAATATGGCCTGCAGCCTGATGAGGTCCTCTTTGTCGGCAACGATATGCAAAAAGATGTTTATGCCGGACACATTACCGGATTTAGGACGGCCCTGTTTGCCGGTGACCGGAAATCACTCAGACTCAGGGAAGATATCAGCCCGGTACGAAATACCCGGCCCGATTACATCATTACCGATTTACGACAACTATTAACCCTGAAGCATTAAATGGAAATATCACACTTTAACATAGGGATACTGCATTCCCTCATTGGTAAAAACGATGGTGTTTCCATTGTCATTGACCAGACTGTGCGTTCCATGGTCAGTGACCTGAATATGGAGCTGGGGAATATCTTTTTCCTTGCTGCACATTCATCGCCCCGGTTTAATGCTGAAACCGACGAAGTTTTCTGGCACAAGAATGAGGCTCATAAATCGGTTATCCGTTATTTTTCGCAGGAGGCTCCCGAATGGCTTGATAGCATGATCCATGAAAATGCCCTGCGGGTAAAATCTATCATAGCCAACTTCATCAGGAAGCATTCCATCGACCTGCTGATCGCACATAACACCTCCCATCCCTATAATTTTATTACCGCAGTCGGTTTGGGATATTATTTTGAAGAAATCCGGAAAGAGGGCATCGTATGGCCAAAGATACTGGTGTGGTGGCATGATTCTTATTTTGAAAGGGAACAATTCAGTCATCCCAATCCGGTCATCCGAAAATACCTGAAATACCTGCCCGGGACATACATTGACGGCATTGTATTCATCAACAGGGCGCAGATTGAATTAGCCAGGAGGCTGTTCAAGAAATACAACGAACACCTGGAAGACACTTTTTTCCGCGATCGTGCCGTGCTGATACCAAACACCTGCAGCATTGACTGGAAGTGGACTGAAAGAGACTGGGACAGTTCAGTTGCTGTAAGACCGCCGCTGGATAGTTATAATGAAAGTTTCCTGAAGGATATTGGCGTTTCCGAGATCATTGAATCCTCGGGATTCACCATGGATGACACGCTGTTCTTATTACAGCATACCCGTATTGTCCCCCGGAAAAAAATTGAGATCGCCATTGATTTTGCTTTTGAACTCGAAAAAGAGTTTTTAAAGGATCAGCGGAAAAAATGCATCATTTTGCTGGTCAGCGGACATTCGGGTGATGAGCAGTTTAAATACAAGGAATTCCTTACCGATTATTTTCTGATAAAAAAAGAAGCTTACCCTCAGTCAAATGTTTTCCTGATATTCGGTGAAAACCGGATATTGTCCCACCGGGATATCATCGTGGACAAGAAATACTACAATTTCTACGAGATTCCTTCTGTTATTGCCTCTTATGGAGGAGTCGGGACCTATTTCAGCGAGGTGGAAGGATTTGGCAATAATCTGCTGGAAATGATATCAGCCGGACTGCCTGTGCTGATAAACCGCTATGAAGTTTACAAGTCCGATATTGAGTCCTACGGATTTAATCTTCCTTATATCGATGATGTCATGCTTAACAAGGAATTGGTTAATAAGGCCTATGACATATTCAATAACCCGTCGGTGCGAAACAAGATGGTTCAGCATAATCTTGAAATACTCGAAGGCAAGCTGGGACACAGGGTTATTGCAGAAAAGCTGGAACCGCTTATCAGAAATATGTTTACCAGGAGACTTTTGTAAAAAAGGGCCAAGGGACAAGGAAGAAGGGACTGGAAGGTGACAAGTGACGAGTGACGGGAAGAAGCGGCGGAAGACAGCGGCAGCGCAGACAGGTCAACAAATCAATAAATGGTATTGTCTGATCACATTGCCAATAAAATTGCCAATCACCTTCAGAAAATTTACAGGGAAAAATTTTCTGAAGGTGTTGTTAATGAAATTTATAAGATCATCCATGAAAATAATCCTGCAGAATCCGGCGAGGCATCTTTATGGTCGCAGCATGATATCATGCTGATTACCTATGGTGATTCGATTATAGCCGGTAATAAACCACCCCTGAAGGCATTGCATGATTTTCTCAGGGAATTTATCGGTCACACGATTTCCTGTATACATATCCTTCCCTTTTTTCCATATTCGTCGGATGACGGATTCTCCGTCATGGACTATTTGAAGGTTAATCCTGACCTTGGAGAATGGACTGATATCAGGACTATTGCCCGGGATTATGATCTGATGGCTGACCTGGTGATCAATCATGTTTCACGGCATCATCCGTGGTTCATCAATTACCTTAACAATGCTGATCCGGGCAGGGACTATTTTATCGCCTTCGGCCCGCATACGGATCTGTCATCTGTTGTTCGTCCCCGAAGCACTTCGCTGCTTACGGGCTATGTGTCGGTTGACGGGATGCGGCATATCTGGACCACCTTCAGTGATGATCAGGTTGACCTTGACTTCACCAATCCGGCTGTTCTGATTGAAATGATCAGGATATTATTGTTTTATCTGCGGCAGGGGATCAGGATCATCCGTCTCGATGCCATTGCCTTTCTCTGGAAAAAGGCCGGAACCTCCTGCCTGCATTTACCGGAGACGCATGAGGTTGTGAAACTATTGCGAACGATAGGCACAGCCATTAATCCAGGCTTTCTGCTGCTCACGGAGACCAACGTCCCCAACAAGGAAAACCTGAGTTATTTTGGTGACGGCGATGAGGCCCATATAGTCTATCAGTTCAGCCTTCCTCCCTTGTTGCTCTATACCTTGTTTTCCGGCAATGCCGGATACCTGATGAGCTGGCTTGCTTCCCTGCCTGAACCCGGAAGAAATTGTACTTTTCTGAATTTTACCGCTTCGCATGATGGCATTGGAGTGAGGCCGCTGGAAGGATTGCTTCCGTCTGCTGAATTAAACAGCATGCTGGAAAGCATGCACCAATTCGGAGGCAGGTTAAGTCATAAAAAAAATCCGGATAATACCGAGAGTGTATATGAGATTAATATCACCTATTTTGACGCGCTGAAAGGTACTTCGGCAGGTGTGGATAGCATGCAGACAATGCGTTTCCTGTGCAGTCAGATAATCATGATGGGACTGAAAGGAATACCGGCATTTTATATCCATAGCCTGCTGGCAACGGCAAATGATTATTCGGGTGTGGAGAAAACCGGAAGGCCGCGTTCCATTAACAGGCGGAAATATACCGATACGGAAATTGCCAGGCTATTGAACAGCGAGAATGACAGTCATTATATTTTCTTTGAACTGAAGAGAATAATGGAAGTTCGTAAAACACAGAAGGCTTTTCACCCCGACAGTTCGCAGGTAATTCACAGTGTTGACAGTTGTTTTGTTGCATTTACGCGCAACTACCCGGAAACCAGGGAAGAAATTCATTGTATTTCAAATATATCGGGAAGCCCGGCGGAATTTGATACCCAGAGCCTGTTTGAAGAGGATATTGTACTTTTTGATTTAAT
>CAYWCR010000041.1:17433-19344 GCA_964456825.1 uncultured Bacteroidales bacterium
GACGGGCGGATAACCCGATCTTATATTTTACCGGCCTTAATTCGTCATGGCCATATCCTGCAGGTTCCTGCTGAGTACCAGATTGTTTTTCCTGGCGTTTTCTTCACTTAACATATATCTTAGCTTGTTATCTGCAACTACAAAGTCAATGGTTGAGCCAGAACTTATCATTCCCTGTTGTTCCGTTACGATCAGGCTTGATTTGTTTTGCATTTTACCCAATACTTCATTGAACTGGGGAAGTTTATTATTAGAAATGAAAATAATATGACAGGTTGTTATTTCCCTTGGATCCCTGAAAAATTTTACTACAATGGGTTGTGTTCCAACTTTCTTGCCGGTGGTAATGGCAACAAGGTTATTATACACTTCCTGGTTCCCGAAAACTCCGAAAACAAAATCACTCTGACCGGTTGATTCAGGCCATTTTATCAGTCTTGAAAAATTGTACAGGAACATGGCCTGTGCATTGGTGATTTGAGAAAATCCCGGAAATGAAATGGTAAAAATAAAAAGCGATGCAATAATTAATCGTTTCATAAAATTGTTTTTACTGGCTAGGTGTACGGAAGTTGCATCCACTGGTTAAGTCAAAACGGGGTGATGTATATCACCGGTTTTCGATGATTTTGAACAGTGCATATTCATATTATCTGTAAGACAATGCATTTCAATGATGTTTGTTTTTCATGTTATCATAAATCAGACAGGTAAAAAGCAAAGGAAATAAGTTATAATTTTAACAGAAATCAGTTTTAGGAACTATGCGCATATTAATTTGTCCCGATTCCTTTAAAGAATGTCTGCCGGCAAGGGAGGTGGCTGAGCATATCGCATCTGGGATACTGAAAGTTATGCCGGGGGCAGCGATAAAGATCGTACCCATGGCTGACGGTGGAGAAGGTACGGTGGCTTCATTGGTGGATGCTACGGGAGGCAGGATAATAAGGTTAAAAGTACATGATCCCCTGATGCGGATTACGGATTCTTTTATCGGGATATTGGGGACCGGAGAATCGGCAGTGATTGAAATGGCTGCAGCATCAGGGCTGGAATTACTCAAGCCGCATGAAAAGGATCCCTGGATAACCTCGACTTTCGGTACGGGTGAATTAATAAAATATGCACTGGATAAAGGCTGCAGGAAAATAATCGTGGGCATGGGAGGCAGTGCGACTAATGATGGTGGCATGGGAGTGGCGGCAGCGCTGGGGATTAAATTCCTTGATAAAAACGGACAGGAGCTTCCGCAGGGTGGCGGTTCCCTGGGCAATCTGGAACATATTGATATGACAGATCTCGATAAGCGGATAGTTGACTGCAACATATTGCTGGCCTGTGATGTTACCAATCCGTTAACCGGCAAAAACGGGGCTTCAAAAGTTTATGGAATACAGAAGGGAGCTGATCCGGCCATGGCCGAAAAACTGGACCGGCATTTGCACCATTTTGCCGGCCAGATAAAAAAGCACCTGGGCAGGGAGGTGGAACAGATATCGGGAAGCGGCGCTGCCGGAGGCCTTGCAGGGGGTATGATGGCCTTCTTCGATGCCGGGATCCGGCCGGGATTCGAGCTGGTAAGTGAGATAACCGATCTGAGTACCTGGATTGACTGGGCTGATATAGTTATAACCGGGGAAGGCAAAATGGATTTCCAGACACAATTCGGGAAGACGCCTTTTGGTGTTGCCTCCCTGGCAAAACGATACAATAAGCCTGTGATAGCCATTGCAGGAGCCCTGGAAAAGGGTTATGAGGTACTCTATGAAAAGGGAATTCATGCCCTGGTTGCCGTTGCAGACAAACCAATGTCGCTGGAACTGGCCATAAAAGATGCGGGTGCTTTACTCGAGAAAGCGGCAGAAAGAATATTCCGGTTATTGAAATTGGGATTTGATCTGAAGGAAATAA
>CAYWCR010000041.1:19444-37034 GCA_964456825.1 uncultured Bacteroidales bacterium
GCGGCAGAAAGAATATTCCGGTTATTGAAATTGGGATTTGATCTGAAGGAAATAAGGCCCGATACCAGGGGCAATGGATAATGCCTTTGCTACCCTCTTGTCCCTGGTCCCTTGTCCCTTCTTCAATCGTCCCTTCCTCCCGCAAATAACATCAGGTAATAAAACAACATGGCCAGCGAAGACAATGCGGCTACCACATAAGTGTAGGCGGCCCATTTCAATGCATCTTTGGCCTGCTCATGAGTCTGTCCGGTGGTAATGTTACTGTTGTTAAGCCATGCAAGTGCCCTTTTGCTGGCGTTGATCTCGACCGGCAGCGTGACCAGGGCAAACAGGGAAAACATGCCATAACAGGCAATGATTATGATCAGGGCAATATTCCAGCTGATCAGGTTCTGAAATAAAACTGCCCCAAAGAACAGGGCATAGAAAATGATGTTCATTATTTTGCTGCTTATGTTTTGCAATGGCACCAACGTTGTGCGGAATTGCAGAAAAGAATAAGCCTGGTCGTGCTGTATGGCATGCCCGCATTCATGTGCGGCAACTGCTGCTGCGGCGACACTATTGCTGGAATAAACCGACTGGCTTAAATTAAGCGTCTTATTGGTCGGATTGTAGTTATCCGTAAGTTCTCCCTGAATGGAAACAACTTTTACATCGTGAATATCGTTGTCACGGAGCATTTTTTCGGCTACGTCTTTACCGGTTAAACCGGAACCAGCCGGAATCTGCGAATACTTTTTGAACCTGGATTTAAGCTGGGCTCCGATGATCCAGCTAAGCAACATAAAAACTCCAAGAATAATCAACTGACCTGGTAATATCATGGGTTTAAATTTTTAATAGTCTGCAAATATATAACAAATACCTTACCACATTTGTTAAAAGGTCAAAATGACACCCTGACAGGGTATACCCACCCTGTCAGGGTAGGGGGACCCTGTCAGGGTGTCTTAAAATACTGAACAAAATCATGGGGCCATTTAATGATATTCAATAAATTCGCAACAGATATAATTAATTCATATCATTATGAAAACTTCCGGACCATATTCTCATTTAATATTTGCATTCTTGATTATGACAGCATGTACCAGTTCTACAAAACGGATGGAAAAGAAAGCCAGTGATTTTCTTCGTTCACTGGAGAAGGAAATAGCACCGGTTTACACCGAATGGAATAAATCCTATTTTGAAGCTACCATTTCCGGGAAAGATGAAGATTACAGCAAGGTATCTGAAAATGAGCTGGCGTACTCAAGAATACTGGCTGATAAGGCCAGGTTTGAGCAGGTTAAGCAATACCGGGAAGAACCGGCCATAAAGGATTCATTGATCAGGCGGGAACTGGATGTACTATACAACACCATGATCCGCTATCAGATTGATACATTAAAGCTTAAGAAACTGATTGACGCCCAGGTTGCGATTGAAAAGAAATTTTCAACCTTCAGGGTTAACATTGACCGAAAAGCTTTGTCGGATAATGAAATTGACAGTATGCTGGTGAATTCAAAGAATTCAGCTGAGCTTGAGAAAGTCTGGACAGCCAGCAAAGAGATTGGTGTTGCCGTGGCAGAAGATGTAAAAAGCCTGGTGGTGCTGCGCAATGAAATAGCCCATGACCTGGGTTACAGCAATTATCATGAAATGGCGCTTAAAACATCCGATCAGAACCCTGCTGAAATCCTGAAGCTTTTTGATGAGCTCGATGATCTCACCCGGGATGCATTTATCAATCTGAAAAATTTGATGGATATGGCGTTAGCGCAACAGCTTAAGATCAGCGCTGAAAAACTCATGCCCTGGCATTACCAGAACCGGTTTTTCCAGGAAGCCCCCAAAATATACGAGGCTGACCTTGATAAATACTATGCTGACAAAGACATTCTTGTTGTGGCAAAGAACTATTATGAAGGGATCGGCCTTGAAGTTCAGGATATACTGGATAAAAGTGACCTGTATGAAAAGCCTGGCAAGTATCAGCATGCCTATTGCACATCCATTGACAGGGCCGGTGATGTAAGGGTGGTTGCCAATTGCCGCAATAATCAGCAATGGATGAATACCATGCTGCATGAACTGGGCCATGCCGTATATGATAAATATATTGACAACACCCTGCCCTTTGCCTTACGAGAACCAGCTCATTCCTTTACCACGGAGGCCATTGCCAACTTTTTCGGGAATCTTGCCTCGAATGCCACATGGATGAATAGAAACCTGGGGCTGTCAACGGAAGAAACCGATAAGATTGCCGGTGATGCCAGATTATATGCCCGTCTTGAAAAGCTGGTTTTCAGCCGCTGGTGCCAGGTGATGTTCCGGTTTGAAAAGAGCATGTATGAAAATCCCGGTCAGGATCTCAATGCTTTGTGGTGGGATCTGGTTGAACAATATCAACTCTTAAAAAGGCCTGAGGGAAGGGATAATCCTGATTGGGCTTCAAAAATTCACGTGGCCTCATATCCCTGTTATTATCATAATTATATGCTGGGGGATTTACTGGCTGCCCAGTTAAACGCTTTTATGGAAGAAAACATCCTGGGTGAAAAGGATCCCGGCTATACCGGTCATACTGAAATCGGGGCTTACCTTAGGGAAAATGTATTCAAACCCGGATCACGGTATTACTGGAATGAAATGATAGAAAGGGCTACGGGGGAAAAACTCACGGCAAGGCATTATGCCGGGCAGTATGTGAAAAAATAACAGCGTTTACAGATAAAAGGGCATCTATAAAATTCTTGCCAAAGCAATTTATTTGTTAGCATAAGAATTGTGCACCGGTCCCATAAATTTCCTGAAGGCGTGACTTTGCATCGCTTGAAAGATAATGATCAGGAATTGAATCGTCGTATATATATTTTACTATATTCATGCCTGATTTTAATTGTAATATGATTTGTCAAGATGGTTTTTAGCAGCACCTTCTTCCTGTTTTATTTTCTGCCCATTTTTCTGATTGTATATTATCTCATGCCACATTCGTGGCGTAACTATTGGACGTTATTTTGCAGTTTGATATTCTATGCATGGGGTGCCCCGAAATATGTTTTTATACTGATGGGATCCACCATAGCAAACTACTATATCGTTAGCATGATTCATAAGGCAGAAAAAGAAAACATCAAAAGGCAGTGGTTAGCCCTGTCGATCGTTCTTAGTCTTGGATTACTCGTTATATTCAAGTATACAAACTTTTTGTTATCCAATATAAATACCCTTTTATCAAAGCTTCAGACAGGTATCATATCCTGGCATGAGATAGCGTTGCCAATAGGGATTTCTTTCTGTACATTTCATTCCATTTCCTATTCGGTTGATGTCTACAGAAAAATAAGACCGCCCTGTGAGCGTGTAACAGATTATATGATGTATATCTTCCTTTTCCCGCAGCTTGTTGCGGGGCCGATCATTCGTTTTAATGTGCTTGCTGATGAAATCAGAGACCGGAAGAAAAATGAAACGGCTGAAAATATTATAAAAGGTCTTTTACGGTTTATTATTGGTTTAAGCAAAAAAGTATTGATTGCCAATGTCTTAGGCTACTATGCCGACCTGATTTACAATGCCCCGGCAGATGCGAATGATTCTCTTTCCATCATATTGGGTACCATTGCTTACAGTTTCCAGATTTATTTCGATTTTGCAGGATATTCCGACATGGCAATCGGTTTGGGAAGGATGATCGGATTCCATTTCCCTGAAAATTTCAATGCCCCCTACATTTCAAAAAATATAACCGAGTTCTGGCGCAGATGGCATATCACCCTGATGACATTTATGCGCGATTATTTATATGTTCCTCTTTGTGTCGGAGGAATCCGTGCCAATACCAAATTTCTGCTGTTGTTTAACCTTTGGCTGGTATTCCTGATCTCCGGTTTCTGGCATGGTGCAAACTGGACATTCCTTGCCTGGGGGGCATACCATGGAACCTTTCTGGTCCTTGACAGGTTGTTTTATAAGAAATTGTCGGCGAAACTGGGCTTCCTTAGTGTCATTATAAATTATATGGTTGTACTTTTCTCCTGGATGATATTCCGGTCAGAGAATATTCAATTCATCGGTGATATTATGGAAAGGACCTTTGGATTTACAGCGAACACAAACACAGTTTTTTTTACAGCAAAGTTTTGGATTATTCTTGGGTGCAGTATTTTCATTTCGTTTTCACCGCTAAATTCAACGATCCGAAAATTTATGGAAGAAATGCATGATGTTTCTTTTTCCTTCAGCAGGATTCTTATTCTATCATGTGTATGTATCGTATTGTTACTGTTGAGTGTCAGTTCTCTTATTACATCAGGTTTTAATCCGTTTATTTATTTCAGGTTCTGAAATGAAAAGAATTACCGCCATATTCCTTATCATTCCTTTTGCTCTTATTATGCTGCTTCCCGGAATACAAAAGGAGTTAAAAATGATTAAGGTTGAGCCCCTGTATGGAGCATATGACAGGACAAGAATGTTGGATATTACGGGTGAGAACTGGTTTTCAGGTGAATTTCAAAGGCATTTTGAAGTCTATTTGAGGGATAATATCGGGCTGCATCCTGTTTTTATCAGAATTTTCAATCAGTACAGTTTTACACTGTTTAACATGTCCAATTACTTCGGAGTTGCAATAGGTAAAAACAGGGTACTTTACCAACCCGGATACCTTGAAACATACAAAGGAGAGGATTTTATAGGAAGTGCACGGATAGATGCCTTTGCCTGTAAGCTGAAAGTGGTGCAGGATGAATTGCAGCGAAGGGATAAGTTTTTTTTATTTATTATAGCCCCCGGTAAGGTCAATATCTATCCTGAAATAATCCCTGAAAGAATCGGATTGGAGAGGGCTGATACCACAAACCTTGAGGTGATCAAAAGATGTTTTGATCAATACCATATAAATTATATCGATTTCACTGATTATTTCATCAGCATCAAGGATTCCATCCGTTATCCTTTGTTCCCGAAATACGGGACACATTGGAGCGGTTACGCATCGGGCCTGGTATTGGATTCAATATTGAGAAGGATTGAAACGGAAACCAGGGAAAAAATTATCAATTATACAAAGTTGCCAGGTCATGCTACCACTAAAGATATAAGGTTTACGGATAATGACCTGGGGAAGCTTTTAAATCTGCTATTACCCTTGAAGCCGGATACAGTGTATTATCCGATATACAACTTTAATGAGGCAAAGCAGAAACCGGAAAAGAAATTGCTGATTGTCGGAGATAGTTTTTGTCAGAGTTTCTGGGGTTTCGATAATGTATTCCCCAGGGTTTTTTCTGACAGCTCTATGTTCTGGGGGTATTACAGGCACAAGGAATGGCCGGCTAATCCATCACTGGCCTTGCCTATAAACTATATATACCTGGATGAATATATAAGCAAAATTGATATTATTCTGTTGGAGTCCGTTGATGAAAACCTTGAATTACTGGGTTATGAATTTGTTGATGATCTTTATTATCTGTTCACCCATCCGGGCTCTTCAGAAGAATATTTGGCCGGGAGACTTAGAGAGAACATAATTTTTCATGCTAAACGAAACAAAGACCAATACGTTGTTCAAAAAATGGCCAATGATATGCAAATTTCGGTTGATTCTGCTTATCAGGTCTTTGCCTATCAGACACAGAAGAAAATATATGAGACCAGGCAGGTATTTTATTAGCAATAACCTGTTTTAAAAGCCCGAGGCTTCAAAAATGGTACGTTTTTGATCTGATTCTTTTCGATTATCCCACGTCGTCATCAATCTTTTATACTTTCAGGAATATTTTCTTTTTGTATAAAATATATAGCAAAATCCATTCACAGAGTATATAACATATGGAACTTATAAGAGGCTGAACCGGTTCAGAAAAGAGGCTGATCACGCCCGGGAAAAAGTATTGATTGATAGCCTGGAAATTGATAATTCCTGAAACGAGCATGTAAATGGTAATCGAATTCAGGCCGATCACCACGAAGGGGAATGACCAGCGACGGATCTTCCAGACATCAATGACCAGGTAAAATACAGCCAGCAGTATAAGGCTCCAGCCTCCGGCAAATAAAACAAAGGAGCTTGACCAGATATTTTTGATGATGGGAAATACAAGGCTCCATGATTTCCCGGCAACCAGCAAAATCAAACCACTGCCCAGCATGATCAATCCTTTTTTCAGTCCGCTGAGCTTGGCGTTTTCCGAGATCAGAAAATGGCCTGTAAGGGCCCCCAGCAGTGCGGTACAAATAGCAGGGAGGGTAGAAAGAATACCTTCGTTATCGCCATACTTATAACAGCAGAAGGAGCCGGGGAGCAATTGCTGATCGATGTATGCGCATAAATTGCCTTCCGGTGTAAGAACACCGGCTCCGAATCCCGGCACCGGGATTAATTTCATCATGGCCCAGTAAGAAAGCAGGATACCGGTAAACCAGACAATCTGCCAACGGATGTTAGCGTTCAACACAATCAGGGCAGCAAAAAACCAGGCCAGGCCGATGCGTCCAAGCACACTTGCCCAACGCTGATTTTCAAAATCAAAGTGGAGCAGACCGTTATATATCCAACCCAATAAAAGGAGCAGGAATAGCCTTTTAAACAGATGCCGGTATATGCTTTTCATGCTTTCGCCGCGCTTTTTTCTTTTAACGATGGAAAAGGGCATGGAGACACCGGCAATAAAAAGAAAAAGCGGGAATATCATATCATAGAATACAAAGCCCTCCCAGGGGACATGTTCCATCTGTGTTGCTGCCCAGTTGAAGACAGGCCATCCGGTGAGGGCGGCAAGACTGAAAATAAGGCCTTCACCACCCGTGATCCACAACATATCAAAGCCCCGCAGGGCATCGAGGGATACAAGGCGCTCGGTTTTCTCAGGTTGTTTCTTCATGGGATTATGTGTTAACTACAAAGACATAATAGCATCAAATTTAAAATTATCTACTGCAATTACCTGTTTTCTTCCTTTTTCTGAATGCCGAACAAGGAATGACGAATAATGAATGATGAAGATAATACATTGAACGCATTATCTTCATTACTCGATATTCAGTGTTCTCCAGATGGATCGGGACAGGCTTTGTTCGATATTCGAATCTAAAATCATTAAAAAAAAATCAAACCTGTTCAGTGCTCCGCAATATATCAGCAGCCAGCCGGGCCGCACCCACAAATCCTGCTTTTTCTCCCAGCTCCGCCCTGGTTATGTTGACGCCGGATAAAATAGATTCAAAGACATTTTTTTCAATGGAGTGCATTACCGATTCGCGCATCAATTCCCATGCATTGGCAATGCCACCTCCAACGATAATACAGGTAACCCCGGTTAAATTGATCACATTGCTGATGGCAATGCCCAATGCTTCGCCGGCTTCACGGAACACATTAATGGCCAGTGCATCTCCCCGGGCGGCAGTCATGGCTATTTCCTGCGGGGTGATGTTGTTAATTTCTAACTTCAACAGTGAAGAGTCAGGGTAACCGGACATGAATTTTCTTACCAGCCGGTGAAATCCGTGTTTGCTGACAAAAGTTTCAAGGCATCCATTTCTGCCGCAGGTGCAGGCGGCTCCTGATCTTTCAATGATCATATGGCCAAATTCCCCGGCTGAAGGATGAAGCCGGAAAACTTTCCCGTTGGCCAGCAAAGCTCCTCCAATGCCTGATCCCAGCGTTACCATGAAGAGATTTTCAGCTTTCCGTCCTGCCCCGAGCCAATGCTCTCCCAATGCGGCAAGATTCGCATCATTCTCAATAAAAACAGGAACCTTTAACCGTCTGTTGAGTTCATTTACGATAGGGTAATGTTGCCACCCCGGCAGGTTGGAGGCTTCAAGGATACATCCGTTTTCAACATCCAGCAGACCCGGCATGCCAACGCCTATACCCTTGCAGTGATCATTTTGCCGGCTTGCTGAAAGCATCTGCTGCAAGGCAAGAGTAATTTGCTCTATAGCATTTTCAGGCCCTTTCTCCGGTTCTGTTTTGATCATGGTTTCAGCAACAATCTTTTGGTCTTCCGAAACCAGTCCCATGTTAATATTGGTTCCGCCGATATCAATGCCGACAAATGCTTTCATTTACAGGTTTACAGATTTACAGGTTGACAATTTTAAAGATTTTCTGTGGACTCATTAGTTTGATGATTTTATTGTATACAGGTTGCATTCCCCTCTTGGGAGGGGCAGGGGTGGGTCCTTCATATTGACAGATTGACAAGTTTACAAGTTAACAGATTTATGGAAGCATCTCAATTTCTTTTTTCAGTTCAATTTGAGCTGATGAAGGGCCGACCAGAATGGTGAATTTACCCGGTTCGGCAAACCATTCCTTCCTTTCAGGGCTCCAGTAAGAGAAATCCGATTCATTCAGGATGATCACGACCTTTTTTGATTCCCCGGGATTGAGGCTGAACTTTTCAAAGCCTTTGAGTTCCTTTACCGGCCGCGGGATTTTTGATTCCTGATCGGAGATATACAACTGTGCCGTTTCGCAACCTGCTGTCCTGCCTGTGTTTGTTACCGTAAAAGTGACAGTCAGTGGCTCACCGGCGCGGAATGATCCCGATGAAACCTTCAGGTTGCTGTAGCTGAAAGATGTGTAGGATAATCCGAAGCCGAAAGGATACAGGGGTTCGATGGCCTTTTTTTCATACCAGCGGTAGCCGACAAAAACACCTTCCTGATAAGGTACATTAAAAACCGGATGCAGTTTTTCAGCCTCTTCATTCCAGTCGTTATACAAGGCTTCCCCTGCGGGCAAATATCCATAGCCGGGGGAGTCCTTAAAGCTCTTTTCGATGGTGACGGGCAGTTTTCCTGACGGATTGACTTTCCCTGAAATGATTTCAGCGACCGCTTTGTTGCCTGATTGTCCGCCATACCAGGCATAGAGGATAGCCCCGGCCTTTGTGTTCCACCGCGACATGTTAATGCCGCTGCCCGAGTTGACAACCACGACCGTATTTGGATTAAGTGCCGTGACCCTTTGCACCCGTTGTTCTGTGCTATCGGGAAGGTCGAACGGCCGGTCCCATCCCTCACTATCTAATGTGCCAATGCTGAGGATCACAGCATCCGCCGAGCGTATTTCTTCTTCCCTGGCCCATTTACTTACGGTGAGCTTTTCGCCGAATTCGTCCTGCAAGGCGCTGCGCAGGGTGATATAATTATATCCCTCGACTGTGCCGGAGCCGCCACCCCGGGCAATCTCATCGACAAATTCGCCGGTAAGCAGTATATTTTTGACATTGGATTTAAGGGGCAGCAACTGATTTTCATTCCGCAGCAATACGATGCCTTCGCGGGCAGTCTGAAGCGCAATCTCTTCGTGTGCTGCAAATAAATTAAAAAGGGATGAGTCCGGTTTCCTGTCAAATGACTTCATGGCGTAAAAGGTAGCCAGTATGCTTTTCGCCATACGGTCGATATGCCCGACCGTTATTTTGTTGCTGTCCAGAAGGGATTTTGCATTCTCAGCAGCAATGCGGTAAGGCATCTCAAGGTCCTGACCCGATTTGATCACTTTTTCGCCGTCGTACACAGCCCACCAGTCAGTCATGACCAGTCCTTTAAATCCAAGTTCGTTTTTCAGCAGGCTGTCGATCACATAGCTGCTCTGGCTGCACCACTCGCCGTTCAGCAGGTTATAGGAAGTCATCACGGCCATGGCGCCGGCATGGATACCGGCTTTAAAGGCGGGGGTATAGATCTCATGCAGGGTACGCTCATCCACCAAGGAATTGCTTCTGCGGCGGAAGAAATCGGAATTGTTGGCAACAAAATGTTTCAGTGTGGCGATGGTGCCGGTGCTTTGCAGTCCTGTGACGTAATTCTCAATCATGCTGCCGGCCAGAAAGGGATCTTCCCCGAAGTATTCAAAATTACGGCCACATTGCGACATTCGGTATATATTCATGCCAGGTCCGAGCAATATGGCAATGCCTCCGGCCTTGCATTCCTCGCCGATGGCGTGTGCATATTGCTCCGCCAGCGACCGGTTCCAGGTTGATGCCAGCAGGATAGGGCATGGAAATGCAGTGGATTTAGGTAATACCGGTTCATAAACGAACTCATGGAAATGATCTCGCAGGTGCACGCCCTGAGTGGCATCGGTCATCATGACAGACGGAATGTTTAAACGGGGAATGGCATGGGTGAAAAAGATCCGGTCGCCGCCGATAAGGCTGATCTTTTCATCCAGGGTCATCAGGCTGATCATACTATCGGCCCGGTTGGATGCCACATCATAACTCACAGGGGGATAAAACACTTTTTTTTCAGGTAATTTGTTTTCCGGTCTGCAACCGGTTAATAAAGATAAGAAGGTAAAGAAGAATACCAAACGGAGTCCTATTGTTTTCATCAACTATTCATTTTATTATGCGTAAAATTAGCTATTAATAATTTTTTTCTTCCGGTATTTCAAATAAGGAATAACATCTTCATTTTTAATCCCTGTGGTCCCGTCGTATTCAATAGTCACTACGGGCACACCGGTTATCTCTTCAATTCTTGATGCCATGGCTTCCGTTACCAAAGAAGGGCAACAGTACGATGGATTTGTCTGAATGAATAAGTCAAGGTCGGGATTTTGCTGTATCAGCCTGTGAATTTTAAGGATATTTTCAAATGACTCTCCCCGTTGCAGTATATGCAATCCGAATTGATTCAGCCAGTTATCTGTATCAAAGGAAGGATCAATGGCAACATCTCCGGCAAACCGCTGAAAGTATTTTTTGTATTTTTCTTCCACCAGCGGAATCAGTGATTTCAGGAATTTGATCTTGGCATAGTCAAGATAACGTCCCTCTTTAAGACTTCGCTCCGTATGCAGATCAACAATAATCTTTATGTATTCGCTAAAGGGAGTGGTGATTACTTCCCCTCCATTTTCTTCAATTGTTTTGATCAGATCCTGGTTCATCATATCGTTATCACGAACGTATAAATCACCGAAAATGGCTGCCTTGGGACGCTCTTTCCTTTCAATATCAATAGATTCAAAAGCAAGGACTATTTTTTCAAGGACACTTTCTTTCGGTCTGCCATGCAGGAATGCTTCGTGCAGCAATGATAATGCTTCCCCGATCACACGGTCTGTGCTGCCCTTATTTTTCTCATAGGGACGGATCTGGCAGCCTATTTTTCGGATATATCCGCCGAACATATATGCCAGGTATGCATTTATAGCGGTAGTCAATGAAAAATCATAAAATATAACGTCACCCATATATACAGAAGTATGTTCCAATCCCTTACCGTAATCATTTAAATGCCTTTTTAAAAAATAGGGAAAAACACTAAGATTGCAGGAGAGTTTGGATTTTATTATCCAGAGGACCGTATCGGAGGGATTTAAACGGTTTTCCTCGATATAGTCAATGGCATTCTGGACGATTATATTCAGGGGCAGGCATTGACCTGTATTATAACTCAGACTTCGTTGCATCGATTCATTTGTACTGACCAGTAAACGGGCATCAATGCCGCTATTTTGCAACACTGCCTCTAACAAAGGGCCCACGTATAAATCCCACGATGGCAAAAGCAATGTCTTATTCCTGAGACGGTCTGCGTCAGTTAGGATGGAATATGGAATTTCATGGTTATGAATATCCATATGCTGAAGTATATTGCTAAAAAGCGTAAAATCAATGGCATGGGTTTTAAGAATGCGGGAAGCATCACTGACAAGAGATCTGATGTAATCGTGCCATAGATGGTTCCTTTCCGGTTTGTTTTTTTCATCGCGTTGAACCATCGTTTCGTTTTGAGGGAGCAGTTTTTCACCATGCGTTAATTTTTGCCTGTCATGATGGTTTCTGAAAGCCCTGACAGCAGCTTCAATACGGGTTTCATATCCCACGGCAGAATCATGTTCATCTAGCTGCAGGATCAGGTAAGGTTTTTTATAAGCCGTTAAGATATCCTTAAAGTATTCAATTACAAAAGAGTCGGGTGTACATTTAAAGGATGTAACCAGCACAGGGTAACCATTATCGGTTTTGGCAGCAACTTCAGCCGCAAACAATATTTTTGAAGCAAATTTCCATTTGATGGTCTTTACCAGTTCGTCGGCCCTTGAGACTTCAGAAGGTTTAAAGGACAGCATGTCCATAAAAAATGTTGTGATTCCGTTTTTCTCAAAGATTTCCGGAATATGATTATTCATTGCCCGGGATAAAACGGTATAGGGACGGCCTAACAGCACAATATGGATATCATGGATTTTTTTTACTTCATCGTTATAGAGTTTTTGCAGTTGCTCCGTCACCGAATGGGTATATTTCTTAGCTTTCTCAAAGGCAAGCGTTGTTTTAAGAAAGCTGACATCCTTTAAACCAATTGATTTAAGCATCCTATACAATTCGAACCGTGTATAAAGTTCTCCCTGGGAGTATTTCAGCAACGGAGTCAATAGTTTTTCACGGGTTTTTAAATTTTTCTGTACAGAAATGACCGATGAAACAAACTGTGTATAATAACAATATTGCCGGTTCATTTTTGTATCGCTGTTCTCCATCAGGTAAACTGGCAGAAATATGTAATCAGCATTTTGACTTAAATAGTTCACGTGACCATGCATAGCAGCAATGGGAGCACAAAACTCGGCACCGCATAAATTTTTACCGTCCCTGACGGCAGTATTATAATCTTCGCTGGTAACGGTACCTATGGATAAAAGATCGAAGAATTTACGCCAGAACGGAATTTCTTCGAACAGGTGCAAACCGGCAGGAATCCCAATTGTGATAACGGCTTTTTTGGTCAGAGCATTGAATCTGAATAGTTCCTCTCTTTTCCGGATGAGCTGAAATCTCACGGATTTATTCCTTACCATTTTGTTAACATGGTAATCACGGCCGCATAAAAAACCATAGGCTTCAATCTGATCATCTATTTCGGCAACTTTGAGCTTGCAATGGTTGGTGCATAATTCGCAAATTTCGGACCGGACAGGGATTGTTTTTTTATACAGATCGAGACCCCGGAATTTTGTCATTGAAATATGGTTGTCATGTAACTCCAGTGCAACACCCAATGCACCGGTTAAATGACAATATGCCGAGACCATGATGGGTTTTTTCAGTTTTTGTTCAAATGCGGCAACCAGGGCTTTGTTTTTTGCTGGCGCACCCTGGAAAAATATTTTCTTGCCAATTTTGCCTTTAACGGCGACTTTTGTAAGATAGTTTTCCCGGATTGAATGCAATACGGCAGCCAGAATTTCATCCGTTGAATATCCTTCAGCAAGGTAATGGTTGAGGTCACGTTCCATAAAAACAGAACAACGGTCACTGGCGAGGGGTGCATTTGCCTTTTCAGCCCGTCGTGAATAATCCGGTAAAGGACAACCCAGACGTTTTGCCTGTTCTTCAATAAAGCTTCCGGTTCCTGCAGCACATACATTATTCATGACTGAAAACGTTACCATGCCATCCTGCATGATCGTGAATTTTGAATCCTGTCCGCCAATTTCAATGATGGTATCCGTATCGGGATTCAATTCGAAAGCCGCTCTTGCATGAGCCGTTATTTCGTCAGGAATGATATCCGCACCGATGATTTTCCCGGTAAATTTCCTGCCTGACCCGGTAGTTCCGGCACCCGAAATAATGAAACCGATCTGTTTCTGTTGTTCCATATCGCGGATGGCTTCAAAAATTAGCTGCACAGCCTGCAAAGGCTGACCGGAAGTACGCGTATACAAACCGGCAATAACTTGTTTCTGAAGATCCAGTAAAACGGCTTTTGTACTTGTCGAACCGATGTCAATCCCCAGGAATGCTTTTATGTGACTGTTTTTTTCAGGCACTGAATAAAGATCGATTTCAACCGGTTTCATAGCGGGAAACCGGTTGGAATGAACCTCATAAAATTCATGCGATGAAAAGTCGGGATAATCGGAAAGCTTCAACTGTAAGGGCGGATAATGATATTTTTTTTCTTTTTTTCCGGAAATTATAATATCCTCAATGCTATTGTATTGGAATTCAACCGGCTGATCCTCATCCATGCAGGTTATTGCTGCTCCCAGCGCTCCATACAAATGTGCATGCTCATCCACCCTGATATTGAGTTGTGTAAGTTTTTCAATGTGCTTCATTACCGCTTTATTCAGTGCCACTCCTCCGGCAGCAACAAGGGTTGAAAATGGTTGGTCCTGAAAAACAGCATCAACAATATTTTTAGCCAGTCCATAGGATAATCCGTCACAGATTTCACCAAGTGAATATCCTTCCTGCTGTGCATGGATAAGGTCAGTCTTGGCAAAAACGGCACACCGGGAGGCAATTTTTGGAAAGCCCCCTGTATTCTCAAAGGCGATTTTGCTGAATTCCATGATATTCGGAATGTTAAGCCGTTCGGCCTGCTGATCGAGGAAATTACCGGTTCCGGCTGCACAGGAACTGTTTGATTTATAGTTTTGGTATTCTCCGTTTTTATCAAAGGTGACGAGACCGAATTTCTCGGCACCGATAATTAACAGAGCCTGGAGACCGGGGTGGAAATTCCGGGCTGCTGTAATGAAGGCAATCCTGGTGTCGACGGCTTTTCCCTGTCTGATTATGGGAGGTGTTGAAGAGGTATATCCTATGGATGCGAGTCGATACAAGTCGATTTTTCCCAGCAGTTTCAGCAGATTTTCATGGATCTGGCCATTATGGAAAACGTATGATGAATGAAGAATCTGCTTATTGCAGTCCATTAATGCTATGGCAATGGAGACCGAACCAATATCGATGCCAAGGGATTGCCTGCTTCCGATCATCAGATGCCTCCTTTTTCATGCCGGGTTTCAGCGAAAAAATCCGGATCGCCTTGTTTACGGCTCAATAAAAGTAATGAATAATGCGAATTAAGAGTAAAAGTGATCTATAAAATTGAAGAGGGATTACTAATGGTGCAAACCGCGAAGCAGTTAAATATAAATAGCGCCGGGTGAAACCCGGTGGCATATGAAGATGCAAGTCACCCAATTACCAGCAACCGCGGAGCGGTTGAATACAAAAACGCGAATTGAATACTTAATTTTAAAAATTCAACCGCTCCGCGGTTGTGAATCTCGTTTGTTTTTAACTTGCATCTTAACCACCGGGTTTCACCCGGCGCTATTCACACCCGTCTGCCGTCGGGCAGGTTCAAGCACTCCGTGCTTGGTCACTTTTAGTTCAAAAAAACGGGGAAACAATATTAATATCAATTTCAACACTTAATTCGCATGAATATCTGGTCCGTTTTCATTCGTTCTACGGTCAATTTTCATCATGACTTATGGTATGGGGAGCAGAGGTATTGAGACAGACTCATTCACTTTATTAAATGACGGAGTTAGTTTATGCCTGACAGTCCTTAAATACGGTTGGATTTATAGAACAGAATATTTCTTATAAATCTTTTATTATTAGGCAATTTGGATAAAATTGTTATAAATTTGAAAAAAAGCAAGTATGAGGAATAAGAGTATTTTCATTGTACTTGTTCTAATCATAACAAGTATAAGCAGCACGGGGCTTTATGCCCAATCGGTGCGTTTTGTGAAACCTGTTTCACAGGGCACTGGTGATGGATCTTCATGGTCCAATGCTTCTTCCGATTTAGCAGCCATACTAAGTGCTTCACATGGTGGTGATGCCGTATGGGTAGCTGCCGGAACCTACAAACCCGGAAACGGAACGGACCGGTATAGTAAGTTTAATGTACCTGCAGGTGTCAGTGTCTTCGGGGGATTTGCCGGAACGGAGACATCCATGGATCAGCGCACTGCGCATGCCAATGAAACGATTCTCTCAGGAGATATCGGCATGGTTGATTATGGTTATGACAACAGCATCCGTATCATGGAAACAGGTTCAGGTATTTACGGCTCGATTATAGATGGATTTACCCTGCAGGATGCTTATAGTCCAAAGCACATTACCCTAACAGAACCTGCATCGGTCGTTGGTGATTATTCCAATACTTCAGCTCAGTTTGGGGACCTCGATTTTTCAATAACCGGTGAGGTTGTGCTGGCTGATCCTTTGGATGCATGTACTTCCGTCGGTGCCCTCACGGGCAAAATTGCCCTTATTCAGCGCGGCGGATGCCCATTTGTCCAGAAGGCTCTGAATGCCCAGGAAGCCGGAGCTATTGCAGCGGTAATATTCAATAACATTGCTGAGGAGATGGTTACCCTGGGCGGGACGGATACCAACATCGTAATACCTGTCATAGGAATTTCTATGGCGGATGGCGAAATGTTGCAGCTTGAATTGAAATCAGGCCACACCGTTAGTCTGATCATGGAATCAGGACAATACGGGGGAGGCATATGTATTAATCCCGGTAATGTTATGGTCAGCAACTGTTTGTTTCAAAAAAACAATGCTTTAGGAGGAAGCGCGGTGTTCATTGATCATTCATCGGCGGCATTAAAGAACTGCAGGTTTGTTCAGAATCAGTCAGACTATGGAACTGTATACCTTTTTGGTGCTGCCGGAGATATCGATTCCTGCAGTTTTACTAAGAATGAATCAAGTTACGGGGGTGGTATTTTCAATGACGGATCCTTGGGTTCTGTGAAAAATTGTGAGTTTGACAGCAATAAGACGGCCTATCGGGGAGGAGCCATTTATAACGGGGGTGCCCTGACGGTAAACGCAAGCCATTTTTCATCCAATGAGGCCATATGGGGCGGGGCAATCCATATGCAAGCGGATTCAGCCATTATCACCAACAGTTATATTGCCCGGAATAAGGCAAAAATCGGAGGGGGTGGGATCAGTGTTTTAGGGGGTAAACTGGTTTTGGAGGATTGTTTCTTTTACAGCAACGAAGCTGTAAGAGAGGATCCCAATCCCGGAACCGGAGGCGCAATCCATTTAGGCGACACGGCAGTGGTCGGTATTACCAACTGTGTGTTTTCCCAAAATGCGGCAAAGGGCAGGGCAGATTTTGGCGGAGGGGCCATAGCGATCAATTACGGGAGTGTGGCGCTCAATAAAACCACCATGGCCTACAACAGTTCAGACCGTTACGGAGGCGCAATTTCACTGTTGCATCCCGGTGCTTTTGCCATCATCAATAATGCCATTGTCTGGAATAATACCGCTGATGAAGCGGGCACTGGAGGCATTTACAATGACAGCGGTTGGGTAAGCATAACTTATTCGGATATACAAAACGATGAAATGTTTACCGGAGAGGGAGTGATCTATGATGAACCCCTGTTTGTCAACGGAACCAATCCTCTTGGCGATGATGGGATTGCGATGACAGCCGATGACGGCTTGCGGTTGATGGAGAATTCTCCGGCCATCAACAAAGGTGATCCCTCAACGGCCGTACCTCACTTTGATATACTCGGGAATCAGAATGTTGCTATTGTAGATATGGGGGCGTACGAATTTCTTACCGTCGTGTCATCGAACAGGATATCTGCCGATGACGATATGTTCTGGGTTTTCCCGGTTCCGGCGACAAGCTTTATTGATCTCAAAGGAAAAGATGACTTTTCCGGGTTTGTTATCTCCAACTCGCTGGGACAGATCATCCGGTCAGGAGATCCGGCGGATTTCCCGCTTGATATCTCAACATGGGACAGGGG
>CAYWCR010000042.1:0-36531 GCA_964456825.1 uncultured Bacteroidales bacterium
ATGCTGGTCCTGGCCATTGGAACGATCCCGATATGCTGATCGTGGGATGGGTGGGTTGGGGACCAAACCTGCATACTACGCGGTTAACCGCCTCCGAGCAATATACGCATATCAGCTTGTGGGCATTGCTTGCTGCACCACTACTGCTTGGTAACGATCTCAGCCGCCTTGATGATTTCACCCTTAACCTGCTCACCAATGATGAAGTTCTGGCCATTAACCAGGATCCACTTGGAAAACAAGCCATGCAGGTAAAGACGGGTGAAATGACACAAATCTGGGTCAAGGAACTGGAGGATGGATCAAAGGCCATTGGTGTGTTTAATCTGGATAATATTGATAAAGAAATTGTGGTTAACTGGAGTGACCTGAAATTGACACCAAACCAGAAAGTGCGTGATGTTTGGCGTCAGAAAGACATGGGGATTTTCGGTAATTCCTATACCGTCAAGGTGCTATCACATGATGTTGCGTTATTTGTAACCAGGCCTCAGAACCAATAGTGCGAACAGCCTTTGAAACCGATTCGGAATTTTTCAGCAGCCGGTTAAAGAATCCCGGGAGGGGTAAAAATAAATGAGAACCGCAGGCAATGGACTTTAAAGGAAATGATTAATTTTAGGAAAGCAAATGCACCTGCATGGTTTTGCCAGAATGAACCCAAGGTCGAATCGTACATCCTGAAGCCTGTATCATCATGTTTCGAATAAGGAAAACATACCCGATCATACTATGGCTTGTTTTCGCCATCCCCCACCTTTTGCACAGCCAGTCTTCCGATATCAGGTTTTATAATATCGGATTAAAGGACGGGCTGTCTCATACATTGGTCAGCGATATGGTTGAGGATGACCTGGGCTTCCTTTGGTTTGCAACCCAGGAAGGCCTTAACCGTTATGATGGGTATGAATTCAAAATTTTTTCTGCAGCCAAAGGTTGCCGGAATCCGTCAAAAACATGGATTACCAATCTGTATAAAGATAAATTCGGGCAGATCTGGATTTATTATCAGGGCGGAGGAATCGACAGACTTGATCCTGAGACAGAGATATTCTATAAATATCATCCGGATACTTCAAAGCCGGAGACTATTTCGATTAATTCCACTATGGCCTCGGATGTATTGTTATATGAAGTCTTTTTCGATGATTCTGCGGGTAATTTATGGATTGGCACCAATAAAGGCCTGAACCGGTATAATCGTGCAACCGACAGCTTTGTCACGCTTCGGTCTGATCCGGACGATGAGAACAGCCTGAGTGATGACCGGATTACATTTATTTCCGAAGATGGTTTCCAAAATCTCTGGATCGGAACCCTAAACGGATTGAATCGATTTAATCCTAACACTGGAGAGTTCAAAAGGTTTCTTCCGGGAGACGATAAAACAAAGAGTCTCAATGATACGGTGATCACCTATATACATTTTGAACCCGATCGCGATATCTGGATCGGGACCCTTCACGGGGGTCTTAATATCATTCATCATCCTAACAATCCTGACAGTTTTTATATTTCCCATTTCATTACCGAATCATTGAACAAGAACAATGTGCCCACCGTATATATTATCCGGAAATTGAAAAATGGACAGATTTTGGTTGGATCCTTAAACGGACTTTATGTATTTCGTGATGAAAATGCCGATCCTTATATCATTCGCGAAACACAAAACAATAATGTATATTCCCTTGTGGAGGACAATTCGGGTTACGTATGGGTAGGATCATCGCTGGGGCCTGGTTTATACCGTTTGCATCCCGATATGAAGACAACGGATGTTTTTTCTTATGACGACAGGGACATTTATAGCTTCCGCGGAAACAGGGTACTGTTCATTCAAAAAAGCAAAACCGGAATTATCTGGATTAGTGTCGAAAAAAACGGATTGTTCAAGGTTGACCTGGAAGCCAAAAAATTTAAGATTATCGATGACAATCCCCATAAAAAGATCTATTTAAGCAACCGTGATGTGTATGCCCTATATGAAGATGAGAAACGAAATTTATGGGTCGGAACGAAAACGGAACTGAACCGGATAAATTTTGAATCCCTGCAGGTGAAGAGATTTCAAAATAAGCAGGATATACATCGAGGGATTAATTATGAATATTCGGGACATCTTCCGGCTGAACTAATTGGTGTCATAAAGGAAGATTCCGATGGAAAAAAACTCTGGATGGGTGCCTTTGATTATAAGATCAGCCTGTATGATCCGTCAACGGAACTATTTCTTAATTTTCATCACGATGAAGGAAACATCAATTCGTTTCTTCCCTGGTCCCTGCGTTCCATTTGTATTACAAAAACCGGCCGGGTTTATTTCGGGGCAACCGGAATTGGCCTTTGTATGCTCGGCAACGATAGAAGGTCATTCCGGTATTTTCCGGTTGTTAATCCCGGAGAACAGGGAACCACAGACCAATGGATCAATATTCTATATGAAGATAAGGATAGCATAATCTGGATCGGAACCCTTTCTGGCGGACTAAACCGATTTGACCCCGAAACGCAGAAGTTTACACATTATTTGAATGAGCCTGATAATCCGGCCTCCTTGTCAAATGAAGTGGTAAAATGCATACTCGAACCTGAAATTGCGGATGATAATATTCTGTGGATTGGAACCCATGGCGGATTAAACAAATTTGATAAGAAAACCGGAAGGTTTACATGCTATTCCATCAAAGAAGGATTTCCAAGCAATACCATTCATGGTATTCTGGAAGACAATAAGGGAAGATTATGGGTTAGCACAAACAAAGGATTGGTTTTATTTGATCCGGTACGGGGTGATATCCGCATATATACAGTGGACGACGGACTTCAGAGTAACGAGTTCAATGAGGGATCGTACTTTAAAAATAAAGAAGGGATCCTGTATTTTGGAGGAACGAACGGGATAACTTACTTTGATCCGGCCGGGATAAAGGATAATCCGTTTGACGTAAAGGTAGTCTTTACGAATTTCAAACTTTATAACAAACCGGTTCTTGCCAATGATACATTTGATAAGCGGGTGATTCTGAAGAAAACAATCTCATGTACCGATGAAATCTTCTTGTTATATAAAGATAAAATTATGTCTTTTGAATTTGCAGGATTACACTTCGCTGCTCCTGACAAAATGAAATATAAATATATGCTTGAGGGATTTGAAACAGAATGGAACGAAGTCGATGCATCACATCGGTTTGCAAATTACACGAATTTACCCAGTGGAGATTATATCCTGAAGGTAACAGGCTGTAATAATGACGGCATCTGGTCGCAACACCCTGCTATTTTAAAAATTCATATAATGCCGCCCTTTTATGAGAAATTCTGGTTTAAAGGATTAATTATTCTTTTTATCCTGATAGTGATTATGACTATTGTACAGGTCAGGACACAACTGTTGCACCGCCAGAAGAAATTATTGCAATACCAGGTAGAGAAAAGAACCCACGAACTTAAGCAGGCAAATGAACTGCTCGAAAGCAAACAAAGTGAAATAATAGCCCAGAGTGAAAAAATCAGCCAGCAGCGCGATTTTCTGAAAGAAAAAAATGTAGCACTGGAAGAACAGAAAAGTGAAATCCAAAAGATGGCTGAAAAACTCCATGAGTCTGATCAGATGAAACTCAGTTTCTTTACCAATATATCTCATGAATTCAGGACCCCTCTTACCCTTATCATGAGTCCTACCGAAAAACTTCTGGCGCAGAACAATTATAACGATCTTCCTGCCGTTAAAGAGAATTTGTCGCTCATTCATAGAAATATTAAAAGGCTTTACAAACTGATTAATCAGCTGTTGGAGATCCGGAGAGTGGAAACAGGCAATCTCAAACTCCAGACCCAGAAGGAAGATATCGTGAAATACTTATATGAGATATTTCAGCTATTCCGTCCCTTTGCGGAGAAAAAGGATATTGATTTCCAGTTTATAAGCCATAAAGAGGTAGATGAACTGTTCATTGATACCGATAAAATTGAAAAGATTTTTTACAATCTTTTATCCAATGCATTTAAGCACACCCCCATTGGAGGAAAGATAGTCCTGTCCATTGCCGGTAATCAAAGGCTTGGAGACCGTGAAATGATCCGGATTGATGTCTCTGATTCCGGCCCGGGAATTGAAGAAAAATATCAACCTCATATTTTTGAGCGTTTTTACCAGATTTCAAATAAAGCTGCATCGGGAACGATCAGCACGGGGATTGGACTTTCGCTTTCAAAAGACCTGGTAGAGTCTCATTATGGTGAAATCAGCTTTTCCAGTCAGTTGAACAAGGGAACTACTTTCTCGGTCTTTCTTCCCAAATCAATGGAACATTTGAAACCTGAAGAGATCAGCAATGAATCCGGGATAGATTATTCTTTTGAGTATATGAAATCGATGCTGGAATCTCCTGCATACAACGACAACGATAAAATCACGGGGGTGATTGATGCTGAAGGCAATCCAAGAATTTTAGTGGTGGAAGATAATACCGATATGCAACAGTTTTTGTACAATGAGTTAAAGGGTGATTTCACTGTAGTATTGGCAAAGGACGGTATTGAAGGATTGGATATTGCTAAAACTCAACTGCCGGATTTGATTTTAAGCGATATAATGATGCCCGAAATGGACGGTATCTCACTTTGCGAAAAAATCAAAACCGATGAGCTAACCAGTCATATACCCGTTTTGTTATTAACTGCCAAATCGGATGTTGAACATCAGATTAGTGGATTGGAGACCGGTGCTGATGATTATATAGTTAAACCCTTCAGTCCTGAAGTCCTGAAACTTCGCTTAAAAAACACACTTGATGTCAGGAAACAACTGGCCGAGAGGTTTTCAAAAGACAACAGTATAATTCCTGCCAATATTAAAATTACACAAATTGACCAGGGATTCCTTGAAAAGTTTGTTAAGATCGTTGAAGATAATATTGATGACCCCGAATTGTCAGGTGACCGACTTGCATTTGAGCTCAATATGAGCAAAGGCAACCTGTATAAAAAGTTAAAAGCACTGACGGGTATGACCGTCAATATTTATCTCCGGACAATCCGGTTAAAAATAGCGGCCAAGTTGTTAAAGAATGGTAATTATAATATCTCTGAGGTTGCCTATGCAGTTGGATTCAGCAACCCGAAATACTTTTCTTCCTGCTTCAGTGAGCTGTTTTTAAAATCCCCCAAGGAATATATGCATAGCTAAATTATCCTTTTTATTGTTTATCGGATAAAAAATAGCAGACCTTTTTATGAAAGTGTTTAACTCAATATGAAAAATATGTTCATATTTTTATATTTAAAGGGCAATCGAATGAGAAAGTTCTTTGGGCAAGGAAAAGTATTGATTCTGCTGGTATTCGAAATCCTGCTTTTTTTCATTATTATAATGCTGCTATATTTGTTACTGAGTACTATTTCATGAGGTCAGGTTAATGGCTTGTGCAAGGGAAACATTAATTCCACACAGAGGGAACAATAAAATGGAAACAAAACTTGGACAAATAGCTGAGTATATCTCAACAGATAGCGAATCATTAACCTGAGGAACCGGATGCGGGAAATCCATACGTCCGGATCTACGAGGGGGTATGCGGAATAACGCTATCCTATCTCGATTGTGTGGTATTGATTTTGCAGGATTTTTAAGAGATATACACAATTAAAAATTTAAAAATGAGACCCTATATTCTAACAGAAACTAATTGGGATGCTCTTAGAAATGAGAATTTTGAATTAGCAATTTTACCATGGGGAGCAACCGAGGCTCATAATTTTCATTTGCCCTACTCAACTGATAATATTCAGGCTGATTTAATAGCTGCCGAATCTGCTAGATTAGCGTGGGATAAAGGAGCAAAAGTAATAGTATTGCCAACCATTCCATTTGGAGTAAACACCGGACAAAGGGATATTTATCTTGATATTAATATAAATCCAAGTACCCAATTTGCAATATTGTCAGATATAATAGAAGTTTTAAACCACCAGAAGATTTATAAACTATTAATATTTAATAGTCATGGAGGAAATGATTTTAAAGCAATAGTAAGAGAACTAGGTTTAAAATATCCAAAAATGTTTATTTGTGTTTCCAATTGGTATCAGGCTTTGGATAGGATGGAGTATTTTGATAATTCGGGAGACCATGCAGAAGAAATGGAGACAAGTTTGTTGTTATATCTTCGACCTGATTTAGTTTTGCCCATTGATAAGTGGGGGGAAGGAAAAGAGAAAAAGAATAAAATTAAAGCGTTCTCGGAAGGTTGGGTTTGGACTGAACGCAAATGGACTCAGATAAGTGAAGATACAGGAATAGGAAACCCGAAACTAGCCACGATTGATAAAGGAGCAAGATATTTTCACGATGTTACAATTAAGATAAGTAAATTGCTTTGTGATTTATGTGAAGCAGATATTGAGAATATGCATGAATAAACACCACACTACAACGGCAAAATCCCTTTCTATTCAATTACAGAAAAAGCACATTTTAGGCTGCACCCTTCAGCTTGATGCGGAAAAGCAACCACCATGGGGTTCGTGGCGATTCATGGTGTTCGTAGTGATAGCCAAAAAAGTAGCAAGTGAGCATTGCCAATACATGGTTGCGTGCTTGTGAGCGAGCTTTATGCGGCTCCATTTCAGCAGTATGAGGAAGGCGATGCGGTAAATAGGTCCCAAAATAAAAGAGCTGGAAAGTTGAGAGAACGGAGGGAACTATCCATAAAACGATGAGCTGTAGTTCATTGAAAAAAAGAAGTCCAACGTTGAATAATCCCGCCATAAAGAGAAGTTGCCAGACTGAAATATAATTTTTCATAAATGAAAACCACCAAACAAAGAAGTTTTGGTTTCCTGTGCGATAGTCAGGATCATTCTCGGTCGCCACATGAAGGTGATGCAGAGCGTGTTTTTTCAAAAGGGTAGGATACCAGAGCCCTGCATACAGGATGGTAGCGGTAAATCCGAGAAAACCATTCACTTTTTGATTTCGACTGATGCTTCCATGCATAGCATCATGCCCTGTTATAAACAGCCCGGTGAATAACCAGGTTTGTACAATGATATGAAGCCATAGCCAACCATCGAGAGGATCAACGGGCTGGAAGTTCAGCACGTATACAAGGTGCAATCCCCAGCACAGCAAAATGAAGCAAGCCATTAAAACACCCATATTCGCACGTATTAATATATCAAAGCAAATCAGTCAAACACGGCTAATACTAATAAATACATAGTTTAATATTATTGGTTTTTCTGTTTAAATGGCTTCACATATTTAGTGACATCAAAATCAACAGGGGAACCAACCTGATTTTTGTATATAATTCCGTCCCGGCTCTGCTTATATCTGTTGCGGGCTCCCATATTTAATGAAAAGTATAATAAAGACTCTATGGGACCTTTTATCAGATAAGGTATAGATCGGCTTAAAATTGAATTATAACTGTATATGGCTTTTCTGATATCATAGTATCCTTTCTGCAGTCTTTCCGGTGACATGTTTTTAGGTGAAATAATCACCTTCTTGGTATCAAATTTACTCCAATCATCTGTTAAAATTCTTCCTTCCTTTTTTAAGTTCTCAAATACCAATGTGCCTGGATATGGTGTCATTAAACATGCCTGAAAAAAAGCCGATTTTGATTTTGATAAAAACTCATAGCTCATGTCAAAAACCTCCTCTGTATCAGAATCAAGGCCAAAAATTAATGAAGCCATGACCAGGATACCATTGTCTCTTAATTTTTTAACAGCAAGCACATTTTCCTTCACGGTCTTCAACGTTTTTCTGTAGGTATTGAGGCCTCCATCAGACATCGATTCAAACCCAATAAGTAATCCCCGGCACCCTGATTTATAGGCCATTTTCATTAGCTCATTATCTTTTGAAATTCCAATTGAAGCCTGCCCAATCCATTTCTTCTTTAACGGGATCATTTCTTTAAAAAGCTCCATAGCAAACTTCCGGTTAAACGCAACATTATCATCAATGAAGAAAAGCACTTTCTGTGAACAGGATTCTGCATCCGTGACAATATCGTGAATGGCTTTATGCCTTTGCCTGGTGCCAAAGAATCTTGACACCGTGCAAAAATCACAATTGTACGGGCATCCTCTTGTTGTTTCGATAGGAGCAATTTTATATTTACCCGATGAGCATTTAATCAGATCCCGCCTGGGAACAATATGGGTTTGAAGATCGGGAATCTCAGACAGCTTATAAAATGACCGTAACCTGTTATTTTCAGCATCATTTAATACTTCTTCCCAAAGGCCTCCCTCAGCCTCGCCAATTACCACAGCATCACCAAAAAGAAGGGCTTCTTCGGGCATTGTTGAAGCGTGAATTCCTCCAAAAACAACAATCTTATCCCTTTTTTTAAATTCATTGGCAATTTCATATCCTCTGTGACAGGTCTGGCTCATAATGGATATGCCAACAAGGTCATAATCACCATCGAAATCAGTGATATCACCATATTCTTCTTCACAAATCTCCACCTCGTGCTCAGGAGGGGTCATGCCGGCTATTAAGGATAATGTTAACTGAGGAACGGCAAATTGACCCGGACGTTTTTCGTTTGGTAAACATGGAGATACAAGCAATATTTTCATATTATTTTTAAGATTTTATCTCATTTTATAAACCAGCCATATGTATAACAAAAGTAAAATTAAAATTCCAGTCTATTTTTGACCTAAGTTGAATTCAGTCCCATATATGAATTACCCAATCCTGTTCCCGTGCTATCTTTTCAAGGTTTTTATCCGGATTAACACAAACAGGATGACCAACCGATTGTAGTACCGGCAGATCGTCAATGGAATCGGCATAATAGTAAGATTCTTCATGGGCATAATTATAAATATGTAGGTATTGATTCATACGGTTGAGTTTTTCGTCCCTGAAGCAAAACCTGCCTATGGGTCGTCCGGTATACCGCTGGTTTATGACTTCCATTTCAGAACAAAGAACGGAATCCATTCCCAGGTATTCTGACAAACGAAGACAGACCGGAGCAATTACCGATGAAAGAATGACCACAACAGCCCCCTTTTCTTTGTGTCTTTTAATCTCAGGAATCATTTCGGGATGTATAGCCGGAATAAGATCTTTTTCAACTATTTCATGGCATAAATTTTCGATATCATTAACCGGTGCTTTAGCCAGCCAACCGTTAAGCTTTTCAATTATTGCCAATGGATCAATTACCTTAAATTTATATAATAATCCCAGGCAATAAGCATGTATCAATTTCCGGTTTGACAAAAACCCATTTTTATATGCCCTGCTTAAAAACGATTCACCACTGTTGATTTTTAAAATGGTATTGTCGAGATCAAAAAAGGCGACATATCTCATTTCTTTCCGATTAATTAATCCTGAAAAAGTGATTTCCCGAAGGATTGTATATAATATTAATAGCACATGGTGAAATACTAATATCGAAATGCTTTGAAAAATGTAATTCCCCGTCCAGGTGGAATGGGACTTCATGGCTGAATTCGATTTCTATTTTGCTGGTTTGATAATAGTTCACTTTTTTGTTTTGCAGATGTGTTCCTTTGGGTACTTTTAGTAAAATCCTTAACCGGTCAGGAAGGGTGAGTTTTTCTATCATACAGACGTCCAACAGGCCATCGTTTGCAATTGCTTTAGGAGTAAGAAAAAAACCACCGGCAAATCGTCTGCCAATGGAAATGGTGTTGATGAAACAATCTGTTTCATGTTGGGTCTCTGCCGACAAAACGGTCATCCTCTTTTCTCTGTATAGCAACAATGTTTTAACAATGTGATAAATGTATTTGTATTTCCCACCTTTCTTAACTTTACCTGGTTCAATATAGTTTTCAGCCGCTACCTGCGCATCGAATCCCAAACCCATACCATTTAAGAAAGGTAGTCCATTGCACAGCCCCACATCGATTAAGGTTGTATTTTTTTCGAAGAACACTTTCCAATGTTCCTCTTTAAAGCGGTTGGGAAATCCCAGGATCTGAATAAAATCGTTTCCGGTGCCGGCAGGGATCATACCCAGTGTAACATTTTTATGGTGTAAAAGCGCTGAGGCAATTTCATTAAACGTACCATCTCCGCCGACACCAACGATATATTTCGAACCATTGTCGGCATATTGTCCGGCCAATTGGGCAACATGGCCAATTTTTTCCGAATAAACAATCCACGCATTAATAGCATATTGATGTATCATTTCCTCTAATTTGGGCTTCAACGTTTTTGCGTATCCGTTGCCCGCAACAGGGTTGATAATAAATACCCATTCTTTGTTCTGCAATTTCTCCATAGGTTGATAGTTGATAATTCTATAAACTGCTATGACTCATAACTTCCTGATTCAATGATTCTTTTCATTTCCGTTATAATATCATTATCGGTTTTCACCTTCAAATTAACAGCATTTATGGGTTTATTAATAACGACACTGATTTTAGCGCTGAAGTCAATGTAAAACCGGTTTTTGGGTTTCAGGGAATAGAACCCATTGAGCGTCACAGGAAGTATATCTGCATCGGACGATTTCAATATATAAATAAAACCTCTAAAGAATTCATTCATATTACCATTGAGTGTTCTTGTACCTTCCGGGAAGATAGCAATAGTATGATGTTTTAATTTTTTGATGATCTCATCCAACATGAGTTTCGTATTCTTTATATTAGGTTCCTTCGTTGGCATGTAGTCGATCATTTTCAGAATTTGGTTAAAAACGGGTATTTTCATCAGGCGTTCATGACCAAACCATGCCACGTCAGGGCAGAACGACATGATGGCCATAATGTCGAACAAGCTGGCATGATTGGCAATGATAATATATCGCTTGTTTTCAGTATAATTTTCAATACCATAAATATTCAATTTTTTGCCCAGCATCCAAAACACCGACTTAGCCCAAAGGTGTACGAATAATTTTACAGCATTTTTATAATGGAGATATGCAAACGGCAAGATAATAATTACAGTTATTGCTGTTTGAAAATAAAGCATTGCAAATGCCGGAACGGAAATGAAACTATAAAAACGGTTTCTCATGCGGAAGTATTAATGTGAATTAAGAGTTAAAAAGTTTCATTAATGTCCGCTTAAATATAATTGATTTCCAACTGTATGCAATATAGTTCTTTGACATCTTTGTAATCCTGATATGTATGTAGCTCTTTTAGAGGAGTTTTATCATAAAGTGATAGGCTTAAAATCTGCAGGATTTAGTAGATTGAACGCTTTATTTTTAATTTGTCACCTATTATTGTCACGAGACAATAAACGATGGTTGCTGAATAGTTTTGTATTTTAACTGCATTGGGAGTTGTTCCTCAGAACGATTTTATTTTCGGATGTTATTTTATCCATTTGAAAAACAACGCTGCATTCCAACAGTGCAGGCATCTCAGGCAAAAAGACTCAAACGATTCGAAAATGTGTGAATGATGTAACTCTTTACAAAAGTTATGTAATACTTATCAGGCTAAAGGTATCTAAATTAGGCTTTTCAATTCAATGATAAAGCCTAAATAATCTCGGACGATGGACATCGCTAAACGTTTCCCGGAAAATCCACTTATAACTCCGGCAAATCTCAACCCCGGTATTTCAGGGATGGAAATAGTATGCCTCCTCAATCCGGGTGTATTTCGATACGACGACAAAATATGGCTGATACTGCGTGTAGCAGAGCGTCCAAAACAAATTGAAGGCAAAATCAGCTTCCCGGTTTATAATACCAAGGGAGAAGTCGAAATCTTATCTTTTAATATTGATGATCCCGATTTGAATGCATCTGATCCCCGTGTGATCAATTACAGGAAAAAAGATTATCTGACCACATTATCATATCTCCGATTGGTCTGCAGTGATGACGGCGTTCACTTCACTGAACCTGCTGATTATCCTCCCATTTTTGGCAAAGGTGAACAGGAATCCTTTGGCATTGAAGACTGCCGGGTAGCATCCATGGGTGATTACTATGCGCTTACCTTTACCGAGGTATCCCCGTTTGGCGTTGGGGTGGGACTTATCCAAACGAGTGACTGGAAAAATTTTGAACGGAGGGGGATGATTTTTCCGCCTCATAATAAAGATTGCGCCCTATTCACCGAAAAAATCAACGGCAAATATTTTGCCCTGCATCGCCCAAGCAGTCCCGAGCTTGGCGGCAATTACATCTGGCTGGCCCAGTCGCCTGATTTGCTGTATTGGGGAAACCACAAATGTATTGCCACATCGCGGCCCGGAATGTGGGATTCAGCGCGGGTAGGAGCAGGCGCTGCACCGATCCGGACGGACCACGGATGGCTCGAAATTTATCACGGCGCCAACAAAGACAATCGCTATTGTCTCGGCGCTTTGCTGCTCGATATACATGATCCTTCCAGGGTGATTGCCCGCAGCAACGAACCCATAATGGAACCGATTGCTTCCTATGAAAAAACCGGCTTTTTCGGGAATGTAATATTTACAAACGGACATATCGTGGAAGGTGATCATATAAAAATGTATTACGGGGCAAGTGATGAAGTGATATGCGGCGCTGAGCTGTCCATTTCAGAAATCTTATCCACACTAAAATAGAGAAACAAGGATATGATTAAAAAGCTGGTCTCCGAATATCGGTTTTTTCTGTCCATGCCGCATAATATGCGGGTACTGCTCATCACCAATTTGCTATATGCATTGGTATTACCCGTAGTTGAGATATTTATCGGTGCCTACATCATGAGAAATACCAACAATACCATGTTGGTAGCAGTTTTTCAGGTTGCCATGTATACCGGTATTGTTATTACCTCTTTTGCCAATGGTTTTTTATTACAGAAATTCAAGGTAGCCCATTTGTACAGTTTCGGTATTCTGCTCAGCGGCATATCCATGGTTGGTATGATGTTCATGGGAAATCTTTCAATAACAGGCATACTTATAGCCGGTATTTTGCTGGGCGCAGCATCGGGTTTTTTCTGGACCAACCGCTATCTGATGGCGCTAAATACAACAACGGATGAAAACCGAAATTATTTTTTCGGACTGGAGACCTTTTTCTTCACCCTCTCTTCCATTGGAGTTCCATTGGCTATAGGGGCCTTGCTTGCTACAATAGACGGAGTGCAATTGTTCGGTTTGGTCTTTGATGTGAATATGGGGTATCGTATTGTCACCTTAATTGTACTTGCCATAACAATATTAGCTTGTATCTCGCTGGCAAGGGGTAAATTTGAAAACCCGCTGCAAAAGGATTTTTTGTTTTTCCGCTTCGATAAGTTATGGAACAAGCAGCTTCTGCTCGCAGGACTGAAAGGTCTGGTACAGGGCTTTTTGGTCACCGCGCCGGCGATGCTGGTAATGCGATATATAGGGCAGGAAGGATCGCTGGGATTAATTCAGGGAATCAGTGGCGGGCTGACGGCTGTTATACTGTATTTTCTCGGACGGTTCTCAAAACCAAAACACCGCATTTTAGTCTTTGCAGCAGGCATTACTATTTTCCTGATCGGCACCATTGTGAATGGTATTGCATTGTCAGCTTTTGGTGTAATTATTTTTATACTGTGCAAGGTGTTTTTCCAGCCCCTGCATGATCTTGCCTATTTTCCCATTCTGATGCGGGTGATCGATGTGGTTTCAAAACGGGAACATCGTAACCAGTATGCTTATATACTTAACCACGAGTTTGGCCTTTACACCGGCAGGATATTAGGACTCGGATTATTTATTTTTCTGGCCTTTGCTGTATCGGAGATTTTTGCGTTGAGGTATGCACTCATTATCGTAGCCTCACTACAGATGTTATCCATTCCGCTGGCTAAAAACATTATGAAGAATTCCTATCTCCCTGCAGATGAAAAAGTTTAACCTGATCGTTTTTTCAATCGTCGCCACGTTTGGCCTAATGACCTGTTCCTCACAACTGGGGGTTCCGGTGATAAGCACATCCCTGCCCCGCATCGAACAAATGCCGAATATGCCGAAACCTTATTATATCATTGACTGGGCCAAAAAGGCGATGACCTTTGACAGTCTTGTATATAACTTCAACCCTACCGGATTGTATGGCCCGCTTATCTGGCTCGACAGTTCACGGCGGAATATCGATCAGGTAACCTATGGTTTATATACCGTTATTGGCGATGTCCGGCAAGGTCCAAACCGGAACAATGGCGAATTCCACGAGGCGCTTACCTCACTCAACGCGATTCTGAGTGCAGGGCTCATGGGAATTGATAAAACGAATCAGCACGGGTTCAACTTTGTTAAAATGGACCAAAACTATTTTAACAGTGATACAAAATGGAATATTGTAATGAACAATACCACTCCGGATGTCGCTCATCTGGGCGGTGGTTATGGCCGTGACTGGTGGTATGATGTGTATCCGAATCTTTTGTTTTATGGCGTTTCTGCCCTTTTTCCCAACGTTGAGAATACCGCAGTCATACAGCGCAGTATAGCCGAAAAGTTTTTAAAAGCCGATTCTGTTTTAAAGGGTAACTATGACTATTCCTATTTCGATTATGCCCGGATGAAAGGCATGCACAACAACATCCCGTTGCAGCAGGATGTTGCGGGTGGTCACGCCTATGTCTTGTTATCCGCATTTCAGAAGTTCGGCGACCAGCGTTATCTGGCCGGTGCAAAAAGCGCTACCAAAGCATTAATCAACCAGAAGGAAAGCCGGTTTTACGAAATACTATTGCCATTTGGCGCTTATACGGCTGCCCGCTTAAATGCTGAATTCGGTACGAAATATGATATTACAAAACTGCTTAACTGGATCTTTGACGGATGCCAGTCGGAGCAGGGGCGATATTCATGGGGCGTTATTGCTGAGCGCTGGGGCAATTACGATGTATACGGATTGCAGGGCAGTATAGCCGATGGCGGTGGTTATGCTTTCTTAATGAATTCAATAGCCATGGCCTGGCCGCTTGTACCCCTGGTAAAATATGAACCACAATATGCCCGTGCCATTGGAAAATATATGCTGAATGCTGTAAATGCTTCCCGTCTCTTCTATCCCGACGTTATTGATGAAAAACATCAGTGGTTGCCCGAGTTAAAAGATATGACGCATGGCATTATTGCCTACGAAGGGTTGCGTAAAAACGATGATTATAAAAAAGAATCGCTTATTGGGGTTGTTCCTGTGGCAATAGGCGATGGCCCGAAATGGGCGCCCGGGCAACCCGATTATTCTATGTTCAGTTTGTACAGCACATCCATTGCGGGTATTTATGGAGCTATGGTTGATACAACCAACATTGAAGGAATTCTTTCGCTTGACTGTAATATTACTGATTTTTATGGGCGTAACGATTACCCGGTATATCTCTATTATAACCCGTTTTCAACTGCCCGGCGGGTGAATTTCCATTCCGAAAAACGGGTCGATCTATTTGATATTCTTTCAAAAAAATACCTGGCAAAAAATGTATCTGCCCGTGCCACAATTGACATTCCTGCCGATCAGGCATTGGTAGTTGTGGTGTTGCCGGCAGGTGTGCGGTTGGACAAATACAGAAACAAAATCAAGGCGAATGGAATTGCCATTGCCTATCAATAAAATCTCAATAGTTCGGGTTCATTCATTTGAAATGCTCATATCATACAGATCATAAGAACAAAATGTTACCAATGATTAACAAACTACTCCAGATGAAAAGGCTAATATTCTTCCTTATGCTGTTGTTTCCGGCATACCTGCTGCTGGCACAGCAAACCGTTGAAGGAATTGTCACCGATGCAGCCAACGACGAAACGCTGATTGGCGTGACAGTCTTTCTTAAAGGCTCCACGGTGGGCACCATAACCGATATGGACGGACACTATAGTCTGACTTCCGATCAGTTAAATGACTCATCGGTTTTGGTATATTCATATGTCGGGTACACTTCCGTTGAGGAAGCCCTGGGCGATCGTACACGGATAGATGTTAAACTCAGCCAGGCCGTCACACAATTGGATGAACTGGTGTTTATCGGATACGGTTCATTGAAAAAGCGCAATGTACTGGGTGCTGTTACCAAGGTAAACAACAAAGAACTCACCCGTTTGCCGGTGGCAGGAGTTGGTCAGGCATTGCAGGGCCGGGCAGCCGGGGTTCAGGTGACACAAAATACGGGCGCTCCCGGCGAGGGAGTATCGGTTCGTATCCGTGGCGCCGGTTCCATCAATTCAAGCAACGACCCGCTATATATCGTTGACGGTATACCCATGGCCGATGCGCTAAATATTATTTCGCCCGGGGATATTGAAAATATCACCGTACTTAAAGATGCCTCGGCAGCGGCTATTTATGGTTCCCGCGCCAACAACGGGGTTGTGCTAATTACTACGAAAAAGGGTGCTAAAGGTAAAACCATGGTTGCCTATCGCGGACAGACCGGCTTCCAGAAAGCTGTAAGGCTTACCAAAATGGTAAATACCACCGATTATGTCACCCTATATAACGAAGCCACTGCCAACGATAATGCACTCCTTCCCGAGGGACTGCATCGCAGTCTTATCACCTCCGAAGATGCTGCAAGGTTTGATAATGTCAATTATGTAAAAGAACTGCTCCAAATGGCGCCCGTCAATTCCCACGAGCTCTCCCTGTCAGGCGGGAATGAATCCACCGATTATATGATATCCGCTTCCTATTACAATCAAAATGGGATTATAAAGGGTTCCGGTTATACCCGTGGAACCGCCAGGGTTGATGTGAATACGGAAGCAAATAAATGGCTTACGGTTGGATTGAGTATGCTGGCGGGAATTTCAAGTAATAATATCATAGGGAGTTCAGGAGACGGCTATGGCGGTAACGGCGGAAGTGTGGTACGATATGCTTTCTTTCGCAATCCGGCCATTCCCGTACGATTTGAAGATGGAACCTATGTTGACCGCCCTGCCGAATACTTCGGAAGCCAGGTATATGATTCTTATCTGGGCGATGGATACAATCCCATAGGAATGAGCGATTATAATGATAATAACCGCAAAGACGACAGTTATCTTGGCAAGGCCTTTTTCATGACCAAACTAACCAAAAATTTAAAGTTTACGACCAATCTGGGGATGGACTACCGGAATTCCAACAGCCGTCGTTTCAATCCAACCTGGGGTACCCTGAACCGCATTAATGCGAAGAACAGTTTGAGTATCAGTAATGAACGTATGGTTAACTGGACCGTAAATAATCTGCTTAATTACGAAATCAATTTCGGGGAATCGCATTCCCTTTCGGCAATGCTGGGATTTGAGGCTATTAAGAACAACGGAAAAGCATTGTATGCAGACGATTCCGATTTCCCCATCCAGCAGGAAGAGCTGATATACATTGGTAACGGAATCGGAAACAAGATTGAAAACCAGAGCGAATATGCATCAACACTGGCATCGTTTTTCGGCAGGATGAATTATGATTTCAAAGGAAAATATTACCTGTCAGGCACCCTGCGCCGCGATGGTTCTTCAAGGTTTACGGGAGACAACAAATGGGGAACTTTCTACTCTATTTCAGCCGGCTGGATACTGAAACAGGAGCAATTCCTTCAGGAGGTTTCCTGGCTCGAAAATCTCAAACTTCGTGCAGGCTATGGCGCCATCGGAAACCAGGAGATAGGCCTCTATGCATACAGCGACAGGATCTCTCCCTATTTCGACTATCCGTTTGGCGGGATATCCAATAGCGGCTATGCACAAACAGCCCTTGGAAATGAAGACCTGAAGTGGGAGACTAGTTTTCAATACAATGCGGGCATAGATGCTGAGTTTTGGAAAGGAAAATTAGCATTATCAGTGGATTACTACTACAAAGTAACGGAAGATATGCTGGTAAAAGCGCCAAATCCTCCTTCGGTAGGCGATGCTGAGGCAGCCTGGATCAACAGCGGATCGGTATTGAATACGGGTGTTGAGCTCGAAGCGTTGTACCGTCATATAAAACCTGAATGGGGATATTCTATTGGCGGGAACCTTGCCTTTCTGCATAATGAAGTGCTTAAGCTGGACGCTCCTCTTTTTGGCGGGAGGGTCGAAACAGGGATTAATGCCACACGGACGGAAGAAGGGCAGCCCATAGGTTCGTTCTACATGCTCGAAATGGATGGCATATTTCACGATGAAACCGATGTTTTACTTTCGGCTTATCAGGGTAATAGCATTGAGCCCGGCGATGTAAGATTTAAAGATCAGGACGGCAACGGGCGTATCGACAACAACGACCGGGTATACCTGGGCAGTTCCATTCCAAAACTGATCGGCGGAGTTAACCTTGCGGTCAACTTTAAAAGCTTTGATCTGGGCCTTTTCTTCCAGGGAGCATACGGTAACAAAATATATATGCAGATAAATCAGGATATTGAAGGATTTTATCGCGGTTTTACCGTTACACAACGCTATTTTGATGAACGATGGACCGGCAAAGGTACATCTAACACACAACCCAGGGCATCCTGGACAGCCAAATCAAACAATGCAAGGCCTTCGTCCCGATTTCTTGAAGATGGCTCTTACCTCAGGCTGAAAAACCTGCAACTCGGGTACACCATTCCTGCAGCAACGCTTAAAAAAATTGGACTATCGCAGACACGGTTGTATGTGTCGGGTACCAACCTGCTTACCCTTACAAAGTATTCAGGCCTTGACCCTGAAATGACCGTAAGCGATAACTCCAGGAACGAAGGAGACCGTGCAGCCGGCATCGACTGGGGAACCTACCCCTCGGCGATGACGGTAATGCTTGGAATCGACATCACCTTTTAAAAACCGCCAGCTATGAAAAATATTATTTCATTTTGTATCATTTCATTTTTCGCACTCACTTCGTGCGAAGATTTTCTAACGGAGAAACTGAAAGGCGAATTTTCATCAGAGACCTTTTATCAAAATGATAAACAGGCCATTCAGGCCTTGAATAGTGTGTATAATGCCATTGCATTCAGCAGTTTTGACAATGCCATGTGGGTTTTTGGTGATATCGCTTCCGACGATGCAGTAAAGGGCGGTAATCCCGGCGATCAGGCCGAAATTACCTATATTGATGAGTTCACTACAGACGCCAACAATGGTATTGTCAGCAATTACTGGGCTTTTGCCTATGAAGCCATTGCCCGCGCCAACAACGTTATAGCCAATGTACCTGCAGTCACCATGGATGAGACGCAGAAGAACCGCATTATCGGGGAAGCTAAATTTATAAGGGCATACAGTTATTTCAACCTGGTAAATATTTTCGGAATGGTTCCGCTAAAGCTTTTTCCCCAGCTTACCCAGGAGAACATCCATGTGCCACTGAGCGAAGTATCTGCTATTTATGTTCAGATTGAGAAAGACCTGTCAGAGGCAGTTACTGTTCTGCCTGTATCGCACAGTTTAACAGACATGGGTCGTGTCACCCGTGGTGCCGCTTTGGCCATGCTGGGGAAGGCAAATCTGTATCAGCAAAAATGGACAGCCGCGATCGGATACTTTCAGCAGGTAGACGCCCTCGGAATATACGGTCTTTTGCCTGATTATGCCGATAACTTCAAGCTGGCTTACGAAAACAGCAGTGAATCCATTTTCGAGATTCAGCACCTGTCGGATCAGAACCCGTTCACCGGAAGCGCCCTGAATCAATGGCTTGCACCTGCAGCTGAAGGCGGGTATTATTTCGATACCCCCACACAAAGCCTGGTTGACGCTTATGAAAAGATTGCTGCTGACGAAGTTGACCCGCGCCTCGATGCTTCTGTCGGCCGCGATGGCCAGCCCTGGCTGAATGGGGAGACATTCAGTGCCAGCTGGTCACCAACCGGATTCCTCACTAAAAAACACCAGCAGCCGCTTTCCGAAATTTCTTCATCGCTCAAAGGCGACGGAGACCTGAACTATATCTACCTGCGTTACGCGGATGTTCTGCTTATGAAAGCAGAGGCATTTAACGAAAATAATAACGCTGATTCGGCAAAAGCTAATCTCAATAAAGTGAGACAGCGTGCCCGTGCCAGCTATAACGGAACCCCTCCTGCCGGACTGCTTGCGGATATCACTACCGCAGATCAGATTCAACTCAGAACTGCCATCCGGCAAGAACGCAGGGTTGAGCTGGCCCAGGAGTTTCACCGCTATTTCGACCTGATGCGCTGGGGAAAGGCTATTGCAGAAGCTGCGCTTGGAACGGATTTTAACTACGAAACCAAACGGTATTTTCCGATTCCTCAGGCTGAGATAGATGCAAACCAGGCTATAGATCCATAAGAACTATAAATCAATTTACATTTATTATTCAACAATTTAAAAATCAAAAACTATGAAAATGAAAAATCTGATGAAACTACGCATGCTACTGTTTCCGCTTATTGTAAGTTCCGCCATGATCCTTGGTTCCTGCGATAAGGAAGACGAAATTGTAGAGGGTGACAAGACCGAACTCAATGCATTAATTGCATCTGCTGAGCCCCTTGCCGATGATGCTACTACTGCTGATTATCCGCAGGCAGCCATTGATGACTTCAAATCTGTTCTGGGAACCGTGAAAACGGCAGCTGAAGATAAGCTTACCCAGGAACAAATCAATAACCTGGTTACACAGTTAACTGAAGCCATGGCTACTTTTGATTCGAAGGCTTATGGCTTTATTGATGAGTCACTTTATCTGAACGCCGGCTGGCATTTTGACGAAGGAACCGGTACCACTGCAACAGCTTACTCAGCCGTTAAGCATGTGGCAACATTTGCCAGAGGGAATACAGTTATTCTGGGCGATGCAGCTCAGTCACCCGCCTGGACAACAGGTGTAAAAGGCGGAGGCGCCGTCAGCATGGATAAAGGAGCACATCTTGAAGTGCCCTATACCACCAGCTTTCTGCCTGCCAACATAACCATCTCGGTATGGATTAAACCGCTGGAGTTGTATGAGCACAACTATATCGTTTCGCAAAACTATTGGAACGGATATAAACTGCAGACCCAGGGTGGCGGAAAACCATTCTTTACTTACAAAAAAGTAGATGGCGGGATTATTGATGCCGATAATGAAACCGATAATTCGATTAAAGCCGGTCAGTGGAATCATGTTGTGGTTTCGGTGAACGGAACGACGAAAGAACTGAAATTCTACGTCAATGGTACACTCACAAAAACATGGACTGAAGGAGATAAGGGCGTAGGTCCGCTTACACAAACCCTTACTTCACCCGATCCCCAGCCATTTGTTATTGGTTGTGTGGCCACCGATGCTGAACTTGCAGTCAATTTCATGGAATGGACAACTGCCGATAACCTTGGCTACTTCAAAGGCACTATGGATGAACTGAAAATCTTTAACATAGCCTTAGCTGATGGTCAGGTATCGAAACTTTACAATGACGAAAAGCCTTAAGGTGATAATTTGGTTTAATAGTTCAGGTTGTTAAAGGGAAAGGCTCAATAGTTCCTGTATTTTAACGGGCGGGAAATTGAGCCTCCCTTTTTTATGCACGGCAGCTTATTGCGCCATCGCGTCATTTGGGTTTAATCTTACTACTTTTACTATCTGAAGTTCTTCCGGCACCCTGTAAAACAGATGGAATGATCCGTTTAAAAGTTATATTGCTGCTGTGCATTTTCACCCTGCAGCTGTTTCCACAACAGGGACAATTGAGTATTTCACGGATCGATCTGATGCCCGATTTCCCTGTACCGTTCCAAATCAGGGATTGGAATGCTGTAGCTCTCGATTACGACAGCTTTGTATTCAATGTAAATAAAACCGGACAATATTTGCCCTTATCACGTCTGGGCGTTCAGGGACAATTTAATTATGCTGACAATACCCCTTTGTTTCTCGATTCATATGTAGGTGCTGATGGACATCTCAACCAGGCAGAAGCTGTTAATATTATGCCGGCTGTTGTCGGCGCCTCGCTCGCCGGCATTGATAAAAGCAACCAGGACGGGATGAACTGGGTAGCCATGACAAAAGACTTTTTCAACCTGAAGAACGGCCAGCATGTATATTTAAACGGCTATGCGACAACATCAGGCCATGACTGGTGGTATGATGCAATGCCCAATGTTTACTTTTACCAGTTGCGGTCAATCTATCCCGATGCTGCTGCGGAATTCAACGCTCAATTCACCATGGTAGCTGACCGCTGGCTATATTGTGTAAAACAATTGGGGGGAACGGCTACCCCATGGTCAGTACCCGACATGAACTATAGGGCTTTTAACCTGAACACAGGCTTACCGCTGACCACGGGAGTACCCGAGCCGGAATCAGCGGGAAGCATCGCCTGGCTGCTCTATAATGCTTTCCATGAAACCGGCAACAGAAAATATTTTGAAGGCGCCCAGCTTGCCATGGATTTTCTGGCAGGCTTTGCATCAAATCCCTCCTATGAGCTTCAACTGCCCTACGGAACACTTGCAGCCGCCCGTATGAATTCAGTGGAAGGTGCGAATTATCCGTTGCAGAAGCTGCTTGACTGGTGCTTCAATCGTGGTGATTTGCGGGAATGGGGCGCCATAGTGGGTACCTGGGGCGGCTACGATATATCAGGTCTGATAGGAGAAGCCAACGATGGGGGCAACGATTATGCCTTTGTGATGAACGGTTTTCAACAAGCGGCCGCTTTAGCTCCTCTTCCCAAATACGACAAACGATATGCACGCGCTTTGGCAAAATGGATCCTGAATGTGGCGAATGCCAGCCGGCTTTTTTACTGGAATGCCCTTCCGCAAGCGAACCAGAATTCCTATGAATGGGCTTCAGTGTACGATCCGACGGCATGTATACCCTATGAATCTATGAAAGAAGTGTGGCAGGGGAAAACCCCGTTTGCCACCGGCGATGCAATAAACGGCGGATGGGCTTCAACCAACTTATCGCTCTACAGCGGCTCAAGTGTCGGATATCTTGCTGCAGTGATACAAAATACCAATATTCCTGAGATCCTTCAGATCAACCTCAATAGTACTGATTTTTACGGAGACAATTCCCTCGTTTCATACCTTTACTTTAATCCGACACAAGTCATCAAACAGGTCAATATTGTTCTTCCATCAGGTGCTTTTAGTATATACGATGCCATCACTGAAACCGTATTGTTTTCAGCAGCTTCCGATTCCATCAAGGTAACCCTGCCGGCCGGGGAAGTAAGGCTGATCAGGCTTTTCTCAGCAGAACTGGAACCCGAAGTCCTCAATGGCAGGTTATATGCCGGTGATAATATACTCGACTATCATTATCAATATACGTATGCTGAAAACCTCCGCATAAAAGCCCTGTCGGTTGACCGGAATCCGGCTGGTACAAATTCATCATTTACGGCATATTGCGAACCGGGGAACATTGACCCTGATGATACCGTAAAGTTTGATTGGTTTTTGGATGATGTGCTAATTGCAGGCCAGGATCAGTCGCAGGTACAGCTTACCGCACCGGGCACTCCATCGCAGGTTGTGCTCAAATGCAGGATTAGCGCCAATGGCCAGACAGCTACAGATACGCTTATTCTTCAGATCGTTGAGCACATCCCCGTACCGCCTGTGGTGGATGGCATACAGGCTGGTTCAAAATACGTCATTACAGGTGATATGAACACTTTTACCGCACTTGTTGAACCGACGCCCGGAGAGATCATTGAATATTTCTGGAGCGCTTCCGCGGGCGTTTTAAGCTCAACCGAAGGAAGTTCCGTTACCTGGCAGGCGCCGGCAACACCGGTTGTAGGCACCATTACGGTCAAGGTTACCAATCAGGATATGCTCTCCACCACGGCATCCGTCGGGGCCCTGGTAAAAGATACCAGCCTTCTTTTTCAAACTCCGCTGATATGGTATCCCTTTGACTCGGATAATCGCAATGCTGCTGCCGACCAATTCCATGCTACGGCATCGGGTGTGACCAAAACTGAAGATGCCCGTGGAAAGCCATCGCTGGCATATAAATTCACCGACGGACAAAACATTATCTATACCGATAATCATGACGATCTCAATTTCACTGATGCCGTGAGCCTGAGCTGCTGGTTCAGATGCGAACAGCTGGGCTCGGAAAGATTTATCATTTCTCATGGTTCGTGGCAGCAGCGGTATAAATTATCCATTACTCCAGAAGGTATGCTGCGGTGGACGGTGAAAACGAACTCCGGCGTTGCAGACCTCGACGGCTCAGCGCCCATTGAACTCAACCGGTATTATCATGTTGCGGTGCTCTATACCGGTTATTCAATGGAACTCTATGTGGATAGCATGCTGGATACCTTTAAAGCTTTTTCAGGAAGCCTTTTACCTTCAACCAAACCTCTTACCATAGGCAGGATGGACGATACAGAAACCCAGTATGCGCTTCGCGGAAGCATAGATGAAGTAAAGATATGGAATAAGGAGATTCCTGTTGCACAGGTTGAGCTACTCAGGAATCTGTGGGCCTCTCCTGCTGTTTTTGATGATGACGAACTGATTGCACGCATTTATCCCAATCCTGCTGAAGAGGAGATTTATGTCGAATTCAACGATACCATCCGTGCTGAGCGTATTTCTCTTTTTGCATCGGATGGCAGAGAAGAATCCGATGATCAGGATAATATGCAAAGTCCCGTGATAACGATAAAAGTTTCCAAAAACTCCACCGGCCTGTATTTTCTGAGGATGATGCTGAAAGATGGCCGTGTGGTAACCCGGAAAATTGTTATCAGGTAAACAGCATTCAAAGATGATTGCACATCGCCAACGAGTAATTTGGGTTATATTGAATTAAATTATTGCACATGTTACAGATTAAAAACAAGTTAACGTTTTTCTTTCTTTACGCGGTAGCTTTAATAAACTTTTCACCCGCTTTCAGTCAGCAACTTTCGCTTAAAGTTGCAGGTGACGGCGAGGCAGGTTTTCATGTTGAACTATATAATGGCAATCAATTGGTAGTTTCCAATTCGGAAGAATTCTCACTGCAACTTTTCAATCTCGATCTGAGTACAGTCGCAACCATTCAGCAATGGAAAGGACAGGAATGGACCGGAAATGAAAAGAGCATTACCCTGAAAAAAGATTCATACCTCAAAGAGTTTGACGCTAATCTGTCTGTTAGTGTAACCTACCAGGTATTTGATTCGAATGGCATAAAAAAAACAATTGCGTTATTTCAGCCATCCATGCCAGGCATGTTTTATATATTGCAGCAAACGGTCAGGCCTGCGGAAGAACCACAGCGATATGTAACCTTTGAATACGATAGTTTTCCCGGTGGCTTTGTGCATGAAATGTTTCCGGCAGCAGGCTTTGTCACCCCCGATAATAATGTGGTCGGTCTGTTAACCGACGCCGGATATAAAAATCACTATACAAGAAATACACGTCGCCGGTTTAGCGGGCGCGGAGGCGGATTTGTTGGCATGCGCAGATTGCCTGATCCCAATTTGTTTTCTGTGGCCGGCCTAAGGGAGAGAGCACAAAATAATCATTACATCCGGCAAACATTTGGTGAAATGTACAACCTGGATGCCGGTGCAGAAACTGTATTAAAAACAGCGGCTGAATATCGAAAAGAAGGCAATGCTGAAGTGGAGACCAGGGAAGGGCTCATTTCAATAACCGGTCATCCCGGCGGCAGAGCCGGGATAGAATTTATGACACCCATGAAAGATCAGGGCATATATACCATTTCATTTTTGTGCAAAGGCAATACACCCCTGGCATTAAAACTTTTCAGGGTCAGAAACGGACAAAAAACTATTGAACTGGAAGACGGGGTCAAGTACATTGATAACTTTCCTGCGGTCGAAAACGAATGGACGCTTTTTAAAGGAAGCATATTAGTACCCTATATAGAAAATGACAGTGTTTCCATGTTCATTGGCACACAATCGGGAAAAGAATGCAGGCTGCAGATTAAAGATCTGCAATTTACAGAACACCAGCCTAAACAGGAACCTTACAACAACCTTCCGCTTGGCAAAAAAGTGGAAAAAACTACTTATATTTTTGTTGAGCCCTGGAAATCGCATCAGCAGTTTATGATCTCCTCGCAGTCGCGGTTAGCAGAAGGGAAAGGCTTTAGCGGATCGCTGATCGAAAAAATGTTGTATGCCAATTTCAATATGCTCACCTGGATCACTGATATAAATGACTTTACACCGTTTAATGTGCCCAATATGAATTATGCACCGGATATGTATAACCGGGATTCCTTTTTTTCTATCATAGCATCCTATAACAAAGAGCTGAACCTTTTCATCTGGGAGCAATGGGGTAAAACACAAACTTCCGAAGGCGGAATCGGCACTATTATAACGCCGCGAATGGGGTCGGTGGAAGTCAAGGACAACGAAGCCACCATCGAATGGCTGATCTGGGCCATGATGAACAAACGCCGTTTCGGCGTTACGCTTCCACAGGAAAAGATTAAAAAAGCAGTTGATTATGTATTGAACGAATTTGATGCCGACAGAGACGGAAAATGCAAGGCCCATTTTTCGTTGAGCCAGGTAGATATTGTTGATTTCAATCCGCAGACAGACCGGCTCGGTGTCAACCAGGGTATGCTGGCCATTGCATTAAGAACAATCAAGGAATTGGGATTTGATATTTCCGAAGCATATATGCTGAAGGCTGAAAATGAATACCGGAGTTTTTATGATGCAGAAAGAAAGCATTTATTGTTCGACCGGAATTTCCCCGACATCATTACACTTACTGACCTGGAACCTGAATTCTTTTCCCTGTGGTTATTTAACAGGCCAATACTGACCGATGAAATGGTAATAAATCATCTGGATCAGATACCTGTGCTGAATAAAGTGCCCGACTCACCGCACCCCGAATATGGCACTACGGCACCCATCTGTGTGAGGCTGACAAAGGATGCAAAGGGTTTTGCCTATCTGTCCCGGGACTATCAGCCTTTCGAAAAATTCGGTGAAGATAATTATGCCGACGGTAAAAGCGATGGGTTTTATTACAATGGCGGCAGCTGGTTCAGGGCTGAGTACTGTGCCTATGTAACCGGATTAAAACACGGCTGGAAGAAAGCGGCCCCGTTGATGGAAAACAGGGTGTGGGCCGAAATTTACCTGAATCCCAAATGGCCATTCAGCAAAGAATTTATACCCACAAAATGGACTACAACAGATAGCTGGTGGCCATCAACCAAAGGTTTGTGCTGGAATGTTTTTATGCTGATGGCCAACGAAGTGGCGGGTTTACGTACTCCTGAAATGGATCCTGATTTTGAATTAATGAAAGCAGAATAAGCGTCGGTATCCCGGTCAGCTTTGCAGGATTGCAGTTGGGCAGCGAGTAATCCCCCAGCGGTCGCCACCAAAAAGATGACCCTCCAAATTTGTTATTCCTTAAAGTAATTTTATTTCACCTTTTAACCGGATATCCTTTGATGAGCTTCCTATTAATATTTCAAATTTTCCCGGTTCTGCAACCCATTGCATCCTGACCGGATCATAAAACTGAAAGACCCTTTTGTCGAGTTTAACGATCAGCTTTTTGGATTCACCGGGCCTGAGGCCCACCTTGCCGAAACCTTTCAGTTCTTTAAAGGGTCTTTCAAGACTACTTTCCACATCCCGAATGTATAACTGGGCAATTTCTTTTCCTTCGCGCTTTCCGGTATTTTTTATTTCGAATGATACTTTAATTTCTTTGTCAGTCATCTTGATTTCTGAAGGTAATTTAAGATTTGCATATTCGAACCCGGTATAAGAAAGACCATACCCAAAAGGAAACATAGGTTCAACATTTTTAGTGTCGAAATACCGGTAACCGACCAGGAGACCTTCATTATACTGAACCCTGCCCCAACGTCCCGGGTATTCGCCTATAGCGTGCGCCGGTGAGTCGTCAAGTTTTTTCGGGAAGGTCATGGACAATTTTCCTGAAGGATTGATGTCACCAAAAATCACCTCAGTCAGTGCGGTTCCTCCTTCCATGCCCAGATAACTGTGTTGAAGCAATGCTGGTACATTATTATACCAGTCGTCCAATCCGACAGGGCTTCCACAAAGCAGGATTACAGCAGTCGCGGGATTTACCCTTAAAATTTCACTGATAAGCTTATCTTGTCCGTAAGGAAGTTTCATACCAGGCTTGTCAGCGCCTTCGCTGTCATTGCCCCGGTTATGGTTTAAGCCTCCGAATATCAAAACGCAATCTGATCTCCTGGCCACTTCAACAGCTTCTTTAATGAGTTCTTCATTGACACTGTCTAATATTGACGATAATGATGGTGATGGTGAGATACCTCTTCTCCATACAGGTTCCGGGACATCGTAGCCTTTGGTAAAATTAATCAGGACCTTTCCTTCCAGTTTCTTTTGAAGCGCTTCCAGTGGAGTAATTTCATATCTGGCTTTCATGGTAGTGCTGACGCCGCCAAGAGAATGCTTGCGTGTAGCATTGTCACCAATCACTGCTAGCGTCTTAATTTTCGATATGTCCAGCGGTAAAAAATGGTTATTGTTTTTCAACAGGACAATGGATTCTTCAGCAGTCTGTTTTGCCACAGCCACTCTTTCTGTAACGGCAAGTTTTGAATACATGCCTGCTGTATCAAATGTTGGTTCATTGATAATATTAATCTTTAGCATAAGAAAGAGAATTCTGCTGACTTTATCATCAATGAATCTGACATCCACTTTTCCACGCTCTATCGCTCTCTTTAAAGGTGCTGCAAAAAAATACTGATCAAAAGAGGCACGGGTACCCATTTCAATATCGAGCCCGCAGAGAGCAGCTTCCAGCGTGCTATGGCAAGCGCCCCAGTCGGATATTACCGGACCTTTAAAGCCCCATTCTCCCTTCAGTATATCTTCAACAAGATATTCGTTATAAGTAGCATGTTGTCCCCTGAATTTATTATAGGCTCCCATGATGGATAATGCATTTGCTTCTGTTATGGCTGCTTCAAAACCCGGCAGGTATATTTCGCGCAGTGGACGCTCATCTACATTGACGTCTATCGTTCCCCGTTCATTCTCCTGGTTATTTAATGCATAGTGTTTTACACACGCTGCAATACCATTCGACTGCATACCTTGTATTACGGGGACAACAAGACGGGAAATAAGAAACGGATCTTCACTCATATATTCCCAGTTCCGGCCGCAAAGGGGGGTTCGGATAATATTGATGCCCGGTGCCAGCTGAACATGTTTTCCCCGGATCTTTGATTCCTGGCCAAGTGCAATTCCGAATTTTCTCGCCAGTGAAGTATCCCATGTTGCTGCAAGAGCCGAATGGGCAGGAAAATAGGTTCCGTTGTCATTGGTCCAGCCTGCCAGATCCCAGTTTTCCCTTTTAATTTCCATCCGTATACCACAGGGACCATCACTCATTCGTAATTCAGGTACTCCAAGTCTTTGTATACCGCCACTTAAAAAAGTACCGGATGCATGGATCATATTTATCTTTTCTTCCAATGTCATCTGTTTGATCAACCTGTCAATTTTTTCATCCATATCAGACTGACCATAGCAACCTGTAAAGGATTTAAGGCAAATAACTATGGTAAGGAATGTAAGCATTAGTTTATAGCGCATGATGGTTATTTTTAATTACGGATCAGAATTGGTGAAAACTCATGGATACAAATTCCAGCACTGTGGGTAATGCGGTACGCCAATAGGTCCAGTTATGCCCCCCATCACGGATCCTGAATTCGTGTGGAATTTCTTTCTTACGCATGGCAATATGAACCAGACAGTTTCCTTCAAAAAGGAAATCATCATCACCGCAATCGATATACCATCGCACATCCTTTTTCTTATCTTCGGGCATTTTGTTTATCAGTTCTAACACGCTTTGCCTGTTATAATATTTTGTTATCAGGGTATCTCCAATATCCGGATCGTCTTTGGTCAATCGCTTTTTCGCATCTTCAGGCGTAAGGGGACCCGTACCTGCACTGAGAGGACAGGCTGCTGCAAATAATTCGGGATGATGCAAGGCATAGGTATAAGTGCCATCACCGCCCATAGACAACCCTGCAATTGCACGGTATCTCTTTTCTCCTTTGATACGGTATGTCTTTTCGATAAAAGGCATAAATTCCTGAAAGAAAAAATCTTCATAAAGCCATTCTCCTTTCGCATCATTGGCATAACCTCTGCGAATAGTATTTGCATCAGGCATTACGATAATCATAGGTGTTGAAGTGCCTTCTTTTATTGCCCTGTCGGTTATATTCAGCACTTCGCCAAATTGTACCCATCCGGTTTGATCATCGCCACCACCATGTAAAAGATATAAAACAGGATAATTGCGCAGGGAGGTTTCATAATCAGGTGGGAGGTAAATGGCATATTTCCTGTCCATATTTAATATTTTGCTCTTCATGGACAAATCATCCATAACCTTTCCGTTTTGAGCCATCATGATAGTTGTTATCACCAACAGGCAAAATAAGAATGTTAATTTTTTCATAGATTTATCGTTATAGGTTTTTAAAATACCAGGTACAACATTATCAGCCAATCAGGGCATTCCTGAAAATGCCTGTTTCCTTACCAGGATAATCCAATCATCCTCAGTCTCCGAAGAAGGTTTACCCAGGGAAGCCTTACCTGGTCCCTTCATTTTGCTTGTGTTGCCATTTTGTAATATGCCCCCCTTGCGCGGATTGAACCATTGAACATTAAAAGTTGCTGTATCCCGGCCCAAATCAAGTTCTGTTGAACCTCCCCCGGGTAGGTATACTACATATACTGCACCGGGTTTGGCAAAACAATACCTTGAATTGTTGTTATCCATGTTTCCCACAAGACTGTCACCATTTCTCATTTCCCAAAAAGGAATATTATTGTTATAAAAGAAATCCAGGGCAATGCGGCAATATTCCCAACTCTTGTCACGACTGCGCCAGTCTTCACAACCCAGATCATTTTGTGGCAATGTGTAGCCGAAGTAATATTCAACACCTCCACCGCCAGCCAGCAATACACCCCAAAGAACGTATTTACGAATATCATTTTTTGTATAAGGGCCGGTTCCTTTCTCCGGCCGGGCAATTCCATTGAAAGATTCATAACCTGAATCAGGGGGTACTCCTGTATAATGCGGATTCTGTTCATCGTTGGCGACCACCCATATTTTACCTGTTTTTTCCGATTCATTCAGCCAATGAAGGATTCTTTGATGATCGGTTGACCAGCTGTTTTGTAATGAAGCGCCGGTAAGCACCGATGAATCTCCCAATAACCGGTTATAAACACCATCCTGCCTGTCAGGATAGGTATGAATTACCCGGTGATGATCGTAAGGGTCAGTGTCATGAATATATTGAGCCATTGCCCTTTGTTGCTCAGGATTCTGCGTGTTCTCCTCTCCGAGATTCCAGTTCAAAGCAAGTTCGTATCCGTAACGGGCAATCAACTCCCGCAGGTACAGTTTACGTTCAATACCCAGATTACCGCCGTCCAAAGATGCCGGAACATGGGTAAGATCACCCATAACATTATCATCATTTTCCGTCTCCTGAAGTTTAAAGTGCAGATAAAGACCAAGTTTCTGTGCATGATCAAACACGATCTGCCACTGGTCGAGTTTGGAACAATCATAATGCAGTTTGTCATCGTGCCGGATAAACGGCCAGACATCATCTCCGTCACCGCCTGCATTGTATGTCAGGAATGAAAAGGAATTACAGCCTTTGCCTGCAAGATAGTTCAACGCACCAATCAGTCCCTTTCCTTTTCCGTCTTTCCACGTTGGGTCACCGGGCTGCCAGTCAGCGATATGCGATTGCCAGGTTTTGAGAGGAGTGGTTGTGGCCTCATCATTACGAATAATGTTTGCCTTCTTATTGGAATAAGTGCCGTCGAAATCTTCGTAGGCCAGGATATTTTCAGGAGAATCTGCTCCTGCCTTGAGGAAATATTCTTTCGTACCGGCAAACTGCAGGTAACGCTCACCCACATATTGCAACCGGCCTTTACCACGAAAGTCGCGATCCGTTTTGTTCGTTGGCATAATATTAAATCTCCCGGTAACCTGGTAAACAGATCCGGCCTTTCCGGCCTTTATGTCATCCACTGCAGCATCCTTTCCGGCAACGATTGAAACTTCATAGTTCCACCACCCGGGTTTGTCAGGTGACAGATGTGCGCGCCATTTATTGCCTGATGCAGCGGAAGAATTTGCAGCATTGCCATCTGCCGCGAAGTAACCGGGAACACGATAAACGGGTGAGCCCGATTCATGCGTGAAAGTAACTGTCATCCGGTAATCCAGGAAAGGATTGGGTGATGTGTCAGATTCGTTCGCAAAAGGACCGTTTACAGTCAGTGTCACTTTATGCCATTGCCTGAGCTCGCCGCTTATTTGCGTTTTTAACTTTTCAGCTGTGCATGAAGAGATGAAAAGAATCCCCAGCATGAATAGTACTGTCCGGGTATAATTTGTTAAGTTGTTCATTCGTAATGATTTTTGTCCTGTATTGCATAAGGTTAACACTTTCAATAAAAACCAGGAGAAATTTTATGGTTCATCATTTTTGGTGACTGAAAATTAGATATTTTTAATTTAATTAATACAATTCCCGTAAAGTATTGATTTTATGCAAAAAAAGCACAATTTGGTTTAAATTCATTTGCCTGGATATCATTAACAATGAACAATTCGGCGCAGGCAGGTGCACTATCCCTGCCAACCGGCAGGCTGGGTTTCTGAAATTACAAATGAACAAAGATGTAATTCCGGTATGCCAAATTTAGGTACCTTTATAGTCATTGCAGTTAATAGTTTTGAGGATTTAATTTTAAGGGTATGAATCAGATGGCAAAGTATTGTTGGGCAACAGTATGCATGATATTATATGGTATTAATACAGATGCTCAGTTTCAGGACACGAGTTTGTCTGTTGATGCAAGGGTCGACGATCTTATTGCTCAAATGACACTGGCTGAAAAGATCTCCCAGTTGGGGCATAATTCGGCGGCAATCAGCCGGCTGGGCGTTTCTTCCTACAATTATTGGAATGAAGGCATTCATGGTGTGGCACGTTCGGGACTGGCAACTTCCTTTCCGGTTTCCATAGCGTTGTCATCAACATGGAACCCTGACCTGATATTCGAGGCAGCAACTGTCATCTCTGATGAAGCCCGTGTGAAAAACAATACGGAAGGCAAAGGCCTGACCTATTGGTGCCCGACCATTAATATGGCCCGTGATCCCAGGTGGGGAAGATCGGAGGAGAATTACGGCGAAGATGTATATCTGGCATCACGGATTGCTGTAAGTTTTATTAAGGGCATGCAGGGTAACGATCCAAGGTATCTGAAGACCGTTGCCACAGCCAAGCATTTTGCCTGCAACAATGTAGAAATGAACCGGTATGGGATTTCATCAAATCCGGATGAAAGAAGTCTGCGTGAGTATTATCTGCCGGTTTTTAAAGCCTGCGTGAAAGAAGCCGGCGTATATTCGGTAATGAGCGCATACAATGCTGTAAATGGGGTGCCAAGTCCTGCAAACCGCACTTTGCTGACCCACATTTTAAGAAATGAATGGGGCTTTACAGGCTATGTCGTGTCTGATTGTGATGCCGTGCGAAATATCTGGGATTCTCATTTATACATGGCAACAGCACCTGAAGCTACTGCCATTTCTATAAGAAACGGAAATGATCTGAATTGCGGGACGACATTCCCTCAGAGCGCAGCAAGTGCAATTTCGGGCGGCCTGTTAACAGAGGCCGATATTGATAATGCCTTAAAAAGGGTATTTAAAGCCAGGTTTCTGCTGGGAGAATTTGACCCTGCCTCTTCGGTATCCTATAAATCGATCCCCAATGGCGAGCTCGATTGCGGGGAACATCGCGATCTTGCCCTTCGTGCTGCCAGGGAAGCCATAGTACTGCTTAAAAATGACCATTCATTGCTGCCGCTAAATATTGACTCCATCGATACCATTGCCATCATAGGACCCAATGCAAATACCGTTCAGCTGGGCGGGTACAGCGGGATCCCGTCCGTATCTGTTTCGGCTCTTCAAGGGATTGCGGCCAGATTCGGCGTTGATATTTCCGGCGGAGCAACGGAAGCCGAGAATTTCAGCGAACAATCCGGTTTAAGAACGGAAGCCTGCACCGAAGGTGGCAGCAATATCGGATATATCGAAAATGGTGATTATGCTGTCTATAATAACGTTGATTTTGATACAGGCAGGGTAAAACTTGATTTACGGGTGGCCAGCAATACTGACGGCGGAACTATTGAAGTGCTTCTTGACAGCAGTACCGGACCATCATTAGGCAAATTTACCGTTCCCGGAACCGGGGGCTGGCAGAATTGGACAACCCTGACCGTTGATATTCCTAAAACCTCCGGGACCCATAAAGTTTATGCAATATTTACCGGAGGAAGCGGATATTTATACAATATAAACTGGCTGAAATTTTACAATGAAGGGGATGTAGACCCCACGGCAGGTATCGGGCCGGTTTGTTATGCCCTGGGTTGTGGCGTAACCGATGCCATAAATCAGGCAGAAATAGATAAAGCGGTGGCTTTTGCCAAAAAATCAGATGTTGCTGTTGTCGTTTGCGGAACAGATCTTTCTGTCGCAGACGAAAGCCTGGACCGTACTTCCATAAACCTGCCCGGGGCACAGGAACAATTAATCAAGGCAGTTTATCATGCTAATCCAAGAACAATACTGGTATTGGTTACCGGTGCATCATTGTCGGTTAATTGGGCCCAGGACAGCATCCCTGCCATATTATGCGCATGGTATGACGGGCAGTCGCAGGGCACAGCCATTGCCGATGTAATATTCGGAGATTATAATCCGGGCGGAAAACTCACCACCACCTGGTATAAATCAGTTACAGACCTTCCATCCATGGCTGATTACGATATTAAGCATAACCGGACCTACATGTATTTTAACAGAATTCCACTTTATCCTTTTGGTTATGGCCTGAGTTATACAGCATTTTCTTATCATAATTTAACCCTGAGTTCAAACAGCTTAAGTCCCGGTCAATCCATTACGTTAAGTGCTGATATCACCAATACCGGTGAAGTTGCCGGTGATGAGATTGTTCAGCTTTATGTTCATGTTAATTCATCATCGGTTAAAAGGCCGGTAAAAGAACTTAGAGGATTCAGCCGGGTGGAAATCCAAGCCGACAGTACGAAAACCGTTACGTTCGAACTCAACCATGAGGACCTGCAATATTATGATGAAGATACAAGAGTGTTCAGCGTTGAAGACGGTGATGTGGAAATACTCATAGGCAGTTCATCGCAGGACATCAGGTTAGACAGCCAGATCGTTGTTACCGGAAGCCTGATATCTTCAACCTACAGGCAGGATCCTTTTATCGACGTTGAAGCAGAAAACTTCGAAAATAAATCCCGGACCGTTTCAGTTGTATCCTGTCTGGAAAACAACCTTTGTGCCAATTTATCGGGGAATAACAGTTATGTTGCCTATAAGAATTTTAATTTCGACAGGGAAGCTAAACAATTTATTGCACAGCTGGCGTCAGTCAATACCGGCAGCCGGATTGATATAGTCGTTGACAGTCTGGACGGGGAAGTCGTTGGCACATTCACTGTTTCGCCAACCGCTGACCTTGAAATTTTTGAAGTTCAATCATGTGTGCTCACAGGAATAACGGGATTAAGGGATATTTATCTTGTACTAAAAGGAGAAACTTCAGACAGATGCAAACTGAACCGTTTTAATTTTCAAGATACCATTACTACCAGCACAGGCAAGATAAATTCTCCTGCTGAAACTGCCGGTTATCAATGCAGCATTTTCCCCAATCCAACGAGCTCACATTTTATACTTGAATATAAGCTCCCCTGCCATGCCGGTGTAAAAGTTGAAATATATTCAATGGACGGAATCCTGTTGAAGTCAATCTGTAAAGATGAAGAGGCTGAAGGAACACATCAGTTGGAAATTGATACCGGTCCGGAACAATTGAATTCAGGTTTATATAATGTAATATTTCATGCCAATTCATTCAGCAAATCCTTGTTATTAAATATAATTAAATGAACATGATAGTTACTTCAAACTGAATCCGGATGAACAATCCCGCCAATCAGCGGGCCGAAGCTGTTTAATACTTTGTAAAGCTTATCGGCTGATGACCAAAATTTAATAGAAAATGACCCAAATTTGATACTGGTTACATACTAAACAAACTATTTTTATCTTGCAGCAGTTAGTTATTACCAGCACTGAGTGTAGTTTTCAAAATTGCAGCCGGGTATTTCGATTGTTTTTTATGCGAATTCGGGTCAGATCAAAACAGGGCCATTTTTAAAGCTAAGCGCATTGTTATTATATTAAAAAGAGAACCGTAAATTTCAGTGTAATTCGATACATTAAATACTTCAATAAAATGAAAGTTAAACATTGGATACCATTAATTTTTGGAAGCCTCATGATTACAAATATTATGGCGCAACCTGCAAGTGAACCACAAACATTTTGCAGTCCGCTTAACCTGAATTACAGATTTATGGTTGACGCCATCGATGCCCGTGAGGCAGCTGATCCCGTCATTGTTTTATTTAAGGATGATTATTATTTGTTTGCTTCACGATCGG
>CAYWCR010000043.1:0-9891 GCA_964456825.1 uncultured Bacteroidales bacterium
CCGATCAGCCCCTGGTGCTGGTTGTGGATTACTGGGGAGGGTTCCCGGGATCAAAGACTTTTAATATCCTGGTGCATGATAAAATCATCGCTACGGAGAATATATCGAGTAAAAAGGACGGGCAGTTTATCAGTCCTGAATACGACATACCTGTCGAACTGACCAGGGGAAAAAGTAAGATTACCGTAACCTTCCGGGCCCATCCAAGAAATACGGCCGGGCCAGTTTTTGGGGTTAGGGTAATAAAAAAATCCCTGACAAAAGAATAAATGCCAATGAATAATGAGAAGTAAAAGTGAATATTTAGATATAATTAAAACCAGTAAATCAATATCATTCAAGTAACGATCCTAACTGTCATCCCAAACAACATGAGGGCGTGAAATCAAGAGCCAAGATTTTCGAGACAAAAGAACATAGATAAAAACTGCATATGAATATACTATTGACCGTTCCCAATAGTAATCGCGAATTGATGTAGACTATTTTCAGCAATCAAAATAAAATGAAAAACTATTCTTCTTAAGGCAATAATAAAAGACTTTTTTTGTCTGATCTCTCACTTTTTTTTCACTGATGGTGAGAATAGAGGCAGACTATCCCAGGATTTAGTCACATTATACTTGATATGTGATTAAAGTCCATTAAGTTCATATGTTAAAAGGATTTGATTTGGTGCCAGGGGAAATACAAGTATTCAGTCCAGCCCGGAAATAGCTGCAAATATGCATCCTCATCATATCCGGCTTTCAATATCAAAGAATTATATTGAGTTTACAAAATACTCTCAGAACGAGTGTTATGAATAGTAACTATTTATTGGCAAATACAAAAGAAAGAGGCCATACAGCCTCTTTCTTAATTGAACTAATTTTTATTTTCTATGGTTTAAATCCACTTTCATAGTATGTTATTTCCAGGCGAGAACCAGGAAAAGGATCAAACCAGGAAATGGTCTATGGAGCAACAACCGTAACTGATGTAAATGCTCTGTCGGCTCCAGGAAATACAAGGACAACTTCAGTTATTCCTAGAGCGGCTGTAACCGGAACTATAAGTGTAATACTTGTTTCGGTTATTGTAAGTTCCAATTTACGAATGGCAACATCCCCAAAAATTACTCGTTCAATATCCCCCAGCTGGTTGCCCGTAATTGTCAGTTCAGCGCCAAGTTGGGCTGATGCAGGTATATTTGTTATTCTTGAGCTTACGTCATTAATAGAGATCTCTATCAGCCCTTCCTTTTCGCTGCAACCTATGGTAAACATGCAAAGGATAGCTGCAATCATTACCGGATAATATATTTTTCTTACCATATTTATAGTTTTAATAATAAGGTTTTAAATATTGCTAATAGCCAGGGTTCTGGTATTTTTCTCTATCCGGATCATTAATTGCGTCGATCTGTGACTGAGGCAGTGGCCGGATATAGTATTTACCTGTTGTTTCTCCAATCAGACCTGTAACATCAGGATTATACTTAATGGCCCTTTCATATAATTTTCCTCTCACTGCGAGGTCTGACCATCTAACCCACTCACCAGCCAATTCCCGGGATCTTTCATCAAGAATGAAGTCCAGGTTGATATCACCTGCTGAAACAGCAATAATTGCATAGCGCTCATTAACCTGTTGCTCTGTTGCACCCGGCGTGTAAGCAGCACGTCTTTTGATGACGTTAATCAATTCAGCTGCTTTATCATTATTGTTGAGCAGCATAGCAGCTTCAGCAGCCAGCAGATAGGTTTCACCCAGCCGGCAAACCGGATATGGTCTCCCAGGGGCATCATTGAAAGCAACCCTGAGACTATCATTATTTTTTGTTAAAGCAGGGTGCATCATATAAGTCAAGTCCTGATTTGTATACCAATTATCCGGGCCAACGACAAAGTACTTTACTCCACGGGCAAAGATTGCATTGGCTTCTTCCTGTGTATCCGGCAAATACCATGCAGTATCACCATATTCAAGGCCATTATCATGCAACAGCTGAATATAATCATCATATGCCTGGGTTCCCGGCGTATTAACACTTGCAGTCCTGAATAGGGTGCGAAAAGTGGCATGATACCTGCTGTCATTATCTTTATCTGCAAAACAGGTCATTGTTAACCATTTTGTTGGCGCAATTTTCCGCAGAGGACGATTATACTGTAACGGACGGCCGTCAATCAAAGTCAAACCTCCAATGGGCTGCTGATAATTTGGTGTAAAGTTGCTGCTGCAATGGTTTTCCAAACCACCGATACCTGAGGGATCGGTTTGCATGTTATTGGTATTGTCTCCCGGAATACGTTCAACAGCATACAAAATCTCCGTATTGTATTCATTGCCTTGTTTGAAGATGTCAGCAAAATTCTGCTGCAAAGCCACACCATACATTTCCTGGTTTTCAATCAATTTCATTGCAGCATCATAGGCGTTTTGCACATCAGTGGATTGCGCAGCAGGAGTATAATGTCGCATGACATATACTTTTGCCAGCATATGCAATGCAGCAGCTTTTGTAAGCCTATGATTATCAGGATTTTTCATTGTTGGAAGATTTTCACTGGCAAAAATCAAATCATCAATCATCGCCTGATAATTCTTAATCAGAAGCTCAGCCGGATTATCCCTGTTAAAACCAAAGAAAGGAGTGGTATTTAATTTGAGGTCTCCGCTACCGAGGTCGAGGGGCACACCACCATATTGCGTTACAAGATTAAAATAGTAAAGTGCCCTTAAAAAATGGGCTTCTCCCAATAATTCTAGTTTTCGGTTTTCGTTAATACCTTCAGTATTTGGTGCAAATTCAATAATCCCATTGCATAAATTTATGGCAGGAAGTGAATTATTCCATATTTGCGGAATTGCAGCATTACCTGATGTTAGTGAATATTCGCCACATTCTTTGTGCTGAAGGTTATCTCCGCTTGAATTGTTACGAGGCTGTTCTCCGTAAGTCCATTCATCCGTCCCCTCATGAAAAAGAGCTGTTGATGCATTCGGTGTATAAATATACCTCATAAAAGCGTAGGCAGCATAAACAGCATCCTCAATACCCTGTGGTTTCTCAAAATATGCCGTAGTAAAAATAGTCTTTGGTTCTTCTTCAAGATAATTATCGCTGCAACAAAGTGCAACCATTAACAAAGTTAAGGTCATTAAAATAATAACCGGTTTGCAATATTTTGTTTTCATTTTCAATATTATTTATAAGGTTATATTTAGACCAATAAGAAATGAACGTGTAGGCGGAGTACTTGGCCCAATGACAAGAGCCGGGTTATTTCCACTGATACGCAGATTATCAGGCTGCCCGACACCTCCTATGGTACCGGTTCCGGTAGGCTCAGGATCAACGCCATTCCATTTGGTCACATAAGGTGCATAAAGCAGAAAAGGATTCTGAGCAGTAAAATAGATCCTCAATGCATTAATTCTTATTTTACTGATGTATTTCTGTGGCACGGTATAACCAAAATTGATACTCCTTACCTTAACAAACGAGGCATCGTAATATCCCAGCGTTTGCCATGACGTTGCGGCATTTGGCGGAGTGATCTTGAAATCATTAGCCTCCTGAGGCAAGGTAAACCAATTGGTAGGATTTTCAGGTGTCCAGTAATCAACCTCAAGTCCATTTCTTCTTCCGTCCATAATCGTTACATAGCCTCTGGTAGGCTGGTGCAAATAACTAACCAATGTACCTCCAAAACGTGCATAAATTACTGCTGAGAGATCAAAACCCTTATAGGTAAAACGGTTTGTAATACCCCCCTGAATCTTTGCTTCACCACTGCCAATAACCTTTCTGTCTTCTCCATATATAATCCTGTGGTCGTTGTTCTGGTCTTTTATCTTTAGCTGACCAGGCAATTGACGATATGCCTGTGCACTATCCAGTTCATTCAGCTGCCATATCCCGATTTTTTCATAATCAAATATAGAATTAAATGGATGACCGACATGAAGCTGATTCTGAACATCCCTTTCTATATCCCTGTATAATTTCAGGATTTTATTTCTATTAAGGAATAAATTCAGATCAGTACTCCATGTAAAACTACCGGATCTGATATTGACAGAAGATATTGTGAATTCAAATCCTTTGTTCTCCATCTCTCCTACATTGGACAGGAATTGTCCTGAAATTCCGGATGAAATAGGCAGGGTAACGTTATAAAGAATATTTCTTGTCTTGGCATAATAGAATTCAACTGTACCACTGATCCTGTTCTTTAAAAGGCCGAAATCCAAGCCGGCGTTAACAGTCCTGGTATATTCCCAGTCCAACGATCTATCCGGTATCTTGTTAATGTAATAGCCTGAAACCCGTTGTTCTCCATAATTATAGCGTACAGCAGTCGCGCCAATATAATTTGATACACCTCCTAAAGTAGAATATGGATCTACTGACTGATTGGACGTTTCACCGTATCCAGCCCGCAACTTAAATATCGATAATATTTCCAGGTTCTTCATAAATCCTTCATTGTGAATATTCCATCCCAAGGATACTGCCGGATAATAGTGCCACTTCTGGGCAAGACGGGACGACCCGTCAGCTCTTCCCGTTAAGGTTATCAAATATCTGTCATTGAAGTTGTAATTAATACGGAGCATATAGGAAAGAATTGCCCATGAAGATTCGTTACCACTGAGGGTTAGTGTTGCCTCGGGATCGGATTGATTTAAATCATAAAATTCAATAAAATCAGCAGTAATACCTTCTTTTCCAACCAGCGTATTATGTACGTGATCTTCCTGAGCGCTAAACAGTGCTGTAACATTAATGTTATGTTTATCTGCAAATACATTTTGATAGGTAAGCAGATTTTCTATTGTGTAGCCCCAACCATCACCATTATTCACTCTAGCCCTTGCACTCTGATCGCGTGTACGGAAATAGGAGTCTCTACCCTGGTACTGGTTAAATTCCTGTTGACGGTAATCCAGACCAAGATTCAATTTGTATTTCAATCCATTAATCAGATCTACTTCAGCATACAATGTATTGAAAGTACGCAGTCTCCGTGTTCTATCAACCCATTCATTCGTGTTTTCTTTTAATAACAAAGGATTGTATTGATTTTCACGATCTTCTGAATTCCCACCCGGCCTTATGAGAATGTTTCCATCACTGTCATAGGCAGGCATCAATGGGCTAAGGGTTAATATAGGAAACATAATACTACCTCCGAAGGGGGTATTGGAAAAACCTGATGTATTGGGTTGCTCATTTATAAATTGTATGCCATTGGCCACATTCACGCTGTTCAAAGTATTCAGTCCAATATTTATTCTTTTTCCGACCTTTGTATTAACATTGGCCCTCAATGAATAGCGGGTAAAGTCCTGTCCCGGTAATATGCTTGTTTCCTTGAAATATCCACCACCTATGTTGAATTGTGTCATTTCAGTGCCTCCTAAAGCCATCAGATTATGGTCGGTGACATACCCGTCCTCATACATCAGATTCTGCCAATTGGTTGATCTGCCCGTTTTCATTGATTCGAGTTCCTGTTCCATATATCCCCAGGATCCTGTACCGGCATCTCTCATGGCAGCATAACCTTCGGCATCAAACATTTTGTAAGGTCTGGCAACTTTTACTATACCATAATAACTGTTATATGAAATAGACGATTCTCCAGACTTACCGCGTTTTGTGGTAATGAGAACCACTCCGTTGGCACCTCTTGATCCGTAAATGGCCGTAGCAGAAGCATCTTTCAACACTTCAACCGATGAAATGGCATTTTGATCGATATCATTCAGGCTTCCCCCTTCAAAAGGTATACCATCCAATATAAACAAAGGATTATTACTACCTGTTATAGAACGGTCACCACGTACTCTTATATGCGCGTCTGAGCCAGGGGCGGTCCCGATGCGCTGAATCTCCAGCCCCGCCGCCTTACCCTGAAGTGCCAACTGCAGGTTTGCACTTGGGACTTCGTTCAATGACTTCTCATTTACGGAAACAATGGCACCTGTTACATCACTTTTTTTCATTGTTCCATAGCCGACCACAATAATCTCCTGGAGCAATTCAATATCTTCAATCAGGCTTACATCGATAATCATCTGCGCACCTACCTGCATTTCTTCAGATAGATATCCAATGTAGGAAAATACCAAAACTGCATCACGGGAAGAAACCGAAATTGAATAATCTCCGTTTTCATTGGTGGTTGTTCCGTTGGTTGTCCCTTTTTCGATGATATTAACACCGAGCAGCGGACGACCTTCTGAATCAACAACCTTACCAGTGATAACATTCTGTTGCATTTCAGCCTTAGATTTAATGACCACAAAATTGCCCTCTAGCATAATATAGTCAAGAGGGGTTTTTAATAACAAGGCTTTAAGAATACTCTCAATTCCCTCATCTCTGGTGGAAAAAGATACTTTTTCATCCAATTGAGCGTCCTGGGTGTTAAAGAAAAAAACATATTCACTATTATTTTCAATTTCAAGAAATAAATTGCGCAACTGAACATTATCAACCAGAATACTGAGTTTTTTGTCATGCGAGGTTACCATAGCCGATATGTTAAGCATAGTAACCATGCTTAATAATAAAGCTAGTTTCATAACTTTTATCAGTGTTGGTTTAGTTTTTTTTCTCCGATAGGAGGCATAATAATAATTGTATATTCTCATAATTTTTAAGTTTGGGTTAAGTATTAAAAATCCTTTAGACTAATATAAATGATTGACAGTTGTTTATGATACTTTCTGTTGTTTTTGCTCATGTATTATTCGGAGGGTTTTGAGAAATAAAATTACAACTTTATTGGAAATTATGAAATCGATTGCATAAAAAATAATAAATTTATGTAGTCTATTTCCGTAAAAAGATTGTTCCTTGTTTACTTTTATCCCTTCTTATATAAAATAATACTTGTTGTATGGAAAACATTTTTTCTTGGTTATCAATACAAAAGGACTTGTTCTTTAATATTTGCCCTGCAATTCATGCCTTTTTATTTCAATCATTTTATTTTTTTTTTTATGAAACTGAAGAATACTTTTAAGATACCACTGAACAAAACGCTCACATTGATTTTTGCTTTATGCACAACAACCGGGCAGGCTGTTCAGAATACTCCTTTTGTAACCACTGAGAATGGACCAGGTCATTTTACATTGGCTGTACCAACCAATGTTGCAGCTTTTTATATTAGTAATCTCGATTTTCCAGGTGTTATCAGGGCTATGAAGGACTTGAGAACTGACCTCGGCGAAGTTACCGGCATCGAACCAGTTCTCAGTACTGAGAAAATTCCGAAAGGAACCGTAGTGATTGCAGGAACGCTTGGAAAGAGTCCGGTAATTGATAAACTGGTAAAAAGTAAAAAAATGGATATTACCTGCCTTTCTGGTAAATGGGAATCTTATTTAATCCAGGTAATTGAAAAGCCACTGCACGGTATTGACTATGCACTGGTCATTGCTGGAAGTGATAAAAGAGGGACTATTTACGGGATTTATGAGGTATCCGAACAGATCGGCGTTTCTCCCTGGTATTGGTGGGCCGATGTCCCGGTCAAAAAGAAAGACTCCATCTTTATAAAACCGGGAGTTTATTCACTTGGCGAACCTGCCGTCCGGTACAGGGGAATATTCATTAACGATGAAGCGCCGGCACTGTCGGGATGGACTTATGAGAAATTCGGCGGCTTCAACCATAAACTATATGAAAAAGTTTTTGAACTGATATTGCGGCTCAAAGGCAATTTTCTATGGCCTGCCATGTGGGGAAATGCCTTTTATGATGATGATACGCTCAATCCCATTCTTGCGGATGAGTACGGCATTGTCATCGGTACCTCCCACCATGAGCCTTTGATGCGGGCTCACGATGAATGGCGGCGATACGGAACGGGGCCGTGGAATTATGAAGCCAACGAAGCTCAGTTAAAGAAATTCTGGGAACAAGGGATAAACCGGATGGGATCCATGGAAGGCATCGTTACCCTGGGTATGCGTGGTGACGGGGATATGCCGATGACGGAGGAAAGCAATATCGCCCTGCTGGAAAGGATCATTGCAGATCAGCGGAAAATACTGGCAGAAACGACAGGCAAGAACGTAACGGAAATTCCACAGGTATGGGCCCTGTATAAAGAAGTGCAGGAATATTACGACAAGGGCATGCGCGTACCCGATGATGTTACCCTGCTGCTATGCGACGACAACTGGGGCAACGTGCGAAGGCTGCCACCGCCGAATGAAAGAGATAGACGCGGCGGATACGGTATGTATTACCATTTCGATTTTGTGGGCGGACCCAGGAATTACAAGTGGCTGAATACGGTTCAGATACAGCGGATATGGGAACAGATGCATCTTTCCTATCAATATGGCGTTGACCATATCTGGATCGTCAATGTTGGCGATATCAAGCCCATGGAATTCCCGATATCCTTTTTCCTCGACTATGCCTGGGATCCTGAAAAATGGCCGGCAGACAGGCTGAATGAATATACTTTACTATGGGCTGAACAGCAATTCGGTAATGAATATGCTGCAGCCATAGCGGAACTTCTGTCGAAATACACGCAATTCAATGCCCGCCGGAAACCTGAAATGCTGTCGCCGGAAACATACAGCCTTGTCCATTACCGCGAAGCAGAAAAAGTGATGACTGAATATAACCATCTCTCCGAAAAAGCACAGCGGATTTATGACTTGCTCCCCGATGAAACAAGAGATGCCTATTACCAGCTCGTTTTATTCCCGGTACTGGCTTGTTCAAATCTAACCGAGCTTTATGTCACCGTGGGACAAAACCGGATGTTCGCCAGGCAGGGACGTGCATCAACAAACACCTATGCTGACAGGGCAAGAGAATTGTACCGGCAGGATTCCATCCTGACGGACTATTATAACAAAAAAATGGCCAATGGTAAGTGGAATCATATGATGGACCAGACCCATATCGGTTATACAAGCTGGCAGCAACCCGACAAAAATTCGATGCCTGCAGTGCAGGTTCTTGTTGTGCCGGAAAAAGCGGGGATGGGACTGGCTGTTGAAGGTTCAGCAGCATCCTGGCCCGAAAGTACATCGCAGGCTGAGTTGCCTGTGTTTACAGTATTTGAAAAGGACAGACACTATGTGGATATTTTCAACCGTGGACAGCCTCCGTTCACTTTTACGGTTGAAACACCCTTCATCTGGATGAATATTGTGCCACGGTCGGGCAGAATTGGCACGGAAAAAAGGCTCTGGGTAGATGTCAACTGGAAGCAGGTTCCTTTTGGAAACCATCGTGTACCTATCACTGTTACCAATTCCGATAGTACTGAAATTACCTTTTATGCAAGCATTAGTAAACCGGATTTCTTAAAGCCGGAGGAGGTATCAGGCTTCATTGAAAGCGCCGGTTATTGTTCCATAGAGGCTGAACACTATAGCAATGCTGTTGACTCACCAACAGTTAGGTGGCTTTGCATCCCTGGCTTAAGCAGGACGCTTTCCGGATTAACACCCATGCCGGTGACTGCTCAGCGTCAGGTTCCAGATGAGCAAAGCAGTCCCAGGCTTGAATACAAGGTTTATTTCACTGATACCGGAAAGGCAACGATAAACGCCTATTTCTCCCCCACCCTGAATTTCAAGGGAGGAGAAGGACTTCACTATGCCTTTTCAATCGATGATGAAATGCCTCAGATCGTCAATCTCCATGAAAATGAAACCATCCCTGACTGGAAATATCCTCATTATTGGAATGATGCGGTGAGTAACAATATCAAAATTAAGGGTTCAGAGCATCGGATACACACAAGGGGCAATCATATCCTGAAATTCTGGATGGTTGATCCCGGGCTGGTGTTGCAAAGAATCGTCGTGGACATGGGCGGTGTAAAACCCAGCTACCTTGGTCCGCCCGAAAGC
>CAYWCR010000043.1:9991-35736 GCA_964456825.1 uncultured Bacteroidales bacterium
CACTTTTTCACTGTTTCGCTGTTCCACCTTAGTTTTTTTTCTCATTTTTACGGAAAGATTTGATGCATGGAGAATGAGGAAGTCATCATTCCGGAACCTGAACATCAACCCAAGGGTAGAGGTCTCCAATCCCATTTGAAAAGAGCGCTGCAATGGCTCAAATGGATCATCATTGCATTTTTCACCCTCTCTATGCTGCCGGTGATCGTGTTCCGCTTTCTGCCCCCACCTGTTACGCCGCTCATGATAAAAAGGGCCGTTGAACGAAGCGCAGCGGAAAAAAAGCCACTCATAACAAAAGACTGGGTAAGGCTGAAAAAGATATCCCCTCATCTTATCCAGGCAGTCGTTGCAGCAGAAGACAACCGGTTCCTTGAACATTGGGGCATTGATTTACAGGCCATTGAGAAAGCAGTTGAGCATAATAAAAGGTACAGGCGGAAACGAGGTGCCAGCACCATTACGCAGCAGACCGCCAAAAATGTTTTTTTATGGCCGGCAAGGACATACACCCGCAAAGCTTTTGAGCTATACTTCACCACCATGATTGAACTGACCTGGAGCAAGAAAAGGATCATGGAAGTGTATCTGAATGTCATTGAGATGGGGGATGGTATATACGGAGCCGAGGCAGCTGCCCGGAAATATTTTCACAAGCCTGCGGCAAAGCTCACCCGTGGAGAGGCTGCACTTATCGCTGCCACCCTTCCCAATCCACGAAAGCGGAATCCTGCCGCACCATCAGCCTATTTGTTGAAGCGTCAGGCCAAAATACTGGATCTGATGAATAAAATAACACCTGTAAAACTTTAGGATATGAAAAGATATGCCATTGGAGCCGATATTGGGGGAAGTCACATCAGCTGTGCTTTGGTCGACCTGCAGGAAAAGAGACTGATCAAAGACAGTATCAGGACTCAGCAGGTAAACAACCAGGCAAAGGCCGGTGAAATACTGGATAACTGGTGTTTGGCTCTGCAGAAGACCATAGGAATGGAGTCCGTAAATGATCTGGCTGGTATTGGATTCGCCATGCCGGGACCTTTTGACTATGCAAATGGCATTGCCCTTTTTACCAAGGAAGTGGCCAAATATGAGAAGCTCCATGGTATTGATGTGACGGGTGAATTATCAAAACGCCTTGATTTATCACCCGGGCAGTTCAGATTCATGAACGATGCATCAGCATTTGCCGTTGGCGAGGCATGGATGGGAAAGGCCAGCAAGGTCTCCCGTTCATTATCGGTTACACTGGGGACAGGATTTGGTTCAGCCTTTGTCGACAAGGGATTGCTCGTGGTTGACAGGGAAGATGTGCCCCGGATGGGTTGTGTCTGGCACCTCCCTTACAGGAATGGTATTGCAGATGATTATTTTTCTACGCGTTGGTTCATACAGCGATATGCTGAAATGTCCGGCGAAAAGGCCGGCGGGGTGAAAGACATAGCCATGAAAGCTCCCAAGGACAAGATGGCCGGAAATATTTTCGAGGAATTCGGCTCCAACCTGGGTGAATTTCTGGGACATTGGCTGAAGAAATTCAGGGCTGAATTGCTGGTAATCGGAGGCAATGTTTCCGGCGCCTATCATTTGTTCAGCAGTGCATTTGAATCATCCCTGAAGAAACAACGTGTTTCAATCCTTGTTGAAATCTCTGAATTAATGGAAGAATCTGCTATGGCAGGCTGTGCATATTTGTTCGAGGAGTCTTTCTGGATCAAGGTAAAACCTCTATTATCCAAAATGTAACTTTTATTAGAACCAAGAATCCTGCCTGCCGGCAGGCAGGCAAGAACCAAGATATAAGATACAAGAAAATATCACTAACAACCACAACAACCACAACAACCATAACAATCACAACCGACAACTGACAACAGACAACCTGCACAAATCGACAACTATTAATCAGCGTTAAAAACCATGAACAACAAATCTTCATTACCCAAACTCCTGCCTGTTCTTTTTGCCTTTTTTATCATGGGCTTTGTAGATGTTGTCGGCATAGCCACCAACTATGTCAAAAAGGACTTCGGGTTGAGCGATACACTGGCTAACCTTTTGCCCATGATGGTCTTCCTCTGGTTCCTGGTGCTTTCAGTACCAACCGGATTGCTTATGAACCGCACCGGAAGGAAAAGGGCGGTAATTATCAGCAATATCATTACCCTGCTGGCCATGATCATCCCGCTGATATCCTACCGTTTCCCCGTTTTACTCATTGCCTTTGCCCTGTTGGGAATAGGAAATACCATCATACAGGTAGCTTTAAATCCATTGCTCACCAACGTGGTTTCAGGCGATAAGCTGACAAGCAACCTGACACTGGGACAATTTATCAAAGCCATCGCGTCTTTTCTGGGCCCCATTATTGCTTCCCTCTCTGCCAGCTTTTTCCATAACTGGAAAACCCTCTTCCTGATATTTGCGGCAACCACTGTTTTATCCACACTCTGGCTCATGTTAACGGAAATAAGGGAAACAAAAGCTGAAGGGAAAAACTCTTCGTTCGGTGAATGCTTTGCTTTATTGAAGGACCGTCATATCCTCCTGTTCTTCCTGGGTATTGTCGGTGCCGTGGGTGTTGATGTCGGACTGAATACAACCCTGCCGAAGCTTCTTACAGAACGGACTGGTATGCTGCTTGATAAAGCCGCGTATGGAAGCAGTCTGTATTTTCTGGCCCGTACCCTGGGGACCTTTATCGGGGCCATTGTATTGGCAAAAATATCCGGAAGGAAATACTTTCTTGTTAACATGATCGTGGCAATCGCAGCTATGGCAGGCCTGATCTTTACAGGCAATTTATGGGGGATATGGATGTTGATCTTTATCCTGGGTTTTACCATAGCCAATGTATTTCCCATCATATTTTCGGCAGCGATGCAACACAAACCTGATCATTACAATGAGATATCAGGTCTTCTGATAATGGGTGTATCCGGAGGAGCGATCATAACCTGGATCGTTGGATTGACAACAGATTTAACCGGGACACAATCCGGTGGCCTGGTTGTATTGCTGGCAGTGCTGGTATACCTGCTGGTTATGGCGTGGAGGATGAAGGAATAAAGTCGTGCAGCCTGCCTGCCGGCAGGCAGGTCATGCGGTCATGCGGTCGTGCGGCCTGGGGTATGGAAGTCCCGGATTTGTTAGCCTACAGGCTGCAGGCTGTAGGCTGTTAGCCGAATACCGATTACCGGTTTCCGCTTACTGCCTTCACCCTGGTCCCTTGTCCCTTGTCCCTACATTCCTTTGATACCCATCGGTGAGGCCATTTTTTCCGCATCCGAACGCAACCTGTCCATGAACTTTTCGCGATCTGCATAAGCTGCATCCTGATGTTCCCATCCGGAATAAAAGCGGAATTTAACCGGGATGTTTTCTTTCAAATTCAATTTCATCAGATAGGTCTGGTTGATCCCCTTCCCTTCCTCAGGGGCAGTGAGGGTGTCAATATAATCCGCAGCATTCACCAGAATGCCCATACCGAGATATTCTCCCAGGAAACCCTGTTTATCATGGGTTGCAGCGATGACAACAGATTCATTTATCTCTTCCACCATGAGGGTATCGCTGTGAAGGTTTACGATGCCTGTGGCCAGCATCTCATCACCTTGCAAGCCCGTCACCGTAACATCACTCTGGTAGTATGAAGTTCCTCCCCAGATAGAAATCTTATGCATAATATCATAGCTGCGATTTTCAACCTTCCAGCCTTTAAAGTCAAACTGAATGACCGCCCGGAGAGGTCCGTCACTGATAAGCCGGTAGGTAGCCCTGCCGGCTGAATCAATCCTGTAAATGCTGTCTTTTATACCCATAGCGATAGCACCTGCTCCAAGAGAATTAGCAACTTTGAGGATATCCATGCCCCAGTCCTGCATCTGATGATAATCCTGATGCACCAGCGAGGTGTCGCCGAACACGATGCTGTTCACTTTTTTACCAAAAATATCCATGCCGTTCCGCGCATCAAAATAATTACGGAAGGCTACGTGATCATTTTCCCAAACTGGCCCTTCCATGTAAAAAGCCGCCGATGATGTTTCCGTATACATGCTTTTAAGCCTGTCACCGGATGTTATTTTTTCATAGGGACGAGCAGCCTTAATAAATTGCACATTAGACTTTTTGGAAAATAAAGGCATTGCTGATTTGTCAATGTAGGTGAAATATATTTTCTCTATGCTGTTTGGCTTGCATGAAACGATAAAAAATATCTCATCCCATAAACTATCTCCGTCCAGGTCATCCAGCTGAAAAGAGATCGTATCGCCTCCTGCCGAAACCGGCATGGGGATTTTATCTTCGGGTATGGCACCAATGAGTCCCACCAGGGCATTCTTTGCCAATGACAAGGGCTCATCCACAAAGTCGTATTTACTTTCATTCACCAGCAACAGACCAGGCTTTTCATCCTTGCAGGAATTCAAGCCAATAATGGCCAGGGACAATATCACCAGTATGTTTTTCATAGCCTTGTATTTTAGCCGTTATTCTTCCAGTTTTGTTTTTCCGAGTGTAGCCAGCATGCCACCGTCAACATAAACCAGTATGCCGGTAACAAAATCCGAGGCTTTAGCAGCAAGATATACCGCAGTCCCCTGCAATTCTTCGGGTTCACCCCAACGGCTCATGGGAGTGCGGGTCATGATCAGTTCATTGAAAGGATGGCCTTCCACCCTGATCGGAGCGGTTTGTTCCGTGGCTATATACCCGGGAGCTATGCCGTTAACCTGAATATTATGCCTGGCCCATTCCAGGGCCATGTTCTTGGTAAGCATTTTTAATCCGCCCTTGGCTGCAGCATAAGCGCCCACACCGTGACGGCCAACCTCGCTCATCATCGAGCACATGTTGATGATCTTGCCTCCCTTCCCGTTGGCGATCATGCTTTTCACTACACGTTTTGACATGATAAAGGGACCGGTAACGTCTATTTTCATCACCAGTTCAAATTCTGAGACTTCCATTTCAAGCAACGGAATTCGTCTGATGATGCCGGCATTGTTCACCAGGATATCAACCGGGCCCACTTCTTTTTCAATGGTCGTGATCCCCTTGTCGACTTCTGCTTCCTTTGTCACGTCAAAGAGGTATGTATGCACATCTACCCCTTTTGTTTTATATTCTTTCTTAGCACTTTCCAGCTTCTCCGCCGACAGGTCATTCACAACAATTTTTGCACTGGCATTGGCCAGTCCAACTGCTATTGCCATACCAATGCCATGGGTTCCGCCCGTCACCAGAGCAATTTTTCCTGTAAGATCAAATAAATCAGATGCCATAATCTTCTATTTGTTAGGTTTAATAATTTTCAGATGTTAGACTGTTAGACCTGCCTGCCGGCAGGCAGGCTGTTAGACTGTTAAACTATTAAACTAATAGCAGTCTTGTAGTCTTGTAGTCTCGCAGTCTTGCGGTCCTGCAGTCATTAAGTTTCCATTTTCTCCTTGATCTTTCTTTTCCCTTTTGCCTTTTGCCTTCTGCTTTCTGCCTTATCCCTTATGCCTTATGCCTTATGCCTTATGCCTTATGCCTTCTTCTACTTCAGATCACCCGGCTGATATTTATTCATATCATCATAATCGAGGTTTTCACCGGCCATACCCCAGACAAAGCAATAATTGGATGTACCGGCAGCGGCATGGATCGACCAGGGTGGCGATAACACGGCCTGTTCATTGGTCATCCATACCGGACGTGTTTCATAGGGATGCCCCATGAAATGACATACTGCTTGTTGTTCAGGTACCTCAAAATAAAAATAAGCTTCCATGCGCCGGGAATGTAAATGACAGGGCATGGTATTCCAAACGCTGCCCGGTTTAAGCTCGGTCATTCCCATCTGGAGCTGGCAGGTCTTAACCACTGAGTGTATAAGCAATTTATTAATCCTGCGGGCATTGGAAGTCTCCAGCGAGCCTAAATCCACCCGTTCAGCCTGCTTAAGTGTGACATGCCTGTTGGGATAGGCAGCATGCGCCGGAGCGGAATTCACATAGAAATGTGCGGGTTTTGAGGGATCAGCGCTTTCAAAGATGATCTTTCTTGTTCCCCTGCCCAGGTAAAGAGCCTCCTTATATTTAAGGGTATATACTTTATCGTCGGCCGTTACCTTTCCCATTCCGCCGACATTAATGATTCCCAGTTCCCTTCTTTCCAGAAAATAATCGGATTTCAACAGGTCGATCGGCTCGAGTTTCAGGGATCTCTTTACCGGTATTATTCCTCCCACTATCATGCGGTCATAGTGTGAATAAACCATGCTGATCTTTCCGGATTGCATAATATCCGGCATTAAAAAGTGCTTTCTGACCTGTTCTGTGGTATAATGCCTGAAATCGTCAATGTGAACGGCAAAGCGTTCCTGATAATTTATTTCCATGGGTAACCTATTTTATATTGTTGTTTTTAAATAATTTCAATAATAATGAATTTTAACAAAAATACTAATTGATAGCTTTTAAAACTCATTATAAAAACAATTAATTTAGGTCATCTTTGTTAAGAATTGAAAATAAGCGATTATAGAAACAGGTAATCAATATAATCTTTATCGTAATAATAAGGGAATGTCTGAAGGACTGATTATGGGGAGGCGATTAAGTATGAGAACGTATTACTATAAAACATGGATCGCATTGATTATGGGTATGCTTCTTTTTTCTTATTCATCGATTTCATATGGTCAGCATTTCAACATCAAGTTTAAACATCTATCAACCAGGGATGGGCTTTCAAGCAACGAAGTAAGAGCAGTTTTTGAAGACAGCAACGGTTTCATCTGGTTTGCAACAAGCGATGGCTTAAACAGATGGAATGGCTACAAATTTGACATTTTTAAGAATTATAATGATGATCTGAATTCTCTCCCCAATAATTTTCTTCTGTGTCTTGCAGAAGACAGTTCTAAGAATATATGGATTGGAACCAATCACGCCGGAGTAGTTAAATATAGCACCAGGGAAGAAAAATTTTACAGATACGGTATGATTGATGAAGACGAAAGCTCGATTCCCGGGATGGTGGTCAGGTGTATTCATGTAGATGGAAAGAATAACATATGGATTGGGACTCATTCAGGATTGGCAAAATATAATCCGACAAACAATAATTTCAGGAGGTATTCCTTTCCGGTTGATAATTTGACAACTCTTCCGGATATAAGAGAGATAATTCAACTCAATAAAGATGAAATATTCATACAAAGTGACTTGGGTTTTTTTATAATGGACCTTAAGAGTGAAGTAATACAAAGGTTTGAGGTTTATTCTCAGGATTTAGATCAAGAAATTTTCAACCATAATAACCCTATTTGCTTTGATTCAAAAGGTTTTTTGTGGATCGGATCTAAAACCGGCCTGTACAAAATAAATCTGGATACAGGGGATTACAAATTATACCAACCAGACAATCATGTAAAGAGTAGCATAAACAGCAACAATTATTCAGTTATTTTTGAGGACAGTCGAAAGAATATCTGGATAGGTACTGAAAACAAAGGAGTCAATCTATATAATGCTAAAACAGATGATTTTACGTCATTCACAAAAGAAAGTAGCGTCAGTATATTGAACAATATTATAACGAGTATTTATGAAGATAAAAGTTCGACTGTTTGGTTCTCAACACTGGAAGGTGGAGTAAGCTATTTTAGTTATAAAAACAAACAATTTGAATATTTCACACATGATCCGCTGGATATTAATAGTATTAGCAGTAATAAAATTGGAGCATTTCACGAAGACAAAGATGGATTTTTATGGATTGGCACAGAAGATGGAGGACTCAATAAGTTTAATCCAAAGGAACGAAAATTTACACGATATCATTTACCTGCAGATTATATTGCACCTTGCATCCTGGCCATTGAAAACAATTCCGATAATTCACTTTTTGTCACGGGACTAAGAATCGGTTTGTATAGTTTCAATAAAGAAAGTGGCAGGTTTTCCAATCTGATGAATAATTCACCCTTGGACAGGAATCAGCAAATATTACATATCACAGATTTGGGGCCCGATTCAAAAGGTAATATTTGGCTGGCTTCCCATTCAAAGGAAGGTATTATTGTTTACGATCCAACAACGAAGTCTTTTTACAGCACTAATTCGCCTGGCCGATTTAATAAGGAAATTTTAAGCGTACCATATGCAGTCTCAATGAAAGAAGATAGCAGAAAAAGAATTTGGATACTATCCTATCTGGGGCTTTATATGTTCGATTCAAAAGTGCATGCTTTTCTATCCAATAATGACGATATCAATACTTTGAGCTCGAATTATCTTTATGTCCTTTTTGAAGATTCAAAAAAGAATATCTGGATAGGTAGTTCCAAAGGACTGGACCGGACAATTGAACGGGATGGAAAAATCATATTTGAACGGTACAGTGAAAAATACTCTTTACCCACCAGTGTTAAGGGTATCCTTGAAGATAAATTTGGTAATTTATGGCTTTGTTCTAACCAGGGTATTACAAAATTTAATCCCGAATCAAAGCGAATCAAAAACTTCAAAATCAACCGGGAATTGGAAAACCAGGAATTTTCAGAACGTTTGTGCCATAAAACTTCTGAAGGTGAAATGTATTTTGGAGGGACAAATGGATTTGTACGGTTTAAACCCGACAGCCTGGATGAACTGAATTCAACACCAAACATATATATCGTAGATTTTCAATTATTTAATAAATCTCAAAAAGTTGATGAAGGCTCTCCGCTGAAAAAATCGATACTTTATACTGAAGAAATCAAGTTGTCCTATAAACAATCGGTTATAAGTTTTGAATATGCAGCACTGGATTATAGGAACGATGAGACTGCAGAGTATGCCTACATCATGGAAGGCTTCGATGAAAACTGGAATTTCGTTGGGGATAAGCGATTTGCAACATATACCAATTTATCTCCGGGTGATTATACTTTTCGCGTTACAACCACGGATGGAAATCAACTTTCCGGCGGCAAAGGAGCATCAGTTAAAATTACGATAAAACCTCCTTTATGGCGAACAACTGTGGCTTACTTTTTATATTTCATTCTCATCCTTACCATGCTGTATCTGTTCCGCAGGTCAATCATTAATCGTGAGCAGCTGAAAAATGAATTATTGTCTGAAAAAAATGCTATTAAAGCCGTTCAGGAAGCAAATATTATGAAATTGAGGTTTTTTACGAATATATCACATGAATTCAGGACCCCGCTGACATTAATTAAAGCGCCCATTGAGAAGTTAATTGGCTCAATCAGTCAACTTAGGCAGGAAGAGCAAAGAGACCTCTTAAAATTAATACAAAACAATAGTGACAAATTGTTAAGAATGGTCAATCAACTCCTGGATTATCGAAAACTTGAAGCAGGCAGTCTGATCCTTGAACCTTCTGAAGGTGATATAGTGGATTTTTGCAGAAAAACCTGGTCAATATTTAGCTTAATGGCTCATCAGAAAAAGATAAGTTATGATTTTAGAACAAGCATTGATTCACAATTGATGTCTTTTGATGCCGATAAAATTGAAAAAATAATTACGAATCTGTTATCGAATGCTTTTAAATTTACGCCTGAGGGAGGCCAAATAACGCTCTCTATTGAAAGAATTAATGAGGTAACATATTCTAATACTAATAAGCCGTATATTATTATGACTGTCAAGGATACAGGTGTTGGAATTCCTGAAAAAGATATTTCTCAGATCTTTGACAGATTTTATAGTGTTTCCAGAAATGGGCACGGGAAATACGAAGGAACGGGAATCGGGCTAACGCTGGTAAAAGAGCTGACTGAGTTGCATCAGGGTGAGATTGCAGTAAAGTCAAAAGAATTCGAAGGTTCTGAATTCAGCATTAAAATTCCAATTCTCGAACAGAAAACCGAAGAAAGAAAAGCTGAAACGATTGAAACACCTGGACATGATGTTGAAAAAACTGATCTGTTAAATGATGCCATTGATCGAATAATCGAGGGGAAATCCATACCTGGTAAACGCAAAATCCTGGTGGTTGAGGATGATAATGATTTAAGGTTGTTCCTGCGGAATGAATTACTTGAGAACTTTGACGTTATACAGGCAAAGGATGGAGATGAGGGATTGAAATTGGCATTTTTCAATAATCCTGATTTAATTATCAGTGATATTATGATGCCGAATATGGACGGGATTGAATTTTGTAAAAACATTAAATCGGATGATCGAACCAGCCATCTGCCTGTTATTTTGCTTACAGCCAGACACTCACAGGAAAAGCAAATTGAAGGACTTTGTTCAGGAGCTGACGACTATATATTTAAACCTTTCAACAGTGTTGTTTTAAAGACCCGAATAAATAATTTACTCAATTCACGATTTGAACTTCATCAGAAATTCAAGAACAGTACAAGTCTTAATTTTGACCATGAAGGCACTGATGATTCAGATAAAAAATTAATCCAGTCTATTATTGACATTGTTCTTGAGAACATTACATATGAAAAAATCAATGCTGATTTCATAGCCAAAAGGTTACATATAAGCCGATCGTTGATTTATATTAAAGTTGAAGCACTGACAGGACAATCTGTAAATGAGTTTATTCGAAATATCCGGCTTAAAAAGGCCACCAGGATGCTCCTTCAAAAGAAATTTAATATAACCGAAGTTGCTTATTCGGTTGGATTCAGCAGTCAATCTTATTTCACACGATGTTTTACCAATCAATTCGGTAAATCGCCCAGGGAATTCGCGTTTGAAAATAAGCGATAGCCTTGGTTTATTTTTGTATTTTCTTTTCGATCAGTCCCCGGGTTTTTCTGCGAGAACCTCGTCCGGCCATCCCATATGCAGTCACATCGACACAGCATCAAACTCCCTGATTATTTTTTCTTAGTCAATAGGTTTTTTAAACCCTATTGAATGAAAAAAAAACTATAGTTCACAACGTGAAATTTTAATTAAAATAGTTTTATGACACACTTTGGGATTCCTTGCAGGTATTAATTAATTCAAAGCAAATGCATATGAAAAATTTTATTACGAATAAGTTTCAAAAGATGAGACCTGGAAAATTATTCTTCACCCTTTTTTCATTTTTTCTTTTCATCCAGCTTACATGTGCACAGGTTCTGAACGTTACCGGTATAGTTACAAATGCCAGTACAGGTGAATCAATTATCGGCACTAATATTATTATTGAAGGCACCACGGTCGGAACCGTAACTGATTTGAATGGTAGTTACACAATTGAGGTTCCTGAACCTGACGTTGTTTTACGATTTTCATATATCGGTTTTTTAAGTAAAACCGTTCCTGTGAATGGGCAATCAATAATCAACGTTAGCCTGTTTGAGGACATTATGGCACTTGACGAACTTGTGGTAGTGGGTTACGGTACACAAAAAAAGGCTGATTTATCAAGCTCCATTGCTGTTGTAACACCAGGACAACTTGCAAGTAAGCCCGTTGCAACCTTTCAGCAGGCGCTGCAGGGATTATCGGCAGGGGTATCCGTAACCGGAAACAGAGGAGCCCCTGGTGAAGGGGCTGTCATAAGAATAAGAGGTGCCGGATCAGTCAACAATACGAATCCTCTAATAATCATTGACGGTATTCCGGCTGAAGGAACATCTTCGATCATTCCGGATAATATTGAATCGGTTCAAATATTAAAAGATGCTGCCGCAGCTGCTATTTACGGATCCAGGGGTGCTAACGGGGTCATTTTAATTACCACGAAAAGAGGGAAACCCGGAAAGCCTCAGCTGTCTTTTGATTACTATTATGGTGTTCAATCTGCCTGGAGGCTTATGGATCTTTTAAACGCTGAAGATTACTGCAAACTTGCCAACGAAACCAATTATAACGCAGCTGCGGAAGGACCGGCTGTGACGAGAGACCCTTATAACACAAAATATAATACGGACTGGCAGGATGCTATGTTCAGAACTGCACCCATTCAAAAATATTCACTTTCCTTTTCGGCCGGTAATGAAAGCAATAATCATTTCCTCTCGATGGGCTATTTTTCGCAGGATGGAATTATGATAGGCACCAGTTATAAAAAGTATTATGCCACGGTGAATAATGACATAAAATTTGGAAGATTCAAAATAGGTGAATCCCTTGCTTTGTCATACGATAATAAAGAAAATGAACCCTCTTCCGGTAGCCGGTCGCAAATTGAACAAATATTAAAAATGACCCCTACAATGCCAATTTATGACTCAGCGAATCTGGAAGGGTTTGCTGGTCCCAGTAATGAGGACGGTCATGATGGCGCTAATCCTGTCGGCGTTGCCAATACTCATATTGGTATTGATAAGAATATTGAAATCCTTGGGAACATATATGGAGATCTTGAAATCCTGAAGGGATTGAATTTTATTTCCCGTTTAGGGGTGGATGTTATAAACGGTGAACAATCGTACCTGCTAAAGGCACATGAAATGGGTGATGCAGGAGGAGTTGGACAGACCTCACTTGACATTACCCATAAGAATAAAATAAGTATCATTTTTGAGAATACCTTGTCATATTCCAGGGATTTCGGGAAACATTCCATTACTGCTCTAATAGGCTATACGGCCGAACAAAGGGCAAACAAATACATATTTGCTTCAAGAACTGGTTTTTCTTCCAGTGACATGAGCCTGCATGCCGGTCTTACCAACATTATGAATGATGGTCAGCGATATGAATCGGGATTGCTTTCACAATTGGCAAGGATTGAATATGGATTTGCAGACAAATATATGCTTACGGCTAATGTCAGAAGAGACGGTTCTTCAAAATTTGGTTCCAATTACCGTTATGGCATTTTCCCATCTGTATCTGCTGCCTGGAGGATCTCCAAAGAAAACTTTCTGGCTGGTTCAACAATTGTCTCTGATCTGAAATTACGTTCAAGTTATGGGACCATTGGTAACCAGGATATCGGGGATTATGGATATGAATCTTCACTTAACTCATATTTCAGGTATAATTTCAATAATAAACTGGTTATCGGCATTGCGCCGGACAATTTTGCCAATGCCGACCTCCATTGGGAAACAACAGTAATGACCGACATCGGTCTTGATGTCGGGATTTTGCAGAACAAATTGTACCTGACCGCAGACTATTATAATAAAAAAACAAAAGATATGTTGATACAGCTTACGATACCCAAATCTGCAGGATTGGTTGATCAGGTACCTTATCAAAATGCAGGCAGTGTGTTAAACAGGGGATTTGAATTTTCTATAACGTATAAAAAATACGATGGCAAATTCAACTACGCTGTAACCGGAAATTTCGGGTATCTGCACAATGAAGTCCTAAGCCTGGGCGAAGGAGGAATACCCATTATTACAGGAAGAGTTGAGACCCAAACCAGCGGCATTTCAATAACAGATGTTGGTTTACCGATCGGATCCTTTTATTTGTACAGAACCAATGGATTATTTCAAACAAATGACGCCTATAAAAATGCAAAAGGTCAGTGGGTCGTATATAATCAGCCCTATTATACCATCATCAGACCCACCAAGGTCGATACTTACTATTTTCAGGGTATGGCAAAACCCGGGGATGTACGATACAAAGACTTAAATGGTGATAATATATTAAACGACAAAGACAGAGAATTTGCGGGAAGTCCGATACCCAAATATGAATATGCCCTTAATCTTACTGCAGATTATTTGGGATTTGATCTGAATCTATTTTTTCAGGGTGTTTATGGGAACAAAATATATAATGAAAACAGAGTTTGGACGGAAGGTATGTTTGGCGTTTGGAATGGTTCTGTTAAAACCCTGGACCGGTACCGGGCTGAAGAAGTATATATTACGACAACTACGGAAGATGGCAGGGAGATTACTGAATACTATCCTGTAAATACAGATACCGATGTTCCGAGGGCGATATTAAAAGACCCCAATAAAAATGCATTAAAAGGGTCAGACAGGTTTCTTGAAGATGGCTCATATCTTCGTTTAAAAACACTTACACTGGGTTACAGCATACCCGAATCAATCTCATCCAGGCTAAAAATCTCGAAATTAAGGATATATTTTACAACCCAGAATTTATTGACATTTACAAAATACACAGGTTATGATCCGGAAATTGGTTCAGCCCCGATCGGCGATTCTGATGACCAGGCTAATCCAAGAATTAACCTTGTAAGAGGGATTGACAACGGATATTATCCCCAACCCAGGACTATCATAGGGGGATTACAAATTACATTTTAATAACGAATAAGTCAAAAGGGTCATGAAAGCAATATCATTATTCATTTCAGGCATTATCCTGTTCTTCGTTTATGCTTGTGAAGAGGACTTTTTGGAAAAATCAAATCCGAATAAAATTACATCAGGTTCATTTTATACCAATAAAACTGAGGCGATTCAGGCTATCAATGCAGCCTATTCAGCTTTGCAGCGGCAGGGAGGCTATAACCGGATGGGAATTCATGCTTATACCGTCAGGGCAGACGAAGGGGAATTTACCAGCTTTCAGGTTGGGGCACCGGCTTTGACAGGTTTGGATGATTATACAGTAACTTCAGCAACTGAATGTGTACAGGCTATCTGGCAGGACCTATATAAAGGGGTTTATATGTGTAATACCGCTTTGGAAAAAATTGAACTGATTGATTTGGACCAGGAACTGAAAAACAGGTTGCTGGGAGAAGCGCACTTTCTCAGAGGTTTGTATCATTTTCAACTAATGCTTTATTTCGGCGAAGAGATTCCAATTATTGAACATGCTCCAAAATCCATTGACGATTTATATCCCCCGAGTGCAGAAAAAGGAGTTGGTTATGAAAGTATTATAAAAGATTTTTCAGCGGCAAAAGAATTACTTCCAACGGTTGAAAAATTTCGGGGAACTGATGATCTTGGTCGAGCAACAAAAGGGTCGGCTGGTGGTTATTTGGGGAAAGTATTCCTGTTTCAAAAAAAGTATGCAGATGCAGCCAGAGAATTTAAGGATATCATTGATCAGAAGCTGGGAAAATACAGCTTGATGCCAAGTTTCAGGGATAATCATTCAGATTATAATGAAAATAATGAGGAATCTTTATTTGAAATACAGTACCTGCTGTATTTTGGAAATAACTTTGAAGGAATTGATACGGATATTGGAGGAGAGAGTAGCCTAATTGAAGGTGAATGCACCATGGTCAGGGGGGTTGGAATGTCAAACTGGAATGCAAAGCCTACTCAGAAGATTGTTGATGAATTTGAAGATGGTGATCCAAGATTTTACCAAACCTTTTGGACAAAAGGCGGGGATAAATTTACCGATCTTGATGGCATTTCCAAGACCTATGAGGAATATGTTCCGGATATATATAATGGTTTGAGCTTTTGGAGAAAATGGTGCCGGGATTGGAGCAACAGGGACCATCATTTTGATGATCCTGATAATGTTCGCATCATGAGATATGCCGATATACTTTTAATGTATGCTGAATGCCTTATTGAGGACCCTTCTATTGGAGACGACTGGGCACTATATATCAACATGGTCCGCGACAGGGCAAGGGCTGATACAACTACGGATTTCTATCCGGACGGTGGCTTTATTCCTGCGGTTGAAGAATTAATTGCCGCAGCACCAGTCATCAATGGAATCACCATCAATAATCCAAGAGCCGCATTGCGGCATGAAAGATGGGTGGAACTTGCTTTTGAATTTAAAAGGTGGGATGATATTGTCCGGTGGGATATCGGTGATGAGGTTCTTCCTACAGGATATAAGTATCTTCTGCCAATTTATCAGGGTGATCTGGACAGCAATCCGAATTTAAAACCAAATGCAGCTAATTGAAATAGCTGTATGGTTTAGAAAATGAGTGTATACATCAATGTATTTGATTTTAACCCTATAGAATTTTATACGAATACTAATAATCATTAATAAAAAGTAATAATAATGAGACGTACAATTTTATTGGCAATTGTTGTTTTGGCTTTTAACACCAGGTCAAATGCGCAGGAAATAAGCCCATATCTTTTTGGACAAAATCATTGGATTGCGCAGGGCGATGAAGGAACCCGGGTAGGCTATCTGCACCTTTTATGGCCTAAGGTTAAAGAAAGCGGCATTAAAAGTGTCAGGATCGGAGGCAATGGCTATAACAATCACTTGCCGGAGCGACAAAAGTTGTCGGCAATGATCGATTCAATCCTTAACATCGGGGCAGAACCCATCCTGCAGGTGCCCGAAAAGTTCACGGCGCTGCAGGCGATGGAATTAGTCGAATATTATACAAAACCGGGAAACAAAAAGGTAAAATTCTGGTCAATCGGAAACGAACCATTACTTAATAAAGGTACAACCATAGAACAGGTTCATGAATACATTATGCGTATTGCCCCTGCCATGAAAAAGGCAGATCCCACTATCAAGATATTTATTTTCGACGAATGCGAATTACGCGAAGCCCCATACCGCGATCTATGCGGCGGAAGGCTCGATATAACCGGGCTAAAAGAAAATGGTGCCTGGCTAATTGATGGGTTTACCTTTCACAGGTATCCCAATGGCAGAGAGTTCAACCGAGACAATGTAGTTTTTAGTGGGCCTGAAAACATTTTAAACCAGGCCAAGCTTTTGAAACAAATGATGGAAGAAGCCGATCAAAAGCACAACCGCACCGGCAATGAGAAATTAATGTGGGGGCTTACAGAAGTCAATGTTACCTATGCAAACCCTGACAGGGAAATTTCGGGGTACGGCAACACTTCTTTTCTTGGCGGGCAGTTTATTGCTGAAATATATGGGATCGGAATGCAATTTGGCGCTTTCTCAGTGAACCCCTGGTGCATTAGTGAAACTGATGCCGTAAGCACCGACTTCGGTTACCTTGGACTGCCCCGGGAATTCTATCCGCGCTCCAGCTTTTATCACACCCAGATGATGGCGCAGCATATGACAGGTAATTTTATGATCACTTCCGCCACCCAAAAATACGTTAAAACAATAGGATCCATAAGCAAAGACCAAATCAGTGTTTTGGTATTGAACAAGGACCCAAACACGGATTATGATTTCGATATGATACTGAATAAAAATGGAAAATCAAATAAATCCCTTGTGATTATTGCCGATGCCTCCCTTGATAAAAGTATAAGCGACCGGGTTGAAAAACAGTCGTCAATGCTATTTGTTTTCGATTCAAAAGGCTCCTTGGTTAAAAAAATCACGTATGGGCTTAAGCAAAATTTAAAAAATCAGGAACCTGATGTGAAGGAAATAAATTGACGGATATTGGAAGTCAGTTTAAAAAGCTATAATAACATAATAATCATCAAAAAAGATGAAAAGGATGAAACCATCATCATTGATCAGAACACTTGCAATTACAGGCTGTGTGTTTTTATCCTTTCACATAAAAGCACAGGAAGGTTACAAAAACTTTGAAGTGGCCATATACTCCCGTGCTTACGAAACGGCTAAAATGAGAGATGATAACTGGATTCAACCCGTTTGGGATGAGATTTCGAGACAACTTCAGGTGGATAAAGTATACCTGGAAACGCATCGGGACTTGCTGTTGGTTGATGAACTCACTTTGCTGAAGGCCAAGAAATTCTTTGAAAGCAAAGGAATTCGAACAGCAGGAGGGATTACCCTTACCGTAAATGAAAGCAATAATTATCAAACATTTTGTTACACCAATCCGGAACACCGCAAAAAGATCAGGGAAGTTGTTGAATTTACAGCCCGGCATTTTGATGAGCTAATACTGGACGATTTCTTCTTCACCAACTGCAAATGCGATTTGTGTGTGAAAGCAAAAGGGACTAAAAACTGGACCGATTTCCGGCTTGAACTCATGACCAAAGCAGCAAAGGACCTGATCATCGATCCGGCAAAGGCAGTGAATCCCAAAATAAAAATCGTTGTCAAATACCCCAACTGGTACGATCATTTTCAGGGATGTGGATTTAATCTTGAAACACAACCTCAACTATTTGATGGCCTTTACACGGGCAACGAAACCCGCGATCCATCAAGCGCCCAGCACTTGCAGCCTTACGAGGGCTATTTGATATTCCGGTATTTTGATAATCTGAAACCCGGTAAAAACGGCGGTGGCTGGGTTGATCCGGGTGGACTGACCTATATGGACCGTTATGCTGAACAACTATGGCTGACCCTGTTTTCCAAAGCTCCGGAAATTACACTTTTCGATATCAGGCAATTGCAGCGCCCTCTTTTAAAGACCGACAGGGCTGACTGGCAAAACCATGAAACAACCAGTTTCAATTACGACGAAATGATGAAACCTGTCGCTGATAAAGACGGTAAAATGGTACAACCAACTACCATCGCGCGTGCAGCAGGTTATACCTTCGAAATAGTTGACCAATTTCTGGGACAGCTCGGAAATCCGGTAGGTGTGAAAAGTTATAAACCATTCCATTCGCTGGGTGAAGAATTTCTTCAAAACTACATGGGAATGATTGGTGTACCGATGGATATTGTTCCTGTATTTCCGGAAAATGAACCCATTGTTTTCCTGACCGAACAAGCTAAATATGATGCAAATATTGTTTCGAAAATTAAAAAGCAGCTGCAAGCCGGAAAAGATATCATGGTTACTTCGGGGTTTCTGAAAGCCATGCAGGACAATGGATTGAGCGATATTGTTGAGCTTCGGGTAACCGATGCGAAAGCCTCCGTAAAGGAATTTGTTGTCGGAAGAGGTCAGCACTCGTTTTCAGTGAATGAAATGATCATCCCGCAAATTGAATACCTCACCAACGATTCTTGGGAAATTGTTTCCGCGTTAGATGCCACCAACGGCTGGCCAATTATTCACCGTTGCGGTTATTCAAAAGGAAATCTTTATGTTCTGACCATTCCCGACAATGCAATCGATTTATATCAGATGCCGGTGGATGTTCTGTCAAAAATAAAAGAGATACTGACACCTCATATGCCTGCATTGATTGAAGCTCCGGGATACACCAGTTTGTTTGTTTACGACAACAATACAGTTATTGCCGAATCATTTGCTGATAAGACTGTGCAGGTTAGTTTACGGACTGATACCATTATTCAAACCGTGGTTAATTTGCAAACCGGAGAAGTCATTTCGGGCAAGAAAGCGGAAATACCGCAAGGAAGAAATCAACCATCCCTTGAAAAAAGGGTATTTGAGATGAAGATCAATCCGCATTCGTTTGTGGTACTAAAACTTCAATAGGTCTTCTCCAAATCTCTTACCGGTTTGCAGATTCATCCATTGAAGCAGAACATTGAAGCAGAACGACAAGAACAAAAAGCATTACATCAAATAATCATGAAATCATTTACTTTAATAATCATTATCTGGCTGTATGCATTTATTTCTTATAACACAAATGCACAGCAAATTAGTCCTAATCTGGTAGGAACCAATGTGTGGTTCCGCGAGCTGAGTAAAGAAGTTTGGGATCTCACCAAAGATTGCGGCGTAAAAACCATCAGGATTGGTGGTGCTGCTTATGATAAAAACCTGCCTTCTAATGAAACACTTCTGGAATGGATTAAAAAGATTCAGGCCATGGGAGCCGAGCCGGTTTTGCAGGTATCACAATACCAACCGGCTGAAGTTGCTGCTGAATTGGTCCGGCTTTTTAATGTTGAAAAACACGAAGGGATCGCGCCTGTCAAATATTGGAACATTGGAAATGAACCCTGGTTACAGGCGGGGCGTCCTGATCAATCAACAATTGGGGCAGTTGTTGAAGCTTATTTCAAACCCATAGCTGCGGCGATGAAAACAGTTGACCCAACCATCAAAATTTACGGGCCAAATTTCTGCGACTATCTTAACGATCCTATCAATGATCTGTTTGGCGGTAAAAACGATATTACCATAAAAGTTCCCGGTAAGGATTATTATTATTGCGATGGCCTGACCTGGCACCGTTATCCGCAGGGAGACGGCGACCCGGCTGTTGAGGGGGCCAACGATTTTTTTAGCCGCATTGTTAAAGCAAAAGCTAAAATTGATGAGGTCAACGCTTTGCATAACCGCACAGGCAATGAGGCTTTAATTTGGGGTATTGGCGAGTACAACTCCAAAGGAGGCCCGGAAGTACACACCTGGGGAAACGGACAGATGTTCGGTGCTGTATTGGGCTGGTGCATGGAATACGAAGCCAAGTTCGCAACCAGTTGGAGCATGTTTGAACATGGCGGCGATCGTAAGGGATCCGACTTTAGTTTAATCGATGGTACAAACATGACCCCACGGGCGACCTACCGTCACATGGAATTTGTTGCAAAATACTTTACCGGAACGTTTATAAAAGGAATTGCAGCGGATACCAATTATATTGTTTATGGAGCACAGGATGGTGACCAGCTTAGCGTAATGATTATGAACCGCGGGTTTGGTGAGCCTTGTGAATTCAGTTTGTATTTAAAAGATACCGATAAACCCGAACCGGTATTGCACTTTGTTGTTCAGGGACAAGGTGATGGGGCTTATAAAGACGTTATTCAGGGACGTGCAACACAAGTACTCATTTTCAGGGGAGATTCAATTACTAAAATCAATTATACCAGCGAAGATTTCGATAATGAGCGGCCTCCGGATTATTCAAAAATTATAAATAAGATGAATATAAGAACAAAACCATTACAAACAATAGACGCAAGACAATTGCCAGATGACAACAAATATGTTGATTTAGGATTGTTTTATAATTTTGCCCTGAGTGAAGAAATTCATGGTAAGCCCGGCAATAAAATTCCATTGCAATCGGGTATTAATGATTACAATGGGGTGAAATTCGATGTAAGAGGCATTATTCAACTTGCCAGTAATGTTTCCTATGAAAAGTCTCACATCCTCTATCCTGAAAAAATAACCGGAATACCGGTCAATCGATTTGCTGATACGTTGTGCTTTTTGCATTCATCAGCCTGGGAAAGCAAAAAGGGTACCGATATTGCTGAAATTGTCATACACTATGCCAATAATCTGGAACGAACAATAACTATCAAGAACCAGATAGATGTTGAAGATTGGTGGTTCAATCCGGAAAAGTCGATATTTCCTTCCAACACAGAATTGGCTTGGGAAGGTTCAAATAAAAGAGTACAAGATCTGGGTTTGGTGTTGAAATTATATCGCTACACGTGGGTAAATCCCGTGCCCGAAGTTGAAATTACAGCTATTGATTTGATTTCTTCCATGAACGATACCGGATATATGCTTTATGGAATAACCTGTTTATAAATGCTCAGTTGTTCTTGATTTTAATAAAAGGTAAATAACTTTTTAAGAATCATTATGAGAAGTAATCTCTTTTGATGGTTAAAATGCTGATTGCGATATTAAATACTTAATCATTTAATAATTAAATAAATAGAATATTATGAATTATGTTCCAAGCCAAAATCGATACCTGGAAATGAAATATAATCGGATAGGTAACAGTGGGCTTAAATTGCCTGCTATTTCGGTTGGTTTATGGCAGCATTTTGGCGAAACGGATGTTTATGCAACTTGTCGTGATATCCTTTGCCGTTCTTTTGATCTGGGTATTACCCATTTCGATTTAGCCAACAACTACGGGAATCCACCGGGATCTTCCGAAGAAATTTTTGGCAAAGTGTTGCGTACACAATTGGGTGGTTATCGTGATGAAATTCTGGTGTCGACTAAAGCAGGCTATGATATGTGGAAAGGGCCTTACGGTGAATGGGGATCAAAGAAACACCTGGTGGCCAGTATGGACCAGAGTTTGAAAAGGCTTGGACTGGATTATGTTGATATTTTTTATTCTCACCGCTTCGATCCCGAAACACCGATGGAAGAAACAATGGAAACGCTTGATTTATTTGTCAGGCAGGGTAAGGCACTCTATATCGGTATTTCAAACTATGATCTGGAAACGACAAAAAAGGCTGTTGCCATTCTTCATGGTCTGGGGGCCCGTTGTTTGATTCATCAGCCGAGTTATTCCATATTCAACCGCTGGATTGAAAATGGATTACAGGATTACCTCATCCAGGAGGGAATCGGGAGTATTACTTTCCAACCGATGCAAAGAGGGCTCCTGACAAATACCTATTTGGATGAAATTCCTGCTTCCAGAGCTGCCAGTCTGGCTGAAACAGGAATAACGGAAGAACGAATTGCCAGGGCCAGAAAGTTGAACGAGATCGCCATCCGAAGAAAGCAGACGCTTGCTCAAATGGCTATAGCGTGGGTTCTGCGGATGGGAAAAGTTAATTCGGTATTAGTTGGTGCCAACCAGGTTTCTCATATTGAAAATAATGTTGCAGCCTTAAAAAACTTAGAATTTAATCAGGATGAACTTAATCAGATCGATTCGATTGTCATAATATAAGTAGAAAGTGTTTTTAAAACGATGGTTCATTTTTTATAGACAATAGTACATACAAAGAGCCTGTACAGAGGATAATTTTGGATCAGTTTTTTCATAATCAAATCAATTATTATTAACAATTTAAGAAATCAGACATGTTTAAAATCAGTGTATTGTTTGGCGATTCACCCATTATGGATCCCACAAAAATTGCTCCGGGTTTTGAGAGATCAGAAATACCTGCCGGATTAATGATAGACCCAATATCGACTAATGCGGAATGGGCCGAAAAAAAGAAAGAAATCCTTTCCTGGGGATTGCCCCCTATTAAGGTATCAAGCCATTGGCTGGATAAACCATGCACAACTCCTGATACGGATTGGGAATTGCTTGAATTCTGGACAAAAAGAATACTTTGCCGGTTGTCGGAATTAGGCGTTGAAACAGCAGGCGTTTACGGGTTGTTCTTCCCTAAAATAGCGGGGTATTCCGAAACAAAACAAATGGACCAGGCTTTCCGGTACGCAAATTTACTGGGAGATACGGCTAAGGAATACCATATGAGAATTTGCCTGGAGCCCATGGCAAACAAAAACACCTGGTTTCCAACGTATGCTGAAGGATTGGCTTTTGCCAAAAAAGTCAACCATCCACAGGTAAAAGTGATGGCTGATTTAAACTATTTCATAAAAAACAAGGAACCGTTCGATGTAATAAAAGAAGCGCCAGAATATAATCTGCATTGCCATGTTGCTGGCAGCGCTCCGGAAGGTGCTCAGCCCAATGTAGGGGGTATACGTGATATTCACAAGGCCTTCTTTAAAGTACTTCGGGAAACTAAATTCGAAGGCGCTGTTTCATGTGCCTGCCCATGGATTAATACAGGAAGCGGTGCATTCGATCTGACAGCAGAAACCGCAAAGACACTTAAATACATGCAGGATCTCCGTGCAGAGGTATATGCTGAATAAAAAACAAAAAAAACAATAAAAGTATGGCAAAGCAGTTCAAATTAGGCCTTAACATAGATAATATTACCATGAAACCGCCATTGGAACTGGCACCAGGATGGGATACCGCTGAAATACCGATTACAGAACTGCTGTTGCCATACGATAAAGACGACGTGTGGGAGAATAAACGAATGGAAATGTTAACCTGGAATCAGCCTCCATGGGCGGCTACCAGCCATTGGTTGTGGGATGAACGGGTTACAGGAGATACTGTCACTGATGTTGCAGAATTAGAGAGGCAGGCTGAACAAGCTTGCAGAAGAATGGCACAAATTGGTTGTGAAGTTGCCGGTGTTTGGGGAAATTTTTTTCCTGTTGGCCGGACTTCAAAAAACAAAGCCATGGACCTGGCATTAAATTATTGCGAAATGGTATCCATGTATGCTGAAAAGTATGGCATACTAATCGCGTTGGAACCTACGGCTAATCCCGATACAGTTTTTCCAACCTACCGGGACGGGATCGACTTTGTAAAACGATTGAACAAAAAATCAATAAAGTTAATGGCTGACTTGAATTATTTTATCGCGATCAATCAGCCTTTTGAGGATATCGCCCTTGAGCCGGATTACTGCCTGCATGTTCATATTCAGGGAGAGACCTATCAGCCTAATGTTGGAAATTGCACAGAAAAAATCTTGCATATTTTCAGGGTATTACGTGATATGGGTTACGAACGCACCGTTTCTTCTGCTCATCCCTGGATTTCTACTGATGGCGAACAGTTTAACTATCGTTTAGAATCTGAAAAAACACTGAAATTCCTGCAGAATTTAAGAGATCAGGTTTATTCAGCATAATTATTTAAGGAACCAATGATGAGGTGTTTTTATTTACTAATTCGTTCCAGGGATATATTTTTTTCAATTCAATTCTAGAGAAAGCAGCATTTGACAATACCATAAAAGGATGAAGACTATTTGGTATCATTAAAAGTTCAAAACAAATGACCCATAAAAAGGATTTATCCAGACGTGTCTTTCTCTCAAGATCGTTAATGGCATCGGCTAATATAGTTCTGCTAGGTTGCATATCGAGGCATCCAGAAAAAAAATCTCGGACCCGAGAATTAAGTACAGCCGGTGATGGCGAACTGAGCAACCAATTCTCAGCGACAGATAATGCTGTTTATAAAGAAGCTCCCATGCTGGCAAAAAAAGTGGCAGCAGGTGAGTTGCCTCCTGTAGATAAACGGTTGCCCAAAAAACCATTTATCAGGATAGTCAATTCAATAGGCACCTATGGCGGAACGCTGTACGATGATGCTGAAACCCAGGGCGGCCGGTTTTTCCTGGACGGGGCATTGATCGTGGCACCCCAGGAAACCGACAATGAGGGTAAAATTATAATACCGCACATGTGTGAGAAAGTGGAACATAATGAGGATTATACAATATTCACTTTCTATATCAGGGAAGGTTTGAGATGGTCTGATGGTGTTGAATTTACAGCCGATGACATTATCTGGTGGTGGGAGCATGAGCAGAATAACAAAGAATTGTATCCCGAAGGCCCAAGAAATACCTGGAAAACAGGTCAGAAATATGCTGTATTCGAGAAAATCAGCAAATGGGTGTTCAGCATTTCATTTACCGGACCTTTCCGGCCACTTATCAATATGAGCGCCCATGAATACATGAGTTTTGCCAGTTTTTTTGGTCAGCCGGCTCACTATATGAAACAATTCCATATTGATTTCAACCCCAAGGCAAATGAACTTGCAAGATCCTATGGCTACCAAACCTGGTTCCAACTATACAAAGAGCGTGAAGAGTATATGCGGCCCCATGCAGGAAAACCAAATATTGCTCCTTGGGTAAGGATTTCAACACAAACTACGCATGATGTTTATGAGCGAAATCCTTACTATGCAGAAGTAGATCAGAAAGGTAACCAATTGCCCTATATCGATAAGATTTATATGTCAGTAGTGGAAGACCGTAAACTCCGCGAAGCAAGAGTTGCCACCGGAGGTGTTTCTATCGGGAAAACCGTTCTTTCTCAGATTTTTATTTATAAAAGGAATGAAAAGATAGCTGATTTTAACATTAAAAAATGGAAGATTTCCAATGCTTCGGAATGTATGTTTTCATTCAATTTAAATCATAAAGATCCTATCCTCCGGGAAATATATAATGATTTGAGGTTTCGCAAAGCAATGTCGGTGGCCATAAACAGAAAAAAAATAAATGATACCCTATATTTTGGTCTGGCGAAAGAATGTCAGGCTACCATTGATCCAAGTGTTTCATTTTTTGATCCCAGGTGGCAAACCTATTTTTCTCATTACGATATTGATGAGGCAAATACCCTGCTGGATGAAATGGGTTTAAAATGGGATTCCAATAAGCAATACCGTCTGCGTCCCGATGGAAAAAGGTTAAAAACAGTAGTCCTCTACAATCAGCAAGATTTTCAAATTG